>JALCRK010000005.1 GCA_022652485.1 Sphingobium sp.
TAAAATGTGTGCGACTATCATCATAGGAAAGACACTGAGGCGACCTTCTTGATTGGCTCGCATGACGATATCGAATCCGGGACCGTTAGATATCGAGAGTGAGCCAGTGAGAAAGGCAGGAATTAACGTCCACCAAAATGAGAAGTAACCGAGCCCCACTGCTATGGCTGTGGTTAATGTTGCAATCTGAGAAAAACAGCCAAGTTTCATTTAGAACTCATTTGTGTGGGCGGCAGATCTCGCTAAAATTAGGCTGTTACTGACAGTCGTCAAATAATTAAACAACCAAAGTCCTGTCTATTTCTCGGGACCGACGCGCCTCACCGCGAAATGCTTTTGTGCCAGCAGATCGGTGACGCTTCCCTTGCCCGCAAGGTGCCCCGCCCCGACCGCGATGAACACCGTGCCGGGCTGGCCCATGCGTTCCTCGATCCAGTCCGCCCAGCGCGCGTTGCGATCGAGCAGCAGCGGCTTTGCCAGCTCGGGCGTCTCCTTCATGGAGTCGTTCATCTGGCGGGCGAGTGCGTCTGCTTTGCCGCCCGCCCAGTGTCGGATCAGCTTGGCGAATTCCGGCTTGATCTGCGGCAGCTCTTTCACCGTCGCGTCGAGATAGCGAACCTGCACCGGGCGGGGGAGGCTGTCGAAAAAGCCCAGCTGCTCCTCCGCCGTCTCGAAGCCCATCACGGGCTTGCCACTGCGGTCGGCGGCGGATTCCAGTACCTTGTCCACGCCCAGATCTTGGCTGTAGCCAAGCTGCATCAGGGGGATGATCGAAAGATTGATCGAGATATACCAGGGGTCATAGCGGTCCATCGCCTCAGGCGGCAGGCTATAGGCCTTGAGTGCGGCGAGATAGCGCGCGCGCTGTTTGGGATTGAGCAATTCGGTGGCTTTTGGTCCGTCGGTGTTGGCCGCAAGCCTGCCGATAACAGGGCCAAGCTGGGCCGGATCTTCCTTCGCCACCTCGACCACGAGGCTGTCCGAACGGTCGAACGCCTGCTTCACGTCGCCCTCGAACCAACGGACATCCGGCCTCAGCATATGGACCGTGCCGAAGAGATAGATGGTGGTGTCCGCATCAGACACCGCCCACAGCGCGGGGCGGGCGTGAATGACCGCCGGCTCCGCGCCACCCTTGCCCGTCACCGCAGGCGCGGAGCAGGCCAGAGCCGCTGTCGCCAGGAGAGGAATATAACGAAGCAGCTTCGCGATCATGCGCGCTTCATGGCGCGATCGGCATCGCCACACAAGAGGCTATCGAAGCAGGAATTTGGTGACCCCTACGGGAAAGTTTTAACTAGTCTAAGGCATTGATATAATATAATATATTGAAAAGTAAAAAACTCTTATGCCAACGCAAATACCATTGGGAGTCGCCTGACGAAATCTGCTTTTTCCTACACCAATCCTAATCATCCAGCCAATCAACCTGGCCCGAAGCAAGGTGGTAAAACGCTCCCACGACTTTTAGCAGGCCATGTTTCTGGGGACGGCGAATGGCGGGAGAGGATTCATCCCGCAACTCACGTACGACGCGCCGCACATTTTGCCTGGCGGCGGCATTGATCAAGTCATGCTGTCCTTCATCCTCGACCTCCATGACAGCTGGATATAAAGGCTGAAGCGCCTTGCTGATATTGGCCGAAAAACAATAATGTTCCTGCATAACGGATACGGCCGCTCGCACAGCGCCACAATTCTCGTGACCCATTACTACGATAAGAGGAACCTGGAGTGCCGAGACGGCAAATTCCAGACTTCCGATAGCAGAGGAACACAGGCTGTTCCCCGCGTTGCGAACTATGAACAGCTCTCCAAGCCCCCGCCCGAAGAGAAGTTCGGGCGCGACGCGGGAATCCGAACAACTCAAATAGGCCGCAATGGGCCGTTGGGCGGCGAGCATCCGCAATCTGCTGGATCGATCCGTATGAGGTTTATAGGGTTTGTCGGCAAGAAAGCTCCTGTTGCCCTCCTTGAGCAAGGCCAGCACGTCATCCGGAGTCATGGGCGGAACGGTCATCCCGCTTTTCCGTCCAGCCGGGCGCGCATATAGATAAGCGTATTGCGCACTGCCCATGGCGTCAGCGATAGCGCCATGATTGCGGACGATAGTATCAGAAATACTGCCTGCTCATTAGCCACGGCTGCGCTGATGCGTGCCAGTGCCGCGATTTGGATCCCGGCAAATGCAATGCTGCCGGCAAAGGGCAACAGGAGGGGGCGACCGGAATGGCCTTGGGTAACGCGTGTCACCATTGCGACGATCAGGCTGCTCGCGAACCCTATGGTGAGGGCATGGTCGGGTGCGCGGCCCAGAGCCACTCTAGCACTATCCAGAAACGCGAGCGCGTAACCGATCGGTGTCCAGGCAAAGCCGATCACCAGCACCCACAACAATGCAGGCGCCGCGTTTCTTGGCCACCATTTCCAGAGAGCGAGGCTTGTCATTAGGGTGAGCGAACCGGCTCCGGTACCCCGCAAGACAGGCATTGCCAGAAGCTCCCCGATTGTGAGCAGCACCATGCCCACCCATATACAGCCGAGCAACCAGATAGGCCGCCAGGGTCGATAACCCTGCACAGCATTTGCCGCGAAAAAGGGAAGCATGCGGTGGCAGACCGTTAGAAATACGGGCATCAGAAACAGGTGAAGGCCGATCCGTGTGGCGTAGAACCATTGGGCGAGATCAAGGCCGACAAGAAAGCGCAGCAGCGCGATCTGGCCTGATATCGCTGCACCGAATGCTGCAAGGATGGACCATGCGTGCCATGTCGGCCCATTGCCGTCCCGCCGTTCGCGCAGCGCGACGCGCAGCAACAGGGTCGCACCCCACAGGCTCGCCAGCAGGGCCGCACCGAAAGCAACCACCAGGAAAACGCCCCCGCCTGTAAACAGGCCAAGCCAGCTCGCCAGCGCTGCAAAGGCATAGCCGCCACCTGCCGGAACATAAGCGCGCCGAGTGAGGTCAGGATACCCCATCCAGCGCGGAAATACTGTCAGCAGAAATCCGAAGAACAGCGGCGGTAACGCGACATAGAGGAGCAATGGTGCGTGCAACAGTACGATCGGAACAGCCCCTACCATATCCCCTGTGGGGTGAAGGCGGGCCAAGGCGAAGCTCCACCACAGGATGGACAATGTCAGTTGGCCGATCCCGACCAGAAACAGAAAGCGATGGGGTGCGGCAAAAAGGATCACGGGGCGCTCACCACAGGCCGTGGCTGCCACTGGCAGCATCGGTTGTTGCATCGCGGGCAGGCACTACCCGGCGAGTACGCCAAGCCATTCCCCGTTGGGCGGAAATCCGGCAAAAACAACAGCGGTCTGTATCGTGGAGAAAGCGCTTCAACGTAAACATCCCATCTTCCAACGCGAACAACCTGCATTCCGCGTCCCCTGAAAGGCAAATGCCTCCCGTCAAAAGTCAAGGCAGAGGGCAATATGCGGGCCATCTTCCCCTGTCTCCTGAGTTGAGGCCCGCACTAGCAAATCCGCAGCGGCGAGTATTTTCTGACTGCCCGAATCCTGAGATGACAGCACGACGGCGCATCCGCCAACACATTGTGCGCGGAAGAAATTCTCCCGACCGGCGTTCGGCGGGATATTCCCGTCAACCGGCAGGCGCTTCCAGGCGAGAGCCGTTTCCGGTGGAAGTCCCGACATGATTGCCAGCAATGGCGCGAGAATGAGGCGCGCCGTTACCATTGCGGATGTCGGATTGCCCGGCAGGCCGACGACGAGCGTGCTGCCACACCGGCCAAACCAGACCGGCTTCCCCGGCTTCATCGCGATTTTCGAGAAGAACAGTTCCAGCCCGTGCGGCACAAGCATGTCCTTGGCATGGTCACGCTCTCCGACCGAGGCGCCACCCGTGACTACCAGTATGTCGGCGCGATGGAGCATGATGCCGGCGATATCGACCAGCTCCGCCAGATTATCTCCGGCGAGGTGGCGCTCGATCACTTCTCCACCCCAGACATCGACCAGTGCGGCAATGCCGGGTGACACGCTGTCGGGCAGTCGATCCGGCCGGTCCTGCGCGCCACCCGCCGGAACAAGCTCCGTACCGGTACTGAGTATCGCAACGCGCGGCCTGCGCCAGATGCTGACCTGTGCCTGGTCCGCCGCCGCCACGCACAGAAGTTGCCGGGGACCAAGCCGGGTACCAGCCGGGATCAGCACATCGCCGGACCGGAAATCCGATCCGGCGGCGCGCACATGCCATCCCGGACCATAGCCTTCCGTTACGGTCGCCTGATTACCGCGAATAAAGATATGCTCCTGCATGACGACGCGGTCCGCGCCTTGGGGCAGAGGCGCGCCGGTGAATATGCGCACGCACTCGCTGCGCCCTATTTCGCCTCGCCATGGCTCCCCGGCGAAGGATGTGCCTACGATATGGAGTGTAGCGGGAAGTGGCGAGAGGTCGGCGTCGCGCACGGCGATGCCGTCCATTGCGGACACGTCTGTCGCCGGCGCGTCCGTCCGCGCAATGACGGGATCGGCCAATACACGGCCCTGCGCGCAACCCAGCGGGACCAGTTCGCGCGCCAGCGGCTGCCCATGCTCGGCAATCAATGCCAGCGCTGCGTCGAACGCAATCATGACCGGCTCAAGCACACAGATGCATCAGGCGCGGAATGACGCCCGCGAGCGAGCAGGGGCGGTGGCGGCTGTCAAGTTCCAGCGCCAGAATGGCGTCCCAGCCGTCGCGGCACGCGCCGGGGGAACCGGGCAGGCAGAACAAGAAGGTCGTGCCGATCTGCCCGGCCAGTGCGCGCGACTGCAAGGTCGAAATGCCAACCGTCTGTCGACTCGCAAGATGGAAAAGGATCGCAAAGCCATCCATTTCCTTATCGAGCAGAGGCCGGACCGCTTCAGGTGTGAGGTCGCGCTCCATAAAGCCGGTTCCGCCGGTCGTGAGGATGACATCCACCCCCGCATCCTCCGCCCATAATCCTACCCGGTGCCGAATGGCGGGAATATCGTCGCGCACAATCTGTCGGTCAGCCAAATGGTGCCCCGCCGTCTTCAGGCTTTCGGCGAGCAGTGCGCCGGAGGCGTCGCTTTCCAGACTCCGTGTGTCGCTGATCGTCAAGACCGCAATATTGAGCGGATGAAATGTCAGGCTCTTGTCAATACCGGGCATGTCAGCCTCCAATAGATGCGAGGTGGGGCGTGGTGCCACTGTTACCGCTGTGCAACCGGTGCGCGGACGGCTTGCCATAGGTCAGGCAAAGGATGCGGTTGACGAGTTCGTCATGCTGATCGTCAGACCGGAGCAGCGGTCGCAGATCGACGCTACCATCTCCGAACAGGCACAGGTGCAGGCGCCCCGAAGCCGACACCCGCACCCGGTTACACGAAGCACAAAAATCCCGCGAATAGGGAGCGATGATGCCGATACGCCCCGTGGCGTCGGGATGAACATATTCTATTGCCGGACCTGCTCCCGCCTGATGCGCTATGCGCGACCAGCCGCACCGTTCCAGTCGGCTGGCCACACTGGCTCCGGGCAGATGGTGCCGTGTGAAGAAATCCGGGTTGTCATTCGTGCGCATCACTTCGATGAATCGCAGCGAGATGTCTTTCCCAGCGACGAAATCGACGATCGCATCCAGTTCATCATCGTTCACGTCGCGCATTAGCACTGTATTGACCTTGATGCAGTCGAATCCGGCTGCACGCGCCGCGTCCAACCCGGCCAGCACCTCGGACAGCCGGTCATGCCCGGTTATCGCGCTGAATCTGTCGGGGATCAGGGAATCGATGCTGACATTGATCGCGGTAATGCCCGCCGCGCGATAAGCCCCTGCCCTTTCGGACAGGCGATATCCGTTTGTCGTCATCGCCACCCGGCTGATACCCGGCACGGCGGCAATGGTGGCGGCAATATCCTCGAACCCGGCACGCAATGTCGGTTCGCCTCCGGTCAGCCGGATTTTCCACAAGCCCACGGTCGCGAAGCCCCGCACGAGTCTGCATATTTCTTCGAGGGATAGCGGTGCTGGTGCATGCTTCGGTTTGCGATAACCGTCAGGCAGACAATAGCTGCACCGAAAGTTGCAAACATCCGTCAGCGATAAGCGCAGATATTCGAGATGGCGACCATGGAGGTCATGCAGGGGCGAGACGGGATGCCTCAGTTCTTGAATCATTACTGCACCAGCATCCCTTCCGGGACGGCGATCTCAACGCCGCTTACGCCCACCCGCGCGGCAAGCACGGAGATATACTGGGATATCGCCTTTCGCAGACTTGCTTCTTTGAGATAATGGGCGATGTCATGGCGCGCCGCTTCGAATGGCAGCAAGCGCGGTTCAATACGCCTACCTGCGCGGATAACATGCACACCGAACCGGCTTTTCACCGGATGCTGGCACAATGCCCCTTCCGCGAGCGCAAACAGGGCAGATTCAAATGCTGGGTCTGCCTGCCCCGCGCCGATCAATCCCAATTGCCCGCCCTGCGCCGCCGAGGGGCATGTCGAGTAAGCCTGCGCCAATCGCGCGAAACTGCCCGGATCATGATTGATTTCCCGAATGGCTCCGCGCGCATCGCTGGTTGCGATACCGACGGCTATAGAATCGTCCTGTTGGGCCGCGAACAGGATATGTTCGGCTTCGACCTGTAACCGTGAGAAAAACCGCTGCTCGTGGCGATCATAATAGCGGCGGCACGTGTCCTCATCCGCTTCGGGCACATGAACTTCCCGTTCGAGCAACGCTTCTATCCGTGCGTCGTCATCGGCAAGCAGGCGCCCTTCGCCGTCCGTCGCCTGGCCAGAAGATATCCCCAGCCTCTCCGCTTCGTCGAGCAGCAACTGCTTGACCACTAGAGCCTCTGCGGCTGCGGCCCAGGCCGTATCCGCATCGTGGGCGGGATGATGCTGCGCCTCGGCAGCAATCGCAGCGACCGGGATCTCGCGGCCGCCGACTATGACAGGTGCGAAATGACTACTCATGCCGCCATCTTCCGTGAGCGCACGATCTGATAGCCCGGCCGCCAGATATACCGCACCGGCGCGGACAGCATGTGCACCAGCCGGGTGAACGGGAACAGCAGCAATATCGTGAGGCCGAGTGCAAGGTGCAGTTTGAACACCAGCGCCACCTCGCGGATGGCATCGGCCGCGCCACTACGGAAAGTGAAGATGCCTTGCGCCCATGTCATGAACTTCACCATCTCATGGCCATCGAGATGCTGGGCTGACAGGGGAATTGTTGCCAGACCTAGGGCAAGCTGAATCCACAGCAACAGAATGATCATGTTATCGCTGAAGCAGGAAGCGGCGCGCACCCGCGGATCGAAAAAGCGGCGGTGGATCAGTAAGGAAGCGCCGATGATCGCCATCACGCCCGCGACACCCCCCGCGCTCATTGCCAGCAGCTGTTTGGCGCCATGAGACACACCCAACGCATCGAACACAGCGATGGGGGTCAGCAAACCCACGAGATGCCCGGCAAAGATCAACAGCACGCCGACATGGAACAGCACCGATCCGATCATGAGCTGTCTGCGGCGCAGCAGCTGGCTCGATCCGGCGCGCCAGCTATAGGGTTCGCGATCATAGCGGATGACGGAACCCACCGCCAGCACGGCCAGCGCGACATAGGGATATACGCCGAAAAGCAGATGATGGATATAATCAACCATGGGGGAAACTCCTGCCTGGTTCGAGGGATTGAAACCGCGCCACCATCGCGGATGCCTGTGGGCATGCGGCCGCCGTGCCGGGAGCTGCGGGCGCTTCGAAACGGACCTGCTCTTCCTCCCACAGGGCATCGAGAGCGGCGAGATCATCGGGGTCGTCAGGCGGTGTGATCGGGAGCTGCTCTCCGACCGCGCCGGCCATATCGGCGAGCAGCCGCATCGGTGCGGCATAGGGCGTGTCTTTCTCGTCCAGCCGTTCGCTGAGCGCACCGATGATGACGCCTGGCTGGGCCAGCTCCGCCACGGCCTGATCGGCGGGCAGGGTGGACAGATATTCGAGGAACAGCGGCAGATAATCCGGCAATTCCCGCGCGGAAATCTCCAGCCCCTGCGCTTCATAGCGCGCGCGCAGATCGACCATGGCCTGCCCGCGGTCACGGCTCTCGCCATGTACATGCTCGAACAGGTGCAGAGAAAGCGCCCGGCCCCGATCGAACAGCGCCACATAGCGCTCTTGCAGATCGAGCAGATCGTCGGCGATCAACTGATCGACCAGCGGCCGGAGCGTCTCCCGTTGCCGGGGTGTCAGAATGTTATCGCGCTCCAGAGCATCGAGTAGCACGGGCGCGACCTGCTTCACTCCTTCGTCAGGGTAGCGCAACAGCGTCGAGAGGATGCGTAGGGTCCATTGCATCAGAACACCTCCGTCGGCGTCTGGAGCCGTTTGCGCGCCGGTGCGCCGAACAGGTTCGTGTCGCTGGAGCCGCCCGAGCAGCCATTGCCGAAGGAGAAGCCGCAGCTGCCCTTTTCATCATATATGTCCTCCGCGTCCTCGCGGTGGCCAGCGGGAATGACGAACCTGTCCTCATAATTGGCGATGGCCATCACCTGATACATGTCCTCGACCTGGCGACCGCTGAGGCCGACCTGCGCCGCGATTTCCTCGTCGATCACTCCGCCGATGGTCTTAGCGCGCATATAGGCGCGCATCGCGAGCATGCGTTCGAGGCAGGCGGCGATTGGCTCCTCGTCTCCCGCCGTCAACAGGTTGGCGAGATATTTGATCGGGATGCGGAGCGCGCGCACATCGGGCATGCCGTTGTTCGCCGCGATCCTGCCCGCGCTCGCCGCCGCGCTGATCGGCGAAAGCGGCGGTACATACCAGACCATCGGCAAGGTGCGATATTCGGGGTGCAGTGGGAAGGCGACCTTCCATTCCATCGCCATCTTCCACACCGGCGAATGCCGCGCCGCCTCCAGCCATGCTTCAGGGACGCCATCCCTGCGCGCCTGTGCGATCACGGCGGGATCGTTGGGGTCGAGGAAGATATTGAGCTGGGCCTGATAGAGATCGGTCACATTCTCTGCGCTGGCGGCCTCCTCGATCCTGTCGGCGTCATAGAGCATCACGCCCAGATAGCGGATACGCCCCACGCAGGTTTCGGAGCACACGGTCGGCTGCCCCGCCTCGATGCGCGGATAGCAGAAGATGCATTTTTCCGATTTGCCCGTCTTCCAGTTGTAATAGATCTTCTTGTACGGGCAGCCCGATACGCACATGCGCCAGCCCCGGCATTTTTCCTGATCGATGAGGACGATGCCGTCTTCCTCCCGCTTGTAGATCGATCCCGCCGGGCAGGCGGCCACGCAGGTGGGGTTGAGGCAATGCTCGCACAACCGGGGCAGATACATCATGAAGGTGTTTTCGAACTGGCCGTAAATCTCCTTCTCAACCCCTTCGAAATTATAGTCGGCGGACCGTTTGGAAAATTCGCCGCCCAATATCTCTTCCCAGTTGGGGCCGCTTTCGATCTTTTCCATGCGTTCGCCGGTTATCAGGCTTCGCGGGCGTGCCGTTGGGAAGGCCTTGCTTTCGCCCGCCTGCTGAAGATGCCCGTAATCAAACGTGAAGGGCTCGTAATAATCGTCGATTTCCGGCAAGTCCGGGTTGGCGAATATCTTGGCCAGCAGACGCCACTTGCCGCCCATACGCGGCTGAATGGAGCCGTTGCGCAGCCTTTCCCAGCCGCCGTTCCAGCGATCCTGGTTCTCCCAATCCTTAGGAAAACCGATGCCAGGCTTGGTCTCCACATTGTTGAACCAGGCATATTCCAGCCCTTCGCGGCTGGTCCACACATTCTTGCAGGTGACGGAGCAGGTGTGGCAGCCAATGCATTTATCGAGGTTGAGCACCTTCCCGATCTGGGCGCGGACTTTCATGCTGCGGTCTCCCCTTCGGCCAATGCTCCTTCGAGCCAGTCGACCTTTTCCAGTTTACGGACGATGACGAACTCATCGCGGTTGGACCCGACGGTCCCGTAATAGTTGAAGCCATAGGATTGCTGGACATAGCCGCCGATCATGTGCGTCGGCTTCAGCACCGCGCGCGTCACGGAATTGTGAATGCCGCCGCGCTGGCCGGTGAGCGGCGAGCCGGGCACATTCACATGCTTCTCCTGCGCGTGATACATGAAGAGGGTGCCCTCCTTCATGCGTTGCGAGACGACCGCGCGGGCGACGAGCGCGCCATTGGCGTTGAACGCCTCGACCCAGTCATTGTCCACGATCCCGGCGCTCGCGGCGTCGGTTTCGGACATCCACACGATCGGCCCGCCACGGGAAAGCGTGAGCATCAGCAGATTGTCGGTATAGGTGGAGTGGATGCCCCATTTCTGGTGCGGCGTGATGAAGTTCAGCACCACATGGCGCTGCCCAGCCGCGTGATCCAGCATTGGCTTGACCGCCTTGGTATCGATTGGCGGACGATAGACGCAAAGCGCCTCGCCGAAGGCGCGCATCCACTTGTGATCCTGATAGAGCTGCTGCCGTCCGGTGAGCGTCCGCCACGGGATCAGCTCGTGGACGTTGGTATAGCCCGCATTGTAGCAGACATGCTCGCTCTCCAGCCCCGACCATGTGGGCGAGGAAATAATCTTCCTGGGTTGCGCCTGGATGTCGCGAAAGCGGATCTTCTCCTCCTCCTTGGGCAAAGCGAGGTGGGTATGGTCCAACCCCGTGTTCTGCGACAATGCGGCCCAAGCCTTCACCGCCACCTCGCCGTTGGTTTCGGGCGCCAGCATCAGCAGCACTTCGGCGGCGTCGATGGCGGTTTCGATGCGGGGCATGCCTTGGGTGGGGCCTTCCTCGGCCACCACCCCGTTGAGCTTACGTAAATTCTCGACCTCATGCTCGGTGTTCCAGCCGATGCCCTTGCCGCCATTGCCGAGCTTATCCATCAGCGGACCGAGCGCCGTGAAGCGCTTGTAGAGATTGGGATAATCGCGTTCCACGACCGCGATACCGGCCATTGTCTTGCCGGGAACGGGTTCGACTTCGCTCCTGCCCCAGTCGGCGACATCGAACGGCTGCGCGATTTCTCCGGGCGTGTCGTGCTGGATCGGCACCAGCACCACATCCTGCTCGACCCCCAGCACTTCCGGCGCGATTTCCGAGAATGTGCGCGCGATGCCCTTGTAGATGTCCCAGTCGCTGCGCGATTCCCATACCGGATCAACCGCCGCAGACAGCGGGTGAATGAACGGGTGCATATCCGACGTGTTGAGGTCGTCCTTCTCATACCAGCTGGCGGTCGGCAGGACGATGTCGGAATAGACGCAGGTCGTGGACATGCGGAAGTCGAGCGTGACCAGCAGGTCGAGCTTGCCCTTGGGCGCGTCGTCATGCCACCGCACGTCTTTCGGCTTCTGTTGGCCGGTTTCGCCCAGATCCTTGCCCTGCACGCCGTGCGCCGTGCCGAGAAGATGCTTCAGGAAATATTCGTGCCCCTTGCCGGACGAGCCGAGCAGATTGGAGCGCCACACGAACATGTTGCGTGGCCAGTTTTCAGGCGCATCGGGGTCCATGCAGGACATTTCGAGCGAACCGTCTTTCAGCGCGCTTACGACATAATCCTTCGCCTCCTGGCCCGCTGCCTGCGCCGCCGCCGCAATCGTGAGCGGATTGGTGCGCAACTGCGGTGCGGAGGGCAGCCAACCCATGCGCTCCGCCCGGACGTTGTAATCGATCAGGCTCGCGTCCCAATCTCCCTCCGGCGCCGTGGGCGAGAGGATTTCGCCGACATCCAGCGTCTCGTACCGCCACTGGTCGGTGTGGGCATAGAAAAAGCTGGTGGAATTCATCTGCCGGGGCGGGCGGCCCCAGTCGAGCGCGAAGGCTAGCGGTGCCCAGCCGGTTTGCGGGCGCAGCTTTTCCTGCCCCACATAATGCGCCCAGCCGCCGCCTGACTGGCCCACGCATCCGCACATCACCAACAGGTTGATGATGCCACGATAGTTCATGTCCATATGATACCAGTGGTTGAGGCCGGCCCCCAGGATCACCATGGACTTGCCTTTGGTCTGCTCGGCATTGCCAGCGAATTCGCGGGCGACCGCGATGATGTCGTCGGCCGGAACCCCGGTAATCTTCTCGGCCCAGGCGGGGGTATAGGGCACATCGGCCGCATAGTCCGTCGCGACGTTCTTGCCGCCCAGGCCACGGTCGAGACCATAGTTGGCGCACAGCAGATCGAATACCGAAGCCACATAGGTGCTGCCGTCCTTGAGTCGGATCTCTCGAACCGGAACGCGGCGGTTGAGCACGCCAGCATGGTCGGTGCCCTTGAAGTAATCATGCTCGCGGTTGCCGAAATAGGGGAAGGAGACATCAACGACGGCGTCGTGCCGGTCATCGAGTATCGCGGTCATGCGGAGCGTGACGGGCGCGCCGACGCCGTCCTTCTCCTCGAGATTCCATTTGCCCTGCTCGCCCCAGCGAAAACCGGCGGACCCCGTCGGGATGACAGGCTTGCCGGTGGTGTCGTCGATCGCGACGGTCTTCCATTCGGGATTGTTCCGCTCGCCGAGGCCGTCCTGGAAATCGGAGGCGCGCAGCAGCCGGTCGGGCACGAAAGCGCCATCCTTGCCGACCAGCTTCACCAGCATCGGCATGTCGGAATAGCGGCGGCAATAGTCCTCGAAATAGGGCGCCTGCCAGTTGAGATGATATTCGCGCAGGATGACATGGCCCATGGCCATCGCCAGCGCGGCGTCCGTGCCTTGCTGTGGATTAAGCCAGATATCGCCGAATTTGGTTGCTTCGGCATAATCGGGTGAGACGACCGCCACCTTGGCACCCCGATAGCGGGCCTCGGTCATGAAATGGGCGTCGGGCGTGCGGGTTTGTGGCACGTTCGACCCCCACAGCATCAAGAAACCGGCATTATACCAATCCGCGCTTTCGGGAACGTCGGTCTGTTCGCCCCAGGTCATGGGGGAGGAGGGCGGCAGATCGCAATACCAGTCGTAGAAGGACATACAGGTGCCGCCCAGCAACGACAGATAGCGGGAGCCGGCGGCGTAGCTTACCATCGACATGGCGGGGATGGGCGAGAAGCCGATCACCCGGTCCGGCCCGTAGGTCTTGGCGGTATACGCGTTGGCAGCGGCGATGATTTCGTTCACCTCGTCCCAGGTGGAACGGACGAAACCGCCATGACCACGGATCGCGGTGTAGCTCTTGCGTTTGACCGGGTCCGCCTGGATCGAGGCCCAGGCGGCGACCGGCGGCAGGCTTTTCCGCGCCTCCCGCCATAGTTTGACCAGCCGTTTGCGGATCAGCGGATATTTGAGGCGCTGCGCCGAGTAGATGTACCAGCTATAGCTCGCCCCGCGCGGGCAGCCGCGTGGCTCATGGTTGGGCAGATCGGGCCGGGTGCGCGGATAGTCAGTCTGCTGCGTCTCCCAGGTGATGATCCCGCCCTTGACATAGATTTTCCACGAGCAGGAGCCGGTGCAGTTCACGCCATGGGTGGAGCGCACGATCTTGTCGTGCTGCCACCGCTTGCGATAGCCGTCTTCCCAGTCGCGTGCTTCTCCGGTGGTGACGCCGTGGCCGTCGGAAAACGGTTTCCGGCGCTGCCTGAAGAAGGTCAGTTTGTCGAGCAAATGGCTCATGGATCAGGCTCCTCTGGAAAGAATCACGGTAGAGGCCGAGGCGGACGCCGGGGCGCGTCCCCGCTCCACATCGTGAAGCAGGCTGCCCCGGCGCGTATAGGCCCACCAGGTCAGCACGGCGCAGCTCGCGTAGAAGACGAGGAAGCCGTAGAGCGCGGCGTGGGGCGCGCCGGTCGCGGCAATCGCGCTGCCGAAGGACTTGGGGATGAAAAAGGCGCCGTAGGCCGCAATCGCCGAGGTGAAGCCCACGATCGCCGCCGACTCCTTCTCGGCCTGCCGCGTCCGCTGGGCCGCGTTCAGTTCCGGCATCAGGCGCGGCACTTCGAGGCGCATGATGTTGGGGATCATCTGGAAGGTCGATGCATTGCCGACCCCGGTGACGAAGAACATGAAGATGAACATGCCCAGAAAGCCAGTGAAGTCCTTGGCGTCGAGGAAGTGGATCACACCTACCACGCCGAGCATCATGCCGATGAACACCCAGAAGGTGACGCGCGCGCCGCCCCAGCGGTCGGAAAGCCATCCGGTCGCCGCCCGGCTGATCGCGCCGACCAGAGGCCCGAGGAAGACATATTTGAGCACATTGACGTCCGGGAACTGGCTCTTGGCGAGCAGCGGAAGGCCGGCGGAGAAGCCGATGAACGATCCGAACGTGCCGGTGTAGAGCCAGCACATCAGCCAGTTATGCTTGCGCTGGAAAATCACCGCCTGCTCGGCAAAGCTCGCTCTAGCATCCGCGATGTCGTTCATGCCGAACCAGGCCAACAGGGTGGAGGCCATGATGAACGGCACCCAGATGAAGCCCGCATTCTGGAGCCAGAGCTGGCTGCCGTCCTTGGCCGTCTGCGCCGCGCCGCCGAGCGTCCCGAACACGCTGGCGGTGATGACCAGCGGCACGACATATTGCATCACCGACACGCCCAGATTGCCGAGGCCCGCGTTGAGCGCCAGCGCATTGCCCTTTTGCGCCTTGGGGAAGAAAAAGCCGATGTTCGACATGGAGGAGGCGAAATTGCCGCCGCCGAAGCCGCACAGCAGTGCCAGCACCAGGAAGATGACATAGGGCGTATCCGGGTTCTGCACCGCATAGCCGATGCCGAAGGCAGGGATGAGCAGCGAAGACGTGCTCAGCGTCGTCCACAGCCGCCCGCCGAAGATCGGGATCATGAAGCTGTAGAAGATGCGGAAGGTTGCCCCTGACAAACCCGGCAGCGCGGCGAGCCAGAACAGCTGGTCCGTCGTATAGTCGAAGCCGATCGAGGGCAGCTTCGCCACCACCACCGACCACACCATCCACACCGAAAAGGCGAGCAGCAGGGCGGGGATGGAGATCAGCAGGTTGCGCCGCGCGATACGGCTGCCATCCGCTTCCCAGAAGGCCGGGTCTTCCGGCCTCCATTCGGTCAGCAGCTTGGAGCCCGCCGCATGGGCCGAATGACGTTCCGCGTCGTGCAGAGTGGCCATTTCCGGGAACTCCGGCAGCGACCGGGTGTCGATGCCCGCCGCTTTCTGTTCCATCTGCCGGATCGCCAGATGCATCCATGCCAGTGCAATCGCCACCAGCGCGAACAGCACCATGAAGCAGCTGGTCCAGATGCCGGTGAGGTCGCTCACCGCGCCGAACACGATCGGCAGGATGAAGCCGCCGAGGCCACCGACCAGGCCGACCAGCCCGCCGACCGAACCGACATGATCCGGATAATATACCGGGATATGCTTGTAGACGGCCGCCTTGCCGAGCGACATGAAGAAGCCGAGGATGAAGATCGTCACCACGAAGGGCGCAAGGCTCATCGAGGTGGCGAAATGAATATCGCCCTTGATCCCGTGCACGACATAATCGGTCGCCGGATAGGACAGCATGAACAGGCAGAGCATCGAAACGCCGAAGGTCGCGTACATGATCTTGCGCGCACCATATCTGTCCGACAGGATGCCGCCATAGGCACGGAAGAGACTGGCCGACAGCGAGAAGGTGGCGGCAAGCATGCCCGCGACCTTGATGTCCACGCCATAGACGCCGATCAGATATTTCGGCAGCCACAGGGCCAGTGCGACGAAGGCGCCGAACACGAAGAAATAATAGAGCGAGAAGCGCCAGACCTGTTCGTTATGCAAGGGTTCCAGTTGCTGCTTGAGGCTCTGTGGCGGCACACCCGTGCGCCTGCGCTCCGCCAGCTGCGGATCATCCTGCGCCAAGAGGAAAAACAGAACAGCGATCGCCGTCAGCGCGGCCGCCCAGATCTGCGCGACGGCCTCCCACCCCATGGCGACCATCACCCAGGGCGCGACAAACTTGGTCACCGCCGCGCCGACATTGCCCATGCCGAAAAAGCCCAGGGCTGAACCCTGCTTCTCCTGGGGATACCATTTGGAGACATAGGCGACACCGACGGCGAACCCACCGCCCGCCAGCCCCAGCCCAAGCGCGGCAAGAAGCATGAGCGGATAGGTGTGGGCATGAGAGAGCAGAAATGTGGACGCCGCCGAGGCGAGCATGGTGAGCGGGAAGGTGATGCGCCCACCATATTGATCCGTCCACACGCCGAGGAACAGACGTACCAGCGAGCCGGTCAAGATCGGCGTGCCGACCAACAGCCCGAACTGGGTGTCATTCAACCCCAGCTCGGCTTTTATCTTCACCCCGATGATGGCGAAGATGGTCCACACGGCGAAACAGATGGTGAAAGCGAAGGTACTAAGACACAGCGCTCGACTACGCTCAGCCTGCGATACTATTGCTGTGGTTGGCATAATGGCCCCCTGATCCAAGAATTGCGGGCAGACCAGAGGCCCGAAAGGAGCGTGTTTTGTTGATCTTGGTCAACCTTCGCGTTCGCAGAGACGGGAATTCCACTCTGCTTGAACTACATCACACCCGAACTTGATTTTGGTGGATAAAAGGATTGATAAATATCAAATCGCACTTATGATCCGACGCGGATCAAGCTGGCTTGAAGGTTCATAATGCGTCCTGGAGAACGACCCGAAATTGCGCGCCTGCCCCTTTTTGCGGAGATGCGGGAGGAGGAGCGTAGCCGGCTGTTTGCCGCTTCCTTTCTTCAAGTGTTCCCGCCGGAGCTGACCTTGTTTGAAGCAGGCCAACAGGCGGATTTTCTCCATGTGCTGGTCGACGGATGCGTCGAGCTGAAGGCCTCCAACAATGGCCGGGACACGACGCTGACGATTGTTGAGCCGGTACGCAGTTTTATTTTGGCTGCAGTCGTTACCGATATGCCCTATCTGATGACGGCGCGCACGCTGAGTGCTTCGCGTATTCTGCTGATGCCGGCCGAGTTGGTGCGCGGACTGATCCATCAGGATAAGGCGCTTATGATGGCGGTGATCCGGGAGTTGGCTAATGGATATCGTGAATTCGTGCGAACTCTTGCCGATCTGAAGCTCAGACAGTCGACGGAAAGGATAGGCAACTATCTGCTGCTGCAAAGCCGCCGTCGTGGCGGTGCCGAGAATTTTCAGTTGCCGGGCGAGAAGAAGATGCTGGCGTCGCTGCTGGGCATGACACCGGAAAATCTCTCGCGTGGTTTTGGTGCGCTGGTGGCCGAGGGGGTGGAGGTCCACGGATCTCAAGTAACCATAAGGGATCGGGAGCGCCTTGAGGCATTCTCCCGTCCCGATGCGTTTTACGACCCGGTAGAAAATCGGGATGTAAACGCTTGCAAGGTTGGGGCGTCCATATCGCTGGGGAAGCCTGGACGCCCCATCCCCGGATAAAGACCCGGGGAACAGATTTCTTCGGCAATCGCGGCTAGGGACGCGGCGCCATCATATCTTGAACTCAATCCCGAGCCAGGTCTTGAGCGTATCGGTAGCGAATGCGTCGGCATCGTACCGCGCGACCTTGGTCACTATCGTCACATATTTGTGGACCGGAAAAGTGGCGGACGCATCCCATTCGCGGCCATAATGTACATTGCCAAGGGTCGAGCGGAAGTCGTGCCAGGCAATGCGAAAACCCGTTCCCTTGAGCGGGCCCTTAGCCGTCAGGCGATAGCCGAGATCGACGTAGATATCCCGCAGACCGTTCGCGGGTGTGGTGAGGAACTTGTCGGCCCAGCCATTGAAGGCGTGCAGGGTGGCCAGCGGCGTTTGTACCGCAGACACGCCATTGCCTTCCAGACGCTCCCAGCCGAGCCGGGCCGAGGCAGGGCCGAATGCGACGCCGCCTTCCGCGAGGGTGTAATCCAGCGTGAAGTTGCGTGGATTGACGTCATGGTCGCGCTGTTGCGCATATTCACCCGTATAAAGCAGCTTGAATTTCGGATTGAGCGGATACTCGCCCGCCAGGCGCAGGCCGATGGTCGCCGTCGACGATGCGGGGGAGGCGGGGATATCCAGCCAGTAGCCATAGCCGGACAGCGTTCCCACATTCTTGATGGCAAGCGCCGCGCGCGCGCCATGGATGTTCGTGTCGTGCCAGACGCCTTGCGGTGAATCCGGCCCGAACACGCGATTGACGCGCCAGGCATAGAGATAATCGATGGAAATTCCCTTGGCGGGTTTCAGGCTGACACGGGCCGCATCCAGCGTCTGGTCATTCTGCCGCCAGCCGACGGACCCGATCCAGCGCTGGTTGTCGATATTGACGGCCTGCCGACCGGCAATCGCCTCGATCTGCCCCACCGGCTTCCATTTCAGGAACGCCTGATTCAACAGCACGTCTTCCGGATCGGCAACCATCGGATAGGAGGTCTTGCCATGAATGGTGTCGTTATATGTCATCTTGCCGATTGTGGTGATGGCCTCGCCCTCGATCTGGGCGGAAAGGCCATTCCACTCGGCGGTGCGGACGCCCGCGCGAACCCGCAATGTCGATGCGGTTGCGTTGTGAGCAAGACCGTCCTGATCAACCGTTTCCAGACGGTAGCGGACATCGGCAAAGGGGGTAACCAAATTTGGTTTTGGCTTTGTGCCGGACGTGTCGGCTTGGGCAGCGGTGCTGATTGCGGGGAGAACCGCCGCAAGGGCGATCAGCGAAAGGGTGCGGAAGGTGCGTTGGGTCATGCGGCTTCGTTACCGGATCGCGCCCTGCCAGAATTGACATATGTCATTTCTCCGCTCGCCTGCTTTGCGATTTTTGTTCAAAGGCAGCGTCGGGCGTTCCGATTGACATATGTCATTTTGTCCCGCTGACAGCGGAATAGAGGACGGGTATGCAACGCATCACGCTCCTCCCCGTACCGCCCAAAATACTGCCGCGCCCCATGCTCCCGCCACCTGTGGCTCTTATATGCGTTCAGCCGGTTTTAAACCGGATCGTCCGGAATTTGACCCGCGCACTGCCAGAACTGTTCGCGCGGCTGGGGCCACATCGATACAGCCGCTTCCTCATTGATGCGCGTGAACTGCCTTTCCTTTTGCTATTGCGCCCTGATCCCGACAGGCCGCGGCTTACGGCCGTGTCACGCAAGGCCGAGCCGCCCTGCGACGCGCGGATAGGAGGGCGGTTTCGTGATCTCCTCGGGTTGATCGAAGGCGAGCGGGATGGGGACGCCCTGTTCTTCTCGCGTGATCTCGACATTACCGGAAATCTGGAAGCGGTGGTCTGCCTGCGCAACGCGGTCGATGATGTGGAAGGGGCTGTCGCGGACCGGGTGACTGCCTCGCTGGGGCCCGTCAGTCGGGCCGCGTGGGGTATGTTCCGCCGCCGTCACGGCCGGTCCGACATGGAAAGCGGCAAGCCATGAAAGTCCCTGAACTCATCTGCCCCGCAGGGACACCCGCCACTCTACGCGCTGCGGTGGACGCGGGCGCGGACGCGGTCTATTGCGGGTTCCAGAACGCCACCAACGCGCGCAATTTTGCGGGGTTGAACTTCACCCCAAACGAAATGGCGACGGCCATAGCCTACGCCCATGCGGCCGGCGCCAAAGTGCTGCTCGCCCTCAACACCTTTGCTCCGTCTGGCAAGTTCGATCTTTGGAAGCAGGCGGCTGATACCGGCGCGGCGCTGGGCGTGGACGCCTTCATTGTCGCCGATATCGGGCTGGCGGCCTATATGGCGGAGCATCACCCGGATTGCAGGCTGCACCTGTCGGTTCAGGCGGCGGCGTCCAATCCGGAGGCCATCCGCTATTATTGCGCGCAGTTCGGCGTTCGGCGGGTGGTGCTGCCCCGGATATTGACGGTGCCGGAAATCCGCCAACTCAAATCGGAAATCCCGTGCGAGATAGAAACCTTCATCTTCGGCAACCACGGCCTGATGGTGGAGGGGCGGTGCAGCCTGACCAATTATGCGGTCGGCCGTTCGACCAATATGGATGGTGCCTGCTCTCCCGCATCCGAGGTGCATTACGAACGCGACGCCGACGGGGCGGTCATGGCCCGGCTCGGCTGCCATGTGATCGATCGCTTCGCCCCGGACGAACAGGCCGGTTATCCGACCATCTGCAAGGGGCGCTATTGCTCCACCGCGCGCGCAGAGCCTTATTATGCCTTTGAGGAGCCGGTCAGCCTCAACCTGATGGATATGCTGCCGGATTTGATCCGTGCGGGCGTGGATGCGTTCAAGATCGAGGGCCGTCAGCGTTCCCGTGCCTATGTCGGTGCGGTCGTGCGCACATTCCGCGCCGCCATCGACGCGGCACTGGCGGATAAGACGATGCCCCCCGCTCCCGATCTGCTCGCCCTCACCGAAGGGCAGAAACAGACGCAGGGGGCCTTCGCAACCAAGAAATGGCGGTAAGCACGATGACGAAGAAGCTGACGCTGGGGGCGATCCCGTTCCACTGGGACGCCGACAGAAAGCGCGATTTCTATGCGCGCATCGCCGACGAGGCGCCCATCGACATGGTCTATCTCGGAGAAGTGGTATGTTCGAAGCGCAGCCCCTTTTTCGAGCGCCATTATCCCGACGTGATCGAGCGGCTGGAGCGTGGTGGAAAGCGGGTCGTGCTATCAACCCTCTCCGAAGTGGTGCTGCCGCGCGAACGGCGGGCGACGACGGAGCTGTGCGGCCAGACCGACTATCCTGTGGAAGTCAACAATGCTGCCGGTTTGTCGGCGGTCGACGGACGCCCGCATTACATCGGCCCGATGATGAACGTGTATAATGAGCGAACCCTGGCCCATCTCGCCCGCCATGGCGCGATGCATTTTACTCTCCCGGTGGAGCTGCCGCAGACGGCGGCCACGGCGCTGGCGAGGGCGGCGGCCGATCTGGGAGTGATGGTTGAGGTTCAGGTTTTTGGTCGCGCCTCGCTGGCGCTGTCTGCGCGCTGCTATCATGCCCGCGCCCATCGTCGCAGCAAGGACGAGTGTCAGTTCGTGTGTCAGGAAGACCCGGACGGCATGACGTTGCAGACCTTGGGTGGAGACAATATGCTGGCGATCAACGGCATCCAGACATTGTCGCACAGCTACGTCAATCTCCTTGCCGAAATCGGGGATATGCACACATCAGGCATCAGCCATTTCCGCCTGATGCCGCATAGTACCGATATGATCGCCGTCGCCGCCATTTTTGCGGATCGGCTTGCGGGCCGCACGGACGCGGCGGAGGCGGGCGCGCAGCTCGACGCGCTGAATGTCGGCGCTCCTTTTTCCAATGGCTTTTGGCATGGGGTTGCCGGGCATCGCTATCTGCAAGGTTCGGCATTTGCCTGATATGGCTGCGGCGGACGACATGGCGGAAATACTCGCGCTGTTCCGCGACTGGCTTTTCGAGGCCGAGCAGTCGGGCGTCATCGAGCCCTCTGCCATGATCCTGGCGACGGCGAGCGCCGCCGGTCTTCCTTCAGCGCGCATGGTTCTGCTCAAGCAGTTCGACGAGCGCGGGTTCGCTTTCTACACCAACCTTCGCAGTCGCAAAGCGGGCGAGATCACGGAAAATCCCTATGCGGCGTTGTTCTTTTCCTGGTCCGAACTGGACCGAGAAGTGCACATCGCGGGGCGCGTGGAGCCGGTGGGGCAGAAGGAAGCGGACGCCTATTTCGCCAGCCGCCCCGTGCTTTCGCGGATTGGCGCATGGGCTTCGCGCCAGTCCCGGCCGTTGTCCGGCCGCCCCCTGCTTCTGGGCCGCATCGTCTGGTACGCCGCTATCTGGGCATCAGTGCGTCTGGAGCGTCCACCATTCTGGTCGGGCTTCCGGGTTGTTCCGGAAACCGTCCTTTTCCGATCTCGCGAAAACCTGTGCCACTTCTCTGTTTGCCCAATTGATTCAGGGCTATCCTAAGCAGGATCGAGGCTTGATCTACATCATTCCCGCAGGAATTTGGAGTTGCGGCTTCCCCCTCAACGCGCGAGCAACAGGCGCATATCCTGTGGGGAAGCCATGACCAAACGTGCGTTGTTGCAGGACGATCATCCATGCAGGGATTGCAGCGTCAGCACCGAATCGTTGTGCTGTGCGCTGGATGCCGACGCCTTGAGTGATTTTCGCAACCAAGGCGGAACCATATGTCTCGCCGCGGGTGAGCCGCTGTTCCATCAGGGCGACCTGGCCGACTGCGTGTTCAGCGTGACCAGCGGCGTCGTCAAGCTGAACGCGATCCTGCCGGACGGACGCCGTCAGGTCGTCACCTTTCTTTTCCCCGGCGATTTTGTCGGACTCGAAATGAATGACCGGCACGAATTCAGCGCCGAGGCAGTGAGCGACACAAGACTCTGCCGCTTTCTCAAAGGTCGGTTCGAACGTTTTGCCGATCGCTATCCCGCACTCGCCGCTGCCCGATACCGCCGGGCCGCCAGCGAGCTCGCGTCAGCGCATCAGAAGATCGTGATGCTGGGCCGCAAGACCGCTGCCGAACGGCTGGCGAGCTTTCTTACCGATGTGCACCGGCGCATCGGCACCGCCGAGGTCAGCGGCGCGAAGCTGGTGCCTCTGCCGATGAGCCGGGGGGATATCGCCGATTATCTGGGCCTGACGAAGGAAACCGTGAGCAGAGAGTTCACCCGGCTACGTACATCCCGAATCATCCGCCCCCGCTCGGTGACGCTGGTCGAAATCCTCGACCCGCAACGGATGCGCGAGCTTGCCTTTGGTATCGCTGCATAACTCCGGCGTTGCCGATCAGTCTGGCCCTCGCCTTCAGCCACATTTGGAATAGCCGCACTCCAGACATTTGTCGCACCCCTCCGACCGTTGCATCGCTGCGGCGCTGCACTGGGGGCATATTTGCGGGATGACCGAGCGCTCCCGCGCGGGATGGATCTCGACGGGGTCGGGCCTTGGGCCTTCGCGGTTGTCGAGCATTTCCAGATGCCGCTCGAACAGGTCGCCGATCGCCGCGAGGAGCGAGGGCACATAGCGCCCGCCCATCCACGCACCCCCGCGTGGATCGAACACGGCTTTCAACTCCTCGGCCACGAAGGCGATGTCGCCCCCGCGCCGCAACACGGCCGAGATCATCCGCGTCAGCCCCAGCGTCCAGGCATAATGCTCCATGTTCTTGGAGTTGACGAACATCTCGAACGGCCGCCGTATACCGGCATTATCTATGTCATTGATGGTCACATAGACGGCGTGGGCGCTATCGGGCCATTTGATCTTGTAGGTGGTGCCATGGAGCGATTCCGGGCGCGGTTGTAGTTCTATGCCTTCGCCGGGGGAAGGAGAGGGCGCCACGGGGACGCTGAGTACCGAGCCGGTCGTATCATTGGGACGATAGGTGGTCAGTCCCTTGCAGCCGAGATGATAAGCCTCGGCATAGATGTCCATGAAAGCATCGAAGCTGATATCCTCCGGGCAGTTTACCGTCTTGGAGATGGAACTGTCGATGAAAGCCTGCGCCGGCGCCTGCATGGCGAGATGGTCTGACGGATCGAGCGACTGGGCGCTGACGAACAGATCCTCCGGCGGCGGTTCCTCGCCTTTCAACTGCTTCCACACGCGATAGCCATAATCCTCCACCGCTTCCTTGCGGGTCGAACCGTCGGCCTCGCGCACTTTACGCGTGTAGCTATAGGCGAAGACAGGCTCGATCCCCGACGAGACATTACCCGCCAGCAGCGATGTCGTGCCGGTCGGTGCGATCGAGGTGAGGCAACCGTTGCGCAGGCCGTGTTCGGCGATAAGGGCGCGCGTCTCATCATCCAGCGTGCGCAGATTGGGTCGTTCCAGAATCACCGGATCATAAAGCGGGAATACGTCCTTTTCCGCCGCCACCAGGGCGCTCGCGCGGTAGGCGGCCCGCTTGATTGTGCCCAGCCATTGCTGCGTAAGCGCGATCGCCCGGCTCGATCCGTAGGTCGCGTTGCAAAAGATCAATGCGTCGGCGAGGCCCGTCACTCCCAGTCCGATGCGTCGTTTCGAGCGCGCTTCTGCTTCCTGCTGAGGTAGAGGATAGCGCGATATGTCGATGACGTTGTCGAGAAAGCGGACGGCGGTTGCTGTCAGCGCGGCCAGCTCCTCCTCATCGAGCGCCGCATTCGTTGCGAAGGGTTGCGGCACCAGCCGGGCAAGGTTGACCGAACCCAGAAGGCAGGCGCCATAAGGCGGCAACATCTGTTCGCCGCAGGGATTGCTGGCGAGAATCTGTTCGCAATAGGCCAGGTTGTTCTGCTGGTTCACGCGGTCGATGAAGATAACGCCCGGTTCGGCGACATCATAGGTGGCCTGCATCAACCGCCGCCATAAGTCGCGCGCCCCGACCATGCGATGAACAACCCCACCGAACGCCAGCGGCCATTGTCCGTCACTGGCGAGCGCCTTCATGAAATCGTCGCTGACCAGAACGGACAGATTGAAATTGCGGAAGCGCGCGGGATCGCGCTTGGCATCGATAAAGGCTTCGATGTCGGGATGGCCGATACGCAGGCAGCCCATCATCGCGCCCCGCCGCTGGCCGGCGGCCATGATCGTACCGCACATCGCGTTCCAGCTGTCCATAAAGCTCAGCGGTCCGGAGGCCTTGGCACCTACGCCGCGTACCGCCGCGCCTTCCGGGCGGATGGAGGAGAAATCCATCCCGACACCACCGCCCTGTTGCATCGTCAGCGCCGCTTCGCGCAGGTGCTGGAATATTCCGTCCAGATCGTCGGGAATTTCACCCATGACGAAACAATTGAACAGGGTGACGTTGCGCCTGGTCCCCGCTCCCGCCAGAATGCGTCCCGCCGGTATGAAACGAAAGTCGGTCAGCGCATTCAAAAACGCCTGACCCCAGCGCGCTTGCTCCGCCTCGTTAGCGGCCACCGCATGCGCCACCCGGTTCCATGTCGTCTGAACGCTGTCATCCCCGTCGCCATCTGTTGGCTGAAAACGGTATTTCTTGGTCCAGATTTCTTCCGCGAGCTTCGTGTCAAACATAATAATACCATATCTTGCGTTAAGATTTTATCAAAAGCGCCATATAGAGTATTCTCATCAAAGAATTGATATATATCATTCTTGACAATACCATCAGCAGATGCAGAGTAGGCATGCCGGTTGGATAAGTTAGAAATGCATTTCTTCGAACGCCCGTTTTCCTTTTCGCTTCCATAGTGTGAGCGCCTGTTCGCGATCTTCGCCGCGCAGTTTGTCAGCGACGGTGAGGAACGCGCCATAGAGCGTGGCGCGATCATCATCGGTGAGATCGACCAGTCCGGCCTTCACGACCAGGCCGCCTAGTTCGATCAGATGTCGCGTGCGTTCGCGGCGATTCACCTGCCATTCGCGCATATCGGTTCGCGCCATTCGTGCCTCAAGCCGATGCCGCGCCGCCGTCAAGCGGGAGAGTGCCTTCGGACAAGCCTTGAGTTCCGTCGCCACGCTTGCGCGCCTTGCTTTGAAAGAAGGCCGCGCCACGCTTGCGCCACGCCTCCTTCCTTTGGGCTTCGCTGGTTTCCGCAATGACGAGCAGGGCACCGGCCAGGGTTTCCGCATCGGTCGCATCGGCCCCGGTGGCGATCACCAGTTCGCCAAGCTGCTGGACGCGGCGTTCCTTCAGTTGCTTCGCCTTGTCGGCGAGCGCCTTCAGTTCCGAATCAAAGTCGCGGGGTTTGCGCATCGAAGTTCTCCATTGAGAGGTGATGCGCTGATGATAATATCGATGCTCTCCCAATGCTGTAGAGTCGTCGAGACGGCCTGATACTGCATAGTCCCGAGCAGGATTTTATCATGGGAGGGCGCGCTTATACGTCGTTCCGACGTGCTCGTTGTCGTGTAGATGGATTGCCCTCATGGCAATCTTTCATCTCTCGGTCAAAGTCATCAGCCGCGCCAGCGGGCGTAGCGCAATGGCCTCTGCTGCCTATCGCGCAGGCGTGCGGCTGCACGATGAGCGGCTGGACCGCGACCATGATTTCTCGAACAAGGCGGGCGTCGTCCATTCCGAAGTGATGCTGCCGGAGAACGCGCCAGAGCATTTGTCTGATCGCGAAAAGCTCTGGAACGCGGTTGAAGCGGCAGAGGTTCGCAAGGACGCGCAATTGGCGCGCGAGGTCGAGTTCGCCATTCCGCGCGAGATGACTCAGGCGCAGGGCATTGAGCTGGCGCGCGACTTTGCGCAAGCCGAGTTCGTTGATCGCGGCATGATCGCCGATTTGAATGTCCATTGGGACATGGGCGCAGACGGCATGGCAAAGCCGCACGCCCATGTCATGCTGACCATGCGCGAAGTTGGAGAGGACGGGTTCGGCGCAAAGGTGCGTGACTGGAACAGGACCGAGATGGTGGAACACTGGCGCGAACGCTGGGCCGATCATGTCAATCAACGCCTTGCCGAACTCGATATCGACGCGCGGATCGACCATCGCTCACTGGCCGAACAAGGCATCGACCTTGTCGCGCAAACCCAGGTCGGCGCGCCCGCCCATCGCATGGATCGCGAAGGCCTCGAACCGGATCGCATTGAGCTGCATCGCGAAATTGCGCGCGCCAACGGCGACTGGATTATCGCTCACCCAGAAATCGCGCTTGATGCAATCACCAAACAACAGGCGACCTTCACCAATCGTGATCTGGCCATGTTTGTGCATCGGTATTCGGACGGCAAAGAGCATTTTGATCAGGTGCTGAGCGCCGTGCGAACATCACCGGATTTAATCGCACTGGGCAAAGACGGGCGCGGCGAAGACCGGTTCACCAGCCGCGATATGATCGATACAGAACAGCGGTTAAGCCAAGCATCAGAATTGATGGCAGAGCGCGAACGCCATCGGGTGGATGAAAAGGATCGCACCACTGCACTGGCGCGCGCCGAAGGACGCGGGCTTGTTCTTTCGGGCGAGCAGCGGGACGCCTTCGATCATCTCACCAAGCCGCAAGATTTGAGCGTTGTTGTCGGCTATGCGGGCACCGGTAAATCGGCGATGCTGGGTGTCGCTAAGCAAGCTTGGGAAGGCGCAGGGTTCGAGGTGCGTGGGCTTGCCCTTTCAGGAATCGCGGCGGAAAATCTGGAGCAGGGTTCCGGCATTGCGTCGCGCACGATTGCATCGATGGAACATGGCTGGGCGCAGGGGCGTGAGCCGCTGACTTCGCGCGACGTGCTCGTGATCGACGAGGCTGGCATGATCGGTACACGCCAGATGGAGCGCATGCTTTCCCGTGCCGCCGAGGCAGGCGCAAAGGTCGTTCTGGTCGGCGATCCGCAGCAGTTGCAGGCGATTGAAGCGGGCGCGGCGTTCCGATCCATCGCCGAACGAATGGGCAGCGTGGAGATCACCGACATTCGCCGTCAGCGCGAAGATTGGCAGCGCGATGCCACACGCCATCTCGCAACAGGGAGAACCGGGGAAGCGCTCGCCGCATATCGCGAACAGGGCATGGTTCATGTTGCCGATACCCGCGAGGCAGCGCGCGAGAATCTGATCGATCGCTGGGATCGCGAACGTATCGCCGCGCCAGCCGATACGCGTATCATTCTCACCCACACCAATGACGAGGTGAAGGCGCTTAACGAGGCCGCGCGTGATAGGCTGCGCGTACACGGCGAACTGGGCAGCGACATCCATTTGAAGATCGAACGAGGTGGCCGGAACTTTGCCGAAAATGACCGTGTGATGTTCCTGAAGAACGAACGCGGGCTTGGGGTCAAGAACGGCACGCTGGGAACTGTAGAGCAGGTCAGTGACACATCCATTGCTATGCGCCTTGATGATGGTCGCAGGGTCGGTTTTGATCTGAAGGACTATAGCAGCTTCGATCATGGCTATGCGGCGACCATCCATAAAGCGCAGGGCATGACGGTTGACCGTGCCCATGTGCTCGCCACACCCGGCATGGACAGCCACAGTGCCTATGTCGGGCTATCCCGTCACCGCGACGGGGTGCAGGTCCATTATGGCAAGGACGATTTCGCCGATGCCGGAAAACTTGCGCGAACCCTGTCACGCGAGCGCGGCAAGGACATGGCCGGCGATTACAAGCCCGAGCGGCTGTTCGCCGAGCAGCGCGGTATCACGTTTCGCGAACGGGTTAGCGAAGTGGTCAAGCAGATCGTGCCGGAAAAGGTGCGGGGCATGTTCGACGGGTTCCGACTCAAGGAGCAGGTGCCTGAACGTGCGGCGGGCATGTTCGCGAACTTCCGTCCCCAATCCCACAGGCCGGAAGGCGAGCAGCAGACCCGCGCCCCTGATCTACGTCGTGCGGTGGAACGCTATGCCCGTGCTGCCGTCGACATTGGGCGCATGAAAGGTCGAGGCTTGCCGGTGCTGCCGCATCAGCGCGAGGCACTGGAGAAGGCCCGCGCCGGACTGGATGCGATCCGGCCCCATGCAGCCTCCGATCTCGTCAGCGCGTTCAAGCGCCAGCCGGGGTTGCTTCAGGAGGCAGCAGGCGGGCGAACCCAAGCCGCCATGCAGGCAATGCAGCTCGAAGCCGAAATCCGCGGTGATCCCTTCCAGCGCGCTGACCGCTTTGTAGAAGGCTGGCAGCAGTTGAAGCACCACCGCGAGGAGCTGCAGCGCGACGGCGACAGCAAGGGCGAACGCAAGGTCGGCGAACAAATGGCCGTCATGGCGAAAAGTCTGGAGCGCGATCCGCAGATGGAATCGGTGCTGCGCGAACACGCTCACAAGCTGGACCTGTCGCTACCGCCCGTGTGGGAGCGGGGCAGCAGCATATCGCATGACCTTGTCCAGTCGCTGGGCCTCGGGCGCGGTCGCAGCCTTGGTATGAGCAGATAGGAGAAACCAATGAGCCAATATAATGATGAGAAGGATGTTGACCTGCTGTCGCTAGTCGAGCCGCAACAGCCTAATGATCCAGCGGCGCAGGCATTTGCCCAGCTACGAGGCGAGGTCGCGTTGCTGCGCCGCGCGGTCGAGCAACTGGCGTCCGAGCGCGCCGACATCGTACTACCCGATTACAGCGCCACGCTGGGCAAGATCGCGCTCACTCTTGGCGAGATCGGCGGGGATATGCAGCAGATGGCAGCCAGCCCGGCGCTCGAGGTTACACCGGAAACGCTGGCGCAGCGGATTGATGCGGCTGCGCAGACGGCACGACGCGCTGATCATGCAGCACAAATTGAAGCGCGCGAACGGCTCGATAGAGCCACAGCCGATATGCGTCAGATCGTCGCAACCGCCCGCACCGCCGACGAGCAGCGCCACCGCCTTGCCTGGGTGGGCGGCGGCGCGCTGCTCGCGGGTATGCTATTTTGGTCGTTCCTGCCCGGCATGATCGCCAGATCTATTCCAGCCTCATGGCATTGGCCAGAACGCATGGCAGGCCATGTGATGCGTGAACCCACGCTTTGGGATGCGGGCGTTCATTTGATGCAGGCTGGTAATTCACAAGCGTGGAATAGCATCGCCCGTGCTGCCGCCATCACGCACGCAAACAGTGACAGCATTGCCGCCTGTGAACGACAGGCGGCCAAGGCCAAACAATCGGTGCGATGCACGATCAGGATCGAACCAGCGCCATCTTAGTAGCGAAACCGGCACCTCCGTGCCCCACCCATTGTAGGGACGGCATAGATCGATGCAGTTTGATTGATGGCGGGCAGACCCGATGAAGCTGGAACGGTCATGGAAAGCGAATCACAATCAGAAATCAGTTACAGTGACGGCATTTTTTTGCGCCGCCAACGCCATGGGCAGTTGCTAACAGGGCACGCTGGTTGGAAAACTGTTGCTCCGGTCACTGCATATTCTCCGCCAGCCTGACCGTCCGCACGATTCCCTGCGTATCTTTATCCATTCGCCGCCGTCCGCCTGTCTTTGCCGCCGTGGGCGCGACTGGCGCTTTGGGGCACCTTAAAGGTACTTGTGTGAGGGGAAGGCATCGCCACAATTCAGCCCAGGGGGAGCCACTGACCGTCACCGAAAGGAAGATCATCCCCATGAATGCCACCGACCGCATCCTTCGCCTGCCTACCGTTCTTTCGCGCACCGGCCTCTCGCGCTCGACCCTCTATCGCAAGATCGCTGAAGGCACGTTTCCGCGTCAGATACAAATCAGCATTCATGGTGCAGGCTGGTATGAGTCCGAAATCAACCGATGGATCGCGGATCCTGTTCGTTATGGACGTGAGCAGAGGGCAGGCTGATCAGCCTGCTTTCCTGCCCGCTTTGGCGAACGCACCCTTCACGACGTTGTTACTACTCCGCAGTCCATCCAGATAATCGGACCAGTGTTGCATCATGCGAACCCGTTCATCCCAATATTCGCCACGCGTATAGGCGCGTCGCACGGCGTTGTTATCGGTGTGGGCAAGTTGGCGTTCGATGGCATCAGCGTGCCAAAGCCCCATCTCGTTGAGCAAGGTCGCTGCCATGGCCCGAAAGCCATGGCCGGTCATCTCGTCCTGAGCATAGCCCATGCGTCGTAGTGCGGCATTGATCGTGTTCTCCGACATGGGCCGCTTCGCTGAGCGCAGCGACGGGAAGATATAGCTGCTGAAGTCACTGTCCGTCTCGATCGACGCCAGAATGTCGAGAGCTTGGGCGGAGAGGGGGACGCTATGGACCCTGCGCATCTTGGTTTTATGCGGCGGGATCGTCCACACGGCCTTGTCAAAGTCGATATCCGACCATTCGGCAAAGCGCAGCTCGCCGGGGCGCACAAACACATGCGGCAGCAGGCGCAGGGCGGCACGAGTGGTGGCATGACCATCGAAGCCCTCGATGGCGCGTAGCAGCGCCCCAGCCTCATTCGGTGTGGTGATCGCGGCCCGATGGGTGGGCTTGGCCGCGATCAGCGCCCCGCGCAGGTCCGCCGCCACGTCGCGTTCCGCGCGTGCGGTAGCGATAGCATAGCGGAATATCTGGCTACAGGTGCTGCGCAGGCGCTTGGCAGTCTCATAGCGGCCCCTGTTCTCCATCTTGCGCAGCATTAGCAGCAGTTCCTGCGTAGTGATTGCGGTGATCGGACGGCTGCCCAGCGAAGGATAGGTAAACTCCAGCAGCCAGCGCAGTTTCTTCATCGTCGCGCTGGAAAGCCCTTCGCGTTCGCATTTGGCAATCCATTCCTCTGCCACGGCCTTGAAACTGTTGGCAGCGGCCACGGTTGCGGCAATGCGGTCGAGTTTGACCTTTGCGGAAGGATCTTCGCCGCGAGCCAATACCTTACGGGCGGCATCGCGCTGTTCACGCGCCTCGGCAAGGCCGGTATCGGGCCAGACCCCAAACGCCAGCGTTTTCTGTTTGCCCAGATATCGATAGTTCATGCGCCAGTAGCGGCCTCCTGCTGGCGTCACCAGCAGGAACAATCCGTTGCTGTCGGCGAGCTTATAAGGTTTATCTCGACCCTTGGCCGCCTTGATTGCCACTACCGAAAGACCCATGATGGTATCTCCAATCCTGTGACTGGGGAACTACCATCAAAAATACCATCACTATGATGGTATGTGGTGATATGCAGCCAGTCCGATTGGGACGATTATATCACAAAAATCATAGGAAAACAGACACTTTTGAGCCGTTATGGTATCGCTTGGGAAGCGAATTTGGTGACCCCTACGGGAATCGAACCCGTGTTTCAGCCGTGAAAGGGCCGCGTCCTAACCGCTAGACGAAGGGGCCATTTGGCCGGGGAACTGCGCCCTCAAGCCGAAGCGAGGGCGGCATTAGGAGGAAGCCGCCGCCGGGTCAAGCCGGATACGCGATTATTTCTTTTACCGCCGACTTTGCATTCAGTCCGCCCAGGCGGCGTCCTCGATATGCAGCTCCGCGCTTCGCCCTCCGCCCCATTCGTCGATCTTGACGCGCCCCGCGACCCAGATCGTGCGCCCTCCCGATCCGCCGAGCAGGCTCTGGCCCAACGGGCTATCGGCCTGACGAAACGCGACGGCTTTCAATGACGCGCCGTCCTGTCCCGAGAGTACGAGCCGGACATGGCCGCCGCTGCCGACCCTGTCGGCCTTGACGATGCGCAGCGGCCCGGTGACGATGCGCGGTGCGGGCCAGCCGACGCCGAACGGCCCCGCTGCCTCCATCTCCGTCACCAGCGCCGGATTGAGGCCGCGCGGCGCGAGCAGGCTGTCGACCATCAGCATCCGGTCCGCCTTCGCCTGCGCGATGTCCACCGCCAGCCTGTCGTCGAGAAAGGCGTGCAGTTCCTCGATCCGGTCCGCATCGACCGTCAGGCCCGCTGCCATCGCGTGCCCTCCGCCTGCCGCCAGCAACCCGCTGTCCTTCGCCGCGAGCACTGCCGCGCCCAGATCGACCCCATTGATCGAGCGGCCCGAGCCTTTGCCGACGCCCGCCTCATCGGTGGCGATGACGATCGCGGGGCGACCGAATTTCTCCTTGAGGCGCCCCGCGACGATGCCGATGACGCCAGGATGCCAGCTTGGCCCCGCCACCAGCAGCAGTGCACGGTTGCCCTGACGTTCGGCGAGCAGCTCGGCCTGTTCCTGCACCATCGCCTCGATGGCGCGGCGTTCCTCGTTGAAACGGTCGAGCTCGGCCGCTATCCCGCGCGCTTCCTCGTCGTCCCGCGTGGTAAGCAGCCGCACGCCCAGGTCGGATTTGCCGACGCGCCCGCCCGCGTTGATGCGCGGCCCGAGCGCGAAGCCGAGATCGTGGCACAGCGGCGCGCGGGTCAGGCGGCTGACGCTGGCAAGCGTCGCTAGGCCCATGTTGCCGCGCCGGGCCATCACCTTCAGCCCCTGCGCGACGAACGCACGATTGAGGCCCTTCAATTGCGCGACATCCGCCACCGTGCCGAGCGCCACCAGATCCAGCAGATCGAGCAGGGCAGGCTCTGCCCTGTCCTCGAAATAGCCGCGCCCGCGCAATTCCCGCACCAGCGCCGCGCTCAGGAGAAACGCGACGCCCACCGCCGCGAGATGCCCATGCGCCGCCGCCTCGTCGCATTCGTCGAGCCGGTTGGGGTTGACCAGCGCATAGGCGGGGGGGAGGGCGCTCGCGCATTTGTGGTGATCGACCACGATCACATCCACACCGGCGCCTTTCGCCATTTCCAGCGCCTCGAACGCCTGCGCGCCGCAATCGACCGTGACGATCAGGCTCGATCCGGCTTCGGCGAGCTTCACCAGCGCCGCGCCGGACGGGCCATAGCCCTCCATCAGCCGGTCCGGGATATAATAGCCCGCCTCCAGCCCCAGCTCGCGCAGCAGGCGGATCAGCAGCGCCGCGCTGGTCGCGCCATCGACATCATAATCGCCATAAATGGTGACCGCCTCGCGCGCCTGCACCGCGTCGGCAAGGCGGGCAGCCGCCCGGTCCATGTCGCGGAAGATCGAAGGGTCCGGCATGAAGTGGCGCAGCGTCGGTGCGCGATGCGTTTCCACTTCCTCGCGCGCGCACCCGCGGGCGAGGAGCAGCTGCGTCACGAGATCGTCCGGCAAGATGCCATCATCATTGTCGCCGCCGACAAAGCCGCCGCGCCAGCACCATGTCTGGCCGGTGATAGAGAGGGGAATGCGGGCAAGGGGAAGCATGGATATGATGTAGAGGGGCGATCACGCCTTGTCACGCGGGACTGAGCCATTATCTAGGCTGTTCGCGTTCAGCCTGACGGGATCTTCATGAACTCCATCATTTCCGTATCCGGCCTCGGCAAGGCCTATGCCTCCGGCCATGTCGCGCTGCATTCGGTCGACCTCGATATCCGCGAGGGCGAGATCTTCGCGCTGCTGGGGCCGAACGGCGCGGGCAAGACAACCCTTATCAGCATCATCTGCGGCATCGTCTCTCCCACCAGCGGGCATGTGCTGGTGAACGGGCACGATATCATCCGCAACTATCGCCAGACGCGCACCGCCATCGGCCTCGTTCCGCAGGAGCTGCACACCGACGCATTCGAGACGGTGATTTCGACCGTGCGCTTCAGCCGGGGTCTGTTCGGCAAGGCGCGCAACGATGCCTATATCGAGAAGCTGCTGCGCGACCTCTCGCTGTGGGACAAGCGCGATGCCAAGATCATGGAACTCTCGGGCGGCATGAAGCGGCGCGTGATGATCGCCAAGGCGCTGTCCCATGAGCCGCGCGTGCTTTTTCTCGATGAACCCACCGCAGGCGTCGATGTCGAGCTGCGCAAGGACATGTGGAACATGGTCAGGCATCTGCGCGATACCGGCGTCACCATCATCCTCACCACCCATTATATCGAGGAGGCGGAAGAGATGGCGGACCGGGTCGGCGTCATCAACAAGGGACGGCTGGTGCTGGTGGAGGAGAAGGATGTGCTGATGCGCAAGCTCGGCACCAAGACGCTGACGGTGCATCTCAATTCGCCGCTGGCCACGATCCCCGACGCGTTAGCCGGATGGGATGTGTCGCTGGGTGATGACGGCCGGGATCTGGACTATCGCTTCGACGCGCGCGCGGAGGACAGCGGCGTGCCCGCGCTGATCGGCGCGCTGGGCGAAGCGGGAATCGGCTATCACGATCTCTCGACCCGGCAAAGCTCGCTGGAGGACATCTTCGTCGGGCTGGTCCATTCGGGTGATGCAGCGCCTGAAGCTCTCGCAGAAGGAACCGGGGCATGAGCGGGGGCATCAACTGGCGCGGCATCGCGGCGATCTATTTCTTCGAGATCCACCGCTTCGGGCGCACGATCTGGACCAGCCTGATGACGCCCGTCATCACCACGTCGCTTTATTTCATCGTCTTCGGTTCGGCAATCGGCTCACGCATGACCGAGATCGACGGCATCGCCTATGCGTCCTTCATCGTGCCGGGCCTTATCATGCTCTCGATGTTTCAGGAGAGCATCTTCAACGCCAGCTTCGGCATCTATATGCCCAAATGGACCGGCACCATCTACGAGCTGCTGTCCGCGCCGCTCTCCGCCATCGAAACAGTGATCGCCTATGTCGGCGCGGCGGCGAGCAAATCGATGATGATCGGTCTGGTGATCTTCGCGACGGCGCACCTGTTCGTCGATGTGCATGTCGCGCATCCGCTGCTCATGCTGGGGTTCATGATGCTGATCGCGGTCAGCTTCTGCCTGTTCGGCTTCATCCTGGGCGTGTGGGCGCAGAATTTCGAACAGCTTCAGGTCGTACCGCTGCTCGTGATCATGCCGATGACCTTCCTTGGCGGCGCCTTCTATTCCATCCACATGCTGCCCGAGCCGTGGCGGACGATCACGCTGTTCAATCCGGTGATCTATCTCATCAGCGGCTTTCGCTGGACCTTCTTCGGCAAGGGCGATGTCGCCATCGGGATCAGCATAAGCGTCGTCGCGGCGATGCTGCTCATCTGCATCGCGGTGATCCACTGGGTGTTCAAGACGGGGTATCGCCTTAAAAAATAAGGGCTGCCGAAGCAGCCCTCAACCCGTTGCAAAAATACGCCGCTTACTTGTCCTTGCGAGCGGCGTGATGCTCGCCCTTGATCCAGCGTACCGTGCCGGAGGACGCGCGCATCACCACGCTGTCCGTCGTCATCAGGCCGCTCGGCATCCGCTTCACGCCCTTGAGGAGCGATCCGTCGGTCACGCCCGTCGCAGCGAAGATGCAGTCGCCCTTCGCCAGCTCCTTGAGGTCATAGATCTTGTCGAGATCGGTGATGCCCCATTTGCGGGCGCGGCTTTTCTCGTCGTCGTTGCGGAACAGCAGGCGTCCCTTGAACTGTCCACCGACGCAGCGCAGCGCCGCGCACGCCAGCACACCCTCGGGCGCGCCGCCCGAGCCCATATACATGTCGATGTTCGTCTCGGGGTTGGTGGTCGCGATCACGCCCGCGACGTCGCCATCGGGGATCAGCATGATGCCGCAGCCGATCGCGCGCAGCTCTGCGATGATCTTTTCATGGCGCGGACGGTCGAGCACGCAAACGATGATTTCGGACGGGGAAACGCCCTTGGCCTTGGCCACCGCCTGCACATTCTCGGAAGGCGACTTGGCGAGATCGATGATACCCTCGGGGTAACCGGGGCCGACCGCGAGCTTGTCCATATAGACATCGGGCGCGTTCAGCAGGCCGCCCTCTTCGGAGATCGCGAGCACCGCGAGCGCGTTGGGGCCGGCCTTGGCGGTGATCGTGGTGCCTTCCAGGGGATCGAGCGCGATGTCGATCCTCGGGCCGGTGCCGATCGCCGAGCCGACCTTCTCGCCGATATAGAGCATCGGCGCCTCGTCGCGTTCGCCTTCGCCGATGACGACGGTGCCGTCCATGTAGAGATCGTTGAACGCCATGCGCATCGCCTCGACAGCGGCGGCGTCGGCGGCCTTCTCGTCGCCACGGCCGATGAGGCGCGATGCGGCAATCGCCGCCGCCTCGGTCACACGGACCATTTCCAAAACCAGAACGCGGTCAAGAACCGAACTGGGCTGCACCGTCATTATAAATCCTTCCTGTTTCGTCGTGCCGTTCCGATACCGGCGGCGAGGGCGGATGTCGAGAGTGGGTGGTTAATCCAGAATGGGCATTACCACCGGCTCCGCCAAGAGATTGTCAGATCCGCTCAGCGTCCTCAAAGTCTCGGCGATCGCGCTTTCGCTGCTGTCGTGCGTCACGACGACGAGGAGCACCGAGCCGTCCTCATGCGCGCCGCGCTGGATCACGCTTTCGATCGACACGCCCGCATCGCGCATCGCGGCGGCGATTTCCGCCAGCACGCCGGGCTTGTCCCGCACCATGAAGCGCAGATAGACGCGGCCGACATTGTCGCCGCTGTCCGCCTTGGGGCGCTGCGCGAGCTGCCCTACCTGCATCGCGAAGGGATCGCCATACTCATCCCGCGCGATATCGATGAGATCGGCGACCACGGCAGACGCGGTCGGCCCTTCGCCCGCGCCGCGCCCGGAGAAGAACAGGCTACCGACAAAATTGCCCTCCGCCAGCACCGCGTTCAGCGAGCCATCGACATTGGCGAGAGGATGCTGAACCGGCACCAGCACCGGATGCACGCGCTGGAACAGACCGTTGGGCCGATTCTCCGCCATGCCGACCAGCCGGATGCGATAGCCCAGTGCACCGGCTTCGCGTATGTCCGCCGCCGAGACGCTGCGGATGCCGCCGATATCGACGGAACCGAAATCGATCTGCGTGCCGAAGGCAAGGCTGGCGAGGATAGAGAGCTTGTGCGCGGCATCCACCCCGTCGACATCGAAGCTGGGGTCGGCCTCGGCATAGCCCAGCTCCTGGGCCTCCTTCAGCACCTCGCCGAAATCGCGGCCCTCTTTCTCCATCGTCGTGAGGATGTAATTGCAGGTGCCGTTCAATATCCCATAGACGCGGCTGATCTCGTTGGCGGCGGCGCCTTCGCGCAGTCCCTTGATGACCGGGATACCCCCCGCCACCGCGGCCTCATATTTGAGAGGAATGCCCGATTTTTCCGCCAATCCGGCGAGTGCGAGGCCATGATGCGCCAGCATCGCCTTGTTTGCGGTGACGAGCGGCTTGCCTGCCTCCAGCGCCGCGCGGGCGAGCGCAAGGGCCGGGCCATCCGACCCACCGATCAGTTCCACCACAACATCGATGTCGTCGCGCCGGGCCAGCTCCATCATGTCATCGACCCAGTCGAAGCGGGAAATATCGACCCCGCGATCCCGGTTGCGGTCGCGCGCGTTGACGGCGCGCACCTCGATGGGGCGCCCAGCGCGCCGGGCAATGAGGTCCCTGTTGGCGTCGAGCAGGCGAATGACGCCCGTCCCCACGGTTCCCAAGCCTACTACCGCAACCCGCATCGGTTTATGGTCCTGCATCATTACCCCGTTCGTGAAAGTCCATGCGGCCGGTTCGGCGCGGCCGCCGGTCACCCGCTACAATGTGTGGCCGCAGCTGCCAAGGCTTTCGATCACGAAACGATAGTCGCGGCGGGCGGATTCGGCATCGAGCAGGGGCAGGGTGCGAACGGAAATATCGGGCAGGGTAGGGGGCAGGCTGCAGGCCAGCCGATACCAGAGCAGGCTGCCCGGGGCCGGAGCGAACGCAGTCTCGTCGACAATCTCGCCCAGTGACACGCCCCAGCGCGCAGTCTCGCCGGGGCGATGCGTGACGGAGAGGGATACCGGGGCGCCGGTGGCCGTCTTGAGGAATATCTGCGTCTCGCTTTCTCCCTCGACCGTACCCGAAACGTGAAAAGCGTCGCCCACCGCCACGATCGCGGGCGCGGCATTGGCGCCAAGCAGCTCGGCAGTGATCGCGCGCGTGGTTGTCTCCAGCGCCTCGCTCCAGGGCTGGGCGGCGTGGCGTGAGACAAGCTGGATCTGCCCCGCGCGGGCCGCTGGGCGAGCGAACAGGAGCATGGTTCCTCCCGCTCGCAAGCGGACAGGCGCCAAGGCGCTTTCCGCGGCCATCTTTGCCTTGGGCGGTGCTGCGACCATGAAGGCCACCTGCGGCGCAATGCCATTCGTCCCCCGAATCAGTGACAGCGTCGTCGCATTAACCATCTGGTATCTGACGCGCGTTTTGGACCCTTCGGGAGCCGGAAGTTCAACCGTCCTGACGCTGCGAATGCGGACTTTGAGGATCAGCGGAGAGGCATCCGCCAGGTCCGCAATGTCGGAATAGGATAGCGACGCCGCTTGGGGTGGAGCGACTTTCCCCTCTGCGGCTAACGCTCCGCCGTTCAGGGTCAAAACCAGCAACAACCCAAGGATTTTCGACGTTTTGAGCAAATCGCACCTGTGTTTCGAGAGAACGGTATCTGAGGCCTTCCGTCCCGCCTGGAACCGGCCAGCCCCTCCAACAATGGGCGCTTACTCTCATTTTCTCAATGTCTATAAGACCATCAGCTGCATAAAGCGTTTGCGTCTGCCGTGAGTGCGCGATAGGAAGTATACCGATAACAAGAGAAATTGACTTGGGGGGCCTGGGATCATGTGCGCGCACATGCCTTTCGGCCTCCTTACAATGTCGCAGTCTTTTATAATGTGTTGAATTAAGGAGTGTCGTTGCTGAATGGCCTACGCTGATCACTCAGAGGCATCGAGTCGTACAATCTCGATTATAATCGTCGCCTTGATTCACGTTGTTCTCGGATATGCTTTCGTAACCGGTCTCGGCATGAAATATGTCAAGAAAGCCGCGGAACAGCTGAACGTGATCGACGTGAAGGAAGAGCCGCCGCCACCAGATGAGCCGCCGCCACCGCCGCCCAAGCCGGCGGATGTGCCGCCGCCGCCCGTCGTGGCTCCGCCGCCGATCGTGCAGACACCTGTACAGGCGCCGGTTGTCCAGTCGGTGCCGAACCCGCCCCCGCCGGTGGTTCTGCCGCCTGCACCTTCCGCTCCGCCGCCCCCGCGGCCGGTCACTGCCGCAACGCCAAAGGGCAGGCCGGGTGACTGGGTGACGTCTGACGATTATCCCAGCCGCGCGCTGCGTGAGAACCGTTCCGGCGTTGTCGGTCTGCGTCTTGAGGTCGGTGTGGATGGCAAGGCCATGAATTGCACGGTGACCTCATCGAGCGGCCACTCGGATCTCGATTCCACCGCTTGCCAGCTGGTTGTGCGCCGCGCGCGTTTCAAGCCGGCCACCGGGTCTGACGGGGCGCCGATGGTATCTTCGTGGTCCAGCCGCTTTGTCTGGCGGATACCGGAGTAATTTCATCGGGGCGCGGGGCCATCATGGCCTCGCCGCCCATCTTTTTTGGTATGCAAATTCTGTTTGAGAGGGAAGTAGGTAACAATGTTCATTTCTATCGCAGCCGCTGCCGCTGGTGCCGCGCAAGACAACCCCTACGGTCTGGAGGCCGCTCTTCGTGAAGGCGGTATCATCTCGCAGTCCGTTTTCACCATCCTGGTCGGTATGTCGATCTTCTCGTTCTACATCCTGTTCACCAAGCTGATCGAACAGCAGAAGATCATCAGCCAGGGCAAGAAGGTGAAGCAGAGCTTCTGGCGTTCGGCCAGCCTCAAGGAAGCCAATGCCAAGCTGGAAAAGAACACTGCGTACAAGCAGCTCGTCGACGACGGTCTTTCCGCGCAGGAACAGCACAGCAAGCTGACCGATCCGGTCGAGGCGCATGACTGGATGCACGGTTCGCTCGCCCGTTCGGAAGCTGCGATCAACTCCAAGCTCGGCGGTGGTCTGGCCTTCCTCGCAACGGTCGGCGCGACCGCACCGTTCATCGGTCTGTTCGGCACCGTGGTCGGCATCTATCGCGCGCTCATCAAGATCGGTTCGTCCGGTCAGGCGTCGATCGATACCGTTGCGGGTCCGGTCGGTGAAGCGCTCATCATGACCGCACTCGGCCTCGTCGTCGCGGTGCCCGCGGTGCTCGCGTTCAACTGGCTGCAGCGCCGCAACAAGTCGATCGCCGAAGACCTCAACGGCTTCTCGGTCGATCTGCTGGGTTATCTGATGTCCAACGGCCAGGTCCGTCCGGCCGTTGCTGCTGCGCCGACCGCCGCTGCGCGTCCGGCTGCAGCTCCGGCAAAGGCCTGATCCAGGTTGACGCTGGCCGCGTACCTCGTGCTGAGGCGCGGCCAGCATCCGGTTTTGGGCTCTGGCTCATATAAGATACGAAGTAGGATACTGATCGATGGCAATTAGTGCTGGATCCGGTGGCGAGGACGCCCCGATGTCCGACATCAACACGACTCCGCTGGTGGACGTCATGCTGGTGCTGCTCATCATCTTCTTGATCGCGGTCCCGGTCGTGGTCCAGACGATCAAGCTGCAGCTGCCCAAGGTTCCGTTCGAACCGACGACGACCAAGCCGGAGAATGTTTCCCTCTCCATTACCAATACGGCTAAGGGCGAGTGCCAGGTTTACTGGAACCTGACCCAGGTGAAGTCGGACGAGCTGCTCAAGCGCGCGGTCGACAAGCTCAAGAAGGATATCGAGAAGAAGGGCGGCATTGAGAATATGACCGTCGAGGATCTTCCCGAGGCACATATCCGGGCGGACATCAACACGCCGTGGCGTTGCGTCGGCGGGGCGATCTACACCATGCAGATGGCCGGTTTCCCCAAGGTGGGCTTTATTTCGCAGCCTGATCCGGGCTCGATCAAAGTCCAGCGTCTCTAAGTTTCACAGGAGTTAAGCGCATGGCCATGAGTGGCGGCAGAGACGATGGTGAGCCGATGATGGAGATGAACACGACGCCGTTGATCGACGTCATGCTCGTGCTCCTCATCATGTTCATCATCACCATCCCGATCCAGACCCACGCGGTGAAGATCGATCTCCCCCAGAACACCCCGCCGACCGACAATCCGGTCGATCCGGTGAAGAACAAGGTGGCGATCGACGCCGCTGGCACCATCACCTGGAACGGCGCGCCGATCGACAAGCTGACGCTGCGTCAGTATCTGCGGGCCTCGATGGCGCTGCCGGTCGAGCCGGAGCTTCAGTTCCAGCCGGACCGCCAGACCCGCTTCGTCACTGTTGACGAGGTGCTGGCGATCATCAAGGCGTCAAAGGTGACGAAGCTCGGCTTCATCGGCAACGAGCAATATTACAACTTCTGATCGGCGCGCCCGGATGGGCGCCCGTTCAGCGAGCTGCGGGAAGGGGGCTTCGGCCCCCTTTTTTTGTGCAACCGAAACAGCGCCAGAGGGAATCCCGCCCATTTAACTAAATGCTTACCTTGATCCCCGATAATGGCGCCAAAAGAAGGCGCGCCGGAACGCAATGACGTTTATCGATCAGACATCGCTGGATACGGAGGGGAAGCAACGCAAGGGACGGCACACCGTCCTGATCGGCGTCAAGCTGCGCCGTCCGGGCGAGACCTGGTTCACCAGCCGCATCTCCAACCTCTCCGAAACCGGCTTTCGGTTGCACAGCTTCGTCAACCTCAAGCCCGGCATGACGATATGGGTCATGTTTTCAGGCTTCGAAGGCCGCCGCGCCACCGTGATGTGGACCAAAGGTTCCGAAGCGGGCTGCATGTTCGAGGCACCGCTGCACAAGGCGATCTACGAGCATATCATGCGGGTGAGCGGGCAATAGCGGAACGCCGGTGTCGTGCTGGCCTTGCTCTCATTGTCATCCCGGAAACCGATTTTGTCCAAACCGTCAGGGATTGGCTAGAAAATCGCGTTATCCGGGATCCATCTTCAGTGCGCCGCGCCTAAAGCGGGATTCCGGATCAAGCATTGCCGTAAAATGCAGATATTTTTTCGGGCAATACTAAGTCCGGGATGACGCGGGGGCCTGGCCGTGGCCGAGACGCGAAATCTCAGTCGGTCAGCTCCACCGAAGCCAGCCGCGCATAAAGGCCGCCGCGCTTCAACAGCGCGTCATGCGTGCCCTGTTCGGCAATAGCGCCCTGATCCAGCACCACGATCCGGTCGGCGGAGCGCACGGTCGAAAGCCGGTGCGCGATGACGATCGTGGTCCGCCCCTGCATCAGCCGCTCGATCGCCTGCTGCACCAGCGCCTCGGACCGCGAATCGAGCGCCGATGTCGCCTCGTCGAGCAACAGGATCGGCGCGTTGCGCAGCATGGCCCGCGCGATTGCGATGCGCTGGCGCTGCCCGCCGGAAAGGCGCGCGCCATTGTCGCCGAGATAGGTGTCCAGCCCCTGTGGAAGATCGCGCAGGAACTCCTCGGCATTGGCGGCGCGGGCCGCCTCCCATATCTCTGCGTCGCTCGCGGACCAGCGGCCATAGCGTAGATTGTCCCGTGCCGATGCCGCGAAAATCATCGTCTCCTGCGGTACAAACGCCATCAGGCCGCGCAGGTCACCCATATCCGCCTCGGGCAGCGAACAACCATTCAGGCGGATCGTTCCAGCTTCGGGGTCGTAAAAACGCAGCAGCAGTTGCAGCACGGTGCTCTTGCCCGCGCCAGACGGCCCGACCAAGGCCAGCGTTTCCCCAGGCTGCACATCGAGCGAGAAATCGTCCAGCGCCAGACGTTCCGGCCGTGTGGGATAGCGGAAGGTCACATGATCGAACTCGACGCGCACGCCGCCCTCGGCGGGTATGGAGCGCGGATGGGCTGGGGACTGGAGCGCCGGCTCGCTCGCCAGCAGCTCCTGCAACCGCCCCGCCGCGCCTGCGCCGCGCAGAAGGTCGCCCCAGCTTTCCGAGAGCGAACCGAATGCGCCCGCGACAAGGCCGCCGGTGATGACGAACGCTGCGATGCTGCCGCCTGTCATGCGCCCCGCAGCGACATCGAGCGCGCCCTGCCACATCACCAGCACGATGGAGCCGAAGATCAGGAAAAAGGCCACCGCCGTGATGAACGCACGCATCGTGATGCGTCGGCGCGCAATGCCGAAGGTTTGATTGACCTGATCGGCAAAGCGCTGCGCCTCGCGCTCTTCCTGCCCGAATGCCTGCACCACGCGCATGGCGCCAAGGATTTCCGCAGCCAGGCTGCCCACGCTCGCGACGCCATCCTGGCTATCGCGCGAAAGGCGACGCAGGCGGCGCCCGAGCCCGATGATCGGCACCAATACCAGCGGGATGCCCACCAGCAGATAGGCGGTCAGCTTCGGGGCAATGGTGAACAGATAGGCGATGCCGCCAATGCCGGTCAGCGTGTTGCGCAGCGCGATCGAGATGGTCGAGCCGACGATCAGCTCGATCACCGCCGCGTCAGCCGTCATCCGCGCAGCGATTTCCGAAGGGCGGTTCTCTTCGAAAAAGCTCGGGCTTTGCCGCAACAGATGACGCTGCACCGCAACACGCAGATCGGCGACCACCCGTTCACCCAATAGCGAGAAGAAATAGAATCGCGATGCGCTCGCCACCGCCAGCAGCGTCACGATCAGCATCAGATATTCGAACCAGCGGCCGATGTCATGGGCGCCGTTTGCGCTGGTGAAGCCCTTGTCGATCACCAGCTTGAATCCGCTCGGTATCGCAAGCGTCGCAGCCGAGGCGAGAACCAGCGAAACGCCTGCCGCAACCAGCACCAGCGGGTAACGCTTCAACAGGGCGAGGGTGGACCGGAGGTTGCCTATCGGCGCGCGGGTGACAGCGCGTGCGTCGCGCGGGCTGTCGGAAACGGGATCTGCCATGAGGCGCGCTTAGCAGGCGCGAAGCGCATTCTCAACGGTAATGAAAATTCCCGGGGGAGCAGGCGGGCATAAAATCGTTTGCCCTTTGTGCAGCGCAGTAATAACCTGAAAATCTATTGAGGCTATAACGAATATGACGGTCGCCGAGGAGTTTGCTTGATGTTGTACAGTGCCTATGAAATTCATCGCAATCTGCTCGCCGGAGCCAGTGCGATGGCGACCGCGGGAGCGGAGCTGCTGAACAACCCGGCCAACCCTCTGTCCTATTTCGGCGGTGGCCCCATTCTGGCCTCGGCGCTTGAGGTGTTCGCTCATGCTGCGGCGCCGAGGGGCAAGCCCGCGTTCGGCTTCGAGCATACGATGATCGACGGCAAGGAGCACGTCGTCACGGAAGTGGTCGAGGCGCGCAAGGATTTCGGCCAGCTCAAGCACTTCATCGTGAAAGGCGCGCCCAAGGGCAGGCCGAAGCTGCTGATCGTCGCGCCCATGTCCGGCCATTATGCAACGCTGCTGCGCGGCACTGTGGAGCGGATGCTGCCCGGCCATGATGTCTGGATCACGGATTGGCGCGATGCGCGCAATGTGCCATTGAGCGACGGTACTTTCGATCTAGACGATTATATCGATTATCTGATCGACTGGTTCGCCCATATCGGACCGGGCGCGCACATGCTCGCGGTGTGCCAGCCTTCGGTGCCGAGCTATGCCGCCGCTTGCATCATGTCATCGACCGACAATCCCAACCGTCCGCGCACGCTGACTATGATGGGCGGGCCGATCGACACGCGCCAGGCGCCGACCTCGGTCAATCAGCTCGCCACGGAGCGCCCGATCAGCTGGTTCGAGCAGAATGTGATCGCCACCGTGCCGTTCCAGTATGCGGGTGCCGGACGCCACGTCTATCCCGGCTTTCTCCAGCTCGCGGGTTTCATGTCGATGAACCTCGGCAATCACATGATGAGCCACTGGGCGATGTTCAAACATCTGATCGAGGGCGATGAAGAGAGCGCCGAGGCCACCAAGGACTTCTACGACGAATATCGTTCCGTCTGCGACATGACGGCGGAGTTCTACCTCCAGACCATCCAGGAAGTGTTCCAGAAGCACAGCCTGCCCAAGGGCGAGTTCGTGCATCGCGGCAAGCGGATCGATACCGGGGCGATCAAGGACATCGCGATTCTCGCCATCGAGGGTGAGAAGGACGATATTTCCGGCCTCGGCCAGACCAAAGCCGCGCTCACTATCTCCACCGGGCTGCCGGACGCGATGAAGAAATATTATATGGCGAAGGGTGCCGGCCATTACGGCATCTTCAACGGCAACAAGTGGCGCAACAAGATCGCCCCGGTGCTGGAAGACTGGATCGTCACGCACAACGACTGAAGCGTTACCCGTGCCTCCGATCCGTCTCGCCCAGATGTCTGTGGAGCGCTGGCCCGTGGCTGGCGCGTTCACGATCAGCCGCGGCGCCAAAACCCATGTCGATGTGGTGCTGTGCGTCGTGACGGACGGTGTGCAAGAGGGCAGGGGAGAGGCCACCCCGATCTATTATCACGGCGAGACCGCCGAGGGCTGCGCGCAGGCCATCGGGGATTATTGCGCAGCGCTGGGCAGCCAATCATTGTCGCGCGAGGCCGTTCAGGCCGCGATGCCGCGCGGCGCGGCGCGCAATGCGCTCGATTGCGCGCTGTGGGATCTGGAATCGCGGCGGCAGGGCGTGCCCGTATGGCAGCTCGCCGGTCTGGCAGAGCCCAAGCCCCTGCCGACCGCCTACACCATCAGCATCGATGCGCCTGCACGGATGGAGAGTGACGCGCGCGCGGCAGCGGGGCGCGGCTTCCGCCTGCTCAAATGCAAGCTCGGCGGCGAGGGCGATATGGAACGCATCGCGGCCGTGCGGCAGGGCGCACCCGATGTGCGCTTGATCGTCGATGCGAACGAGAGCTGGAACGATCTGGACATCGCGGCGGAGGCAGCGGCTCTCGGTGCGCTTGGGGTGGAGCTGATCGAGCAGCCCGTGCGGCGTGGGCAGGAACAACGCTTGTCCGGCGTGACCTCACTTGTGCCCTTCTGCGCCGACGAGAGCTGTCAGGACCGCGCGGACATGCCCGCGCTTGCCTCCTTCCCGGTCATCAACATCAAGCTCGACAAGGCGGGCGGGCTCACCGAGGCGATTGCATTGCGGGATGCGGCTATTGAGCAAGGCAAGAAGCTGATGCTCGGCTGTATGCTCTCGACCTCGCTCGGCATTGCGCCCGCATTTCTGCTGGCGGGCGAGGCGGATTGGGTCGACCTCGACGGCGCGCTTTTGCTCGCGCGGGACAGGGAGGGCGGCCTCTTTATGCAGGACGGCCTGCTCCATCCCGGCACGCTCTGGGGACTTCCGCGCTGATTATTCCTTGGGGCGCGGATAGGGCCAGATCATCGTCCCGTCCGGCGCGGCGGTGAAGGTCGTCTGCGTGGGGTAGGCGAACTCGACGCCTTCCGCGCTGAATACCCGCAATATGTTCATGCCGACATGGTGCCGCACGCGCAGCACTTCGTCGATATCGCGGCCGTGGATGAAGAAGCTGAACTCATAGTCGATGCTGCTCGCGCCAAAGCCGCTGAACCCTGCGCGTTGAAACTCCGCCCCGGCATCCTCTGTTGCCCTCCGCAACATATCGGGAATGCGGTCCGCCTTGTCCGGCGGCGTCTGAAAGATCACGCCGATCGGCATGATGTATCTGCGCACGGAGATATCGTTGAAGTTGGTGATCTCCTGCTCCAGCAGCTTGGCATTGGAGATGATCTTCTGCTCGCCGTCGATGGAGCGCAGACGGGTGCTCTTGAGGCCGATGCGCTCCACCGTCGCCGTCGTCGTGCCGAACTGGATCGTCTCGCCCTGCCGGAAGGGCTTGTCGAAGATGATCGACAGCGCCGAAAACAGGTCCGAGAAAATGCCCTGCGCCGCAAGGCCGATGGCGATGCCGCCGATGCCGAGGCCCGCGACCAGCCCGGTCACGTTCACGCCGAGATTGTCGAGCACCATGATCGCGGCGATCGCGAACAGGGCGAAGGTGACGAGAACACGGATCAGCCCCATCGCATTGGCGAGCGTCTCGCCACGCCCGTCTTCCAGGGTGCGCCGCTCGATCATGCCGAGCAGGAACTCCCGCGCCCAGATCGCGCCCTGAAACACCGCCGCGACCGTGAACAGGAAGCGGATCGTCATCGCCACCGGCTCGGGCGGAGAGGCATAGCCCGTGACGAGGCGCGCTGCGGCCATCGCCATGAAGAAATGGGTGGTGCGGGAGAATGTCCGGGCGAGCAGGGTGGCAAGGCCGATGTCGTCCCCCGCCTTTTCGCGCAACCGGCACAGGCTGCGCTTCACGAGGTTCATCAGCAGATAGAGCGCGATGCCCACGACAAGCGCGATGGCGATCTGCGCCGCATGGGTGCCCAGCCAGTGGACGGATTGCCGCACCAGGTGCCGGAGTTCGATCAACTGGTAGTTCAGCTCCAGCGTCTGGTCGTCTGCGCCGGTGCCGGCCGTCGCCGCTTCGTTCATCCTGTCACCCCGGATTGCCCTGACTTGTGGGAAGGATAATGCTTCACCGCCGCCTGCCGTTCCCGGCGATCAGGGCGAGGAGGCTGAGGCCAGCTGCCGCCGCCATGTAAAGCCCTGCCGCGCCGATGCCCCACGAGGCAACGAGCGCGGTCGCGACGATCGGCGCCAGCGCACCGCCGAAGATACCGCCCATGTTAAACGCGAACGAGATGCCCGAATAGCGCAGCCTCACCGGAAAGAGCGACGGCAGGAACGCGCCCAGCGGGCCATAGACGAAACCCATCGCGAACAGCCCGGTCGCCATCGCGACCAGAATGCTCGCGTCCTCGCCCGTGCCGAGCAGGGTGCCGAACGCCATGCCCATCGGCACGGATATCACGCAGCCCGCCATCAGCACCCAGCGCGGCGAGCGACTATCTGCCCACCAGCCCGCCAGCACGATCCCCGCCGCCATGAATAGGATGGCGACGAGCTGCAACAGCAGGAAGTGCTCACGCCCGATCCCGAGCTTCGTGGTGCCATAGCCCAGCGCAAAGGCGGTCGTGATATAGAAGATCGCGAAGCACGCGACGGTCGAGAAAGTGCCGGAGAGGATCGCGCCGATATGCCCCCGCATCACCTCGATCAGCGGCGCGTGCGCTTCTTCCTGCCGTTCGAGGATTGCCGCGAACTCCGGCGTTTCCGTGATCTTCAATCGTATCCACAGGCCGAGCACGACCAGAACCGCGCTGGCGAGGAAGGGGATGCGCCAGCCCCATTGCATGAACGCGGCGTCATCGAGAAACTGCCCGAGCAGCAGAAACAGGCCGTTGGCGAAGAGAAAGCCGACCGGCGCGCCCAGTTGCGGAAACATGCCGAAACGGGATTTCCAGCCCGGCGGGGCGTTTTCTGTCGCCAGCAGCGCGGCACCGCCCCATTCGCCGCCAAGGCCGAAGCCCTGCCCGAAACGCATGACGCACAGCAGCAACGGCGCCCAGAAGCCGATCGCCTGATAGCCGGGCAGGAAGGCGATGGCGAGGGTGGAGCCGCCCATCAGCATCAGCGAGACGACGAGGGTCGATTTGCGCCCGATCCGGTCGCCATAATGACCGAACACCGCCGCGCCCAGCGGCCGTGCGAAGAACGCAACGGCAAAGCTGGCATAGGAGGCCATCAGTTGCGCGGCCGGCGTGGTGGAAGGAAAGAACAGCGGCCCGAACACCAACGAGGCGGCGGTCGCGTAGATATAGAAATCGTAGAACTCCACCGCCGTCCCGATCAGGCTGGCGGCCAGTACGCGCCTGTGCTGCCACATGGTTCTCATGCCGTGATCCTCATGCCCCGACCCTCATCTCTTGCGCCTCAACTGGTTGCGGACCTCATATGCCATCACGGCGGCCGCAACCGCCGCGTTGAGGCTGTCCGCCTTGCCGAGCATCGGGATCTTGACCAGCGTGTCGCACGCCGCCTCATAGTCTGCCGGCAGGCCGCGCGCCTCGTTGCCGATCAGCAGGAAGGTCGGCGCGGCGTAATGCGGCTGCTGGTAATCGAGATCGGTATTGAGGCTGGTGCCGATGAGCGCCCCCGGCCCGCCGCGTAGCCAGCCGATAAACTCGGCCCAGCGACACTGCACGATATGTTGCGTGAACAGCGCCCCCATGCTCGCCCGCACCGCCTCGACGGAGAAGGGATCGACGCAATCGTCGACAAGGATCAGCCCGCCCGCGCCGACGGCATCACCCGTGCGCAGGATCGTGCCGAGGTTCCCCGGATCGCGCAGCGATTGCGCGACCAGCCAGATGTCCGCCTGCGCCCTGTCGAGCCGGTCAAGCGGAGTCAGCCGATCCGCATAGACGCCGACCAGCGTCTGCGCATTGTCCTTGCCCGACATTTTGGAGAGAATATCCGCCGAAGTCGCGATCACTTCGCCGCCCGCCGCGTCCACCGCCTCCATCAGCGCCGTGCCCAGCGGATGCGGGTCGGCCTCGGCGGCGTAAAAGATCATCTCCGGCAGCGCGCCCGCTTCGCGCGCCTCGGTCATGATGCGCAAGCCTTCGGCCAGAAACAGCCCCTCGCGCTTGCGATGCTTCTTGTCGCGCAGGGACCGCACGCGCTTGACCAGCGGGTTGGAATATCCGGTTATTTCCCTGCGCACGGCGCCGCCCTTCCGCCGCTCAGTCTTCGCCGAACTTGCCCTCGACCAGCGCGACGAGCTGCTCCAGCGCTTCCTTGTGGCCATCTCCGCTGGCTGCGATGGTGATCGAGTCGCCCATCGCCGCGCCCAGCATCATCAGGCCCATGATCGACGTTCCCGTCACGCTGGAGCCGTCCTTTGAGACAGTCACCTGGGCGGGCAGCGCGCTCGCCAGAGTGACGAACTTGGCGCTGGCGCGGGCATGAAGGCCGCGCCGGTTGGTAATGAGAACCTCCTGGCTCGCCTCTCCGCTCATTTGCTGTGCCCTCCCAGCAATTCGGACGCTACGCTGATATATTTCTGCCCCGCCTCGCGCGCCGCCGCGACGGCAGCCGTCACTTTCATCGATTTGCGCGCGCTTTCGAGGCGGATCAGCATCGGCAGGTTGACGCCCGCGATCACCTCGATCTCGCCCGCCTTCATCAGCGAGATGGCGAGGTTGGAGGGCGTACCGCCGAACAGATCCGTCAACAGGATGACGCCGGAGCCGTCGTTCACGGTCTCGACCGCGCGGGCGATGTCCGCGCGGCGGGTTTCCATGTCGTCATCGGGGCCGATGCAGATCGTCTCGATCGCCTGCTGCGGTCCCACCACATGCTCCATCGCCACGAGAAACTCGACCGCGAGCCTGCCATGCGTAACCAGAACCAAGCCTATCATGGTGTATGTTCGCCCCGAAAACCCTGCTTTTGGGCGCTGCCTGCCTGCTCGAGGGCATTGTGCGGCGCCGATTCCATATTGCGGTGCAGGACCGTGGGCGAAAAACCGGCCTGACGCAAGTATCTGCCGACGCGCTCCGCCACATGTACCGATCTGTGACGGCCGCCCGTGCAGCCAAACGCCACCGTGACATAGGATTTGCCCTGCTCCTGATAGCGCGGCAACAGCGTCGCCAGCAGATGCTCGATTTGCGAGACGCTGTCCTCATAGGCAGGGTCTTCGGCAATATAGGCGCCAACCTGCGGCGCAAGGCCCGTGAGCGGGCGCAGTGCGTCCTCCCAGTGCGGATTGCGCAGGAAGCGCATGTCGAACATCAGGTCCGCATTGCGGGGCACCCCGCGCGAAAAGCCGAAGGAGAGGATCGTGAGCACGGTCCGCTCGTGCAGGTCATTGCCATAGCGCGCGCGGATTTCCTGCTGCAATTCGTTCACCGACATCGCGGTGGTATCGATCACTTGCGTCGACCAGCGCCGCAGCGGCTCGGTAAGCTCGCGTTCGCGCGCGATGCCGTCCGCCGCCGGGCGATCCTCGGCCAGCGGATGCCGCCGCCGGGTTTCGGCATAGCGGCGTTCCAGCTCCGCGCCAGAGCAATCGAGATACAGCGTCTCGATGTCCCAGCTCTCATGTTCGCGCAATATCTTGATGCGCTGCACCAGCGCTGCGGCGTCGAACCCGCGCGTGCGGCTGTCGATACCGATCGCCAGCGGGCGCTCCCGCCTGGCCGCGCCGGCGGCCGGCGGCGCATCCATCAGCCGTTCGAGCAGCATCAGGGGCAGATTGTCCACCACTTCCCAGCCCAGATCCTCCAGCGTCTTGAGCGCGGTGGATTTGCCCGCGCCGGACATGCCGGACACCAGCAATATGGATTTGACATTGCCTTCGGTCGTCATCTCGCCTTCCCCGGTTCACTCTGGCCGGTAATCCGCCTGAGCGCCAGTTCTATCTTGATCGGTGCGCTCGCCTCCAGACCGCGAACGGGCAGGATCGGCAGATCGATACCGCACAGCCGTTGCATGGCGAGGGCGTCGGGCATCCGCTCGGGCTGCGCCTCGTCCTTGGTCAGCACCCGGACCACCAGCGCGAGCGGCGCCTCGGCGGTGAACGGAAGCGTCATGATGCCCAGCCCCCGCACCTCGATCAGCCCGGCGATGCTAGGGCTGGCATGGCCGATAACCGCGCCCTCCTGATTCAGCACATAGGTATAATCGTCGCTCAGCAGGGATGCGCCCCTGTCGATCAGCCGCAGCGCGAGATCGGACTTTCCTGCGCCGCTCGGCCCACGGATGAGCACGCCCCGGCCATCGATGACGATGCTGGTGCCATGCACCGCCCCTGCGAAGCCGGGATCGACCTCTTCTCTCGCTGCTCCGCTCATTCGGACGCGATGCCCGGATCGCCGAGCGTTGCGAGCGGCAGATAGACATCGAACCGCGCACCCTTGAGCGCATTTTCCCGGTCCGCGATCACGATCCGCCCCTGATGCCCCTCGACGATGCTGCGCGCGATGGCGAGGCCAAGGCCGCTATGCTTGCCGAATGCCTCGTTCTCGGGCCGCACGCTGTGAAAGCGCCGGAACACGGTTTCGCGCTCTTCCGGCGGCACGCCCGGCCCTTCGTCCTCCACGCTCAGCAGTACCTCGTCGTTCGCGACCGTCGCGGTCACCTGCACTAGCCCGCGCTCGGGCGAAAAGGACACGGCATTGTCGAGCAGATTGTCGATCACCAGCATCAGGCGGCTCTGCTCTCCCATCACCACCGCGACATCCTTGCGGGGGCGGGCGAAGGCGAGGCGGACATGCCGCTCGATGCCGCGCTTTTCCCGCGCAAGGATCATCTGCTCTATCAGCTGGCCGAGATCGACCGGCTCGAACCGTGTGCGCGAGAGTTGCGCATCGATCCGCGACGCCTCCGCGATGTCCGTCACCAGCCGGTCGAGCCGCCGCACGTCATCCTGCGCGATGGAGAGCAGCTGTCGCTGTAGCGCTGGTTCCCTCACATTTTCCAGCCCGTCGAGCGCGGAACGCAGCGAGGCGATGGGGTTCTTCAGCTCATGGCTCACATCGGCGGCAAAGCTGTCCGTCGCGTCGATCCGGTGGCGCAGCGCCTCGGTCATGTCGGCGACCGACCGCGCGAGCACGCCGATCTCGTCGCGGCGGTCGGGGAGACGGGGGATATGGACCTGCCGTGCGCGGCCAAGGCGCACCCGGGCTGTTCCGCGCGCCAGCCTGCGGAGCGGCAACACGATGGTGCGCGCCAGAAACAGCGAGAGCCAGATCGAGCCCAGCAGCGCCATCGTCACCACCAGCGCCAGCCTCAGCCGCTCGGCCCGCACCGCGCGGGTGATGTCGCGGGCATTGGTGATCGCGAGCACCGTGCTGCCGTCCTGCAAATGGACTGCCGCGCTGATCATCGGCGTGCGATCGGGCGCGAAACGGGCGGTGGCGACGGCGTGGCCGCTACGCGCCGATTCCCGCACCTCCGCCCAGGCGTTGGCGACGTCTCGGCGCGGCTCTTCGAAGGCTTCCAGCGGATCGGACCGCACTATGCTGTCGACCATTTCATCGAGGAACCGCGCAACCTGCCGCTTCAAAGGCTCTTCGGCGGGATCGACCAGCGTGTAGGTCGCGCCACCCGCCCTGGCGCTGTCGAACTGCAGCGCGCCCTGGGGAGAATAAAGGCGGATGCGCTCGCCATTCTGCTTGGATAAGCTCAGCAGAACCTCTCGGCGTTGGGCTGGCGCAATATGAGCGGCCATGTCGCGGACCATCTCCAGCCGCCGCGCGGACTGGAGCAGGCGCTCGTCGATCACGCGGGAGCGATAGCTGTCGATATAGAAAAAGCCGCCCGCGAACAGCGCGAGCGCGAATATGTTCACCGCCAGGATCCGCCATGTCAGGCTGAATCCGCCGCCCCAGAAAGAAGGCGGATAGGGCAGATATCTAATCTTCGGAGAAGCGGTAACCGGCGCCATACAGGGTGTCTATAGCGTTGAAATCGGGATCGGCCTCACGAAATTTGCGCCGCAGCCGCTTGATATGGCTGTCTATGGTGCGATCGTCGACATAGACATCGTCCTGATAGGCGACATCCATCAGCTGGTTGCGCGTCTTCACAACGCCGGGCCGCTGCGCCAGCGCCTCAAGGATCATAAATTCCGTTACGGTGAGGGTGACGGGCACCTGGTTCCATTTGACCAGATGCCGGTCCGGGTCCATCTCCAGCCGTCCGCGCACCATCGGCTCGGACTGCTGCTCGGGTGCTGCCGAGGCCTTGCCCATTTCGGTTCGCCGCAACAGCGCCTTGATCCGCGCGATCAGCAGGCGCTGGGAAAATGGCTTGGCAATATAATCGTCCGCGCCCATCGCGAGGCCCAGCGCCTCGTCGAGCTCGTCGGTCTTGGAGGTAAGGAAGATAAACGGGGTGGCGCTTTTCTCGCGCAGGCGCCGCAGCAGCTCGATGCCGTCCAGTCGCGGCATCTTGATATCGCACACGATCACATCCGCCGGGTTTTCCGACAGCGCCTTCAAGCCCGCCTCCGGGTCGGTGTAGAGCCGGGTCACGAAACCCTCGCCCTGCAACGCAATGGCAAGCGAGGTGATGATGTTGCGGTCGTCGTCGATCAGTGCGACAGAAGGGGCGTTCGTATCGGTCATTACCGTACCGATTATCGCAAGGAAGCCGGAGCGGCAACTTTCTCCTTGGAATTGCCTCCATTAACCACCTGATTGTTTGACGCGGCGGCAAGTTCGGCCTATGCGCGCCAGAGTCTGCTGGTGACAACAGAAGCGCGTTTGCAATATCTCAAAGGTCGTCGGCCATCCAGGTCGTGCAGACGTCGCGGCAAAACCACGGGCCCAACAAGGCGCTCCTTTGGGAGCCATCGATAACTTTTAGGGAGACACGCGTGCAGGCGTATTCCTCGATTTCCCTGGCTGATCAGGGTCTTAAAACCGACGCTCAAATTCATTGGAACCTCGGCACTGCCCCGCTGATCGAAGCTGCCTTGAAACGCGGCGAGGGCCAGCTTACCAGGGATGGCGCGCTGCTGGTGGATACCGGCAAGTTCACAGGCCGTAGCGTCAAGGACAAGTTTGTGGTGCGCGATGCCACCACCGAAAGCGCGGTCAACTGGGGCGCCATCAATCAGCCGATGTCGACTGAGCATTGGGCGAACCTCAAGGCCGATTTCATGGCGGCGCTGAAGGACCAGGGCGAGCTCTTCGTCGCCGATCTTTTCGGGGGCAGTCAGCCGGAATACCGCGTCAATGTACGCGTCGTCACCCAGATGGCGTGGCATAGCCTGTTCGTTCGCACGCTGCTGGTACGCCCCACAGCCGACGAGCTGACTGGCTTCGCACCGGAATACACGATCATCAACCTGCCGAGTTTCAAAGCCGATCCGGCACGTCATGGTTGCCGCAGCGAGACTGTGATCGCGGTCAACTTCTCCGAGAAGCTTATCCTGATCGGCGACACCGAATATTCGGGCGAAATGAAGAAGGGCGTGTTCGGTCTGCTCAACTTCCTTTTGCCTGCACAGGGCGTGATGCCGATGCACTGTTCGGCCAACGTCGGCCCGGACGGCAAGAGCGCGATCTTCTTCGGCCTCTCCGGCACCGGCAAGACCACGCTCTCCGCCGACGCCAGCCGCACTCTCATCGGTGACGACGAACATGGCTGGTCGGATCAGGCGGTGTTCAACTTCGAGGGCGGTTGCTACGCGAAGATGATCAACCTCTCGGCAGAGGGGGAGCCGGAAATCTACGCAACCACCAAGATGTTCGGCACGATCCTCGAGAACGTGGCGATGGACGAGACGACTCGCGAACTCGATTTCAACGACGCAAGCCGGACGGAAAACACCCGCGGTGCCTACCCGATCGAGTTCATTCCCAACACGAGCGAAAAGAACCTCGGCCCGCCGCCGTCGAACATCATTTTCCTCACCGCCGACGCCTTCGGCGTACTCCCCCCGATCGCGCGGCTGACGCCCGATCAGGCGATGTACCACTTCCTCTCGGGCTATACCGCCAAGGTCGCTGGCACCGAAATCGGCGTGACCGAGCCGCAGGCGACCTTCAGCACATGCTTCGGCGCCGCCTTCATGCCGCGCCATCCCAGCGTCTATGGCAATCTCCTGAAAAAGCGGATTGCCGAGGGTGGAGCGCAGTGCTGGCTGGTCAACACGGGATGGTCGGGTGGTCGGGCGACCGATGCCGGTATCAAGCGTATGCCGATCAAGGTCACGCGCGCACTGCTGAACGCCGCGCTCGATGGCAGCCTCAACAGCGCCGAGTTCCGCATCGATCCCAATTTCGGGTTCGAGGTGCCGGTCGCGGTGCCAGGCGTCGACAGCCAGATCCTCGATCCGCGTGCGACGTGGAGCGACAAGGACGCCTATGACGAGACCGCCGCCAAGCTGGTGCAGCAGTTCGTCGACAACTTCGCCCAGTTCGCGGACCATGTCGATGCTTCGGTGCTCGATGCGGCCCCCGGCGTGGCGCTCGCGGCGGAATAACCTTCCCCGAGACGGATTAACAGGGGCGCGGCGGCTTGAGGCTTCCGCGCCCTTTTTCGTGCCTTCACGGCTGAACTCTGCTATGCCTCAGCCTCCTCAATGAACAAAAGGGTGGGACCATGTTTGACAAGCTGCTGGAAAATCTCGATCTTGGAGAAATCGCGGGCAAACTCGGTATGCCTGCCGATCAGGTTCAGTCCCTCGCCGAGTCGCTGAAGGCGAACATGGGGCAGGGTGGGGACATCATGTCGGCCCTGATGCAGACAGCGCAGCAGAACGGGCTCGCTCCCGAGAAAATCCAGGAGATGATCGGCAGTTTCGGCGGGTCAGACGATCTGCTCGGGAAGGTCGGCGGCCTGCTGGGCGGCGAGGGTGGCCTCGGCGGCCTCGCCGACGCGGCGAAGGGCTTTTTGGGCAAGGATTGAGCGTCCGGGGCGCAAAGCCCAGAATTCGCTTTCCTCCAGTGATAAAATCCGGGAATGGGTGATCGTTCGATCAATCCCGGAGGCCTGTTTTCATGCTGCTTCATCACGCGCGCTCTTTGCTGTTCCTGCCGGCGTCCAACGCCCGGGCGGTGGAGAAGGCGCGGGCTCTCCCGTGCGACATGGTGATCCTCGATCTCGAAGACGCCGTGGCGGAAGATCGGAAGGACGAAGCCCGCGCGGCCTTGGCGCCCGCTCTCGCCGAAGGGTTCGGCAGTCGCCTCGTCGCCATCCGTCTGAATGCGAGCGACAGCCCTCATCATGGGCCAGATCTCGCGGCGCTTCATGGCCTGAAGCCGGATTTCGTCGTCCTCCCCAAGGTCGAGGCCGCCGGGCAGGTGGCGGACCTGCATCACGTCAGCGGCCTGCCCGTCATCGCCATGATCGAATCGCCGCGCGGCGTGGTCGAGGCGCAGGCGATTGCGGCCGTGCCGGGTATGGCGGGCCTGTTCATGGGCAATAACGACCTGCGGCATGATCTGCGCATCCCGCTCGATGCGGACCGTTCCGGTCTGGCACTCGCGATGCAGGGCGTGATCCTCGCCGCGCGCCTTCACGGCAAAGCGGTGTTCGATGGCGTCTATAATCGTCTCGATGACGCGGAGGGATTCGCCGCCGAATGTTCCGAAGCCCGCACGCTCGGCTTTGACGGCAAGACGCTGATCCACCCCAGCCAGATCGCGCCTGCCAACGCCATATTCGGCGCTTCCGAAGAGGATCTGGCCGAGGCCCGCGCGCTCATCGCCGCCTTCTCGGGCGGGGCGGAGCGCTATCAGGGCCGCATGATCGAGGACATGCATGTGGCGCAGGCGCGTTCGTTGCTGGAGCGCGCAGGCGCCCTCTGAATTTTATTCGCCGTTGCTCTAGCCGCGACGGGACGAAATGGTTACATGGGCGGCCACGATTCCACACAGCAAAACAAAGAAAGTGGCACAATATGGATATCCGCCTCGGCCTCACCTTCGACGACGTGCTGCTCCAGCCCGGCGAATCGGACGTGCTCCCGAGCCAGGCGGACACCAGCACCTTCGTCACCAAGGCGATCAAGCTCAACATCCCGATCCTCTCCTCCGCGATGGATACCGTGACGGAAGCCGATATGGCGATCGTGATGGCGCAGTTGGGCGGCATGGGGGTGCTGCATCGCAACCTCTCGATCGAGGAGCAGGCCGCCGCCGTGCGCGCGGTCAAGCGGTTCGAGAGCGGCATGGTCGTCAACCCGATCACGATCACGCCGACATCGACCCTCGCCACCGCGCAGGAGCTGATGGCGCGCCACCGCATTAGCGGTATTCCCGTGGTTGAGGACAGCGGCAAGCTGGTGGGCATCCTGACCAATCGTGATGTGCGCTTCGCCGAAAACCCGCTCCAGCCAGTCGCCGAGCTGATGACGCGCGACAATCTCGCCACGGTGCGCGCGGGTGTCTCCCAGGAGGAAGCGCGCCGCCTGCTGCATCAGCGCCGGATCGAGAAGCTGCTGGTGGTGGACGATGCCTATCGCTGCGTTGGCCTCATCACTGTGAAGGACATCGAAAAGGCCGTCACCTATCCGCAGGCGACCAAGGACGAGGCGGGCCGCCTGCGCGTCGCGGCCGCCACCACGGTGGGCGACAAGGGTCTGGAGCGCACCGAGGCGCTGATCGATGCCGAATGCGATCTCATTGTTATTGATACCGCGCATGGCCACAGCAAAATGGTTTCGGCCGCTGTTTCGGCGGTGAAAAAACTCTCCAACAGCGTGCAGGTCGTCGCGGGCAATGTCGCCACCGCCGAAGCCGCGCGCGCCTTGATCGATGCGGGCGCGGATTGCGTCAAGGTCGGTATCGGGCCGGGGTCGATCTGCACCACGCGCGTGGTCGCGGGCGTCGGCGTACCGCAGCTGACGGCGGTGATGGACGCTGCCGAGGAAGCCGCCAAATCCGGCGTGCCGGTGATCGCCGACGGCGGCCTTCGCACCAGCGGAGACGTTGCAAAGGCGCTGGCGGCGGGCGCGGGCGCGGTGATGATCGGCTCGCTGCTCGCGGGCACCGAGGAAGCGCCGGGAGAAACCTTCCTCTATCAGGGCCGGGCCTACAAGAGCTATCGCGGCATGGGCTCGGTTGGCGCGATGGCGCGGGGCAGCGCGGATCGTTATTTCCAGCAGGACATCAAGGACCAGATGAAGCTGGTGCCGGAGGGGATCGAGGGGCAGGTGCCGTTCAAGGGGCCGGCGCGCGATGTGATCCACCAGCTCGTCGGGGGCGTCAAGGCGGCGATGGGCTACACCGGCAGTCGCACCATCCCCGACCTCAAGGCGCGTGCGCGCTTCGTGCAAATCACCAACGCGGGCCTCTCCGAGAGCCATGTGCATGATGTGACCATCACCCGCGAGGCACCCAATTATCCGACGCGTTGAGCTTTCAAAGCCCCTCCCTTTCAGGGGAGGGGTTGTGATGGGTCGCGAGCAAAGCGAGCGCCTGGCTCCTGCCCCACCCCCAACCCCGCCCCTAAAGGGGAGGGGTGAGTTCGTTCCATGACCCCGCAGGCCCGGATCCAGGCGGCGATTGAGCTGCTCGATGCCATCATCGCGGCAGCGCGGGAGGGCGGAGCGGCGGCAGATACGCTGATCGCGCGCTATTTCAAGGACCGCCGCTATGCCGGATCGAAGGACCGGCGCGCGGTGCGGGACTGGATCTATGCCGCCATCCGCCTTTGCGGCGAACGCCCGGAAAGCGGCCGCGCGGCGATGCTTTCGCTTGCCGATGCAACGCCCGATCTCGCCCATCTGTTCGATGGCAGCGCCCATGCGCCCGCGCCGATCGCGCCTGACGAGCCGCGTGCGCTCCCCGGAGCGGGGCCGTCATGGCTGCTCCCCCATCTGGCCGAACCTCTGGCCGACCCCAACGAGCAGACCGCCCTGCTGGTACGCGCACCGCTCGATCTGCGGGTGAATGGGCTCAAGGCGAACGCGGCCTCCGTCCGAACGCAATTCCCCGATGCCCAGCCTATTGCGGGCCTGCCCCATGCCCTGCGCTTACCCAAGGGTGGCGCGGTCGAGCAGTCGGACGCCTATCGTGACGGCCTGATCGAAATTCAGGACGCAGGCAGCCAGCATATCGTCGCCGCCTGCGAAGCGAAGCCCGGCATGACCGTGGTCGATCTTTGCGCCGGGGCTGGCGGCAAGACGCTGGCGCTCGCCGCCGATATGGCGGGCGAGGGCAGGCTCATCGCGGCGGATGTGAACCGGGATCGCCTTTCGCGCCTGCCGGAACGGGCGCATCGGGCGGGCGCGGATTTCGTGGAACAGCTGTTGCTCGACGCCGGGAAGGAAGCGCAGACCCTGGCCCCGCTCGCCGCCACCGCCGATGTCGTGCTGATCGATGCACCCTGTTCCGGCACCGGCACCTGGCGCCGCAACCCGGAGGCGCGCTGGCGCCTCACCGAGGACCGGCTTGCCCGCCTCGTACGAGAGCAGGCCCGTATCCTCGATTTCGCCGCGCCCCTCGTCAAGCCCGGCGGCAGGCTCGTCTATGCCGTCTGCGCCCTGACGCAGCAGGAAGGCGCAGGCCAGCTCGATGCGTTTCTCCGTCGGCACGATGGCTGGCGGACGGCGGACCTGCCCCTCGACGCAGGCCGGAAATATGGTGAAGGCCGCTTGCTAACGCCTCTGCATGATGGCACGGATGGATTCTTCATCGCCGCGCTGGTGAGGATATGAGGCGAAGTCCGGGAAACACTGCCACCCAGCCCAGACTCAAGGCCCCGCCACGCGGCCTGTGGGAGACGATCATGCGCTTTACGCCGCCAACCCTTGCGCTTGCCGCCCTGTTCGCCGTCGTGTCGAGCGTCGGGGTGACGAAGGCGCCGGATAGTCAGATCGATCCGGTGTCGCTGGCGTGGGCGGCGAAAGGTGATGCCGCGCGCAATGCGGGCGATCTCGATGCCGCGAACGACGCCTATGAAAGCGCGCTCGCCGTCGATCCGCGCAACCGCGCGGTGTTCGTCGCGCTGGGCGATATCGCGCGGGGGCAGGGGCTTCAGGGCAAGGCGGTAGGCTTTTACAACGCGGCACTGCGCCTCGAACCGACCGACATGGCGGCTCTCGGCGGCACCGTGCGGGCGCTGGCCGATCGTGGCGCGATCGCCAACGCGCGCGAGAACCTCTCGCGGATGCAGACGCTGTGCCGCGGTAGCTGCCCTCAGATCGCCGAGCTTTCGATGCTGATCGAGAAGCAGGCGACAGAGCAGGGCACGCAAAAGGCGAAGGATCTCGCCGCTGTTACAGGCGTTCCGACGCAGCCGGTCGCGCCTCCCGCGATCTCCAAGCCCTGACCGATCAGGCGCTCAACGCTCGCGCAATCGCGACATATTCCGCCACGCTGAGCGTTTCCGCGCGCCGCTGTGGGTCGATGCTCAGCGCAGCCAGAGCCTCCAGCGCGCCCGGCACGCCCTTGAGGCTCTGTCTCAGCATCTTGCGTCGCTGGCCGAAGGCGGCGGCGGTAATCCGTTCCAGCATCGGCAGCTTGACCCCCGCTGGCTCCTCGCCAGGCGTGATATGCACCACGGCGGACATCACCTTCGGCGGCGGTGTGAAGGCGCTGCGGTGCACCTTCATCGCGATCCGCGCCTCCGAGCGCCACTGCGCCAGCACCGCGAGCCGCCCATAGGCATCACCGCCCTCGCGCGCGACGATCCGCTCCGCCACCTCCTGCTGAAACATCAGGGTCAGCGATTTCCACCACGGTTGCCACTGCGCGGAAAGCCAGCCCACCAGCAGGTGTGTGCCGACATTATAGGGCAGGTTGGCGATGATATGCGCGCCATCGCCCACCAGCGCGCGGGCATCGACCTGCGTCGCGTCGCCCTCGATGATGCGCAGCTGGCCCGGAAACGCGGCGGCCAGCTCCTCCAGCGCAGGAATGCAGCGGCGGTCCATCTCGACCACGGTAACATGCGCACCGGCGCGAAGGGCAGCGCGGGTCAATCCGCCGGGGCCGGGGCCGACCTCGAACACCCGTTCCCCGTCCAGATCGCCAGGAATGGCGGCGATACGTGCGAGCAGCTGCTCGTCGAGCAGGAAGTTCTGCCCCAGCGCCTTGGTTGCCTGAAGCCCGTGGCGCGCGATGACATCCCGCAGCGGAGGGAGATCGGATGGACGCATGGGCAGCGTCAATCGCAGGCCAGCTCGGCGTTTCTGACCCTGCTCCGGGCAGCCTTTTCGGCCATGCGGATCGCGGCGATCATCGCGCCGGGGCTGGCGATATTCCGCCCGGCGATGCCGAAGGCGGTGCCATGATCGGGCGAGGTGCGCACGATCGGCAGGCCGAGCGTCATGTTGACGCCCTCGTCGAAATGCAGCGTCTTCAGGGGGATCAGCGCCTGATCATGATACATGCAGAGCGCCGCGTCATAGGTGTCGCGCATCGGCTCGTGAAACATCCCGTCCGGCGCATAAGGGCCGCTGATGTCCATCCCCTCGGCGCGGAGGGATTCGATCGCGGGCGCGATGATCTCGATCTCCTCCCGGCCCAGATTGCCGCTCTCTCCGGCGTGCGGATTGAGCCCCGCGACCACCAGGCGCGGCTTCGCGATCCCGAAATTGCGGCACAGCCCCTTTACCGTGACCAGCGCGCGGGTGCGGATCAGCTCGATCGACAGCGCATCCGGCACGTCTCTCAGCGGCATGTGGATGGTGACGGGGATCACGCGCAGCGATGGCCCGGCGAGCATCATCACGGCGTTTTCGCGCGATATGCCGCAGCGCTCCGCGATGAATTCGGTCTGGCCCGGATGGGTGAAGCCCACCGCATAGAGCTGGCTCTTGCCGACGGGGGCGGTCACGAGCGCCGCCGCCGCGCCGGATTTGGCGAGGCCGATGCCCATTTCGAGCGCATGGAGCGCGCAATGGGCGCCATCCGCGTCGGGCTGCCCCGGCGTCACCTCTCCGGCCAGCTCGATCTCAAGGCAGGGCAGGCCGGTCGCAAAGGCCGCAGCCGCTTCATCCGGCGCGCCGATGCTGATGACGGGGCCATTCCAGACCGCCGAAATGGCGCGGCTGCTGCCGATCACGAAAAACGGCGTCAGCCCCTGCGCCTCGCGCACCGCCCAGGCCTTGCCGATGATTTCCGGGCCGATGCCCGCCGGATCTCCCAGCGTTACGGCCAGAGGGGCGAGAGGGTCGCTTGGGTTGGGTGAAGCCATCGGCTCAGTTATAATCGATAATGGCGTCTCGCCGCAAATCGCGCAGATAGATGCGCGCTCGCTTGTTCACACGCTCGTCTTCCATTTGCGACATGATCTGGTCGAACGAAGGGGCGCTGGCATCCTGCGGGTCGTCGCGGCCGCACAGGACGAGCGAACGCACGCCACTCTCTGCCGAGCCGAATGGCGGGGTCGCCTGCCCGACCTGGAGATCGAGCATCAGGGGCTGGAGCGGGGCAGGCAGATCGCGCACCTTCACATTGTCGTTGTCGATCACCTCAGCGTTGAGCTTCGCCGCGATCGTCGCGACGCTGCCGCATCCTTGGAGCGACTTCATCTGCTCGCCGAAGGTCTTGACGATGGCGCCGGCCTGCGCCTCGCTGGTGCCCTTGGAGAACGAGATCGAGATCTGCTTGAGGCTGAGCATCGCGTCGCGCGGGTCAGCGGTGAGCACCTTGCGCTTGTCCACCAGATAGAGGATCGAATAGCCGCCGGGGATCGCGATCGGTCCCGCGATCTGGCCGACCTGCACCTCCATCGCCGCCTGCGCCAGCGCATCGGGCAGCTGCGGCGCGCGCACCCAGCCCAGATCGCCGCCGACCGCCGCCGTCGAGGCTTCCGAATATTGCCGCGCATAGGCGGCGAACGATCCACCCTGGCGGATCTGCTCGATGATCTTGCGCCCGTTCTCAAGGATCTGCGCGGAATTTTCCGGTGTGGCGGAGAGATAGATCTCGCCGATATGATATTCGTCCGAGCCCTTCGAGGCGTTGAGCTTCTGGATGACGCTGTTGACCTCTTCCTGGCTCACATTGACGAAGGGCTGCACCTTGCGACGCAGCAGGCGGCTCCACGCGCTTTCCGCCTCGATCTGGCGGGTGATGCTGGCGGCGGAGCTGCCCTTGGACGCCAGATATTTGGTAAAGTCCTTCGGCGATTGACGGAAATTGGCGGCGACCCGCGCAAAGCTCTCCTGAAGCTCGGCCTTGTCGATGCGGATGTCGTTGGCGGCGGCCTCCTGGATCTGGAGCGTTTCGTCGATCAGGTTGCGCAGCACCTGCAGGCGCAGCCGGGCCATTTCCTCATCAGGCACCTTGCCGCCGTTCGCCAGCACGATGAGCGCCAGCCGCTGGTCGACATCGGTCTTGGTGATGATCTGCCCGTTCACGACCGCCGTCGGCTTGTGCAGATGCGGGTCGCGGTCCTCGAAGATCGTGACATCTCCGGGCAATTTGAGCGAATCGCCCGCGTCCTGCGCCAGGGCCGACGTGCCCATCCCGAGGGACAGGGCGGCGATGAGCGCATGAAGCGCCCCCGATACCTTGCTAGAGCGACGGAGCGCGCCGATTTCCGAACTGACCATCTAGACCACTACTCTCCAAACAGGTGTGCTGCCACGGCACGGTTTACCGTTCTCAGGATGAACCCCGGCTGAGTGACTTCCTCAACGCAATCCTTATATTCCCAGATTGCGAAACACCAGCCGTAGCTGAAAGTTGTTGTTGGTGCGCGCGTCGCCGACCACCTGATAGTCGCGTTGCCAGGTGAACGCGATGTTGAGGCAGTCGTCCTTATAATCGATCCCCAGCCGGTGCTTGACCGGCTCGAACCCGTCGGAAGGGACGCCGGGCGCCTCCTTCTTGTCGGTGAGGTCAACCACCGTCGAGCCGAAGACTGACCAGTAACGGGCGATGGCGATCCGCGCGCCGATCCGCGCTTCCTCGCGGTCGGCCAGATCCTCCAGCTGCTCGATGACGTTGCGGTTGAGCAGCAGGTAGCTCAGCACCACATAGGTGCGGCGCGAACCGACCGTCGCGTCGATCTCGTTGCGGCGGATCGCGAGATTGTCCTTGTCGAGCCGGAAGCGGTGGGTGAGGCTCACGAAATCCTTGTAGCGCACCGTGGTCCGCCCCACGAAGTCCGACACCCGCCGCGAGAGTCCGGTGCCATCGGGCAGAAGGGTGGAGCGGTTGTCGATCCGGAAGCTCTGGCCGAACACGTTCTCAAGCGAGAAATCCTTGAGGGAGAGCGCATAGTTGACGCCCACGGTGAGGCGGCTGGAATCCTCGAAGCGGTCATAGCCCGAGAAGCGGTTGAGCGCGAACAGGTTGCTGTCTTCCAGATCGACGGTGCGGGAATCCTCGTTGGGCAGGGTGAGGTTCGCGAGGCGCGGCGCGGCGACGAGCTGAACATGCGGCGTGATGCGCTGGGTGCCGCCGAGGAACGAACCGACGAACGGCCATTCCATATCCACCGCCGCCGCCGCGATCCCGCGCGTCTTCCAGCCATTCGCACCCGCATAGGCGGCGATGGGGTTCTGGCTGTTATGGCTGCTGTGATACACATCGCCGCGCGCATAGGCCGTGAAGGTGAGCGCCTGGCCCAGGCCGGTCAGCGTCCGCAGCTTCCACTCGGCAGCCGCAAAGGCGCGCTGCGTATCCTGCCCCACCGAACGCGAGAGCGCGAGGCTGTTGGCCTGGAGCTGCAACCGCCCGCCGAGCACCGGGCTCGGCAGCCGCCAGCGATAATCGATCACCGGCAGCGCGACCGGCTGATGCCTCTGGCTGTCGCCCAGCCGCATCGTCTGCACCGACCATCCGGCAAGCGAGAAATAAGTGGCGGTGTCGATGTGCTCCGCCCGCAATGTGCTGCGCAGGCGGTCATCGCTGCTGATGTTGTAGCGGCGCAGGAAGGTGCGGTCGGTCGCCCGGCGCAGCGAGCCGTAGAGCCGCCATTCCGGCGTGAAGCGATAGGAGCCGCTCCCCTCGATATAGCCACGGAACTGGCGCTGCTGCACCGCCGCATTGGGGGCGCCGTTGCTTTGCACGCTCTTGGTCACATAGCCGAGGATGTTGTAGGCTCCGCGCCCCAGCCACGCCCGGTAGCTCGCCTCCATCATCGGCAGCTGGCCGGTGAACACATGCGGCGTCAGCGTCATGTCCCGGTTGGGCGCGAGCTTGACGTAATAGGGCAAGGCAAGCTCCGCGCCGTTGACGCCGCTGATCCGGTAATCCGGCAGCATGAAGCCCGATCCGCCGCCGGTGCCGACCGGATGCGAAAAGCCGGGCACCATCGCCAGCGGAATCCCGAACAGCTCGATCCGCGCACCCTTGTAATACACGCGCTGCCGCACCGGGTCATAGCGCACCTTGACTGCCCTGATCTGCCAGCTTGGTTCCTTGGGGCAACCCTTCGAATCCTCGACCGAGCAGGGCGTATAGGCCGCCTGATCCAGGAAATAGACACCGTTGCGCCGCGCGCCCTGCCGCGCGACCAGCCTGCCGCCCTGCTGCATCACCAGCAGCAGGTTGGCGACGACGCCGTCCCTCAGCGTGTCTGTCACCTGCAGCGTATCGCCATAAGCGACATTGCCCTCGACATCGACGGTGGAGACATTGCCGCTCGCCTCGACCGCGCCGGTCTTGCGGTTCCACACCACCTTGTCGGCGCGCAGGCGGTTGCCCTCGCGCACCATCTGCACATTGCCCGAAGCGGTGACGATATCGCTATCGCTGTCATAATTGAGCTGATCGGCGGCGAAGGCGATCTCGCTGTCGGCTGTGGGCGACGAAGCCGTCACCGCCGGAGAAGGAGGCGGCGGGGAAGTTTCCTGCGCGCCCGCAAGGCTGCTCCAGCACAGAACCGCAATCGCCGCCCCGCCCAGCGCGGCGCGCCTGCCCGGGCGTTCGCGGCAAGGGGCGTCTGGGCCGGGGAGCGGAAGCGAGTGAGGCAGGATGGAGTCTCTGGTCATAAATATCTGGGGCTCGTTTCGCTCGCCTATTGCATCAGGGACGATCCCGCAATCCCATAGCGACGCGCGAGGAACGGGAGGCGCGAATAGTGTGCAACCTTAAGCTGTGTGTCTTTACCCCGGCGGCACCGCTGTGTAACGCTTGCGCCATCACCCTTTGCCAAGAGAGACGTAATGGACATTCGCTTTGCCGCTTCCCGTTCCCCGCAGGCCGACACGCTCGTTTACGCGGTCAAGACCGGAGGGCTGGAGCTGCTGCCTGCTGCGGCGGGAGACATGGCGGGGGACATGGCGGGAGCGGCAGCGCTCGCGCGTTTCGCCGGGGAATGCGGCGGTGCGGTCGAAACCTTCGCGACGATCGACGGGCAGGCGCGGCGTATCCTGTTGCTCGGCGTGGGCGGTGCGAGCGAGGCCGATATGGAGAAGGCTGGCGCGGCGCTGACCGGAAAGCTGCTGACTTCGGGCGCGAAGAGTGCGTCCGTTTCGTTCGAGGCGGCGGGGCCGGTGACGGCGGAGGGCGTCGTGCGTTTTGCGCTGGGTGCGGAACTGCGCAGCTGGCGGATCGACAAATATCGCACCAAGCTCACCGACAAGCAGAAGCCTACGCTGGATACCGTCGAGATCGTCAGCGGCGCGGACTGTGCCGAGCTGTGGACGCGCAGCGCTGCCGTCGCAGAGGGCGTCAAATTCACCCGCGAGCTGGTCGCCGAGCCCGCGAATGTGATTTACCCGGAGAGCTTCGTCGAACGCTGCCGCGCGCTGGAAGCGCTGGGTGTCACCTTTACCGTGCTCGATGAGGCCGAGATGGCGAAGCTCGGCATGGGCGCGCTGCTCGGAGTCGCGCAAGGCTCTGTCCGCGCGCCCCGCCTGCTCGCGATGGAATGGAACGGCACCGGAAGCCCCGACGCCACCCCGCTGGTGCTCGTCGGCAAGGGGGTTACCTTCGATACCGGCGGCATCTCGATCAAGCCCGCCGCCGGCATGGAGGACATGAAGTGGGACATGGGCGGCGCGGGCGCGGTCGCGGGCACGATGCGCGCACTTGCGGGCCGGAAGGCAAAGGCGCGGGTCGTCGGTATCTGCGGCCTCGTCGAGAACATGCCAGATGGCAACGCCCAGCGGCCCGGCGATGTCGTCACCTCCATGTCCGGCCAGACCATCGAGGTGATCAATACGGACGCCGAGGGCCGTCTCGTGCTGTGCGATGTCATCACCTGGGCGCAGCGGACCTACAAGCCGCGGGTGCTGATCGATCTCGCGACGCTCACCGGCGCGATGCTCGTGGCGCTCGGCAACGAACATGCGGGGCTGTTCAGCAATGACGATAGCCTGGCCGACGATCTGCTCGCCGCCGGTAAAGCTGCGGGCGATCCGCTGTGGCGCTTCCCGCTCGGGGACGCCTATGACAAGCAGATCGACAGCCCGATCGCGGACATGAAGAACACCGGCGGGCGCTTCGCGGGGTCGATCACGGCGGCCCAGTTCATCAAACGCTTCATCGACGAGGGCGTCAAATGGGCGCATCTCGATATCGCCGGGATGGTCTGGGCCGACAAGCCCGGCGCCACCTGGGACAAGGGCGCGACCGGCTATGGCGTGCGCCTGCTCGACCGCCTCGTGGCGGACAGGTTCGAGGCGTGAAGCCGTTTCATCATTCGGATCAGGACGAGGCGAAAATGGCGGATTTTGAGAACCTTGAAACGAGGCACGTGACTCGTTTCAACGCAGCGTACTTTAAGGTACGTGAGCACCGGAAGCGCAAAAATTCGCCATTTGCAGCCCGCCCTGGTTCGAATGGGGAGACGGCTTAGTGCGCGTAGATTTCTATCAGCTCAGTCGTGATCCGGTGGAGCAGGTGTTGCCCGCCATCGCGCAGCGGCTGATAGAGGAGGGCGAGCGTCTGCTCGTGGTCGATGGGCGCGAAGGCGCGCTCCCCCGTCTGTCCCGCGCATTGTGGGAATGGCGGCCGGAGAGTTTCATCGCGCATGGCCAGGCGGGCGAGGGCGACGAGGCGCTGCAGCCGGTGCTGCTGTCCGCTGATCCCGAGCCTGCCAATGCGGCCCGCAACATCGCGCTGGCCGATGGCGCGTGGCGCGATGACGCGCTCACGTTCAAGCGCGCCTTCTATTTCTTCGACCAGTCCACCATCGCGGATGCGAGGACGTGCTGGAAGAAGCTCAAGGGAACAGACGGTGTCGAACCGCGTTTCTGGCGGCAGGAAGGCGGCAGGTGGATGGAGGGGCCGTAAGCTGCTTCGGGAGAGGGCATAATTAATCCCCTTGCCGCGCCGCAGCAACGCGGCTAAAGCGCGCGCCACATCAATCCAGTGGAGCCTCGCCAAAATGGCTGTTACCCGTACTTTTTCGATCATCAAGCCCGACGCGACCCGTCGCAACCTCACCGGCGCGATCACCGCGAAGCTGGAGGAAGCGGGTCTGCGCGTCGTAGCGTCCAAGCGCATCCGCATGAGCCGCGAGCAGGCCGAGGGCTTCTACGCCGTGCACAAGGAGCGCCCCTTCTTCGCTGATCTGGTGGCGTTCATGATCTCAGGCCCGGTGGTTGTGCAGGTGCTGGAAGGCGAGAACGCCGTAAAGCGCAACCGCGACATCATGGGCGCGACCAACCCGGAAAATGCCGATGAGGGCACGATCCGCAAGCTGTTCGCCGAATCGATCGAGGCGAACTCGGTCCACGGCTCGGACAGCGAAGAGAACGCCGCGACCGAGATCGCCTATTTCTTCAAGAAAGACGAGATCGTCGGCTGAGCAGCCTGCGACTGGAATAGAATAGAGGGCCGCCCGTCGAGGCGGCCCTTTTTCGTTCAAGCCGGTGCAAACTCGCCGCTTGCTTCATCCAGCACGTTGAGCACGCCATCGGAAATAGCGAAATAGGCGCCAATCAGCTTCAGCTCTCCCGCCTTCTCCTTCTCCCGGATACAGGGGAATGTGCGCAGATTGGTGAGGCTGACCTTGACGCCCTCCTTCTCCATTGCGCGCAGCGCCTCGCGGCTATGGTCGTCTCCGAAGGAGGTCTTCACCTTGTCGCGCGCGTCGTCGAGCAGGTCGATCCAGTGCGCAATGAAGCCGCCTTCGCCCGGAGGCGCGTCTTTCAGCTCCTGCGTAAGCGCCGCCTGACAGCCGCCGCAACGGCCATGTCCCATCACCACGATCTCGCCCACTTTGAGCACCTGCACCGCAAACTCCAAAGCGGCGGAGACGCCATGACGCCCGGGTGTCGTCTCGAACGGCGGCACCAGCGCGGCGACATTGCGTACCACGAACACTTCGCCCGGATTGGTATCGAATATCTGTGATGGATCGACCCGGCTGTCCGAACAGGCGATGATCATCACCTTGGGGCTTTGGCCTTCGCGCAGTTCGTCCCAGCGTTCGCGCTGCTGCGCCCATCCGGTGGTCCGAAAACGCCGATATCCTTCGATCATGTCGGAAAAGCTGGCCAAGATCATGTCCTCCTTTTTTCGTGTCTCACTCTTCGGTGCCGGCCCGCTCCCCCTCCCAACCTCCCGATATGGTATCCTATGGGAGGTTGGGAGGGGGAGCGGGCCGGTGCGGCTCAACCGAAATTCCGGCAAGCCGGGATTTCGGGTCAAACCCATCGTTTAGGGTGGCATGTGCAGGCGCCCGGCGCTATCTGGGCGTTATGACGCAAAATGCAACCCCCATAATCGACTCTGCTCCCGCCCGGACGCGCAAGCCCGATTGGATCAGGGTCAAAGCGCCGACCAGCCCCGGTTATGCCGAAACTAAGCGCCTGATGCGCGAGAAAGGCCTCGCCACCGTGTGCGAAGAGGCCGCCTGCCCCAATATCGGCGAGTGCTGGACCAAGAAGCACGCCACGGTGATGATCCTCGGCGATGTCTGCACGCGCGCCTGCGCCTTCTGCAACGTCAAGACCGGGATGCCGCGCAAGGTCGATGTGAACGAGCCGCAGAACCTTGCGGACGCCGCCGCCGAAATGGGGCTGGAGCATATCGTCATCACCTCGGTTGACCGCGACGACCTGCCCGATGGCGGTGCGGGCCAGTTCGTCAAGGTGATCGAGGCGCTGCGCCGCACGACGCCCGCCACCACGATCGAGATCCTCACCCCCGATTTCCGCAACAAGCACGAGGCTTCTGTCGAGGCGATCGTCGCCGCGCGGCCCGATGTGTACAACCACAATCTCGAAACCGTCCCCCGGCTTTACCCGACCATCCGCCCCGGCGCGCGCTATTATGCCTCGCTGCGCCTGCTGGAGACGGTCAAGCGGCTCGATCCCTCCATCTTCACCAAGTCCGGCATCATGCTGGGGCTGGGCGAGGAGCGTCTGGAAGTGCATCAGGTGATGGATGACATGCGCTCGGCCGATATCGATTTCCTCACGATGGGGCAGTATCTTCAGCCGACGCCGAAACACGCGAAGGTGATCGAATTCGTGCCGCCTGCGGGCTTCAACGCCTATGCGGCGATCGCCCGGGCGAAGGGCTTCCTTCAGGTCGCCGCCAGCCCGCTCACGCGCTCCAGCTATCATGCCGGCAAGGATTTCGCGGAGATGCGCGATGCGCGTGCGGCGCAACTGGCGCGTGCCAGGGTATAACTTCCTATGCCGCATCACAAGGAAACCCGGCGCCTGCCCTATAGCCCAGAGCAGATGTTCGCGCTTGTGGCTGACGTGCAGTCCTACCAGAAGTTCCTGCCCTGGGTGACGGCGATCCGCGTCCGCTCGAACAGCCCGACCGAGATGGTCGCGGACATGATCGTGGGTTTCAAGGGCTTGCGCGAAAGTTTCACGTCACGCGTGCATAAGGAGGAGCCGACGCGCGTCCATGTCGATTATCTCGATGGCCCGTTGAAGCATCTCAGCAACGACTGGCGCTTTCGGCCCGATGGGGAAGGCGGCGTGCTGGTCGATTTCGAGGTCGATTTCGCGTTCAAGAACAAGCTGTTCGAAATGCTGGCGGGCCAGATGTTCGACAAGGCGCTGCGCAAGATGATCGGCGCATTCGAAGCCCGCGCAGAGGAGCTGTATGGGTTAGGCTCGGTTCCGGCCCTTTCCCCCTCCCAATCGACCATATCGTAACATATCGGGCGGTTGGGAGAGGGAGAGGGCTGGCGCCGCCCATCCGAAACGTAGCGCAGCTGCCGGTTTCGGATCAAATATTACGGCGCGTCCGACTCGGGCAGCAGCAGCTCCAGCGCGCAGAGCGCCGCCTGAAGCCTTACGCCCGAGCGACCATTATCCTCGAATTGCTTCATGTCAGCGACGATATGATCCGGATTGCCGCCGCGCTCGGCCCGCGCGAACACCACGGTCCCCACCGGCTTTTGCGGTGAGCCGCCGCCCGGCCCGGCAATCCCGGTGATGGCGACCGCGACATGGGCGTGGCTGCGCGTCAGCGCACCCTGCGCCATGCCCCATGCGCACGCGATCGAAACCGAGCCGAAAGTCTCCAGCACATCCTGAGAAACTTTCAGAAGTTCCTGCTTCATATCATTGGAATAGGTTACAAAACCTATCTCGAATACATCGGAGCTGCCGGGAATTTCCGTAATCGCCGCCGCGACCAGCCCGCCGGTGCAGCTTTCCGCCAGCGCAATCGTGCGCCCGATACGGCGGTTTTCCTCCACCACGCGGCGGGCCAGCGCCACCAGTTCCGGGTTCAGCAAGGAGTCGGTCATCGTCATTCTATAGCCTTTTTCTAGCTGTTTGGCACCAGCAGTGTGGCAATGGCTTGCGCGGCGATGCCTTCACGACGCCCGGCAAAGCCAAGGCGTTCCGTGGTGGTCGCCTTCACGGATACGCGCGAGGCGGGCAGGGCGAGCAAATCCGCGAGCCGCGCCCGCATCGTCTGCGCGTGCGGCCCGATTTTCGGCGCTTCGCAGATGATCGTGACATCGACATGCGCGATCTCCGCGCCGCGCGCCGCCGCGCGATCCCGCGCGAATTCAAGGAAACGGTGCGATGCCGCGCCTTTCCACTGCGGATCGCTCGGCGGGAAGTGCTGGCCGATATCGCCCTCCGCCAGCGCGCCGAGGATCGCGTCCACCAGCGCATGGATCGCCACGTCCGCGTCGCTATGGCCGGAAAGCCCGTGGCTATGGGCAATCTCGACGCCGCAGAGCCACAGCGGCTTGCCTTCGACCAGCCTGTGCACGTCGAACCCCATGCCGGTGCGCGGCAGACGGGTGGCGGCAAGGCGGGCTTCCGCCTGCACGAAATCCGCCGCATAGGTGAGCTTGTCGAGCATCGCGTCTCCCGGAGTGATGGTCACGTCATGGCCGGCATCCCGCACCATCTGCGCATCGTCGGTCGCCTCGCGCCCCTCGGACCAGGCCCGGTGCGCGGCAAGCACCGCCCCGAACCGGAACGCCTGTGGTGTCTGGACCCGGTAGAGATGCTCGCGCGGCACGATATCTCCCATCACGCTGTCATGCCGCACCAGCGTATCGGCGATGGGGAGGGCGGGGATAGCGCCTTCATGGCTGTCCAGCGCGGCGAGCAGATCATCGATCACCCGCGCGGGAAGGAAGGGGCGGGCGGCGTCATGAATCAATACACGCGCTGCGCCACCCTCGACATCAAGCGCCTCCAGCGCCGCCTTCACTGATTCGCGCCGTGTCGCACCGCCTGCCACCAGCCAGGGGTCTGCCATTATGTCCGCCAGCGCCGCCTGCGCTTGTCTCTCCTGACCCGGCCCGATCACCACCATGACCCGGTCGATGGCCGGATGCGCCGCCAGCACCGCGACGCTGTGCGCAACCACCGCCCTGCCGCCGAGCGGCGCATATTGCTTGGGCACGCCAAGGCCCATGCGCTCGCCCACGCCTGCGGCCACGATGATGGCGACGGTGCCTTGCCCCCTGCTCATGAGCGCGCGCCATAATCCAGCTGCGCCGCAAGCGCCAGACTTCTTGCGGGAATCGTCAAATCCGTCTATGGCCTGCCTGTTTTTTAGGCAGACCAGCGCAATGCACAGTGTAAAGCCCATCCAGATCGGGCCGGTGACCATCGATGTTCCCGTGATCCTCGCGCCGATGACCGGCGTGACGGATATGCCGTTCCGCACCATCGTTCGGCGCTATGGCTCGGGGCTCAATGTCACGGAAATGATCGCTTCCCCCGCGATGATCCGCCAGACGCGCCAGTCGCTGCAAAAGGCGGCGTGGCATCCGGTCGAGGAGCCGGTGTCGATGCAGCTCGCGGGCTGTTCTCCGCAAGAAATGGCCGAGGCGGCCAAGCTCAACGCGGACAAGGGCGCGGCGATCATCGATATCAATATGGGCTGCCCGGTGAAGAAGGTCGTGAACGGCGACGCGGGCAGCGCCCTGATGCGCGACCTGCCGCTCGCCGCGCGCCTGATCGAGGCGACCGTGAAGGCGGTGGACGTGCCGGTCACGGTCAAGATGCGCATGGGTTGGGATCATTCCAGCCTCAATGCGCCGGAGCTGGCGCGCATTGCGGAGGATCTGGGCGCGAAGCTCATCACCGTGCATGGCCGCACCCGCAACCAGATGTACAAGGGCAGCGCCGACTGGGCGTTCGTCCGCACCGTGAAGGAAGCGGTCACGCTGCCCGTCATCGTCAATGGCGACATCTGTTCCATTGACGACGCACGCACCGCGCTCGCGCAGAGCGGCGCGGACGGCGTGATGATCGGGCGCGGCGCCTATGGCAAGCCGTGGCTGTTGGGGCAGGTGATGCAGGCGCTCACCACCGGGCAGGCGCGCAACGATCCTTCGATCGACGAGCAATACGCCCTCATCACCGAGCATTATCGCGCGATGCTGGAGCATTATGGCGAGCAGGTCGGCGTCAACATTGCCCGCAAGCATCTGGGCTGGTACACCAAAGGCCTTGTCGGCTCGGCCGAGTTTCGCAACGCCGTCAATCAGGTGCCGGACAGCCGCACGGTGCTCGATATGCTGGCGCGGTTCTATGAGCCATTGCTCAGCAAAGCCGCGGCGTGAGGGACAGCATCGTCAAATCCGTGTTCATGCCTCCCATCGCCAAGGGCGCGCCCAATGCAGCCGAGATATTCTCCGCGCTGCCCGTGGCCGCGCTGCTCGTTTCCCCCGACAACATGATCGCGGACGCCAACAGCCGCGCGGAGGCGCTGCTCAACATGGCGCGTACCGCCATCATCGGCAGTGATATCGCGCGGACGGTACGGATCGACGAGCAAAACCTCCGCATCCAGCTCTGGCAATCGGACAAGCCGCTCGCCGCCTATGACATCTCGCTCCACGCGGGCCGAAATGCCGCGATCAAGGCCGATGTGATGATCGCGCCGCTGGCGGAGCACGAGGGATGGCGCATCGTCACCCTCCATGCGCAAAGCCTTGCCCAGGCGATCGGCGGGCGGCGCACGGCGGGCGGCACGCGCTCGGCGATGGGTGCGGCGGCGATCCTTGCGCACGAGATCAAGAACCCGCTCTCGGGCATAAGGGGTGCGGCGCAGCTGCTCTCCGGCACCGCGAGCGATACCGACGCGCCGCTCACCCAATTGATCTGCGACGAGGTCGACCGCATCGCGGCATTGATCGACCGGATGCAGGATTTCACCACCGAGCGCCCGCTGGAATGCGCCGCGACCAACATCTATCCGGTGCTGGACCGCGCGATCAGCATCATCGGCGCAGGCGTGGGCGCGAATGTGGAGGTGGTCCGCAAATATGACCCTTCGCTCCCGCCCGCGAAATGCAATGCCGACGCGCTGACCCAGATCGTGCTCAATCTGCTCAAGAACGCCTGCGAGGCTGCGCGCGGGGGCAAGAAGCCCTCGATACGGATCGAGACCGCGTTCCGCCACGGCGTCTCGGTGATGCTGGGGGAGGGGAAGGGCAACGCCGTGCTGCCGATCGAGATTCTGGTGATAGACAATGGCCCCGGCGTGCCGCCGCATATCAGGGATGACCTGTTCAACCCGTTCATCTCGACCAAGCGGGACGGGCAGGGGCTCGGCCTCGCGCTGGTCGACAAGCTGGTGCGGGACATGAACGGCTTTGTCCAGCATACGCGCGATGAAGCGGCGGGAGAAACTATCTTCCGCATCCTGCTTCCGATGGGGCAGTCCTGATGAACGCCGTCAGCACCGCGCCGGGCCGGATACTGGTCGTGGACGACGATCAGGCGATCTGCCTCGTCGTGAGCGAGGCGCTGCGGCGCGCGGGGCACGAGGTGAAGACCGCGGGAACGATCGCCGACCGCGCCAGCCTGCTCGGCGCGTTCCGTCCCGATATTCTCATCACAGACGTCAAGCTGCCCGATGGCGACGGGCTGGACGATGTGCAAGCCATTATCGGGCGCTGGCCCGACATGCGCGTCATCATCCTGTCGGCGCAGAACACCCTCAACACCGCCGTCCGCGCGACCGAGCAGGGCGCGTTCGAATATCTGCCCAAGCCGTTCGACTTGAACGAGCTGACCCGCGCGGTGAAGGACGCGCTGGCCTCGCGCCGCCTGTCCGCCGGGAATGGGGCGGACGCGGGGAGCACGGCCGAGGACGACAACCAGATCACCGACGACATGCCCCTGGTGGGGCGCTCTGCGGCGATGCAGGAGGTCTATCGCACCATCGCGCGCGTGCTGGGCAATGATCTCACCATCCTGATCCTCGGCGAGTCCGGCACCGGCAAGGAGCTGGTCGCGCAGGCGATCCACCGCCTCGGCCACCGCCGCGCGCACCCGTTTATCGCCGTCAACATGGCCGCGATCCCGCGCGAGCTGATCGAGGCGGAGCTGTTCGGATACGAGAAGGGCGCGTTTACCGGCGCGCTCAATCGCAGCGCGGGCAAGTTCGAACAGGCGCATAACGGCACGCTCTTCCTCGACGAGATCGGCGACATGCCGATGGAGGCGCAGACCCGCCTGCTGCGCGTGCTGCAAAGCGGGGAAGTGACGACCGTGGGCGGCTCGACCCCGGTGAAGGTCAATGTGCGGATCATCGCCGCGACCAACAAGGATCTGCCCTCGCTCATCGCGGAGAACCGCTTCCGCCAGGATCTCTATTACCGCCTCAACGTGGTGCCGGTGGAGCTTCCGCCCTTGCGCGCGCGGCGGGATGACGTCGTGCTGCTGGCGCGCCACTTCCTCGATCTTGCGGCGCAGGAGGGGCTGCCGCGCAAGACACTCGACGCCGAGTCCGCGCGTCTGCTCTCGCTCTACAGCTGGCCCGGCAATGTGCGCGAGTTGCAGAACGTGATGCAGCGCATGGCCGTGCTCACCCGCGAGGATGTCATCTCGGCGGACGCGGTGCGCGCGAACATCGACATCAGCCAGATCGCCGCGTCGGTGGAGGCGGCCTCGGGCGATCTGGGCCGGCTGCTCGCGGAGTGGGTGCGCCAGCGCCTCTCGGCGACGACCTATGGCGACGGCACCGGCCTGCATGACGACATGCTGGCGCTGGTGGAACCGATCCTGCTGCGGGAAATCCTCTCGGCAGTCGATGGCAACCAGATCAGGGCGGCGAGCCTGCTCGGCATCAATCGCAACACGCTGCGCAAGAAGCTCAACGATTACGACATCGATCCGTCGCGTTTGCGCGCAGCAGAGGCGCCGCTGTAGCGAAACTTCCTCAAGGCGCTTTACTCGCAACGCCATTGTTGTATATCTGCAACACACCTATGATCGTTTCCAGGCGCCCCATTTCTTGACCCGCCTCTCCCGCCTCGTGAGGAGCTGGGTGCGCACCCCCCATTTCTACGTCGGTGCGGAGCTGTTCGCGGTGTCGGTCATGCTCGGCACCGCGGCGATGACCTATATGTCGCTGTCGCGGCAGGACAACAGTTCGGCGCTGCTGTCGCCGCCGGTCGTCGCGCTGCTGCTGATCGCGAACCTGGTGCCCGCGATCGCGCTGCTGGTGCTGCTGGGCCGCCGCGTTGCCATGCGCCGGGCCGCGCGTTCGGCGATCGGCAGCGACGGGCAGCTCCATGTCCGCCTTGTCGCGATCTTCTCGCTCATCGCCGCCATTCCGATGCTGATGGTGGTGCTGTTCGCGTCGCTGCTGTTTCAGTACGGCGTGCAGTTCTGGTTTTCGGACAGCGCCCGTGCCATGCTTCAGAACGCGGGCAATTTCGCGCGCGGCTATTATGAGCAGAACCTGCGCGAAGTGGGGGACGAGACCCTCACAATGGCGAGCGACGTGCGCGACTATCTGAACCAGTCGAAGATCAGCAGCCCCGATTTCGCCGAGGGCTATATCTATCAGGTGGTGACGCGCAAATTGAACCGCTCGGCGATCATCGAGATCGGCCCGGACGGCATCGCCCGCACCGCTGCCACGGTGGACCCGGATCGCCGCCCCGTCACCCAATATCTGACGCGCGACGTGGTCGACCGGCTGGCGAAGGGGGAGGGGGTCGTCGTCCGCGCCGAGCCGGACCAGATCCAGGCGTTCACCCTGCTTTATCCCAACCGGCGCATCTATCTCTATGCCACCCGCGATTCCGATGCGCCCGCCTTCAGTCAGGTGAAGCGCGCGCAGGCGGTGCTCGCGAACTACGAGAGCTTTGCCCGCCAGTCCCGCGCGCTCCAGATCCGCTTCAACTCCGCGCTGTTCATCGGCTCGCTGGCGCTGGTGGGCGTGGCGGTGTGGATCGCGCTCACCGTGGCGGACAGGCTGGTGAAGCCGGTCAACGAGCTGGTCGACGCGGCGCGACGCATTGCGGCGGGCGATCTGTCCACCCGCGTTGCAGGGCCGCACGCGCGTGACGAGATCGGCGTGCTCTCCAACGCCTTCAACCGCATGACGCAGCGCCTTGAGGCGCAGACCAGCGCGCTGATGGGCGCCAATTCCCAGCTTGAAAACCGCCGCGCCTTCATCGAGGCCATTCTCTCGGGCGTGAGCGCGGGCGTGATCGCGCTGTCGCAGGATCGGCAGATCCGCATGGTGAACGGTTCCGCCCGCGAGATCCTCGCCGCGCAGGAGGAGGTGCTGACCGAGCTGCAACTGCGGCAGGTGTCGCCCGAGCTGGATGACCTGCTGACCGAGGGCGCCGTCGCCGAAATCGTCCAGATCCGGGCCGGGATCGATCTGCGCACGCTCGCGGTCAAGATCGTCAAGGACCAGAGCGGCCATGTGCTCACCTTTGATGATATCACCCAGCAGCTCTCCGATCAGCGTCGCGCGGCCTGGGCCGATGTCGCCCGCCGTATCGCGCACGAGATCAAGAACCCGCTCACCCCGATCCAACTCGCGGCGGAGCGGCTTCAGCGCCGCTATGCCGACCAGATCACCAACGACCGCCCCACCTTCACGCGCCTTACCGAGACCATCGTCCGCCAGGTGGGCGATCTGCGGCGCATCGTCGATGAGTTCTCCTCCTTCGCGCGGATGCCCAAGCCCGTGTTCCGCAACGAGGTGCTGGTCGATATCGCCCGCCACGCGCTGTTCCTGCACGAGGTGGCGCATCCTGATATCCGCTTCGGGTTCGTGACCGATCTCGATGATCTGCATCTCGTGTGCGACCGCAGGCAGATCGGGCAGGCGCTCACCAACGTCGTCAAGAACGCGGTCGAGGCGGTGGAGGCCCGGCGCGCCAGCGATCCTGCCCATGAGGGCCAGATCAGCATGACGGTCGCGCGGGCGGGCACGCGGATCGCGATTGTGGTGCAGGATAACGGCATCGGCTTGCCCGAGGAGCGCGACCGCATCATCGAGCCCTATATGACGACACGGACAAAAGGCACCGGCCTCGGCCTCGCCATCGTCAACCGCATCGTGCAGGAGCATGGCGGCACGATGCAGTTCGAGGATGCGCCCGGCGGCGGCGCGATCGTGCGCATCCTGGTCGATCAGGGCCATCTCGCCAAACTGGAAGAAGATCCGGCAGACGCCGTGATGAAGGGAGACAGCATAGCACATGGCGCTTGATATTCTGGTCGTGGACGATGAAGAGGATATCCGCGATCTCGTCGCAGGCGTCCTCGATGACGAGGGCTATCAGACCCGCACCGCAGCCCATGCCGACGAGGCGCTGGAGGCGCTCGCCGCTCGCCGACCGTCGCTGGTGCTGCTGGATGTCTGGCTGCAGGGCTCGCGGCTCGATGGGCTGGAGCTGCTCGACGAGATCAAGAAGCGCGATCCTTCCATCCCGGTGTTGATGATCTCCGGCCACGGCAATATCGACACCGCCGTCGCGGCGATCCGCAAGGGCGCGACCGACTTCATCGAGAAGCCGTTCGAGGCGGACCGGCTGCTGCATCTCGTCGCCCGCGCGACCGAGACGGAGCGCCTGCGCCGGGAAAACCAGCAATTGAAGGCCCGCGTCGGGCAGGACGAGGAGCTGACCGGCACCAGCGGCGCGATCAACGGCGTCCGCGCCACGATCAAGCGCGTCGCGGGAACGGGTAGCCGCGTGCTCATCACCGGCCCGGCGGGCGTGGGCAAGGAAGTCGCCGCGCGGATGCTTCATAACTGGAGCGGGCGGGCCGACGGGCCGTTCATTATCGTTTCGGCCGCCCGGATGGACCCGGAGCGGGTGGAGGAGGAGCTGTTCGGCATCGAGGATCCGAGCGGTCTTGTCCGCCCCGGCTTTCTCGAACAGGCGCACGGCGGCACGCTCTATCTCGACGAGGTGGCGGACATGCCCTTGACCACCCAGGCCAAGATCCTGCGCGTCCTCACCGACCAGAGCTTCACCCGCGTCTCCGGCCAGCGTCAGGTGAAGGTCGATGTCCGCATCATCAGCTCCACCGCCATCAACCTCAACGAGGAGATCGAGGACAAGCGTTTCCGCGAGGATCTGTTCTACCGCCTCAATGTCGTGCCTCTCGTCATCCCGCCCCTGAGCGAGCGGCGCGAGGACATTCCGGCGCTGGTGGAGCATTACGCCGCGCGCTTCGCCGCCGACCGGCGTGTGCCCGCGCCCGAAATCGCGCCCGACGCGATGGCCGCGTTGCAGGCGGGGGACTGGCCCGGCAACGTCCGTCAGCTCCGCAACATGGTGGAGCGCACGATGATCCTCGCGCCGAGCGAGCGAATCGGGCGAATCGATCTCGACATGCTGCCCTCCGAGGCCGCCTCGAGCGATGTCGGGGATCAGAACATGGTGGGCGCCATCATGGCAGCGCCCCTGCGCGAGGCGCGGGAAAATTTCGAGCGAGAATATCTCCGCGTCCAGATCAGGCGTTTTTCGGGAAATATTTCGCGCACGGCCAATTTTATCGGCATGGAGCGCTCTGCTTTGCACCGAAAACTGAAGTTATTGGGATTAACCGAGGACAAAGACTGAAATAACGCGACTGTCTATTTCTGTGATAGAAATCTCTTCGCAGTTGCGATACACATTCTTCCAGGCTCCGGCGATACGCGCCGGGCTGGCACGACGCCCGGCAGGGGCGCAAGAGCGGGGAACGTCCCGCCAATAAGGAGGCTGACCCGTGGCCGACAAGACCAACAACCTTCAGGACATTTTCCTGAACCATCTGCGCAAGACCAAAACTCCGGTCACCATGTTCCTGGTGAAAGGTGTCAAGCTGCAGGGCATCATCACCTGGTTCGATAATTTTTCGGTGCTGCTGCGGCGGGACGGGCAGTCCCAGCTCGTATACAAGCACGCTATCTCCACCATCATGCCCGCGCAACCGCTGGAGCTGAGCGACATCCGCAACGCATTTGCCGAGGTGGGCCGCAAATCCAAGCTGCTGCAGGAAGTGTTCCTGAGCGCGGTGCAGCGCTCGGGTGACGCGGTGACGATGTTTCTCGTCAACGGCGTGATGCTCCAGGGCGAGATCGCGGCGTTCGATCTGTTCTGCATGTTGCTGGAGCGGGAAGGCATGGCGCAGCTGGTGTACAAGCACGCCATTTCGACCGTACAACCGACCCGCCCGCTCGACCTTTCCGGCGAGAGCGAGCAGGACGACGGCAAGGATTGAGGCGCACGCCCGCGCCTTGGCCTGACAGAGCATCGTGCCGAAACGCAGTTCGCCGAAGGTAATAGTGGGAACCGGTTTTCGGCAAAAACGATGCGACAACAAGAAAATGGGGCGCGCTGTCTGCGTTAGGTTCAACACAGCGCGCTCTGGGAACAACGCGCGATGAGTGTGTTCAATCGTGACAGCGACGATGATGTCGCCCGTGGTGCGCGCGCGCTAGTCGTGCGCGCCGATGTGCCTGGCCCGGCGCTGCGCGATCCTGCGGCCCGGCTTGAGGAGGCGGAGGGGCTTGCGCTCGCCATCGGCATCGATGTCGTGTGGCGCGAGAGCTTCCGCGTCCGCCAGATCAAGCCCGCCACGCTCTTCGGCAGCGGCCAGGTGGAGCAGATCGCCGCGCAGGCCGAGGCGCAGGGCGCGGAGCTGGTCATCGTCGATAACGCGCTCAGCCCGGTGCAGCAGAGCAATCTCGAAAAGGCCTTTGGCGCCAAGGTTATCGACCGGACCGGCCTCATCCTCGAAATCTTCGGCGAGCGCGCCGCCACCAACGAGGGCCGGTTGCAGGTGGAGCTGGCGCATCTCGATTATCAGGCCGGGCGGCTGGTCCGCAGCTGGACCCACCTGGAGCGCCAGCGCGGTGGCTTCGGCTTCCTCGGCGGGCCCGGCGAGACCCAGATCGAGGCGGACCGGCGCATGATTCGCGACCGGATGGCGAAGATCCGTCGCGAGCTCGATCAGGTGACGCGCACGCGCGGCCTCCATCGCGCCCGCAGACAGCGCGCGCCCTGGCCGGTAATCGCGCTGGTCGGGTATACCAACGCAGGAAAATCAAGCCTTTTCAACCGTATGACTGGTGCAGATGTGATGGCGCAGGATATGCTGTTCGCCACGCTCGATCCCACCATGCGGCAAATCAGCCTGCCGGGGCTGGACAAGGCGATCCTGTCGGACACCGTGGGTTTCGTTTCCGATCTCCCCACCCAGCTCATCGCCGCCTTCCGCGCCACGCTGGAGGAGGTCGTCCATGCCGATCTTATCATTCATGTGCGCGACATCTCCCATGCCGATACCGAGGCGCAGCGCAGCGATGTGATGCAGGTGCTGCATGAGCTGGGCTTACAGGTCGGGGAGGGGGCTGCCACCGCCATGAATGACGACGGGGAAGGCTTTGCTCCGGCCTATATCGAGGCGTGGAACAAGATCGACCTGCTGCATGGCGAGGGAAGGGACGAGATCGACCATGCGGCGCAGCGCCGCGACGATGTCGTGCTGCTGTCCGCCGTTACCGGCGAGGGGGTGGATGCCCTGCGCCGCGCCATCTCCGCGCGCATGACCGAAGGCAGCCGCGTCTATGTGCTGGCGCTGCCATCCTCGGATGGCGCATCACTCGCCTGGCTGCATGAACATGGCGAGGTGCTGAAGACGGAGGAGGGCGAAGAGGGCACCGAGCTGGCCGTGTCCGTGCGCCTCTCCGACGCCGCCCACGCGCGCTTCATGGCGCGGGAATAAAGGGCCTTCCGGGGAAAGCGGACTGTCCGGACACGACGACATTGCGGACGTTCAACGATCCACCTGCTGGTAGCTGATCCTGACCCCCGAAACCCCGTCCTTCTGCTCGAAAAGGCGCGACTTCGCGGCATAGCGTATCAGTAAATGGTCCTTTGCCAGCCATTTGATCTCAGCCCAAGGACCGCCCCAATCACCTGCTGCCGCAACTCCATGGTTGTCATCAGCCCGAAAGATATTGCCGCTTCCGGATGGCTGTTCACCCTGTGCAACTACAGAGATCTGTGTCGAGAAGCCAGTAGTAGCTCCACAGTCCCGCTGAAACAGGACGGCACCGTGCTGCCCGTCGGGGGCATCGGCACGACTGATCGGGCTATTTGAACAGGTGTCCGAGCAGCCGCCGAACAAGAATGCTATCACCGCTAAGATGCTGCTTCGACACATGGGATCATGTTAACTCGTGTGGGGCTATCGTCAATGTCCGCTCGCCACAACAAACTCGTCATTCCCGCGATAGCGGGAATCCAGTCAGGCGCTTCAATCTGGCTGGCCTTCAGCGGACTGACGTTTCCTGTTTTCGCGGGAATGACGAAATGTCACTGACTATTTATCATTCCTCGGCCTTGGCCTGCTGCCACAGTGCCTCCATCTCATCCAGGGATAGTGACATAAAATCAATATCTTGACGAGTATTGCTCATTTCCATACTACGAAATCTGCGCTCGAATTTTGCATTGGCCGCGCGCAGGGCGCTCTCTGCGTCAACTTTCATATGCCGCGCCAGATTGACCACGGCGAACAGCAGGTCGCCAATTTCTTCAGCGCGATGCTCCGCTGTTTCGGCCGCGCGAACTTCCTCCAGCTCCTCGGCGATCTTCGCATAAACGCCGTCGGTGTCCGGCCAGTCGAACCCGGTACGCGCCGCGCGTTTCTGCAGTTTTTCGGCGCGAAGCAGCGCGGGCAGGGCGCCGGCAACTCCCGCCAGGGCGCTGCTGTCCGCATCCTTGTCGGCGCGCTCGGCGGCCTTGATCGCTTCCCAGCCGGGGGTCTGCGCGTCCTCCGGCCCGAAGACATGCGGATGCCGCCGGATCATCTTGTCACAGATGCCCGCAATCACGTCCGTCAGCGCGAAATGGCCGGATTCCTCGGCCATGCGGCTATGATAGACCGTCTGCAGCAGCAGGTCGCCAAGCTCGTCGCGCAGGTCCGCCATGTCGTTGCGCGAAATCGCGTCCGCGACCTCATAGGCTTCCTCGATCGTATAGGGCGCGATGCTGGCGAAGTTCTGTTGGACATCCCACGGGCATCCGCTGGCGGGATCGCGCAAACGGGCCATGATGGCGACGAGAGGGGCAATATCCGGAGGCGTCCTGTCAGGCATCTATAAATCCGATAATATATATTATGTTAAATTTAGATGTGTCCCAGCCGCGTCATTGATCTCAACGACATCCCCAACTTCACGGCTCCAGCACCATCTCGCCATTCTCTACCCGCCAGCTCTTGAGCCGCGAGAGAAAGTTCATTCCCAGCACATTGACGCCGTTCAGCCGGTCCGAAACCACCACCGGCAGATCGCTGGTATGGATCGGCCCGACGGCCAGCCCCGATATCGACGACCGCTTGGCGATCACCACGCCGTTCGCCGTCTGCATCGCGATACCCGGCGTGAAACCATCGACCGAAAGCCCGGCCTGGCGCGCCACATCGTCGGACAGCGTCGTCAGCGTCGCGCCGCTATCGATCAGAAACCGCGCCGGGGCATCGTTGATCCGACCCGTGACCCAGAAATGCCCGTCCTCGCTCAACCGGACATGCAGGCGTTCGCCCTCTGCCCGCTGTGTCGAGGGATCGAGCACCTGCCGCTTCACATGCAGCGCGATGCTGGTGAATTCATGGCGAAAGCTGAACAGCCCAAGCGCCACGACGAAGATCACGACCCAGCCCAGCGCCATCGCCGCTACGCCTTTGAACGAAACGCGGCGCGCCAGCAGCGCAGACAGCGGCAACAAGGCGGCCAGCAGCCACCAGATGATATTTGCGCCTTGCTCTGGGTTCATCTTGGTCCCCGACAACGGATGCCAGCGCTCTATCCTCAGGCCGCCTCGTGAAGCCCATCATAAGCCGGTCTCACGGATTCCGGCAAGAGCGCACACAGCCTGTCATAATCCATGCTGTTGTCCATATGTGTCAGATAGGCACGTTCCGGCGCCACGTCGCGGATGGCGTCCAGCGTCTGGGCAAGGTGCATGTGCGTCGGGTGCGGTTTCTCGCGCAATGCATCCACGACCCACACATTCACCCCGGCGAACAGGTCCGCGATGGCGCCGGTCATCTCGTGAAAATCCGTGGCGTAGCCGACCGACCGGCCTTGATGCTCGAAGCGGAAACCAGTCGACCATATTTCGCCGTGGGGCATATCGACGCAACGAACGTGGATATCGCCGATCGTCAGCGTGTCCGGCAGATCGTGGCCGACGACGATCGGTCGATAGCCCGCGCGCCCTTCGAACGCATAAGCGAAGCGGCTCTTGAGCAGCTTCATCGCCGGTGCCCGCGCATAGCCGTCAATCGGTTCATCATGGCGGCCCTGATAGACGCGGTGGTGATAGACCTGCCTGAGATCGTCGATGCCGTGGCAATGGTCGGCGTGGTCGTGGGTCCACAGCACGGCGTCGAGCGCGATCACATCCGCCGCGAGCAACTGCTCCCGCATGTCCGGCGAAGTGTCGATGAGGATCGTGGTCGTGTTGCTCTGCACCACCAAGGAAACGCGGGTACGGCGGTTCTTCGGATTGGCGGGATCGCATGTCCCCCAGTCGTTGCCGATACGCGGCACGCCCGCGGAGGTGCCGCACCCCAGGATGGTGAAACGGAGCGCCATCTCAGGCCGCTTTCGCCTTTGCGAACAGCCTGAAGAAATTGCGCGTTGTGGCGGCTGTCAGCTCTTCCGGCGTCTCTCCGCGCAGATCGGCAAGGAACCGCGCCGTGTCGGCGACGAAGCCCGGTTCGCAGGTCTTGCCCCGGTGCGGCACCGGCGCGAGAAACGGTGCATCGGTCTCGATCAGCAACCGCTCCGACGGCACCCGCGCGGACGTCTCCTGCAGATCCCTGGCGTTCTTGAATGTCGCGATGCCGGAGATGCTGATCGAAAGCCCCAGCTCCAGCGCCGCATCGGCGAAGGCTCCGCTGGCGGTGAAACAATGGATCAGCCCCGGGAAAGCCCCCTTCTCCATCTCGTCGCTCAGGATTGCCAGCGTATCTTCCTCGGCATCGCGGGTGTGCACGATGAGCGGCAGCCCGGTCTCCCGGCTGGCGGAGATATGCGCGCGAAAGCTCGCCTGCTGCTGGGCGCGGTCGCTATGGTCGTAATAATAATCGAGCCCGGTTTCGCCGATGGCGACTACCCTGGGATGCTGCGCGGCGGCGACGAGCTTTTCCGTATCCACATTGATATGCGCATCTGCCTCGTGCGGGTGGATGCCGACACTGGCCCAGATGTCGGGATGCGCTTCGGCGGTCGCGATGATCTCGCCCCACTCCCGCTCGCGCGTGGAAATATTGAGCATCCCGCGCACGCCCGCTGCGCGCGCGCGCGCGATCACTTCGCCCTGCTCCTCGACGAGGCCTTTATAGTTGAGGTGGCAATGGCTGTCGATCATGCGGGAGAAGCGGCTTCGTCGGCCGGAAGTTCCAGACGGGGGAAGAGCGGCTTGGGCGGCGCGAGGGTGAAGCCGCTTTCGGATAGGCGTACATACCAGTCACCGCTCAGAGCTTGATAGGTGCGCCCTTCTGCGGGAACGCCCATCTGGTCAAGCAACGCATCGGCGCTCGCCGGAATAATCGGACGAATGGCGATGGCGAGCTGGCCGATCGCCACATAGAGCGTCGCCAGCACCGCCTCCATCCGGGCGGGATCTGTCTTGCGAAGCACCCACGGAGCCTGCGCATCGATATAGGCGTTGCACGCGAACACCGCACGCATCCAAGCCTCAAGGGCAACGGAAGGCGCCATCTGATCGAGCGCGCGCGGCACTTCCTTCTCGCAAGCCGTCATCACAGTAACGAGCAGTTCGGCATCCACATCGGCCTGTTCGCCTTGCGGCAACCGCCCTTCGAGATTCTTCGCAATGAAGCTCAGCGTCCGTTGCGCGAGGTTCCCGAAGCTGTTGGCAAGATCGCTGTTCGCCCGCAACACGATCGCTTCCGGGCTATAACTCCCGTCATTGCCGAAACTCACCTCGGCGAGCAGGAAATAGCGGAGCTGATCCACGCCGAACCGCTCGGCCAGTTCGATCGGATCGGCGACATTGCCGAGCGACTTGGACATTTTTTCGCCGCGGTTGAGCAGAAAGCCATGCCCGAAAACCGTCTTCGGCAGCGGTAGCTTCGCGCTCATCAGAAAAGCGGGCCAATAGACCGCGTGAAACCGCACGATGTCCTTGCCGATGATATGCGTGATGTCGCCGCCTTCCGCCCAATAGCGTGCCATGCGCTCCGCATCGTCGGGGTAGCCGCAGCCGGTGAGGTAATTGGTGAGCGCATCCACCCAGACATACATGACATGCTGACGTCCGTCAGCGGTCATGACATCGCCGTCTGCTCTTGGCACCTTCACGCCCCAGTCGAAGCTGGTGCGCGAGACGCTGAGGTCACTGAGGCCGCCTTCGACAAAGCGCATCACCTCATTGCGGCGGCTTTCGGGCTGGATGAACTCCGGATGCTCGTTGTAGAGCTTGAGCAGCGGCTCCTGATATTTCGATAGACGGAAAAACCAGCTTTCCTCGACCGTCCACTCGACCGGCGTCCCCTGCGGCGAGAGCTTGACGCCCCCTTCCCCTTCGGTCAGCTCCTTCTCGTCATAAAAGGCTTCGTCGCGCACCGAATACCAGCCCTCATAGCGATCGAGGTAGAGATCGCCGTTGGCCTCCATCGCGCGCCAGATTGCTTGGGATGCGTGATGATGATCCGGCTCCGTGGTGCGGATGAATCGATCGCAGGAAATGTTAAGTTTGCTGCACATTTCCTTGAAGTAGGAAGACATTTCATCCGCAAGCGCTTGTGCGGTCACTCCCTTGCCCCGCGCCGTCTGCGCCATCTTGAGGCCATGCTCGTCGGTTCCGGTCTGGAAGAAGACGTCGCGGCCCATCATCCGCTGGAACCGGGCGAATGCGTCCGTGGCAATCGCTTCATAGGCGTGGCCGATATGCGGGCGGCCATTGGGGTAGGATATCGCGGTGGTGATCGTGTAAGGCTTGCTCATCCGCGCACCTCTAACGACGCGGCGGACTTAGGCCAAGGGGGATATTCAGCCGAACATGCCCGGCTCGCGCCTGTCTCCGATCGCCGCGACATGGCCGCACAGCTCGAAGACGGTCGCGGCAGGATCGAGCGATAGCGGAATGGCCTGCGCGGCGAGATCGCGCGCCTGCTCCCAATGCCCGATGGCGGCGTGGAGTTCGGCGCCCCGCTTGGTCCGGGTGCGCTCCGCGATGAAATCGGGCACGAGATCGAGAAAGGCTTCGAAACGTGGGCGCGTCGCCTTGCCGGACAACGTCTTGGCAAGCGCGAGCCGCTCCGCGTTGATCTGGTCGCCATCGTCGATGATACGCTCCAGCGCCGCCAGCATATCGCTCACGCCGAGGCCTGACAGAGCCAGCGCGCGGCCCGGAGAACCGCCGCCGACTCCCGTCAGCTCTGCCACGTCACCTTCATTGAGGCCCGCATCCGCGCCACGCAGGGCATTCGCCATGTCCGTATCGCCCAGAACGGAGAGTCGGAGCAGCCTGCAGCGCGACCGGATCGTGGGCAGCAGGCGGGACGGCGCATGGCTGACCAGCAGGAACACCACATCGTGCGGCGGCTCCTCAAGGCACTTGAGCAGCGCATTGGCAGCGCCCCGCTCCATGTCATCCGCCGCATCGATGAGGATCACCCGGCGCTGAGAAACCGAAGGCGCCGTGCCGAGCAGCCGCCCCAGTGCGCGCACCTGATCCACGCCGATGTTGCGCGCAAGGTCGCCGCTGTCCTTCTCCAGCCGCCGGAGCTCGGCATAATCGGGATGGGTTCCCGCCGCGAACAGACGCGCTGCGGGATGGCTTTCCGCCACCTGCCCCGTTTCCTCCTCGCCTGCCAGCAGGAGCAGCGCCAGTTCGCCCGCAAGGCTTGCCTTCCCGATGCCCTGCGGCCCCGACAATATCCACGCATGATGAAGTCGGCGGGAGCGGGCCGCATCGAGAATGGCTCGCCGTGTGGAATCATGGCCGTAGACCGGCTTCACGGGAGTAAATCCGCTATTGCGTCGAGCAGGCGGGCCGCGACTTCGTTTTCACTGGCCGAGGCATCGATGATGCGAAAGCGCTCCGGCTCCCGCTCTGCCTGCGCCATAAAGGCCGCGCATACCCGCTGGTGAAACTCCTGCCCCCGCGCGCCGAAGCGGTCCGTCCGACCGGCGTCGCGCAGCGCCGCCCGCCTGGAGGCGATTTCCAGCGGCAGGCTTAGCAGCAAGGTGCGATCCGGCATCAGACCGCCCGACCCAATAGCATGAGCCGCCATCACATCCGCGTCGGCCACACCGCTTGCCTGAGCCTGATAGGCGCGGTTGCTGTCGATGAACCGGTCGCACAGCACCCACGCGCCCCGCTCCAGCGCTGGACGGATCAGCTTGGCGACATGATCCGCGCGGGCCGCCGCGAACAACAATGTCTCGGCGCGCGCATTCCAGCGATCCGCCGAGCCACCCAGCAGCAGGGCGCGAATGGCCTCCGCACCCTCCGTCCCGCCCGGCTCCCGCGTCTCGACCACCTCCACGCCCCGCTCGCGCAGTGCCCGCGCGAGCAGGCGGAGCTGAGTCGATTTACCGACCCCCTCCCCGCCTTCCAGCGTGATGAAGCGGCCGCGATGTCCGGACGCGCCGTTCACCCGAAGAAATTCTTGAAGCCATTCCAGAAGCGGCCGAAAAAGCCCGCTTCGCTCACCGCCTCGCCCGCGACCAGCGGCATCACCTGCTGCCCGGCGTCATGGGTGGAAACCACGAGATGCGCGATCTCCTGTCCCTTGGCGATCGGCGCCTGGATCGGGCCATCATAGACGACCTTCACCGAGACGCCGCCCGAGGCAGCCGTGCGCGGCAGGGTCACGGCGAGATCGCGCGGCGCGACCAGCGGCACGGTACTGGCCCAGCCCTGCTGCACCTCTGCTGTTTCCACCGTCGCGCCCTTGCGGAACAGCGGCATCGCCTTCCATGCCTTGAAGCCCCAGTCCATGAACCGTACCGATTCCTCGATCCGGCCATTGAACGTATCCAGCCCCGCGACCACCATCACCAGCCGCCGCCCGTTCTGGATGGCGGAGCCGGTAAAGCCATAGCCCGCTTCCTCGGTGTGGCCGGTCTTGAGGCCGTCCGCGCCGTCGATCCGGCCGAGAATGGGATTGCGATTGTCCTGACGGATCACGTCGCCGCCCATCGTGCGCCCCCAGGTGAAGGACCGGGTCGCATAAAAGCGATGATAGAGATCCGGCGTTTGCTCGATCGTTGCCTTGGCGAGCGTCACCAGATCCCGCGCGGTGACATAGGTGCGCCCTTCGTCCGGCCAGCCGTTGCTCGTGCCGAAATGGCTGCCCTTCATGCCGAGACGCGCGGCTTCCGCGTTCATCAGGTCGGTAAAGGCCTCCTCGGTTCCGGCGATACCTTCGGCCAGCACCACACACGCATCGTTGCCGGATAATGTCACGATCCCGTGCAACAGGTTTTCTACCGACACCTGCTCGCCGGGCGACAGGAACATGGTTGATCCCGCCTGCGGGCCATGCCATTTCGCCCAGGTCTCGGGCTTCACCGTGAATTTCGTGCTGAGCTTCAGCTGGCCCTGCTGGATGAGGCGAAAGGCGACATGCGTCGTCATCATCTTCGCCATCGAGGCGGGCGGCATCTGCGTTTCGCCGCCCTTGTCATACAGCACCGCGCCGGACGACAGGTCCTGCATATAGGCGATTCTGGCAGCGCTATCGTAGCTGGGAGCACCGGCAGAGAGCGGCGTGGCGGCGATGATCAGGGCAAGGGCGGCAATACTGGTGCGCATCAAACTCTCGAACTTAGGGACGAATCCTGCGCGGTGCAGGAGAGGCTCTCGTTTACCACGATCCGCGCGGGTGGAAAGCCCGATGCGCTGTTACTTTGCCACCCCGTCGGCCAGCAACCCCACCGACAGAGCATAGAAATTCGAGCAATTATAGTCGAGGATCGCCTCATAGTTGCTGGTGAGCAGATAGCCTGTCCGCCCTGGACCGTCCGGCTCCAGCAGCACCGCGAGCGTATCATCCGACAAAGCGGGGGCGGCCATCGGCACAACACCCAGCGCACGCCACTCCGCCACCGTCATCCAGCGACTGAAGCGTTCGAACACGCGCGGGCAACGCGGCGGCGTCAGGCGATTGCCGACACTGGCGCGATTCAGCGTGCCCGGCACGCTGACCGCCATTCCCCAGGCCTGGCCCTTGCGCCATCCGGCATCGACGAAATAATTGGCGATGGAGGCCAGCGCGTCGGCCTGGCTCCGCCATATGTCGGCAACGCCGTCGCCATCGGCGTCCTTGGCGACGCGGAGATAGACCGAGGGGAGGAACTGCGGATAGCCCGTGGCCCCTGCCCAGCTTCCTACGAGCTTCTCGCGCGGGATGCCCTTGTCCAGCAGTTTTAGCGTGGCGAGAAACTCGGGTTCGAACAAATCGCGCCTGCGCCCTTCGTAGGCGAGCGTCGCGAGAGAGCGCAGCAGGTCGAAATCGCCAGTGAAGGTGCCATAGCTGGTCTCGTGGCCGAATATCGCGACCATCACCGCCTCCGGCACCCCGGTATCCTGTTCGACCCGGCTCAGGATAGGCCGGTTGCCGGTCCACGCCACACGGCCCTTCGCGATGAGCGCGGGCGTCACATGCTGCTGGCGATAGGGCTCGAACGGCGGGATGGGCGCATCGAACGACCCGCCCGGTTGCGCCTGATCGAGGCTGATGACACGCGGATTGGGCGTCAAAGTGGGCGCGACCGAATCCAGCGTCTCCGGCCTGATTCCCATCGCGATGGCCTTGCCGCGCAGACTGGCCAGATAGGCCTGAAAGCCGCTATCCTGGGCGGATGTCGTGGCTGGTGGCACAGGCACCGCGTCCTGCGCCAGGCAGGCGGTACTCGGAAACAGCGCGGCAACGAACAGGCTCAAAGAGCGAAGGGACGACAGATTCATTGTCCCTTCATGCCAGATCGCGCCGCGCTTATGTACCCCATTCGCCTGCTGCCAGCCTCGGCTCAGCGCGTCAGCTTCTTGTAAGCGAGGCTGGTCGGCCTGTCCGCCGCATCGCCGAGGCGGCGGCGCTTGTCCTCCTCGTAAGATTCGAAGTTGCCCTCGAACCATTCGACATGGCTGTTGCCCTCGAATGCGAGGATGTGCGTCGCAAGGCGGTCGAGGAAGAAGCGGTCGTGGCTGATCACCACGGCGCAGCCCGCGAAATTCTCGATCGCGTCTTCGAGAGCACCCAGCGTCTCCACGTCGAGGTCGTTGGTCGGCTCGTCGAGCAGCAGCACGTTGCCGCCCGTCTTCAGCATCTTCGCCATGTGGACGCGATTGCGCTCACCGCCCGAGAGCTTGCCGACATTCTTCTGCTGGTCCTGCCCCTTGAAGTTGAACGCGCCGACATAGGCGCGCGTGCTCATATCATGGCCGTTGACTTTCATATAATCCAAGCCGTCGGAGATTTCCTCCCAGACGTTCTTCGATCCATCGAGATGGTCGCGGCTCTGGTCGACATAGCCCAGATGCACGGTCGAGCCGATCTCGACGCTGCCTGTGTCGGGCTTTTCCTTGCCCGTCAGAATCTTGAACAGCGTCGATTTGCCCGCGCCGTTCGGCCCGATCACGCCGACGATGCCGCCCGGCGGCAGGGTGAAGCTCAAATCCTCGAACAGCAGCTTGTCACCATAGGCCTTGGAGATGTTCTTGACCTCGATGACCTTGCCGCCCAGCCGCTCCGGCACCTGAATGACGATCTGCGCCTTGCCGGGGGTGCGGTTTTCCTGCGCGGCAACGAGTTGCTCGAACTTGGCGATACGTGCCTTGGATTTGGTCTGGCGGCCTTTCGGGCCCTGCCGGATCCACTCCAGCTCTTCCTTGATCGCCTTCTGGCGGCCCGATTCCTCGCGCTCTTCCTGCTCCAGCCGCTTGGACTTCTTCTCCAGATAGGTGGAGTAGTTGCCCTCGTAGGGGTAATATTTTCCGCGATCCAGCTCGAGGATCCAGCCGACCACATTGTCGAGGAAATAGCGGTCGTGGGTGATCATCAGTACCGCGCCCGCATATTCCTTCAGATGATTTTCCAGCCATTCGACGCTCTCGGCATCCAGATGGTTGGTCGGCTCGTCGAGCAGCAGGATCGAGGGTTTCTGGATCAGAAGCCGCGTCAGCGCGATGCGGCGCTTTTCGCCACCAGAGAGCTTGTCCACACTCCAGTCGCCGGGCGGACAGCAGAGTGCTTCCATCGCGATTTCGAGCTGGTTGTCGAGCGTCCAGCCATCGACGGCGTCGATCTGCTCTTGCAGCGTGCCCATTTCCTCCATTAGCGCATCGAAATCGACATCCTCCGGCGGATCGGCCATGATCATGCTGATCTCGTTGAAGCGATCGAGCTTGTCCGCGATCTCACGCGCGCCGTCCTTCACGTTTTCGAGCACGGTCTTGGTCGGGTCCAGCTCCGGTTCCTGCTCCAGATAACCGACTGTGATATTCTCACCCGGCCATGCCTCGCCGGTGAAATCGGTGTCGATGCCCGCCATGATCTTGATCAGCGTCGATTTGCCCGCACCGTTGGGGCCGACGATGCCGATTTTCGCGCCGAAATAGAATTGCAGGTTAATGTTGTTCAAAACCGGCTTTTGCGCGCCGGGGAAGGATTTGGTCATGCCTTTCATGACATAGGCATATTGCGCACCGCTCATGGGGGGTCAGCTCCGCTGGAACAGGTTGTGGAATGGATCGCCGCGCGTTAGCCCAGCTGGCCGCCAATGGCAAACGCCTTCATAGCGCCAAACGTAAACCCGCTTGCACTAAAATAAAACCTATGTAGTAGAGAACCGTTCGTCGCGCGATTCTTAAGAGCTGTGCGGTGGCAAAAAAAAGTTGATTTAATGAGTTGATGCGTTAATTCGGTGCGCTCGCATGTGTAGAACTGCCTAAGGTTTGCATGAGCGAGACACGCTATTGGGAGCCTAACAAGATGAAGAAGATCGCTGTTGTTTTTGCCACGGCTGGCCTGCTCGCTGTCGCTGCTTGCGGCAAGAAGCCGGAAGAAGCTGCTAACAACGCTGCAAACGTCGTCGACAACGCCGCAAATGCCGTTGAGAACGCCGCTGCCAACGTTTCGAACGCTGCTGACAACGCTGCTAACGTTGCTGGCAACGCTGCCGAGAACGCCGCGCACTAATTAGCGCGCGCTTCGGCGTACAAATCAGGCGGGATGGCTTCAGCCTCCCGCCTTTTTTATTGCCTCAAGCCGGGGAACGAGCTGGCTGCCAGCGGCGCGCCAGCAGGAGAATTGCGGCGCCCTCGATCCACCCGCACACCACATCGCTCGGCCAGTGAACGCCCAGCCACACGCGGGAAATACCGATCATCCCGATGAGCGCAAGAGCCACGGCTGACCCTGCCCGCGACGGCCACAGCATCGCCAGCGCCCCCAGAAAAACAGCATTGCCCGAGGCATGGCCACTTGGGAAACTGTAGGTCATCGTCGGATCAAGATGCGCGAGGATCTCAGGCCGCGCGGCCGCGAACAAGTGCTTGAGCGCCGTATTCAGCAGCATGGCGATCAGGCTGACAGCCGCCAGCCACAGCCATTGCCGCCCCAGTCCGCGCCACATCATAGCGAGAGCGAGCACACCCAGCATGAGAAGGCGGCCGGACACATCTGCCACCCTGCTCAGCGCGATGGCAAAGGGCGTGAGCAGCGAACCGCCCCCGCTGCGCGCATCGCCTGTCGCCTGCATCAGCGCGTGGTCGACGGCTTCGAACACCCCGCGCCCCTGGAGCCATCCACAAGCCACCACCAAAAACAGCATAGCCAGGCCGGCGGCTTCCGGGCCATAGCGGCGCGTCTCAGATATGAAGCGCGCGCCCATAGGCTGCGAGCACGCTTTCGTGCATCGATTCCGAAATGGTCGGATGCGGGAAGACCGTGTGCATCAGCTCGGCTTCCGTGGTCTCCAGCGTCTTGCCGATGGTGAAGCCCTGGATCATCTCGGTCACTTCCGCGCCGATCATATGCGCACCGAGCAGCTCGCCCGTCGCCTCATCGAACACGGTCTTGATGAACCCTTCTGCCTCGCCCAGCGCGATGGCCTTGCCGTTGCCGATGAACGGAAACGTCCCGACCTTAACCTTGTATCCGGCTTCCTTCGCCTTGGCTTCGGTCAGGCCGACGCTGGCGATCTGCGGGTGGCAGTAGGTGCAGCCGGGAATGTTGCGCACATCCATCGCGTGAGGATGCACATCCTTGTTACCCAGCGCTTGCGCGATGGCTTCCGCCGCGATTACGCCCTCATGGCTCGCCTTGTGCGCCAGCCACGGCGGCGCGGTGATGTCGCCGATTGCCCAGATGCCCTCGACATTGGTGCGGCAGAGGCCATCCGTCTTGATATGGCCTTTCACCTGTTCGATGCCCAGCGCCTCCAGCCCGATATTCTCGGAATTGGGGACGATGCCGACGGCGACGATGCAATGGCTGTATTCGCCGGAGACGATCTTGCCGTCCTTGCCCTTGATCTTCGCCGAAACGCCGGTCGCGGACGTTTTCAGTTCCTCGACCCCCGCCCCGGTCATGATCGTCATGCCCTGCTTGGTGAGCGCCTTTTCGAGGAAGGCGGAGACATCGGCATCCTCGACAGGGACGACGCGATCCATCATCTCTACGACCGTCACGTCCGCGCCCATGTCGTTATAGAAGCTCGCAAACTCGATGCCGATCGCGCCCGAACCGATCACCAGCAACTTGCTCGGCATTTCCGGCGGCGTCATGGCGTGGCGATAGGTCCAGATGCGCTTGCCGTCGGCAGGCGCGAACGGCAGATCGCGCGCCCGCGCACCGGTCGCGATGATGATATGCCGCGCGGAGAGCGTTTCCATCCCCTTCTCGCCTGTCACCTCAAGCTGGCCTTTGCCCTTCAGTGTGCCGACACCCATATGCACGGCGATCTTGTTCTTCTTCATCAGGTGGGTGACGCCCTGATTGAGCTGCTTCGCCACGCCGCGCGAGCGCTTCACCACCGCCTCGATATCGGCGCTGATCTTCTCCGCCGCGAGGCCATAGGCGGAAGCGTGCTGCATATAATGATAGATCTCTGCCGAGCGCAGCAGCGCCTTCGTGGGGATGCAGCCCCAGTTCAGACAGATGCCGCCCAGATTCTCCCGCTCGACGATCGCTGTCTTGAGGCCCAGTTGCGCCGCTCGGATCGCCGCGACATAGCCGCCGGGGCCGGAGCCGAGAACGATAAGGTCGTACATCTCGCTCATGCCAGCATCCCCAAAGGCTTTTCAACAAGTTCGCGGAAAGCGCTCATCAGTCGCGCGCCGTCCGCACCGTCGATCGCGCGGTGATCAAAGCTGCCGGTGGCGCTCATCACGGTCGCGATGCCGAGCGCATCGTCGATCACATAAGGCCGCTTCTCGCCCGCTCCGATGGCCATGATCATCGCCTGCGGGGGGTTGATGACGGCCTCGAACTGCTTGATGCCCATCATCCCCATGTTGGAAAGGCTGGCCGTGCCGCCCTGATATTCCTGCGGTTGCAACTTGCCCTCTTTCGCACGCGCGGCAAGATCTGCCATTTCGGTCGAGATCGCTGAAACGCTCTTGTCGTTCGCGCCCTTGATGATCGGCGTGATGAGGCCCGAAGGGATCGACACGGCGACGGAAATGTCCGCGCGGCTGAATTGCAGCATCTGGTCGCCCGCGAACTGCACATTGCACTCCGGCACGATCATCAGTGATTGCGCCAGCGCCTTGATGAGCAGATCGTTGACAGAGAGCTTGACGCCCCGGCTGGCGAGCGAGGCATTGAGCTCCGTACGCAGCTTGAGAAGCGCATCAAGGCGGACATCGACGGTGAGGTAGATATGCGGCACGGTCTGCTTCGATTCCGTCAGGCGCCGCGCGATGGTCTTGCGCATGTTCGAGAGCTTGATCGCCTCGTGCGGGATGCCGAAATCCTGCGCCGCGATGGGAGCTGGTGCTGGAGCAGCGGCAGCAGCCGGAGCAGACGTCGCTATCGCAACCGCCGGAGCGGGCGCGACGCCAGCAGCGGCCTCGACATCCACCTTCACGATCCGGCCATTGGGGCCGGTGCCGGTGAGCGTCGCGAGATCGATGTTCCGCGCCTTTGCAAGGCGGCGGGCGATAGGCGAGGCCTTGACCCGGTTGCCCGATGCGACGGGTGCGATAGCTGGCGTGGGCACGGGCGCTGGGGCAGGCACAGGTGCGGCCACCGGCGCGACGGGCGCGGGTGCGGGGGCTGGGCTCGGCTCGGGAGCGGCCTTCGCGACGGGAGCCGGAGCGGTGGTGCCCCCCTCGCCCGCCATCACCGCTATCACGGTGCCAACCTTCACGCCCTCCGTTCCCGCAGGCACGACGATTTGCCCGATGACACCTTCGTCGACCGCCTCGAACTCCATCGTTGCCTTGTCGGTCTCGATTTCGGCGAGCAGATCGCCGGACTGTACGGTGTCACCTTCCTTCACCAGCCATTTGGCAAGCGTGCCCTCCTCCATGGTGGGCGAAAGCGCGGGCATTTTGATTTCGATCGACATAGGCTATGCTACCGTTCTTTGAGGAGTGCTTTGGAACTGCTCCACTGATCCGACGCGGGGAAACTCTGGTCAACCATATTGCATCAAAATAAGTAGAATCATTTAATTTTGGCACATTTTATAAGGAGAGATGTGCAAATGAGAACCTATCTGGTTATCATGGACGAAAGCCCGGAGGCGGAAAAGGCCATCCACTTCGCCGCGCGCCGAGCCGCCAAGACCGGCGGCGGCGTCCATATCGTCGCTGTGACACCCCCCGCCGATTTCGTGCAATGGGGCGGTGTGCAGGCGACGATGGACGAGGAAGCGCGTCAGCGCGCCGAGCAGATGGTGATGGGCCTTGCCGGAACCCTGATGCAGGAATCCGGCATCCGCCCGATCATCACCGTGCGCAGCGGCGAGCCGATCCCCATCATCCGCGCGATATTGAAGGAAGACGCGACCATCGCCGCCCTGGTGCTCGCGGCGGCGGCAAACGGCATTCCCGGCCCGCTCGTAGCGCACTTTACCGGCGGAGAAGCGGGCAAGATGCCCTGCCCGATCATGATTGTGCCGGGCGGATTGAGCAGGGAGGAGATGGAAAGGTTAAGTTGATATCGCCATGAACGAGCACATAGAGAGCCTTGCCATATGGCTCAACCTTGCCGGGATATCGGTTTTTGCCGCATCGGGGGCACTGGCAGCGGCGCGCAAGCGTCTGGATTTCATAGCGGCATGGTTCTTTGCGCTCGTCACCGCGACAGGGGGCGGCACCTTGCGAGATCTGTTGATAGATGTGCCGGTATTCTGGCTGTTTGACCCGACACCAGTGGTTCTTTGCACGATAGTCGCCATATTGGTCTGGGCGGTTCCCTTGCGCTGGTGGCCGGACCGCACACTCGAATGGCTCGACGCTGCCGGCTTGGCGGCCTATTCGGTCTATGGAGCGAGCAAGGCGCTACACTTTGGCGTTTCACCTATTCCAGCGGTTGCTGCCGGGGTGATTACAGCCTGCATCGGCGGCGTTATCCGGGATATTACGGCGGGCATACCCTCGGTATTGGTGCGGAACGAGATTTACGTCACCGCGTCCCTGCTTGCCGCGATGCTCTACGTCCTTCTCACAACCTCCGGCATCGCCGCACCCTGGTCGTCGACGATAGGGTTTGTCGCAGGCTTTTCCCTGCGTGCTGCCGCCATTCACTGGCGCATGGCCTTGCCCCTGCATCGCGGGCATTAACCCGTCCAGGCCTATCGCCGCTTGACCGGCCCGCGTTTGCTGCTCGTATGCCGGATATTCGCCGGTCTGCCGCGACGATGGATCGGTCTCGGAGGTTTCCCCGCGCCGCCCCGGCCGCGCCCATTGCCGCGCAAACTAAACTCCGGCCCATCGGGCAGCTCGAACCGCAATGATCCGCCCACCGGGTCCGCCTCCGCCAGCCGCAGGTCAATCTCCTGCCCGACATGAAAGCGCGTACCGGTCTGCTCGCCGATCAGCGCGCGGTGCGTCTCGTCGAAATGGAACCGCTCCACCCCCAGCATCGACACCGGCACCAGCCCGTCTCCCCCCAGCCCGTCGACCGAGGCGAAGAAGCCGAAGCTCTGCACCCCGGTAATCCGCGTCTTCATCACTTCGCCCACATGTTCGGACAGATAGGCAGCGACATAACGATCGACCGTCTCGCGTTCCGCCTCCATCGCGCGGCGTTCGCACTGGCTGATGAGATCGCCCACCCGAGCCATGTGGTTATAGTCCTCCTGGCTCAACGCCGTGACAGGCGGCAGGGAGTCGCCCTTGGGCGCGGGCATTTCGAGATCGAACGCACCCACCAGCGAGCGGTGCACCAAAAGATCCGAATAGCGACGGATCGGCGAGGTGAAATGCGCGTAGCTGCCCAGTGCGAGGCCAAAATGCCCGGCATTCTGCGGGCTGTAATAGGCCTGGGTCTGGCTGCGCAGGATCTGTTCCATAATGATGGGCCGAGCCTCATGATCCACGAGGCGCTCAATCAGGCGGTTGAAGATCGTCGGCGTGATCACCTGCCCCAGCGCGAAGCCGATATCGTAGGTGGCGAGATATTCCTTCAGGGCCACGAGCTTTTCCCGGCTGGGCGGCTCGTGGACGCGATACATCACCGGCGCCTTGCGGCTCTCCAGCGCCTTTGCCGCCGCGACATTGGCGGCGATCATATAATCCTCGATCAGCATGTGCGCATCCAGGCGCTCACGCACCGCGACGCTCATGATCCGCCCGGCCTCGTCCAGCACCACGCGCCGTTCGGGCAGATCCAGCTCCAGCGGGGCGCGTTTATGCCGCGCCTTCGCCAGCACCGCCCAACAGGCCCAGAGGGGGCGGAGCGCGGCTTCGGTGAGGTCATGCGGCCTGGTGCCGTCAATCGCCGCTTGCGCGTCCTCATAGGGAATGTTTGCCGCCACGCGGATGATCGCGCGGGAGAAGCGCCAGCTCTTCATCACCCCCTTGGCGTCGAACGTCATGTGGCAGGCCATCGCCGCGCGATCCTGCCCCGCGCGCAGCGAGCACATGTCGGACGAGAGCGCATGGGGCAGCATCGGCACCACAAGGTCCGGGAAATAGACGCTGTTGCCGCGCTTTCGCGCTTCCCGGTCCAGCGCGCTGCCGGGGCGAACGTAATAGCTCACATCCGCAATCGCCACGATGGCGCGGAAGCCGCCTGCATTCGCGGGGTCGTCGTCGGACGCGGCCCAGACGGCGTCGTCGAAATCCCGCGCATCCACCGGGTCTATCGCGACGATCGGCAGATGGCGCAGATCCTCGCGCTTGTCGGCATGGAGCGGAAGCGCGGAGACCGCGTTCGCTTCTCCCTCAACACTGTCCGAAAACACATGCGGGATGCCATATTTATGGATCGCGATGAGGCTGAAGCTCTTGGGCGCAAATGGATCGCCCAACACCATCGCCACCCGCGCGGTGACTTTGGGCGGCCGCCCACTCGCCTCGCACAGCACGAGGTCGCCCACGGAAGCCCCGCCCAGATCCGCGATAAGCGTCGCGTGGCGGATGCGCTTGTCGACGGGTTTCAGCCAGAAGCGGTCATTCTCCCCCTTCTCCACCACGCCCAGGAGCTGCTCCTCCGCCTTGGAGAGCTTCTTCATCGGGTGAGCCACCAGCCCCTTCCCGGCATCTTCCGTCCGCGCGAGGAAGCGATCGCCGATCCCCAGCGCGCCATGTTTCTTGCCGCGCTCGATCACGCGCAGCTTGGGCGGGGGGATGCCTTCCGCCTCCCATCGTTCCGGCACCGCGATCGCCTGTCCGCCATCCACCTCGACCACGCGCAGCACGGTGACGCGCGGCACGCCGCCCATCTTGTGAAACGCCCTGCCCGGCCCGATGTCGATCAGCCCTTCGTCGGCCATGTCCTTGAGCAAGCCCTTGAGCAGGATCTTGTCCTGCGCGTGCAGACCGAACGCCTTGGCGATCTCGCGCTTGCCCACGGCCGAGCTGCTGCTTTCGATGAATTCGAGGATCTGCTGCCGCGTGGGCATACCGGGGCGGGTGTTTCGGGCCATAGACCTCGCTACCCTGCTTATCGGCAAAAGAGAATTACAAACTGAGCCAGATCATCCCGCCAGCGATGAGCAGCGCGGTTGCCAGCAGAGGCAGCGCCGCTCGCCAGCCCTTTGCCACACCCGCGATACCCAGCACCAGCACCAGCTTGATGACGCTGTTCACCAGGATTGGCAGCGAGAACAATATCCCGAGCGCCCGCCAGTCCGTGATGACATGGGCAAGATTGGCGGCGGCGATGATCGCGGCGTCGACATCATAAAGCCCGGTGATGCCGATAAGCACCTCGACGCCCCGGTTGCCGAACTGCTCGATCGCCCAGCGCGAAAGCACCACCACCACAGTCACCAATACGGCAAAGCCCACCGCAGGCCAGAAATCGAAGGGATTGCGTTGCGTGGCGAGCGTGCCATTCCCTTCTTGCCGCCGGGAGGAGAGGAACGCCACCAGCGCATAGATCACCGCGAATGCCACCGCGACGCCGATCCCCTCAAGAAACCCCGGCAGCGCGGCAGGCGCGATCACCGCGCACAGGATGAGCACGCGGATCGGCATGATCGCGGTGGCGGCGGCGATGCCTGCATTGAGGGTGGCGCGGTCTGCGTCCTCGCCCCGCAAGCGCCGGGCCAGCTCCAGAGTCACGGCAGTAGAGCTATAGGTCGCGCCGATCGCTGCGGCGGCGATGGTTCCGCGCCGGTTGCCGAAGCGCTTCGCCGCCCAATATCCGGCAAACGAAAGCCCGGTGACGAACACCACCACCAGCCAGATCATGCGCGGGTTGAGCGCGTTATACGGCCCCATCGCCTTGTCTGGCAGCAGGGGCAGGATGACCAGCGAGATCGCGCCATATTGCGCGGCGGCGCGAATATCCTCGGCACTCAGTGTCTTGAGCCAGCCGTGCAGCTGATCGCGCATAGCGAGGACAAGCGTGATCGCCCCCGCCGCGATCATCGCCTCACGCGGGTAGCCCATCACCGCCTCCAGCCCCAGCAGCGCTGTCATGATGCTGACGATGGCATTGGTGGCGGAGACATTTTCGTCCGGCTCGGACAAGCGCGCACGATGCGCCATCAGCACGGCGGCAACGATACCGGAAAGTCCCACCAGCCCCAGCCAGATCGAGACGCTGTTCGCAGCAAGCCCGCACAGCCCGCCGCCCAGGCCCAATAGTCCGAAGGTGCGAATGCCCGCGATCCGCCCGCCCTCATGCTCGTCCCTCAGCCGCCAGCCCCGCTCCAGCCCGATGAGCAGCCCGAGGCCGAGAGAAAGCAGGAGGGAGAGCGCGGGGTTCACATGCGCGGCCTCAATAGCTCCGCCCGACGAGCACGCGCTCCACCGCCGCGCCGCCTGTGAAGATGCAGGCGCCGGTTGCGGGCGCCGCGTCGAGAGGGACGTTGCGGAGGGTGAGTTTGTGGCCCTTCAGCCACTCGACCACCTTGTCCAGCGCGTCTCCGGTGGGTTTCGCCCATTCCACCTCGACCCAGCCCGGCTTGTCGCCAGCAAATGCGGCGGCGAGCCCATCCCTGTTCGTCACATCGCGGCGGATATTGCCATCGAGCCGCGCCTTGGCCTCCGCATGGAGGTTCGCCTCAATGTCGGCCAGCATCGCGGAGGCCTCCGCCACAAACGCATCACGCGGCAGGATCGCGCTGTTGGTCTTGCCCGCCTCATTATAAAGCCGGTCGCGCCGCAGCACGGAGACATTGCCGCCCGCGACATCGCGCCCGCCGACCTCGACGATAATCGGCGCGCCCTTCTTCACCCAGCCCCAACGCTTGGTCGCGGCCTTGGTCGGCTTCTTGTCGAACAGCACGCGCACCGGCTCACGGAACGCATCCCTCTCGCCAAGCGCCTTCGCCAGCTCCTCGCAATAGGCGATGACGGCGGCGTCCTCGTCATTGTCGCGCAGCATCGGCACGATCACCACCTGATGCGGCGCAATCTGAGGCGGGCAGCGCAGGCCGTCATCATCACCATGCACCATGATGACGCCGCCGATCATGCGGGTGGAGACGCCCCAGCTCGTGGTGTGGCAGAGCTGCTGACCACCCTCCTGATCCTGATATTTGATCCCCGCCGCTTCCGCGAAACCCGTGCCGAGATAATGCGAGGTGCCAGCTTGCAGCGCCTTGCCGTCCTGCATCATCGCCTCGATGCTGTAGGTCGCGACGGCGCCGGGGAAGCGTTCATTCTCCGGCTTCTCGCCCGCCACTACCGGCATGGCGAGGGCGTTCTCGGAAAAATCGCGATACATTTCGAGCGCGCGCATCGTCTCGCGCATCGCGTCGTCCCTGTCGGCATGGGCGGTGTGCCCTTCCTGCCAGAGGAACTCGCTGGTGCGCAGGAACATGCGCGTCCGCATTTCCCAGCGCACGACGTTCGCCCACTGGTTGGTGAGCAGCGGCAAATCGCGCCAGCTCTGCACCCAGCGGCTCATCGCCTGCCCGATCACTGTTTCGGATGTGGGGCGCACGACCAGCGGCTCTTCGAGCTTGGATTCCGGGTCCGGGATCAACTTGCCCTTGCCATCCCCCACTAGCCGATGATGGGTGACGACCGCCATCTCCTTGGCAAAGCCATCGACATGATCGGCCTCCTTCTCGAAGAAGGACAAGGGGATGAACAGCGGAAAATAGCAATTCTCGACGCCCGCCGCCTTGATCCGCGCATCCATCAGCTTCTGGATGCGCTCCCAGATGCCATAGCCCCAGGGGCGGATCACCATGCAGCCGCGCACGCCCGATTCCTCCGCCAGATCGGCCTCGGCTATGACCGCCTGATACCATGCGGCGAAATCCTGGGCGCGGGTGACGGGAAGTGCGTGTTTCACGGGATGATCCTGCTTGAACTGGGCAATAATGACAAAATGACAACTGCCCCGCCATTAGGCGAGGCTGCGTGAAGTGTCGAGAGCAAGCCACTTGGGGCGGTTTGACATTTGGCTCAGATGGAGCCGAAAATCGAGCTTTGCAGGCCCATATGGGCCGAAAGGCGATTGGCCCTAAAGCTTGTCGATCTTGGCATTCAAGGCCGCGAGCTGCGCCTTCAGCTGCGCGATCTCGTCGTCCTTGGCATCTTCTGCCTCGGCCTTCTTCGGCTCTGCCTGACCGTGCGGCACGAAGGCGTGCGCTGCGGCTTCCAGCATCTCCATGTTGCGCTTCGCGATCTCGGCGAATGGCCCCGAGGCAAACGCACCCTGCATCGCCTGCTGGAACTGCTCCTGATTCTTGCGGAACGCCTCCATCGAGGACTCAAGATATTGCGGCACCATTGACTGCATGGAGTCGCCATACATCGAGATCAGCTGGCGCAGGAAATTCACCGGCAGCATGTTTTTGCCGCGCTGCTCCTCTTCCATGATGATCTGCGTCAGCACGTTGTGCGTGATGTCCTCATCGGTCTTGGCATCGACCACCACGAACTCGCGCCCCTCGCGCGTCATCTGCGACAGCAATTCGAGCGTGATATAGCTAGAGGTTTCGGTATTATAGAGTCGTCTGTTCGCATATTTCTTGATGATGATCGGCGATGATGCATCCATGTTTTTTTTCTGAGCCATGACGAGACCTGTTCCTCTGCTTCCCCTTGAGGAAGATGCACCAAATCTTCTTGCGCCGCAACATGGACCACGTCCATTACCGTTATTTCTTGCGCATTTATGGCGCGAAAGCGAAAACGATCCCGTTTTGAGACGAAATGCCTTGCGCGGATTGCGTTTCTACGAGGAGGCGAAGCGCTCTCGGCGTCCGGTCACGGGCCTCTCGCATGGCAGCTGCGGTGCTGCACAATTGCTGCACCTCGGCACCGCAACGAAGGAGGACCAGCCGGCGGTCGTCCTCATTCCCTCGCTGGTCAACCCCCATGTCATTCTCGATCTCAACGAGCGCACGTCGCTCGCGCGCTATCTGGCCGCGCAAGGGCACGATCCCTGGCTGGTGGACTGGGGCACGCCGCGCGCGGAGGACGCCACGCTGGATCTCGCAGGGCATATCGAGCACCGCCTGCTGCCGATGCTGCGCGGCATCGGGCGCCCGCTCATTCTGGTTGGCTATTGCCTCGGCGGCACGCTGGCGCTGGCGGCCGCGCATCTTGTAGCGACAAAGGCAATCGCGACCATTGCCGCGCCCTGGCATTTTGATCGCTATCCGGCGGAAGACATCACCCTGATCGGCAATCTCTGGCGAGATGCGAAGCCTTTGTGCGAGCGGCTGGGTTACGCGCCGATGGAGGTGCTCCAGAGCGGCTTCTGGGGGCTGGATCCCACCCGGACGGTCCGCAAATATGCCGCCTTTGCCGAGATGGAGGAAGGCAGCGCCGAGCAGCAAGCGTTTCTCGCCGTGGAAGACTGGGCCAACGAGGGCGCGCCGCTCACCTTCGCAGCCGCCAGAGAATTGTTCGAGGACCTGTACGGCGCCAACCGGACCGGCGATGGGCAATGGAATGTCGCGGGCACGGTGATCGACCCCGCAGCCCTCGCCTGCCCAAGCCTCTCGATATACTCCGCCGGAGACAAGATCGTGCCCGCCGCCGCCTCGCCCCGGCTCGAAGACAACCGGCAGTCCGCGCTCGGTCACGTCGGCATGATCGTCAGCCGCAAGGCGCCCGAGCACATATGGATACCACTTTCGCAGTGGTTGTCCGCTCAGGGTGGATAGGCTAAGGGCGCTTCACTATATTGCTATCTCATCCTGCACGGAGTCATCCCATGACCAACATCGTCATCACCGCCGCAAAGCGCACGCCCGTCGGCAGCTTTCTCGGTGCCTATGCCAATACTCCCGCCCATGAACTGGGCCGCATCGCGATTGAGGCGGCGCTCGCGCAATCCAGCCTCTCTGCGCAGGAAATCGACGAGGTAATCTTCGGCCAGGTGCTCACCACGGCGCAGGGCCAGAACCCCACGCGCCAGGCGGCGATAAACGCCGGCATCCCCAAGGAGCGCACCGCCTTCACCATCAATCAGGTCTGCGGATCGGGCCTGCGCTCGGTCGCGCTGGCGGCGCAGGCGATCCAGACGGGTGACGCGCGCATCATGCTGGCGGGCGGCCAGGAGAATATGTCCATGTCGCCCCACGCGCAGAACCTGCGCGGCGGCTTCAAGATGGGCAACGCCTCGCTGGTCGACACGATGGTTTTCGATGGCCTGACCGACGTGTTCAACGGCTATCACATGGGCATCACCGCGGAGAATCTCGCCGAGCAATATCAGATCACGCGCGAGGAGCAGGACCGCTTTGCCGTCGCCAGCCAGAACAAGGCCGAGGCCGCACGTGCATCGGGGCGCTTTGCCGATGAAATCGTGCCCGTCACGATCAAGGGCCGCAAGGGCGACATCGTGGTCGATCAGGACGAATATATCCGCGCTGGCGCCACGCTGGAGGCGATGCAGGCGCTGAAGCCCGCATTCCGGAAGGACGGCACCGTTACCGCCGCCAACGCATCGGGCCTCAATGACGGCGCCGCTGCGCTCATCCTGATGACGGAGGAGGAAGCGGCAAAGCGCGGCGCGACGGTGCTGGGTCGCATCGCCTCCTGGGCGACCTGCGGCGTCGACCCCTCGATTATGGGCATTGGCCCCGCTCCCGCAAGCCTCAAGGCGCTCGATAAGGCGGGCTGGAAGCTCTCCGACCTCGATCTCATCGAAGCCAACGAGGCCTTTGCCGCACAGGCGCTGGCAGTCGGCAAGGAACTGGGCTGGGACGCGGCGAAGGTCAACGTCAACGGCGGCGCGATCGCCATCGGCCACCCGATCGGCGCTTCGGGAGCGCGCGTTCTCACCACATTGCTCTATGAAATGGGCAAGCGCGACGCGAACAAGGGCTTGGCCACATTGTGCATCGGCGGTGGCATGGGCATCGCCATGTGCATCGAGCGCTGATCGGACTATTTAACGCCGTCATTCCCGCGCAAGCGGGGGTGACGGACTTCCATTACACCCAGTACCGCTCGAAACGGTGGCCGAGCCGCGTCAGCAATTCATACTGGGACAGGCCGGACACCAGCGCGGTATAGCCGAGGTCATAGTCGATATCGACCCAGTCCCCTTCTTGCAGCGAAGGGCATTCATTGACGTCGATCGTTACCAGATCCATCGACACCCGCCCGATTACCGGCAGGCGCGCGCCATCCTTCAGCGCCGCACCTGAGCCGGAGAAGATACGGGCAAAGCCATCCGCATAGCCGATGTTGATTGTCGCGGTTTCCATCGTGCGGTCCGCGATGAAGTCCGCGCCATAGCCCACCGACTCGCCGCCGCGCACCGTGCGCCGCTGCAAAATCTCCGCCTGCGGCGTCACGACCGCCTGAATATTGAGTTCGCAATCGAGCGTCGGCGTGCCGCCATATAGCGCGATACCGGGCCGGGTGAGATCGAACGCGAAATCCGCACCGCGGCAGATGCCTGCGCTGTTGGCCAGGCTGTAGCGCATGGCCTTCACCTTGCCCGCCATCTCACGGAACAGCATGAGCTGAATGTCGTTCAGATGATGATCGTCCTCGGCGCTGACCAGATGACTCATCAGCGTATCGATTTCGAGACCGTCGAACAGGCCCATGTCCAGGCCATCAAGCGAGAGGCCGAGCCGGTTCATGCCGGTATCGATCATCACATCGCACGGACCACCGCCCGCCTCTTTCCAGCGCGCAATCTGCGCCGCGCTGTTGAGCACCGGTCGCGCGCGTGATGCCCGCGCGATCTCCATATCCTCCGGGCGGACGCCATGAAAGACACTCAGGGACACCCCTTCGCCCAGCAGCGGCTCGATATGCTGCGCCTCTTCCCAGGTGGCGACGAAGAAATCGCGGCAACCTTCGGCGGCGAGATGCTGCATCACCCCTTCCGCACCGAGGCCATAGCCATTGGCCTTGATGGCAGCGCCACAGGCGGCGCCGCCACTCTGCTCACGCAACCAGCTATAATTGGAGACGAGCGCCTGCCGGTCCAGCCGCAGCCGCAAGGGCGATTGATAGTCCATGCTCATTACGGAAACTGCCCCACAAATATCAGCGCGCCCACTCGCCCCCCTTGGTTTCCTTCAAGCCCCAGAGCGAGACCAGCAGCGCCATCAGCACGACAGCGAAGGTGTACCATAGCCCCGCATAAACATCCCCGGCCTTCGCGGCAATATATTGACTGACCAGCGGCAGGAAGCCACCAAAATATCCGGTGCCGATATGATAGGGGATCGACATCGAGCTATAGCGCACCTTGGGCGGGAACATCTCCGCCAGCAAAGCGGCGACAGGGCCATAGGTCATGCCTGAAAGTGCCGACAGGCCCAGCAGGCAGCAGATGATGATAAGCGCACTCGAAAGCGGCGGGCGCTGCTTAGAGAAGTCATAACCGGAGGACACCAGCGCGGGTTTGATGGCGTCTGGCGAACCAATGGCGAAAGACTGACGCCCGATCCGGATCATGGGCGCTTCGCCGGGCGCAATCGATTGGCGCTCATAGCGCACGCCGAGCTTCGTCAGCTCCGCCAGCGCCTGCCCGCAAGCGCTATTCTGCTTGGCAAGCATGGGATCGAACGCGCATTCATTCGCGAGCACCACGACGGGCGCCGCCTTCTCGGCGGCGGCGCGGCCCGGATTGGCGGTCGCTCCGATCAGCCACATCAGCGGGAAGAGCAGGATCAATGTCAGCACATAGCCGATGACGATTGGCTTCTTGCGGCCCACCTTGTCTGACAGATGGCCGAAATAGACGAAGAATCCCATGCCGAGCGCAGCCGCGATACCAACCGTGACCTCGGTCCATGTCTCATCGACCTGCATTGGCCCCTTGAGCAGGGTGAGTCCGGTGAAGAAGGCCGTATACCAGATCACGGTCAGCCCGGCCGCGATGCCGAACAGCGCGACGAAAATGCGCTTCTTGTTGCCGGGATAGGTGAAGCTCTCGACGAAGGGGTTGGCGGCCATTTCGCCTTCCGCTTTCATCGCCTCGAACACCGGGCTTTCCGACAGCTTCATCCGCATCCAGAGCGATAGCGCAAGCAGCGCCAGAGAAATGAGGAATGGCACGCGCCAGCCCCATGTCCCCCACGCATCGGCGGGTATGATCGCCTTGCACGCCAGCACCACGACGAGGCTCAGCACAAAGCCGCCGACCACGCTCGCCTGAATGAAGCTGGTGAAGAATCCACGCTTTTCCGGGCTGGAATGTTCCGAGACATAAACCGCCGCGCCGCCATATTCGCCGCCCAGTGCTAGCCCCTGGCAGATGCGCAGCAAGAGCACCAGCGCAGGTGCGGCATAGCCGATGCTCTCCGCCGAGGGGATGAGGCCCACACCGGCCGTGGCAATGCCCATCAGCGTGACGGTGACGAGGAAGGTATATTTCCGCCCGAGCTTATCACCGAGATAGCCGAACAGGATCGCGCCCAGCGGACGGAAGCCAAAGCCTACCGCAAACCCGGCCCAGACGAGCAGCATCTCCAGCGTCTCACTGCCGGATGGAAAGAACGCCTTGCCGATAAAGCTCGCCAGTGTCGCGTAGATGAAGAAATCATACCACTCGAACACGGTGCCCGCCGAAGAGGCACCGATCACCAGCTTTATGTCAGACGTGCTTACGTCCTTGGTAGCGCCCACGCTTATGCCCCTCCGCATTATTATAGCAAAGGAAGCATTAGCGTTTGCGGCGCGCCTTGCAACTGCGCAATTATTCCAGTTCGAGGATGATGCTGTCCACCGCGAGGCTCTCGCCCGCCGTGGCGTTGACGGCTTTCACCACGCCGGTCTTTTCGGCACGCAGGATGTTCTCCATCTTCATCGCCTCGATGACAGCGAGCGGCTGGCCCGCCTCCACCTTGTCGCCTTCCTTGACGTTCAGCGACACGAGCAGACCCGGCATCGGGCAGATGAGATAGCGCGAGAGATCCGGCGGCACTTTCTCGATGAGGTGCGTCGCATGTTGCGCCATATGGGCGGGCAGAACGCGCGCGACATGGCTGGCGCCGCGCGTCGTCAGCCTGAAGCCGGCGCGCGTCTGCGCGATACGGACGGAGAGCGTCTCCTCTCCGAACTCCGCATCGATAATGCGGTCGCCCGGCGTATATTCGAGGCTCATGTCGAGCGGCGCACCGTCCACAGTCACATCATCGCCATTGATCGACACATGATGATCGACCTTCGCAATCTGCACCACCCAGTCGGACGGCGGACGCAGGCGCTTGCCCAGCTGTCCGTCGATCCGGCGGGCGCGATCCGCCTGCGCCATGCCCGCGAACGCAGCGATGGCGGCGAGGCGGCGCAGCAGCTCTTCCGACGCTGGCGCGCCGTGGAAGCCTTCGGGATATTCCTCCGCGATGAAGCCGGTGGTGATGTTGCCGGAGCGGAAGCGCTCATGCTGCATGATCGCCGAGACGAAATCGATATTGTGGCCCAGCCCCTCGATCTCGAAGCTGTCGAGCGCCGCGATCTGCTTGTCGATCGCTTCGAGGCGCGTCGGCGCATACGTGATGAGCTTGGCGATCATCGGATCGTAGAACATCGAGACCTCGCCGCCCTCGGCAACGCCGTCGTCCACGCGCACGCCGTCCATAACTTCCGGCGGGTTGTAGCGGATCAGGCGGCCAGTGGAAGGCAGGAAGCCGCGATAGGGATCTTCGGCATAGACGCGGTTCTCGATCGACCAGCCATTGATGCCGATGTCATCCTGGCTGAAAGCCAACTTCTCGCCATTCGCAACGCGGATCATCTGCTCGACGAGATCGATGCCGGTGATCTGCTCGGTGACGGGATGCTCCACCTGCAGGCGGGTGTTCATCTCAAGGAAATAGAAGCCCTCGCCGGTCGTGTCCGCGCCCGACACGATCAGCTCGACCGTGCCCGCGCTGAAATAGCCCACGGCCTTCGCCAGCGCCACGCATTGTTCGCCCATCGCCTTGCGCATCTTGGGCGTCACGAACGGCGATGGCGCTTCCTCGACCACCTTCTGGTGCCGCCGCTGGATCGAGCATTCGCGCTCGTTCAGATACACGACATTGCCGTGCTGATCCCCCAGCACCTGAATCTCGATATGGCGGGGGCTTTCGATGAACTTCTCGATGAACACGCGGTCGTCACCAAAGGACGCAAGTCCTTCGCGCTTGGTCGCCTCGAAGCCCTCGCGCACATCCTTCTCGGAATAAGCGAGGCGCATACCCTTGCCGCCACCGCCCGCGGACGCCTTCATCATCACCGGATAACCGATGTCGTTGGCGATGCGGACCGCGTGCTCGGTGTCGTCGATCTCACCGACATAGCCGGGGACGACATTCACGCCTGCTTCCTTGGCGAGCTTCTTGGACTCGATCTTGTCACCCATCGCCGCGATGGCGTTGGCCGGAGGTCCGACAAAGATGATGCCCTCCGCGTCCAGCGCCTTGCGGAAGCTCTCGCGCTCCGAAAGGAAGCCATAGCCGGGGTGGACCGCATCCGCGCCGGTCTGCTTGCACGCCGCGATGATCTTGTCCGCGAGCAGATAGGACTGCGCGGCAGGCGGCGGGCCGATATAGACCGCCTCATCCGCCATCAGCACATGCGGCGCACGCGCGTCGGCATCCGAATAGACCGCCACCGTGGCGATCCCCATCTTCTTCGCCGTGCGCATCACCCGGCAGGCAATTTCGCCACGATTGGCGATCAGGATTTTGGTTATCATTAAAACTTGTTCCTGCTTGTATCAAATTTTGGGATTGATGTCGGCTGGCACGTCATTTTCCAAACTGTCAGCGTGGAGGTGCCACTTTTGAAGTCTAGTTTGAGGCGATATTCCGCTGTCCCCAACTTACGATCAATCAGCATACTGCAATTACTATAGTTGCCTTCAGAAATCTGTTCGTAGGAAAACAGAGTAATCATTCCCGGAGAAATATTCGCTTTGTTCGGTACACCCTGTACACCGCATACAGGATCAAAGATCTGAAGCGGTTTAAGTGCTCTAAAAACAGCTCTTGTATTGCTATCAATTACAAATACTTGGGGTCCGATCTCGCTTTTTTTTGGTCGTCCATCCAAGTTTGTAAACTCGCTGCTACCTTCACACAAAATAGCAAAGTGACTCTCTTGGACAGCACTTGATAGTGGACTGCTGACCACCGCAAAGTATGCAAGGGCTATGGATCGAAGACCGATCACTCCGCCGCTTCCTCAAGATGCCCATGCGGGGCGGCCTGCATCGCGCGGATGCCGAGTTTCGCCAGCATCGCCGCGTCCTTGTCGTCGCCCGCATTGGGTGCGGTCAAAAGCTTGTCGCCGGTGAAGATGCTGTTCGCGCCCGCCATAAAGCACAAAGCCTGACACGCCTCGCTCATCGACTCCCGCCCCGCCGACAGCCGCACCATGCTCGCGGGCATCACGATCCGCGCAACCGCAACCGTCCGCACGAACTCGATCTCGTCGATCTTCGCCAGCGGCGTATCGGCCAGCATATCGCCCAACACAGTGCCCTTCACCGGCACCAGCGCGTTGATCGGCACGCTTTCGGGGTGCGGCATACACCCAAGCGCATGGATGAAACCGATCCGGTCCTCGCGCGTCTCGCCCAGCCCCACGATCCCGCCGCAGCACACGTTGATCCCCGCCGCGCGCACATTTTCGAGCGTCTCGATCCGGTCCTCGAAGGTTCGCGTCGTAATCACATTCGCGTAATTCTCCGGCGCGGTGTCGATATTGTGGTTGTAATAATCGAGGCCCGCGTCGGCGAGCGTCTTGGCCTGGCCCGCATCCAGCATCCCCAACGTCATGCAGGTTTCCATGCCCATTTCGCGCACGCCCTGGATCATCTCGACCAGCGCGGGCATATCCCGCTCCTTGGGGTTGCGCCACGCCGCGCCCATGCAGAAGCGCCCCGATCCATTGTCCTTCGCCTGCGCCGCCGCCTGCAAAACCTGCCGCACGTCCATCAGCTTGGTTGCTTTGACGCCGCTGTCCGCTTCCACGCTTTGCGAGCAATAGCCGCAATCCTCCGGGCAGCCGCCGGTCTTGATCGAGAGCAGCGTGGAGAGCTGCACCTCGTTGCGCGGATGATAGGCGCGGTGCACGGTCTGGGCTTCGTACATCAGATCCATGAACGGCAGATCGAACAGCGCGGCAATTTCCTCGCGGGTCCAGTCGGTGCGGATGGTGGGTGCAGTCATCGTCAATTCCTTACGCAGTCTTTCGCGCGAGATAGACGCCAATCGCCATGATGGCTACGCCTGTGATGCGTTTGACGTCCGCTTCTGTCCTGATCGCACCCAACAGACCGTAATGATCGATCAGGGTCGCGGAGATCAGTTGCCCGAGCAGCACGAAGAACACCGCGTTGCCGAGGCCGATACGCGGCGCGATGAACGTAATCGCGATCAGGTAGAACAGCATGAAAAATGCCGCGAAATAGGATGCCACCGGCGCTTGCGCGAACGCCGCTCTGGATGGCATCCCGGCAAAGACCAGCGCGATGATGACCGACGCCACGCAGCCTACAGAAAACAGGATCGCCGAAGCGGCGAGAGGGCTGTCGAGGGATTTTCCGAGGCCCGCATTCAGCGCCGCGAGTATCGGAATGCCAATCCCTGTCAGCAGCATGACAAGCGCCATTCCCGCAAAGGCCATCAGGGATATGTCTCTTGTCATGCCGCTTTCTCCTCCAATTCTCGGGAAAGAGTATAGCGGTCAAAGACATCCGCGTAAAAGGGCGCGGCGCGACGTTCATGTTCGCCGCCGGAAATCGCGGTGATAGCGTCGGCGACGCGGCGCAGATTGGCGGTGGATATGCGCACCAGAGGCGCCACCGCGATGCCGATGGTGAACAGCACGGCCTGCGTCTGGGGCAAACGGCGCAGCGTCTGCCGCTCGCACCGCACGAACAGGCTTTCGCCCGCATTCTCAGCCGTCACATGGGCGAAGCGCGTCTCCGGCGCGTCCTCCGGCATATAGCGCCAGTTGTCGTTGGCGACGACGAACCAGTTGGCGCGACCGAATATCTCGCCCGGCTTCAGCGTGGCGAAGAAATGATCGACCCCTTTGCTCAGCTGCTCGGCATAGCCGTGGATCGGGGCGTGAATGGCGAGCAGCGGCTGGCCCATCTTCTCGTGCAAATGCCAGTCCGTCGGGAAACCGAGCGCGGCGGCGGTGAGGCGATACGGCCCCTCCTCCCGCTCGGCTTCGAGCACGCATAAATCTTCCCAGCAGCCCTGCGCCGCCTTAGCAAGATCATCCGTATTGCCCACAATTTGCGCAGCCTCTGACGCCGCCCCTTGTGCACCGGGCAGCACAATCATCGCCTCCGGGTGCGTGGCAAACACTGCCTCACGCGCCGCGCGATCGAACTCGGGCTGCAGCCAGTCGCTTTCCGCGACACGGGTCAACCCCATGCGCAACACCCCCCCGCCGCGCCCGGCGGGGATCAATGCATCGACTGTGAAGCCCAGACTCACCCGCGACCCCTTATTCGGCGGCTTCGTCGAGTGGCGGCATGTTATGGCCGAGCAGGCGGAGCACATCCGCCGCGCAGGAAACGACGTTGGTGCCAGGGCCATAAATGCCCTGCACGCCCGCATCGCGAAGGAAATCATAATCCTGCGGTGGGATGACGCCGCCTGCGACCACCTTGATGTCCGCCCTGCCCGATTCGCGCAACAGGCTGATAAGCTGCGGGATCAGGGTCTTGTGCCCCGCCGCGAGCGACGACGCGCCCACGACGTCGACATCGCTCTCCAGCGCCAGATCGCGCGTTTCCTCCGGCGTCTGGAACAGCGGGCCGGAGACGACTTCGAAGCCCATGTCCGAGAAGGCCGACGCAATGACGTTCGCCCCGCGATCATGCCCGTCCTGCCCCATTTTGGCGACCAGCATCCGGGGTTTCCGGCCCAGGCGGTGCTCGACGGCCTGCACTCCGTCGAGCACCTGACGCCAACGCGCGTCCCCTTGATAGGGGGCGGCATAGACGCCTTGTACCGGGGTCGGCACGGTCGCATGGCGACCGAAGACCTCTTCCATAGCAGCAGAAATTTCGCCCAGCGTGGCGCGGGCGCGGGCGGCTTCAACCGCGAGGGCGAGCAGATTGCCGCCGCCGCGTGCGCCTTCCGTCAGCGCACCAAGCGCGGCCTGGCACGCGTCTTCATTGCGCGCGGCCTTCACCGCGTTGATCCGTGCAATCTGACCCTCGCGCACCTTGGCGTTGTCCACCTCCAGCGTTTCGAGCCTGTCCTCGGTGCCAAGGCGATATTTGTTGACGCCAACGATCACATCGTCGCCGCGATCCACCCGCGCCTGCCGCGCGGCCGCCGCCGTCTCGATCATCGCCTTGGGCCAGCCCGCCGCGACGGCCTTCGCCATGCCGCCCTCGGCCTCGACCCGCTCGATGATCTCCCACGCCTGATCGACCAGGCTCTGCGTCAGGCTCTCGATATAATAGCTGCCGCCCAGCGGATCGACGACATTGCACATGCCGGTCTCTTCCTGGATCACGATCTGGGTGTTGCGGGCGATGCGCGCAGAGAAATCGGTCGGCAGCGCGATTGCCTCATCGAGCGC
>JALCRK010000006.1 GCA_022652485.1 Sphingobium sp.
GGCATGGCCGAACTCAACCAACCCATGATCGAGGAGGAAAATCAGCCCCTACACATCACCGCCAAAGCCGCCTGACGATGGCCCACGGCCACAGCCGAAATTACACCACCTTGACGGACGCGACCAGATATTTTATCGAGGTCCGGTCGTTCCGTTGGCTCTGTTACGAGTCATGGCGACCGCATTTATAATGGTATCAGGTATACCGAGGGAGCGCATTGTGAGCCGTGAAGCCATCATGAAAGCCGTGAATGAAACTTTTGAGGCCATGTCCGAAGGGCGCTGGGACGATGGCGAATATATCCTGCGCAACACAACGGAAGATTTTGAATGGTGGGTCGCCGGCACGACGGCGCTTTCGGGAACCTCCACCCGTGCGGCCATGATGGAGGCCTATAAAATGATGCCTTCCCTGGCTGAACGCGGCATAACGATTACGCCGACCTCTTGGATCATTGATGGGGACAATGCCGCGGTGGAGGCGGAATCCTATATGAAATTGAGGGACGGGCGGGAATATCGGAACCAGTATCACTTTGTGATCCAGATGCGGGGTGATAAAATACGCAAGATCAAGGAGTATATGGATACCACCTTGCCCGAGCAGTATTTTCTGCCGCCTGCGGAGTGATCTCCGATCCGGTTTCCTCTCATGGATGGCGTTGACAGCGGGGCCGCCCGCTTCAATGCTTTTCTTTTCGATCGATCGAATAGCCGAGGGAAGACTGGACCTTCTTAAGCTGCGCACCCAGATCGCGCATTTGCCGGCACCGAGGCTTGCTTTTCAAGAAAATTGAAAAGAAACAAAGGAATTATCTATCTGAAATAGATAAGGCGCATTGGGTATCTCTCCGGCCAAGGCCTGACCCTCAGGCCAATACTCAAGGAGAAACCCAATGAATACGATCACTGCCCCCGTATCCAATACGTTCCCCACCGTTTCATATAACAGGGACACGCCCGCATGGCTTCCGCTGGTGGGCCGCATAGGCCTCTCCGCGATTTTCGTGCTGAGTGGCCTTTCCAAGCTCGCCGCGCCAGCGGCTACAATCGGCTACATTGATTCCGTCGGCCTGCCACTGGCACCGGTTGCGCTGGGTGTTGCCATCCTGGTCGAAATCGTCGGCGGCGTGATGCTGGTGCTGGGCTACCGCGTCCGTGCTGTTGCATCGCTCCTCGCCCTGTTCTCGCTCGCGACGGCGTTTTTCTTCCACTTTGATCTCGCCGACCAGAACCAGTTCATCCACTTCTTCAAGAATATCGCGATGGCTGGTGGCCTTGCTCAGGTTGCCGCCTTTGGTGGCGGCCGGCTGAGCCTTGGCGCGCGTCGCTGAACCATCCCTTCATCGCACCGGCACTGAGAGGCGCCGGTGCAAATATACGGAGTATCCATCATGTCCCGCCAGACTGACACAAAGTTAGATCCCATATTCCTCGAGCGCTGGTCGCCCCGTGCCTTCGATGGATCCGTCATGCCGACCTCTGATCTCATGACGATCATCGATGCGGCCCGCTGGGCGCCGTCCGCCTTCAACTACCAGCCCTGGCGCATCCTTTATGCGCTGCGTGGCGATCAGAACTGGGACCGCTTCCTGTCGGTTCTGATCCCCTTCAACCAGGGATGGGCCAAGGACGCCTCGGTGCTCCTGTTCATCGTGAGTGATACGATCTCGGTGGGCCCGGACGGACCGACCCCGTTCTACAGCCATAGCTTCGATACTGGCGCCGCATGGGCGCAGCTGGGTCTCCAGGCGCTCAAACTGGGCTACCATACCCACGGTATGACCGGGATCGACTTCGACACGGCCCGGTCCGAACTCGAAGTGCCCGAGCAATTCCGTATCGAAGCTGCCGTCGCCATCGGCCGCAAGGCGGACCCTTCCGTCCTGCCAGAAGGCCTGCGTGGCGGCGAAGTACCGAGCGATCGCAAGCCGATCGCAGAGATCGCCTTTGCGGGCAACTTCGTTGCCTGAATCCCTGTGCGTCGCAGCTTGCTCCTGCGGCGCATAAGGTCTACCGCGTGCGCGATTTTGAACTGGAGTAGAGAATATGGCGGAGCCGGGAACCCCCACATTCGACCAGCTGCGGATTTTCCTGGCAGTCGTCGATGCAGGGAGTTTCGCCGCGGCCAGTCGCAGGCTGAACAGAGCTGTCTCCGTTATCAGCTATGGTATCGCCAATCTTGAGGCGCAGCTTGGTCTTCAGCTGTTCGCGCGGGAAGGAACGCGCAAGCCCCGGCTGACCGAAGCCGGGCATGCCCTGCTGGCCGAGGCACGGACGATTTCCGGGGGCATGGATGCGCTGCGCGCCAAAACGCGCGGCCTGTTGCAGGGACTGGAAGCAGAAGTCTCCCTTGTCGTGGACGTGATGCTGCCTTCGGACAAGCTCGCTGAGGTTCTGAACGAATTTGCCCACGTCTATCCAAGCGTGGCGCTGCGCCTGCATGTTGAAACGCTTGGGGCTGTCGCCGCCCTCGTCCTGAAAGGCCAGGCTTCGCTCGGCATTGCAGGCCAGATCGCCGCGCAGTTTGACGGGCTTGAGCGCCAGGCCTGCGGATCGGTGGAGCTCGTGCCTGTCGCCGCCCCGACGCACCCTCTGGCACTGCGAGAGACATCCCTGCCGGGGGCTGTGCGCGACCATATCCAGCTCGTGCTGACTGATCGCTCGAATCTGACCGAAGGACGCGATTTTGCGGTTGCTTCGCCCCGCACCTGGCGCCTTGCGGACCTCGGCGCCAAGCATCGACTGCTGAAGGCCGGGATCGGATGGGGCAACATGCCGCTGCCGGTCGTGGAGCAGGACCTGCGTGACCGTTCGCTGATCTGCCTCAACCTTCCCGACAGCCCTTCCGGCCGTTTCCGCTTTTCGGCCATCCACCGCGCCGATACCCCACCCGGACCAGCTACGACCTGGCTGATGAACCGCTTCATCGCTGTCATGTCGGCCAGTGAGGCAGGCCACCTACCGGATATATGACCCTGCCATCACCTCTCTACCCGGCAGCCATTGGCAGCCACAAAAGGATGATAATATGATCAGCAATGACGATTCTTCGAAGATTTGGCCGACGCTTAATCCCGTACATGTCGGGATAAGGGGGCGTTGCCCCCGCTGCGGCACGGGGAAGCTCTTTGAAGGATTTCTCAAGCTCAGATCCCGCTGCGAACATTGTGGGCTGCCTTATGCCTTTGCGGATCCGGCTGACGGCCCTGCCTTCTTCATTCTCTGCTTTGGCTGCCTTCCGGCATTTGCCTTTGCAATTTACCTTGAGGTTCGTTTTGCGCCGCCCTTATGGGTGCACTTATTCACGTCGCTGCCTCTGGTGTTGCTGACCTGCATTCCGCCGCTCCGGCCGCTGAAGGGCTGGCTGGTCGCCGCGCAATATCACTATCGGGCTCAGGAGGCGGGTGTCGGTAACCTGGCCACATCCGATGGTGTAAACCCTGAGACGGATCCACCTGCATGAACGCACAAGAAAACATTCATACCGCACGTGACGCTGCCGCTCGCTACTTTCGCGAGAGGGGGTATGTCGGCGATGCGGAGCGAATCATCCGCGGAGAGGGCGACGACGATGCGGAAGTCCGCATCGCCCTTGCCCTGATCGCCATCATGACCCCTCCGCCCAAGGCGCCACCGACGAAACGGAATGGCCGCCGTCTTGTGGGCGAGGAGTGCTGAGCGCATCTAAGGTCTTCACTTCCGGCATAAAGGTCCGCTTCCTTGCCGATCAGGAATTCGGCGAGAACCCGTTAGCCTCGCCCCATGCTGACCTGACAGGTGACCCAAGTGGCCGCTGGGCTGGCTGATGATGCAGTCTCGGGAGCAGCGGGGCACTGCTGCCAGGATCAAGCTTCCAGAGGAAGTGTTCTTATCAGCCTGTCCGTGGTGCTCTGGGCCAACCAGGCACCTGCCGCCTGTATTCCTTCAGCCTCGCCGGACCGGCCGACCAGCCGGGCGCAGAGATCGGCGAAGGATATGCCGTGTATCGCGCGCTGAGTACTTTCCGTTTCCCAATTTTCAAGTGCTCGGAAGCAGGAGATATGCTCAGTGCGCCAGATAAGGAGCATCCTGGGTTCGGGCAGTAGCGCGGCGGGAGGGGGAGCCTGCTCGTCCGTCAATGCTGACCATATGGACGCGGCGTTAGTGGTGTGGCGCAATAACCGGGCGGTCGGAACCAGTTGAAGGATGGCCGTGTCCCAATCAATTTCGGACAGTTGATCTGGCCTCAGGGCCGGGGCATCCGGCCCGACGAACGCATCGGTCAGCGCCTGCTCCAGCATGGCCAGCTCCCCGGCTTCGGGTGCGTGGGGCAGCGCCTCCGCCAAAGCTGCGGGGAAATGCGCGGCATAATGATCGAGCGACCAGCTATCCGGCGGGCGGGCGTCGATCAGCGTGGCTGCGACGGAGCGGAACGTCTGTTCCCCGATCCACATTCGAGTCCGGGGAAAGCTCTCTGCCAGGCAGGCCATCAGCGAAGCGCGGTAATTGTTCTGATAGACCGAAAGACCGGCCCGTGCCTCCGGAGCGAAGCGCGCGGCGGCCTCCTCGGTGCCGGAGACGAGCCAAGCGCGGAAATCCTGCTGGATTGCGGCGAGGTTCATGCCGCGATCCTTTGCGGGAGCAAGGCGCGCGCAATGTCCAGCTCGGCCAGAAGATCGGGGAGCGGGGGAATAGCGTCGTCGCGCTCGATCATGATGGCGACGGGGTGGCTCAGGCGCCCCATCACATGCGCGAACAGCGACCAGACTTGCTGCGGCACCGGCCGGTCGTGCGTGTCGATCAGCAACGTCTCGCCCTGGCTGTGCCCCGCGAGGTGGATCTGGCGCACGCGATCCAGCGGCAGCGCGGCGATATAGTGGTGCGCATCGAAGCCGTGGTTGACCGCGCTGACGTGGATGTTGTTGACATCGAGCAGCAGCTCGCAGCCGGTGCGATCGCTCACGGCGCGGAGAAATTCCCATTCGGGCATCTCGGACTCCGCAAAGGTAAGATAGCTGGATGGGTTCTCGATCAGCATAGTGCGGCCAAGGGCATCCTGCGCCTGCGCGATATTGCTGCACACGATATCCAGCGCTTGCCTCGTGTAAGGCAGCGGCAGCAGGTCATGCGAGTTGAAACCGGGGGTGCGCGACCAGCTGAGGTGATCCGAAACGAACAGAGGCTCGATCTCGTCCACCAGCGCGCGCAGGCGGGCGAGATAGGCTCGGTCCAGCCCGTGCGCGGAGCCGATCGACATCGACACGCCATGCAGCGCGACCGGATGCCGCTCTCGCACCCGGCGGAGAATGTCGCGCGGGCGTCCACCTTCGATCATGAAATTTTCGGAAATCACCTCGACGAAATCGACCGGAACGCCGGTTTCGAGAAACTGCGTGTAATGCGGCTTGCGCAGACCGAGGCCGAAACTGTGCATGGCGATTGCTCCGGTTGGGCAACGCCGCCGCCTCAATCGAAGCGGCGGCGTGGCGCGATTACTTGTGCTCCGCCTCGGTAAGGCTGCCGCCGGCGGCCTTGCACTGCTCCAGCGTCATCGTCTTGAAGCCCTGCCCCTTGCAGCTGTTCATGCCCTTGCAGTCGTTGTGCGCGGTCTTGCAGTCGGACGTGCCCTTGCATGTATTGATGCCATAGCAATGGACCTGCTTGGCGTGGTCCGCCGCGACGGACGGGGTGGCGGTCGCTGCGGCGGCGACGGCGACGATGGCGGCGCTGGCGGCGAAGCTGATGCCGGAATGGAGGGTGTTCATATCGGGTCTCCTGAAAAGTGCGAATGCCGGATGCGGCATCTGCTATTCGTGCGGGGTGCGCGCCCGGTTACAGCGCGCGCAAAATTTACCAGCGCAGCAGGCGCGGGCCGATCAGCGCCCCCGCCAGCGCCGCGAGCGCGATTCCGAGCGTGTGCCATGTCAGTACGAAGATGGCGGAGACTTCCGGGCAATGGAGGCAGTAGAGCGTTGCGGCCCATGCTCCCGCCGTTAGCCCCGCGGTCGCGCCCGCCGCGCGAAGCCGTGTGGGCGCGAGGCGGCGGAACGACCAGAGTAGCCCGCCGAAGATCGGCAACGAGAGGAGGAAGACGATCGAGGAGCACACGCTCCAGCTCTCCCCCAGCCACATCGCGAACCACTGGGCGGGCGGCACCCGGCTCATCTCGAATATGCCGAGGGCCGCGAGCGAGGCTACAGGCAGCGCCATCACCCAGAGCCAGCCCATCCTGCCACTGTCGGGCCGGGCAAGCCGGGCCGTTGCCACCACCGCGCACAGCCCGAGGGAGAGGGTGTAGCCCCATTTCATCCAGAAGTGATAATGGCGCATGGCGACATCGAGCTGTGGGTTAAAGCCCAGCCAGAGCGCGATGACCACCAGCGTGCCGAGGGCGCCGGCGCCGATCCCGATGGCTAGACGCCTGCCGACCGCGTGACGGCGCACGGGCTTGATGTCTTCCACAAGTGCTGCGATGAGCTGGTCTGTATTCACTGCATGTCACCTCTTATGCGCGCCGCAAGAGCCTTGAGGCCGCGATGCACGGATATCTTGACGTCCGACTCCCCGATCTTCGCGCGGGCTGCCGCCTCGGATGTGCTCAGGCCTTCGAGCCGCGTTGCGCGGATGGCTTCGGCCTGCTTGGCCGGAAGCTGGTCTAGCAGCCGGTCGACATCCATGCGCGCGCCGCTGGCGTCCTCGAAGCCCTCGGTGACGAGGATATCGCCCAGATCTTCCATCGCGCAGGTGCGGCCCACCTTGCGGAAATGGTCGATCATCTTGTAGCGGGCGATGGCGAACAGCCAGCCGCTGAACAGCCGGTCCCGGTCGTAGGTGGCCCGGCGGGCGTGCACGGCGATGAGCGTCTCCTGGATGAGATCGTCGATGTCGCCTTGCCCGTTCTGCATCCTGCGCCGGTAAAATGCCTCCAATATGGGGACCAGCGCGCGCAGCAGGCGTGCCTGGTCGGCCGCGTCGCCCTCCAGCCCGCCGATCATCCATTCTCTGAGCTGTGTTTCGCTGGCCCGCATTCGTGCTCCCTCACACGGTTCGTCTGCCGAGGGCGTTTGGTTACACTTCCTCAGGGAAAATAGAAAAAATATAAATGTAACCGTTCGCGGCGTGCCTCCGAAATGCTCCTCGTCCGACGGGCCATGCCGGTCCGCGACGCACCACCCTTTCAAACCACAGGAGCAATTATCATGACCATCGCCAAAGTCGCCGCAGCCGCCGCGCTCGCCTTCACCCTCGCAGGCGCCGCCGCCCATGCCGCCGACAAGCCGAAGACCGAGAAATGCTACGGCGTTGCCCTCGCCGGCAAGAACGACTGCAAGGCGGGCGCGGGCACGAGCTGCGCCGGCACCTCGGTCAAGGATTATCAGGGCAATGCCTGGAAGGCCGTGAAGGCGGGCACCTGCACCAAGATCAAGACCCCCAAGGGCATGGGATCGCTGACGCCCCGCGTCTGAAGCCCCCGGCCCGCTCCGGCCCGGACGCCGCCCCCTGCGTCCGGGCCATTCCCCGCACGATAAGGAGACAGGATATGACGAGGGCATTCACATCGCTTTACGGGCACGCGACCGCCCTTGCCGAGCGCCTGTTGCCGGAGTCGCTGCTGCTGCTCGTGGCGCGGCTCGGCGTGGCGTCGATCTTCTTTCTATCGGGCCGGTCCAAGGTCGAGGGCTGGTTCACCATTACCGACGGCACGTTCGACCTGTTCGCGACCGAATATGCGCTGCCTTTGCTGCCACCGCATGTCGCTGCCTATGCCGCCACGATCTCGGAGCATCTTTTCTCCGGTCTGCTGGTGCTGGGGCTGTGCACGCGGGGTGCGGCGCTTGGTTTGTTGGGTATGACGTTGGTGATAGAAATTTTCGTCTATCCCGATGCGTGGCCGACGCATTTGAGCTGGGCGGGGCTGCTGTTGCCACTGATCGCCAGGGGAGGCGGCGCGCTGTCGCTCGACCGGATATTCCGCGGGATATGGAGAACCCGCGCGCCACGCGGTTCCTGATCGATTTAACCTATATGGAACATTTCTGTTGACATCGTAACGCTGATATGGTTTAAGCATAGACACTGAGGAACATTGAGTCGCGCGGCATCGGCGCGAAACGGGGTCGCGGCCATCGGGCTGGCGGCCCTTTTTCATGACCGATGCGCGCGGAACGCGAGGCGGAATGGCGCGGAAGGGACCGACAGATCGGAACGAGGGCAAAGAGAACAGGACAAACACCGTGAACGACACCTCCCTGCGCCTCACGCGCGGACAGGGAGGCAGGGGAGCAGGCACACGCGCACAGTTGCGCCGGGTGGGTCGCCGTATCTGGGACGATGCGCGGAAGGAAGAATTTCTGGCGGTACTCGCCGCCACCTGCAATGTGGAGGAGGCCTGCCGCGCCGTCTCCATGAGCAACCAGGGCGCCTATAATCTGCGCCTGCGCGATCCGGCCTTCGCGGCGGCGTGGAAGCGGGCGGTGGAACAGGGCTATTCCGAGCTGGAGATGCTGCTGCTGCGCCAGTCGCTGCATGGCAGCACGACCACTGAGACGGTGGAGGACGGCGAGGGCCAGTGCAAGCAGATCAAGACGGTGCACAGCTACCCGCACACCATAGCGCTGAGGCTGTTTCAGGCGCACCAGAGTACGGCAGAAGCCGTCCGCGCGGAACAGGATGCCTCTCCCGACAGCGATCAGATACGGGCCGAGATCCAGGTGCGGATCGCGGCGATGCGCGTGCGCAGCGGCGGCGCAAAGGCCGGGCGCGAGGGCGAGGAATCATGAGCCGCTCGCAATGGGAGGAGCTGGCCGAGTGGCCGCAGGAACGGCTGGATGCGCTGCTCGATGCGCTGGGCCAAGCCGGGCGCGAGGCGTTGCTGCATGACTGGGCGGTGCAGGCGAGGCCCGAGCAACTGCCGCCGCCCGGAGACTGGCGCATCTGGCTGATGCTCGCCGGGCGGGGCTTCGGCAAGACCCGCTCCGGCGCGGAGTGGGTGCGCGGGATCGCCGAGCGGGACGGGCGTGCGCGCATCGCGCTGGTGGGGGCGACCCTGCATGACGCGCGCAGCGTGATGGTGGAGGGAGAAAGCGGGCTTCTCGCCATTGCTCCGCGCTGGGACCGGCCGATCTGGCATCCCGCGCTCAAGCGGCTGATCTGGAAATCGGGCGCGCAGGCGATGCTGTTCGGCGCCGCCGAGCCGGAGAGCCTGCGTGGACCGCAGTTTACGCATGGCTGGGCGGACGAGCTGGCGAAATGGCCCTATGCGGAAATGGCGTGGGACAATCTGATGATGGGCCTCCGCCTCGGCGCGAATCCCCGCGTGCTGGTGACGACGACGCCACGCCCGGTGCCGCTCGTCCGGCGGCTGGTGGGGCAGGCGGGCGTCGCCCTGACGCGGGGCGGAACGCGGGATAACCGGGCGCATCTCGCCCCCGGCTTTCTCGCGGCGATGGAACGCGATTATGGCGGCAGTGCGCTGGGGCGGCAGGAGCTGAACGGAGAGCTGATCGACGAGCCGGAGGGCGCGCTGTGGACCAGAGCGCTGATCGAGCGGCTGCGGTTGCGGCGGGAGGCGCTGTGGAATGGGGGTGACAGCCCGTTTGCAAGAGTGGTGGTGGCGGTCGATCCGCCCGCGACATCGAACGGCGACGCCTGCGGCATCGTCGTCGTGGGGCTGGGGCTGGATGGCCTCGGCTATGTGATCGAGGACGCGACCGTCGCCAAGGCACGACCGGAAGGCTGGGCGGCGGCAGTGGCGGCGGCAGCGGCGCGGCATGGCGCGGACCGGGTGATCGCGGAGGCCAATAATGGCGGCGAGATGGTCTCCTCCGTGCTGCGTGCGGCGGAGGCGGGGCTGCCGGTGCGGATCGTCCACGCCAGCCGGGGCAAAGTGGCGCGAGCAGAGCCGGTCGCGGCGCTCTATGAGCGCGGGCGGGTTCGGCATGTCGGCGCGTTTCCCGATCTGGAGGATCAGCTTTGCGGCTTGATGATCGGTGGCGAATATCAGGGGCCAGGCCGCTCGCCGGACCGAGCCGACGCGCTCGTCTGGGCGATCACGGAACTGATGCTGGTGCGGCGCGCGCCCTATGCGGTGCGCAGCCTGTGACCATGCCGAAACGGGACAGGAAAAGAAGCATGTCCATTCTGTGCAAGGCCGATGAAAAGAGCTATGAGATGCAGGTGGGCAAGATGCAAGACAGGCCGGGGCCGTGAACCTCAAGGTTGCCGAGATCAGCGCGGTGGAAACCCCTGCGGAGCTGTGGCGGGTGGCGCGGCGCTATTATCACGCGCTGGGCTTCAGGGCGCTCGCCTATTTTGTCGCCAGCAGAGGCGGCACCGGCGCGCGCGGCGGTTTCAACATCATTCATCGCGGCTGGCAGTCTGAAGTGCGGAATGCCTATATCGACGAGGGCTGGGGGGAGAGGAACGTCTTTGCGCCGCTGGTGATCGCGCGCGGGGCTCCGGTGCGCTGGACGGACGTTACATCGCAGATCGTACCCGATGCGGAGCAGCAGGCGTTCATTGACCGGATGCGCGCCGCCGAGCTCGGCGATGGCTATGCGCTCCCGGTGTTCGGGCCGATGGGGCGCAATGGTTTTCTCGCGGTTGGCCGACCATTGACGGAGCAGGTGCTGGATGAAGCCCCTGTCGAGGAAATGCACATGGTCGCGCAGGCGACGCATATGCGGCTGCTCCAGCTGCTGCCCGAGCGGGCGCATCTGGAAAAGCCGCTGTCGACGCGGGAGCTGGAAATTCTCGACTGGGTGGCGCGCGGCAAAAGCAACAGCGTGATCGCCGACATCCTCTCGCTCTCCGGCGCGACGGTGGATACCTATTTGCGACGGATTTACGAGAAGCTCGATGTGTCGGACAGGACATCGGCGGCGGTGGTCGGCGTCGGCATGGGGCTGATCGCCGCCTGATCGGCAGATATTGATTTTCTTCGTCATCCCGGACTTGATCCGGGATCCAGAGTCCCACGCGCTGCGCAACTCAGCTTCCGGGATGACGCGTAGGCCAAGTAGCCTGAGACCCCAGCCTTCGCTGGGGTGACGCGGGTGAACTTCATACTCCAACGGAGTGATTTGCATGAAATTGTTCGGATGGAAGGGGGCGGCGGCGCCGCGCCCGGTGTTGTCGCGCGCGTCGTCGGTGGGCGTCGGGATGCTGGGCGAATGGCCCTCGGGATATGAGGCGCAGGTGCGTGCGGCGGTGAGCGCCAATCCGGTGGCCCAGCGCGCGGTGCGCCTGGTGTCCGAGGCGTGCGGCGGCGCGGCGGTCATCGCCAGCGGGGCGAGCGCGACGGAAAATGCGCGGGCGCTCGATCTGGTGCGCCATGTCTCGGCCGGGCAGGGCTTGATCGAGACGCTGGCGCTGCATCTGCTGTTGCACGGCAACGGCTTCGTGCAGATCATCCCCGATGCGGACGGCGAGCCTTACGAGCTGTTCGCGCTGCGCCCGGAGCGGGTGAGCGTCGATTATGACAATAATGGCTGGCCGGTCGGCTATATCTATCGCGTCGGCGAACGGGTGACGCGGCTCTGGGCCGAGGATGGCCGGGGTCGCACGGCGATCATGCACCTGAAGGCGATCAACCCGCTCGACGATCATCTGGGTCTTGGCTGCCTCGGCGCGGCATCCGGCCCGGTGGCGATCCACAATGCGGCAACGAGCTGGAACAAGGCGCTGCTCGATAATGCGGCGCGGCCCAGCGGAGCGCTTGTCTATGACAGCGGCAAGGATGGCGCGGTGCTCTCGGCCGAGCAGTTCGCGCGGCTGAAGGCGGAGATGGAGGCGGCCTATCAGGGCGCGATCAACGCCGGAAGGCCGATGCTGCTGGAAGGCGGCCTCAAATGGCAGGCGCTCTCCATGACGCCCGCCGAAATGGATTTCGTGGCGCTGAAGGCCTCCGCCGCGCGGGAGATCGCGCTCGCCTTCGGGGTGCCGCCGATGCTGCTGGGACTGCCCGGCGACAACACCTACGCGAATTATAAGGAGGCGAACAAGGCGCTGTGGCGGCAGACGATCCTGCCGCTGATGACGAAGATATTGGGCGGCATCGCGCAAGGACTGCGGCCCGTCTTTCCGGGGCTGGAGCTGATGGTCGACCTCGACAAGGTGTCGGAGCTGGCGGACGAGCGCAGCGCGCTGTGGGAGCGGGTGAGCGGTGCGGCGTTCCTGAGTGACGAGGAGAAGCGGGCGATGTTGGGCATTGGGGCATGAAACGCGCCTCATTCTCGTCATGCCAGCGGAGGCTGGCATCTCGGGGGGGCATCGGCCTGAGATCCCAGCCTGCGCTGGGATGACAGGCGTCTCAAACGGAGAAATATCATGAGAGAGGCAGATATGCTTGCGGGTCTGGTCGCGCAGGCGGAAGGGCGCGGCGGCGATCTGGTGACGATCCGCGCGCTGGTGGAGGAAGCGAGCGAGATCGGCGCGGGGCGGGCGCTCGACCGGCTGGGCCTCAGCGACCGCGCGGCGGAAGACGACGTGCGCGAATTGCGCGAGCTGCTCTCCGCCTGGCGCGACGCCAAGGCCGCGGCGAAGAACGCGATCATCGGCTGGGTCGTGCGGGTGGCGCTGGCGCTGATGCTGCTCGGCATGGCGGTGAAGACGGGGCTGGTTTCTTTGGTGCGCCCATGAGTGTGGCAGAGAGCGGCGTGCGTTTCGCGGGCTATGCCGCGCTGTTCGACCGGCAGGATCGCGGCGGCGACATCATCCGCAAGGGCGCTTTCGCGCGGGCGATCGCGTGGTGGAAGGGGCGCAAGATCCCGCTGCTGTGGCAGCATCGGCCGGATAGCCCGATCGGCGTGATCGAGAGCATGGCGGAGGACGAGCGCGGCTTGCGCGTGATCGGGCGGGTGAGGGCAGATGCCCCGGCGCAGGCGGCGGAAATGCTGAAAGGGGGGCAGGTGAACGGCCTCTCGTTCGGCTATCGCGTGGCGAGAGCGGACGGACGTTTTCCACGCATTTTGAAGGATCTGGATCTGGTCGAGGTGAGCCTCGTGACATTCCCGATGCAGCCGGGGGCGCGGGTGCATGCGGTGGAGTGAGAGATTCTCACTGTCGTCACCCTGAACTTGGTTCAGGGTCCATTTCTCCCCATGCGCCGTCACACCCGGAGGCGCGATGGATGCTGAAACAAGTTCAGCATGACGATGAGGTGACGATTGAACGAGGCGGTCCTTTGGTCCGCCTTTTTTTGTGTCCAAACGGGCAAAAACGCAGGAGAAGCCTATGTATGAAGTGAAAGCCGATGCGCTGGAGGAGAGCTTTGACGCGCTCGCCCAGGCGGAGAAGATTACCACGCTGGAGGCGGACATCGCCGCGCTGAAAGGCCAGGTGGCGGCGGTGCAGCGAGCGCCGATCATTCGCCCGGCGCTGGATGGCGTCAAGGGCGCGGAAGTGGACCCGGCGCGCGCGGCGTTCGTCGACAAATATCTCCGCATGGGTCTGGAGACGGGGCTGGAGCTGAAGAGCTTCACCGGGGCCAGCCAGGCTGCGGGCGGCTATGCGGTGCCGCGCGAGATCGACGCGATGATCGAGACGTTCCTCAAGGCGACCTCGCCGATCCGCAGCATCGCCAATGTGGTGAGGGTCGGCAGCGCGGGCTATCGCAAGCTGGTGACGACCGGCGGCACGCCGTCCGGCTGGGCGACGGAAACCGCCACCCGCCCCGAAACCGGCACGCCGACCTATAGCGAGATCGTGCCGCCGTGGGGCGATCTTTACGCCAACCCTTCCGCCAGCCAGACAATGCTGGATGACTCCGCATTCGATGTCGAAAGCTGGCTCGCGGGCGAGGTGGCGATGGAGTTTGCCCGTGCGGAAGGCGCGGCGTTCGTCAACGGCACCGGCACCAGCCAGCCCAAGGGGTTCCTGACCTACACCACCACCAACGAGATCGACAGCATCCGCGCGTTCGGCACGATCCAGTATGTCGCGGCGGGCGCGGCAGGCGGTTTCGTGGCATCGAACCCGCAGGACAAGCTGGTCGATCTGGTGCAGGCGTTGAAGGCGCCCTATCGCCAAGGTGCGGCCTGGGTGATGAACGCGAGCACGCTTGCGGTGATCCGCAAGTTCAAGACCTCGGACGGCGCGTTCATGTGGCAGCCCGCTCTGGCGGCGGATCAGCCCGCGACCTTGCTCGGCTATCCGGTGATCGAGGCGGCGGACATGCCGGACATCGCGGCAAACAGCCTCTCGATCGCGTTCGGCAACTTCCGCCACGGCTACGTCATTACCGAGCGCAACGAGACCAGCGTGCTGCGCGATCCCTACAGCAACAAGCCCTATGTGAACTTCTATTCGGTGAAGCGCATCGGCGGCGCCGTGGTGAACAGCGAGGCGATTAAATTGATGAAGTTTTCGGTCTCGTAAGCGGGAATATTTGTTCGCGCGGAGGCGCGGAGGCGCAGAGGGGGCGTGCGGCCTTTCTGCGTTATCCGTCGTCTCCGGGTTTTGATGGTGATGGGCCTTCGGCCCTTTGGCTCCCCTGAACTGGCCTCCTCCATTGCCCAATGGGGGAGGTCTTTCGTTGCGGGAGGGTGGAATGCAGGGGGCGCAGGCCATGAGTGTGAACATGACAGCGGTGAGCCAGCCGATCGTCGATGCGGGCATCGCCGAGACGAAGGAATGGCTGCGGATCGACACCGCGAACGATGACGCCACGATCGAGGCGCTGGTGCGCGCCGCAATCGGCATGGCGGAGGATTTCTGCGGGCAGAGGATGTTCGCCCGCGCCGGGGTGGAGGTGCTGACGCTGCCCTATGAATGGACGCGGCTGCGCGCCTGCCCGGTGAGCGCGATCACGGCGGCGCGGGCGCTGGCGGGTAATGGCACAACGAGCGCATTGGCGGGGGGCAGCTATGCGACCGACATCACCGGCGACGGCGATGGCTGGGTGCGTGTGGGTCTCTCGCGCAGCGAGACGCGGCTGGAGCTGGACATCGTGGCAGGTATGGCGGCGGACTGGCCGAGCCTGCCCGAAGCCTTGCGACAGGGGATCGTCCGCCTCGCCGCGCATCTCTTCACCGAGCGGGAGAACAGCGACCCGCCGCCCGCCATCGTGACGGCATTGTGGCGCCCCTGGCGCAGGATGCGGATCGCATGAGAGGGGTGATGGAAAGCGCCGCGCGCGCCGGTGAACGCAGGGCCGAGCGCCATCGCCGCGCCATTGCCGATGAGGCGGATGCGCTGCCCGGCGTTCATGCCAGTGTTGCGGGCGAGGATGTGCTGATCGAGGGGCGTGGGCTGCTCGACCGCTGGCTGAGCGACGCCCGCCTGCGGAATATCGGGAGGGCGGGGATATGAATGCGGATGCCGATATTCGCGCGGCGCTGGTGAGCCTGTTGCAGGGCGATGCCGCCCTCAATGCTCAGGTGAACCGCGTCTATGACGGCGAACCCGCCAAGGCGACGCCTCCGATGCTGGTCGTGGGGGATGTGCTGGGCAGTGACTGGGCGACCAAGGACAAGGCGGGGCGCGAGCTGCGCCTCTCCCTCACCGTTGAGGACGACCGCGAGACGCCCGCGCGGATCAGCGGGATCATGCCATTGGCCGACGCGGCGGTGCGGGGCTTGAGCGGCACGATCGGTGCTTGGCGTGTCGGCAGCCTCGTGATGATCCGCTCCCGCCTGGTGCGGAACGGCGCGGGACGCTGGGTCGCGGTGATGGATTACCGGGTGCGGGTATTGGCGAATTAGACGGCTGTGTTCCTGCGCAGGCAGTAACCCAGGGTAGAAGCGCACAGAATAGAATTCTGGGCTCCTGCCTGCGCAGGAGCACGGCATAGAGAGCTTTACCCGCCGCTGGCGAAGTTGTCGGTCATCTGGTCCATATAGCCTTTGACCTGATCTTCCACGTCTGCCGCCGTTTCCTTGTCAGACATGCCGTCTGCCTTGTCCGCAGTGGTCAGCGCGGCGCGGAATTTCTCTTCCTTGTCGGCGCATTTGGTCTTCAGGCCCGCGAGGAATTCGTCTTTCGCCATTTTCCGGTCGACGGCGTCGTTCGTGTATTGCGTGAGGCAGCCTGCATAGGCCTGCCGCGCCTTGGGGACGGCATCCGCCGGTGCGGCGGCGGCGAGAATCAGTGCGGTGAATATCATAGCAACCCCTCCATAGCCCCATATGGCTGCATGAATGCTTAACGCATTTTCGCCGCCCTTTTTGATGAAATTCGCGGCTGGCGAATTTCAAACGCTGTGCCAGCCCACTCCCCCTCCCGACCTCCCAATAGTTTACCCTGTCGGGAGGTTGGGAGGGGGAGTGGGCCGGAGCCGAACCAACCAAAGGAGCATACCCCCATGAGCGTCGAAAAAGGAAGCGCGTTTTTGCTGAAGATCGGCAATGGCAATGTGCCGTTGACCTACACCACCATCGCCGGGTTGAGGACCACGCAGCTCTCGGTGAGCGGCGAGGCGGTCAACATCACCAACAAGGGATCGGGCGGCTGGCGCGAGCTGCTCTCCGGCGCGGGGGTGCGCGCGGTGAGCGTGTCCGCCGCCGGGATTTTCACCGGCTCTGCTGGCGAGGTGAACATCCGCAACCGCGCGCTCGCCGGGGTGATCGACGATTATGAGCTGAGCTTCGAGAGCGGCGAGCGGATGCAGGGCAAGTTCCTCGTCACCCGGCTCGAATATGCGGGCGATTATAATGGCGAGCGCACCTACACGATCAGCCTCGAAAGCTCCGGCGTGGTGGTGAGCCTGTGATGGAGCGCAATCCTAACACATTGCGCGGCGAGGCGGCTCTGTTCGTGCGCGGCGAGCGGCTGATGCTGCGGCCGACCTTCTCGGCGCTGGTGGCGGCGGAAGAGGAGCTGGGGCCGCTGTTCGCGCTGGTCGAGCGCGCGGCGGCGGGCGGATTGAAGCTCGCCGAAATGGTGGCGCTGTTCTGGCATTGCCGGTTCGACTGGCCCGATACCGTGACGCGCGAGCATGTCGGCGAGGCGGTGGCTTCGCAGGGTCTGGCTGCGGTGACGCCCGCGCTGAAGGCGATACTGGGCCAGATCCTCTCTGGTAGGGCATGAGCGGCGGCGCGGCGCACTTCGGCGAGACGGCGCTGCGGCTCGCGGGGCTGGCGGGCTGGCATCTGGGATGGAGCGCGGATCAGTTCTGGAACGCGACGCCCGCCGAGATGGAGGCGGTGATCGGCGCGATGCTGGGGCAGGATGGCGCTACAGCGGCGGCGCTCGCCCGGCCCGATATGGCAAGATTGCAGGAGATGTTTCCCGATGGATGAGGAAATCGACCGGCTGGTGATAGCCGTGCGCGCCGACACGCGGGCCTTTGCAAAGGATGTAGAGGACATGCGCGGCACGCTGGATGGCCCGCTTGCGGCTGGCGCGGACAAGGCGGGACGCACGATCGAAGCGAGCCTGCTGCGCGCGCTCCGCACCGGCAAATTCGGCTTCGAGGATCTGGCGCGGGTCGCGCTTTCGGTGCTCGATCAGATTGCGCGGCAGGTGATCCATGCCGGGCTGGACCAGATCGGCGTGTTTGGCGGCGGCGGTGGCGGCGGCGGATTACTCGGCGGAATCATGAACATTGCCGGGGCGATCTTCGGCGGCGCTCCAGGCAGGGCGACCGGCGGGCCTGTCACTGCTGGCCGCCCCTATCGCGTGGGCGAAAACGGGCCGGAGCTGTTCGTTCCCGGCAGCCACGGGCGGATCATCGCGGCGGGATCGCAGGCAGGCGGCGGGCGGGATGTGCGGGTGACGATCAACGTCAACGCGCCGCAATCGGGCGCGCCGGAGGCGCTGGCGAGAAGCGCCCGGCAGATTGCGCGGAATGTGCGGTCGGCGCTGTCGGAATAGATTTTTTCGCGCGGAGGCGCGGAGGCGCAGAGAGATTGTACTGCGCTGCCGGGTTTTTCCTCCAGTCATGAGGATCAGGGACGGCTTAGCCGTCGGACAGCGCCCCATTCGCAGGCCGTCATGCCAGCGGAGGCTGGCATCTGGTATCATCGCCTGAGACCCCAGCCTGCGCTGGGGTGACGGCATTTCTGGACAATTTCTATGACCTATTGGCTGGCCTCCGCGCGGGGCGGGCAGGAGAGCGGCTTTGTGAAGCGCTTTTCGCCCGCATACTGGACGGTGAATTTTCCGCGCCCGATGATGGCGAGCGTGGTGACGACCGCGCCGGATGCGCTGCGGGTGGATACGGTGTTCTACGGCTCGGGCGATCTCTGCGGCCTCATCTGGGAGGCGGTGGATCAGTGGGATCACCCGCTGCTCGCCTATGAGACGGCGCGGGACTTTCGCAACTGCCAGCTCAGCTTCCGCTGGCGTTCGTCTGGCATCCGCGCGCTCGATCTCGTCAACGGGCCGACGCTCACCATCGAGGGGCGGGACGCGGGCGGCAGCCCCCGGAGCTGGTATGTGCGGTTGTGGAACTACGCGTCCGGCTCGCCCACCGACGCGACGATCACGCTCGATTTCAATACGTTGAATGGCGGCTACCTGCTTCCGTCAGAGGCTGATCCTGTGTGGGCGGGCGATGTGGACCGCATGTTCATCTCGCTCGTCCCCACCGGCTATGACGCGGGAAGCACGCAATATGCCACCGGGCAGGCAGGCTGGGTCGAGCTGACCCAGATACGCTGCGATGGGTCCGGCTCGGTGCTGGAGATTGGTGACGTGATGCTGCCCGAACATGGGCTCGGTATCGCGACGGGCTATGACGATGCCTATAACCAGACGCCGGAGCGGGTACTGCGGCAGATCGCGGCGCTCGGCTATCGTGGCGACATCCTGCATTATGTCGGCATGAGCCATTATATGCGGCTCGAACTCAACAGCGGCGCTTATTATGCGAGCCTTGCGGGCGGGGTGCTGTGCGCGCCGTGCGCGGCGTGGCACGCGGATTTCGCGGCGCGGGCCAAGGCTGCGGGATATGGCGTGATCTGGTCGCTTTCCTATGAGCTGCTCGATCAGCATACATGGGGCAACTGGAAGCAGCGGGCGGAGGATGGCAGCCCCGCGCTGACGGGCTGGTCTCCGCCGTCCACCTTGCTCTCGCCTGCGGAAAGCGGGGCGATGGGGTATCTGCGGCAGGTCGGCGCGGCGTTTATCGGCATTGCCGTGGCGGCAGGGCTGGCGCCGCAATTTCAGGTCGGCGAGCCGTGGTGGTGGGTGATGAGCGACGGGCGCATTTGCCTCTATGACACGGCGGCGGTGGCGGCGTTCGGCGGCAGCCCGGTGAGTATCCCGAACATCCGAGGTTCCCTGACGACCGCGCAGACCGCGCTGCTCGATCAGGCGGGGGCGCTGCTTGCGAGTTCGACGGCGGCGCTGGTGGCTGCGGTGAAGGCAGTCGCGCCCGCCACGAAGACGCATCTGCTAACCTATCTGCCGACGGTGCTCGACGCGCAAGCCCCGGAAGCCAAGCGCGCTAACATGCCGACCGGCTGGGCCAGCCCGGCGTTCGATGTGCTGCAACTGGAGGATTATGACTGGGTGACGGGCGGGCACACGGCGCTGAGCAAGGCGGGCGCGGCGGCAGCGCAGACGCGCCTCGGCTACGCACCCGCCGCGCAGCATTATCTTGCGGGTTTCGTGCTCGATAGTGCGAGCGCCGCAACGCAATGGCCGCTGATCGAGGACGCGGCGCTGGCCGGAGCGGCGCGCGGCGTGGCGCGGAGCTTCATCTGGGCGCTGCCTCAGGTGGTGCGCGACGGCTTCACCCATTTTTCCATCGGCGCAGGAGGCAATATGCAGGCGTTTGACGATGTGCTCTTTCCGCTCTCCATCGGCAGCCAAGCGAGTGTGACCCCTGCCTTCTCGACCCAGACGGTCGAGAGCCTATCGGGCCATGAACGCCGGACATCGGACTGGGCGGACGCGCGGCTGAAGTTCGATGCGGGGCCGGGTGTGCACTCCGAGGCGGATCTGGTGACGCTGGTGGAATTCTTCCGGGCGAGGAGGGGCGCGGCGCGGGGTTTCCGCTTCAGCGATCCGTTCGACACTCAGAGCGCGCCGCTGGGGCAGGCTGTGAGCGCGGTGGACCAGAGACTGGGGACGGGCGATGGCGTCACGAGCGAGTTCCGGCTGGCGAAATATTATGGAGCGGGTGTGGACGCGCAGCAGCGTTTCATCACGCGCCCGGTGGCGGGTACGATCCGCGTTGCGGTGAACGGCGTGGAGCAGACCAGCGGCTGGCTGCATCTGGGCGGCGGGGTGATCGCTTTCACGACAGCGCCGACGAGCGGCGCGGTGCTAACGGCAGGCTTCCGCTTCGACGTGCCGGTGCGCTTCGCCGAAGACAGCCTTGAGGTGAACCGCGCGACCTTTGCCGCAGGCGAAATGCCTTCGGTGCCGCTGGTGGAGATCCGCGAATGAGCCTCGCCGACACGATATTGGCGCAGGATCTCGCTGCTTTAGCCTTCTGCTGGCGGCTGGAGCGGCGCGACGGCGTGACCATTGGCCTCACCAGCCATGACCGCGATCTTGTGATCGGCGGGGTGGTCTATAAGGCCGCGCCAGGGCTGGTGCCGTCCTCCGTCACGCGCGGGATCGGGCTGGAGCCGGAGAGCATGGACCTGAAAGGCGCGCTCACCAGCGACGCGATCTCGGAGACGGACCTTGCGGCGGGCAAATGGGATGGCGCTGCGCTTGTTCTCGCCGTCACCGAATGGACCGCGCCGGGGGTGCTATGGCTGGAGATCATGCGCGGCGAACTGGGCGCGGTGGAGCAACAGGGCGAGGCGTTTTCGGTCGAGCTGGCGGGTCCGGCGGCGGCGCTGCTGAAGCCGGTCGCGCCCGAGACATCGCCGGGGTGCCGCGCGCGGCTCGGCGACAGGGCGTGCCGGGTGGACATGATGCTGCACCGGCGGGTGGTGAGCGTCTTGGCGGTGGCGAGCGAGGTGGCGAGCGTCACGGGTGGCGGCTTGACGAGTGGTGCTTATGTGTTCGGCCATCTCCGCTGGCTGGAGGGCGCAAATTGCGGACTCTCCCAGAGCATCGTCGCCAATGATGCGGCCAGCGTGACACTTGCCGAGCCGCCCGCCTTCGCGGTGGCGGCCGGGACGCGGGCGCTCCTCGTCGAAGGGTGCGACAAGCAGATGGCGACCTGCTCCGCGCGCTTCGCCAATGCGGTGAACTTTCGCGGCGAGCCGTATCTGCCGGGGATGGATCTGCTCACCCGCTACCCTGGAGCGAATTGACTCATGGTTGTCATGCCAGCGTAGGCTGGCATCCCATGCCTTACTGCCCAGTCGCCGGAGATCCCAGCTTTCGCTGGGATGACGGATATTTGCGCTGAGGAATATTGCATGAAACGTGGAGACAAAATCGTCGCGGCGGCGCGCGGGCTGATCGGCGTGCCGTTCCGCCTGCACGGCCGGAGTGCCGCGCATGGCCTCGATTGCATCGGCCTCGCCACGCAGGCGCTTGAGCAGGCAGGGCATGACGGGCTGAGCGGCGGCATCGTGCCGGTGGCGTATAGCGTGCGCGGCGGGACGGTGGCGCGGTTCGCGGCGGGTATGAGTGCGGCGGGATTGCGGCCCGTGCGGAAGGCGCAGGCAGGCGACCTCGTGCTGGCGCAGGCGGCGGTGGCGCAGTTTCACCTGATGATCGTGACCGGCGCGGGCCATGTTCACGCCGATGGCGGGCTGGGCCGGGTGGTCGAGATGCCGGGGCCATCGCCCTGGCCGGTGATCGCGCATTTTCGATGGGGCAGATGATTTATGGCAACGCTTGTTTTGACGGTGGTCGGCTCGGTGCTGGGCGGGCCGATCGGCGCGGCGATCGGCGCCAGCATCGGCCAGGTGGTCGATCATGCGGTGCTGTTCAAGCCCAAGGGGCGGGAGGGGCCGCGCCTTGCGGACCTGCGCATCCAGACTTCGCGCTATGGCGACCAGATTCCCCGGCTCTTCGGCGCGATGCGGGTGGCGGGCACGGTGATCTGGGCGACGGATCTCGTCGAGCATCGCTCCACCTCGGGCGGCGGCAAGGGCAAGCCCAAGACGACGACCTACACCTATTCGACGAGTTTTGCGGTGGCGCTCTCTGCACGGCAGATCGGCAGCATCGGGCGGATCTGGGCGGACGGCAATCTGCTGCGGGGGAGCGCGGGGGATTTCAAATCGCCGATTACGAGTTTCCGCGTCTATGCCGGCAGCGAGGATCAGGCGCTCGATAGCCAGATCGCGGCGCACCGGGGCGCGAGCACCACGCCCGCCCATCGCGGCATCGCCTATGCGGTGTTTCAGGATCTGACGCTGACGGATTTCGGCAACCGCATCCCTTCGCTCACCTTCGAGGTCTTTGCGGACGCGGCGGCGGTGCCGGTCGCCGACCTCGCCTTCGACTTGAGCGACGGGCTGATTGCGCGTGACGCGGGATCGGGCCTGCCGGCGGTGCGCGGCTATGCGGCGAGCGGGCGCTCCGTCGCGGATGCGCTCTCACCGCTGGTCGAGGGCTATGCGCTGGGCCTGCGCGATGGGGCTTCGGGCATGAGCCTGCTGCCTGCGGGCGCTATTGAGGCGGGGATTGTCGCAGAGATGGTCGGCGCGCGGTTCAACGCTCGGGCCGAGCGCGGCGTCAAAGCCCGCCGCGCCCGCGCGGAGGATGTGCCGGTGCGGATGTCGGTGCGCCATTATGACCCGGCGCGGGATTATCAGGCCGGGTTGCAGACCTCCGAACGCGGCGGGGCCGGGCGGGTCGAGCGCGACCTCGATCTGCCCGCCTCACTCTCGGCCAGCGAGGCGCGCGCGCTCGCCGAGGCGCAGGTGCAGCAGCTCTGGACCGGCAGGCGAACGCTTGAGCTGCGGTGCGACTGGCGGGCGCTGACGCTGGAGCCGGGCGCGGTCGTCACCATTGAAGGGCAAAGCGGGCGCTGGCGGATCGAGCGCAGCGAGTGGGAGGCGATGGGCGTGCGCTTGGCCCTGCGGCAGGTGGGCGGGGCAGGTGTGCTCGCGCCGCCAGCGGATGCGGGCACGAGCATTTCGCAGGCAGATGTGCTGCACGGGGCCACAACCTTGCGGGTGGCCGATCTGCCGATGCCGGGGGATGCGCTGTTGACCGAGCCTCTGGTGGTCGCGGCGGCGGCTGGCGCTCAAGCGGGCTGGCGTGTGGCGGAGCTGTTCGTCGAGGACGCGACGACAGGCGGGCTGACCTCGATCGGTGGCACCGCGCCTTCCGCGATAGTGGGGACGGTGCTGGCGACCCCTTCGGCTGCGGCGTCGCCTGCCCTGTTCGACACGGTCTCCGCGATCGACGTGCAGTTGCTCAACGGCGTGATGACGCTGGCGAGCGCGGACGATGCCTCGCTGTTGCGCGGCGCGAATATGGCGCTGGTCGGTGGCGAGGTGATCCAGTTCGGCGTTGCGAGCCAGACCGGGCCGGATACATGGCGCTTGACGCGGCTATTGCGCGGGCGACGCGGCACCGAATGGGCGATGACCGGCCATGCTGGCGGGGAGGCGTTCCTGCTGCTCGATCAGACGAGCCTTCTCGCCATTCCCTCTTCTTACGCGGCGATGGGCTCGACGCTGCTGATGGACGCGATCGGCATCGGTGACACCACGCCCGCCACGGCGAGCGCGTTGGTGGCGGGGCAGGCGGTGCTGCCGCTCTCTCCCGTGCATGTGCGGGCCATCCAGAGTGGTGGCGATTGGCAGTTCGGCTGGGTACGCCGCAGCCGCATCGGCTGGCAGTGGCTCGATGGCGTCGATGCGCCCCTCGGCGAGGCGCAGGAGAGCTATCGCATCGACCTCAAGCGCGCGGGCGCGGTATTCCGCAGCGCCACCGTTAGCGCGCCAGCGTGGACCTATGCCGCCGCGAGCATAACGGCGGACAATCTGGCGGGGATCACCGGCGCGGTGACAGCCGAAATCCGCCAGATCGGCGATTTCGGCGCGAGCCGCCCCGTAACCCTGAATTTCCTTATCTAGAATCTGTTTGATCCGAAACAGGCAGCTTCGCTGCGTTTCGGATGATCGGTGCCAGCCCTCTCCCCCACCCAACCTCCCGACAGGGTAAACTATTGGGAGGTTGGGTGGGGGAGAGGGCTGGTGCGGCCATCAAACCATCAACTTTCGGAGTTGGCTTCCCATGAGCACCACCAACAGCGACCGTTTTGCCCTGCCCCTGTTGCAGGCAGGGCAGGCCCAGAAGGAACTGACCCACAACGAGGCGCTGGCCCTTGTTGACATGCTGCTCCACGCGCAGGTGGAGAGCATGGCCGTGGCGACGCCACCGGGCGGAGCGGTGGTGGGGCAATGCTGGGTCGTCGCTACATCTGGCACCGGCGCATGGGCCGGGCAGGACGGCAAGCTCGCCTGCCTCACCACGGGCGGATGGCGGTTCGTCGCCCCGCGCAAGGGGCTGCAGGTGCTGAATGCCGCCGACGGGAACAGCTATGTGCATGATGGCGCCGCATGGCAGATGGGTGCGGTGCGCACCAACGGCGTCTATTTCAGCGGCAACAGGATCATCACCACGCGTCAGGGCGCGATCACCGACCCGACCGGCGGCAGCGTGACGGACACTCAGGCGCGCACCGCCATTGCATCCATACTGACAGCGCTGCGCAATCATGGCCTGATCGCCTGATGGCGCACGGTCAATAATCATTTGTAGCCCAAGCAAAAAATATCCGGATCGCCTCTGTTGTTGAGCGTGCGGCACCCAATTCGGCGCATGTATTTATGCACCTGAAGTGCGGGGTGATGTTCCCGGCAAGGAGAAGGCAACGCCTGTATTAACCCATTTTATGCCGGAAAATGAACTATTCTCCGGTCTTGCCATGCAACTTTCCAAGGAGTAGGGGGTTTCTGCAGTCCTTGCGACTAAACTGGAAAGGGGAAAAGACATGCGGAAGCTGGCTCTTGCAGCTGCTCTTGCAACCACGGCGATGGCGTCTCCGGCGCTGGCCCGTGACGATGCCTGGTACATTGGCGCCCATGGCGGCGCGATGAAGGTTGAGGATATCGATATCGACGTTATCGGTTCCACGGCCGCCGACGCCACGGCGAACTACAACACCGGCTTCGATGTTGACGGTGTGATCGGTTATGATTTCGGCATGTTCCGGCTCGAAAGCGAGGTCGGTTTCCGTCGCGCCTGGACCGATCATGTTGACTATCTGGGCTACAGCAGCACGCGCGGCAACGTTCGTTCGCTGAGCTTCATGATGAACGCGCTGCTTGATTTCGGTCCCGATGACGGCCTTCAGGGCTTCGTTGGTGGCGGTGCGGGCGTGGCTCGTACGCATCTTTACAGCCTCACCACCGATGATTCCGATACCGGCTTCGCGTGGCAGGCTCTTGCTGGCGTGCGGATGCCGCTGACCAGCAACCTCGATGCCGAACTGAAGTATCGCTTCTTCAACCACCGCAATCTCGACCTCGTGACGAGCAATGCGTTCGGTGGCGCCGGTGCTCCGGGTACGGCCGTCGATGCGGATGTGCGCACGCACAGCCTCCTCGTAGGCCTGGTGTACAACTTCGGCGAGAAGGCTCCGCCTCCCCCGCCCCCGCCCCCGCCCCCGCCGCCTCCGCCTCCGCCTCCGCCGCCTCCGCCTCCGCCGCCGGTGGTCGAGTGCCAGACGGGTCCGTACATCGTGTTCTTTGAATTCGATAAGTCGGATATCACGCCTGACGCTGCTACGATCCTCGACAGCGCGGTTTCGGCTTATGCCAACTGCAACAACGCGCAGATCATGCTGGCCGGCCACGCGGACAAGGCTGGACGTCCCGCCTACAACGTCGCGCTGTCTCAGCGCCGCGCCGATGCGGTCAAGGCCTACATCGTCTCGAAGGGCATCACCGACGGTGCGATCTCGACCAAGGCCTTTGGCGAGAGCATGCCGAAGGTTGAAACTGCCGACGGTGTCCGCGAACTGCAGAACCGCCGCGTGGAGATTACCTATGGTCCGGGTTCCGGCTCGTAAGATCCGCAGCGATGCACGAAATGGGGGCTGGCCAGCAATGGCCGGCCCCTTTTCTTGCTCGACAGGCGTTCAGCATGGGGAAAGAATGGAAGGCCTAGAGTGCGCTGCGTTAATCTGACGCAGGCGGTGCGCTCCCTGTTTTTGGCGTCGCATCGTTTTTGCGGATCTGCCGCCTTCCCTCATCGAAAGGATGCCCCCATGACCTTCCGAAATTCCCTCCGGATTGCCGTCATTCCCATTGGCATGTTCGTCGCCTCCTCCATCCCGGCGCTTGCGGCGCACGCTCATGCGCATGAGCATGGGTCTGCTATGGCTCACGCCACGCTGATGGACGCCCAAGGCGCATCAAGGGGCAGCGTTCAAGTCATGGCGAAGGATGGCGGCCTGAATGTCACCGTGGCAGCCACCGGTCTCACGCCCGGCGTGCATGGCCTCCACATCCATACCGTCGGCCAGTGCACCGCGCCCGATTTCGCGAGCGCGGGTGGCCACTGGAACCCGATGGCGAAGCATCACGGCATGGAAAACCCCGATGGCGCGCATATGGGCGATCTTCCCAACATCACCATTGGCGCGGATGGCTCCGGTAGCCTGACCTTCACCGTGCCGGGCGCGACCCTCTCGGGAGGTGAACATCCGCTGCTCGATGCCGATGGCGCTGCAATCGTCATCCATGCCGGGCCGGATGACATGAAGACCGATCCTGCCGGGAGCTCCGGGGGGCGGATAGCCTGCGGCGTGGTGAAGGTTTCCCCGAGGCCCGAATAGGCGCCGACCCGCATGTCCGGTTTTTCTTGAATCTTTAACCTGGACATCCGATATTAGGGTTCGTTGGCAATAGCGCCAATGACAAGGAGTGATTTCACAATGGCTAACTGGTCTGACCCCCGGACAGGTGGCGTAAGCTTCGGCGGTGGCGTCGCGGCGCGTCCGGCGTCCTACGACGCGGGGCTGCGGTCCTACATGCTGTCGGTGTATAACTATATGGCGAGCGGCGTGCTGCTGACGGGTATCGTCGCGATGCTGTTCGCTTCCAGCGGCGCGGTTTCCGTGCTGTTCAACGAGATGGGCCGCCCGTCGCTGCTCGGCTGGATCGTCATGTTCGCGCCGCTTGGCTTCGTGATGACGCTGAGCTTTGGTATCAACCGGCTCTCCACCGCAGCGGCGCAGGGCATCTACTGGGCCTATGCGGCGGTGATGGGCCTGTCGCTCTCCACGATCTTCCTCGTCTATACCGGAACCTCGATCGCGCAGACCTTCTTCGCGACGGCAGCCGCCTTCGCGGGCCTGAGCCTCGTCGGCTACACCACCAAGAAGGATTTGTCGGGCTTCGGCACGTTCCTGATCATGGGTCTGGTGGGCCTGATCGTGGCCTCGCTGATCAACATCTTCCTCAAGTCCAGCGTGATGGACCTCGCGATCAGCGCCATCGGCGTGCTGATCTTCGCAGGTCTGACCGCCTATGACACGCAGAAGATCAAGGGCATGTACAGCTATGTCGCGGGCACGGAGATGGTCGGCAAGTCGGTGGTGATGGGCGCGCTGAGCCTCTATCTCGACTTCATCAACCTGTTCCTGATGCTGCTGCGCTTCATGGGCAACAACCGTAATTAAGGGCATTTGGTCCCTATGGACTGATGACGCTTCAAGGCCCGGCCGGGAAACTGGCCGGGCTTTTTCTTGAGCGGCGGGTCGCTCTGTTTCCATCAGGACTTCATTTTGGTGCAATCCTTTGTTAGCCAAGCGGGGTGAGTCTATGGGGTCGCCTCCGCCGCAAAGCACGGTATAGCACCGGAAACTGTCGCATTTATGCGATCGGTGACGTGCACGGCTGCTTCCCATTGCTGGTTCGCCTGCTCCAGCTGATCGAGCAGGACCAGCGCGAGCGAGCGCCGCTCGAAACCCATGTCGTGCTGCTCGGCGACTATATCGACCGCGGGCCGCAATCGCGCGACGTATGCGAGCTGCTCCATGCGATGGAAGGCTCGGCCTATTTTCATTGCCTCAAGGGCAATCACGAAGAGACGATGCTGAAGGTGCTCGACGGCAACCGGATGGCGCTGCGGTTCTGGCTCAAATATGGCGGTGAGGAGACGCTGCTGAGCTGGGGACTGGAGCCTGACATGATCGAGCGTGCAACCTTGAGCGAAGGCGGGCAGTGGCAGCTGATCGAAGCCTTTCGCGCGCAGGTGTCGCCTGCGCTGGCGCAATGGATGCGCCGCTTGCCCTCGCATCATCTTCATGCCGACTATCTGTTCGCTCATGCGGGCATCCGCCCCCGGCTCAGGCTGGAGGAACAGAGCGACGAGGACATGCTTTGGATACGGGAGCCTTTTCTCTCCAGCGACGCGCGGCACCCGTGGCGGGTGGTGCATGGCCATAGCCAGTGCGACAGCGCCGAGATTTTCCATAACCGCATCGGTATCGATACCGGCGCCTATCGCACCGGCATGTTGACCGCGATCGGTATCGAGGATGACGAGGCCTGGCCGATCACGGCCATCGCCTGATTTGCATAAGGGACGTCCGGATCAGTCCCGCGATTTGGCCGGGGCCCATGTCTGGTAGGTGCGCCCTCTCAGCGCATCCGTAACGCCGAGAAAGGTGGCCCAGATCGCCGATGCGATGCTCAACAGCATCGCGCATGGCCTGATCCGCGCCGCCGCCCCCAGCACGACCAGCACCGCTCCACCCCAGAGCAGCGCGAGCAGCATGGTCCGCCCATCCAGCCACAGTGCGAGGCTCAGCATCACGGCGGAGAGGGTAGCCAAAGGCGCGCCAAACCAGCGCAACAGCTTGTGCGACACGAATTTGTACTTGTCTGCCAGCGAAAAATGCCGCGCCATCTGCGGCCAGAGATGGCGCGAAGAGGCGAAGGAGCGGCAGGCGATGCGGCGCTTGCGGCGGAACTCGTCGCGGGGGTCAGTGGTGTTCCGCTCATAGGCGATGACGTCTTCCGCGCTGATCAGACGATAGCCGCGAAACAGCACGCTCATCGAGGCGATCATGTCGTCGAGCAGATGTGGCGGCACTTCGGGATAGAGCGCGCGGCGGGTGGCGAAGATCGATCCGTCCGCACCCATCATGGAGCCGCAGCGCGATTCGAGCGCCTTGATCTTCTCCTCCAGTCGCCAGTAGAGCCCGCCGATGCTGGCTGTGGTGCCGTCGGCATCGTTGATGTAGCGCAGCGTGCCGGATACGCCGCCGATGGCGGGGTCGTGGAAATAGCCGAGCAGCCGCCCGACCGATTCGGGCTCCAGCAGGACATTGGCGTCCGTGAAGATGCAGATCTCGCCCTGAGCCTGCGCGACCATCTTGCGCATTCCCATCGCCTTGCCCGTGCGCTCTGTCGCGGGGATGACGCGCAGCAGATCTGGCCGGCTTTCCAGCAGGGGCAGTGTCGAATCCGTGCTCATGTCCGAATAAGCGAGGATTTCGAGAGCGGGATACTGCGCCTTGATCGCCTCCAGATTGGCGAGCTTGGCGGGCAGCGCGCGCTCCTCGTTATAGGCGGAAAACAGCAGAGTCGCGGAGGGATCCGGCAGACCGGCCTCCTTCCTCGCAACCGGACGCGCCCGCATCAGCCGCAGCGACAACGGGAAGCTGACATAGGGATGAAGAAACAGCGCTCCGGCAAGCAGCGACACTGCATAGAAGGCGAGGGTCATTCCGATTCGCTAGCGCGCTTTGGGCGCGAAGTCCCGCAATTTTGCATCACGGCCTCTGCGGTGCGCCTTTCAGTTGACGGAAATGGCCCGAGCAGCTATGGGCCAGCCTTCGCGATTCAGGGAGCCGGCAGGTTCTCCGTAGCTCAGACATTCAGACAGGTTTTTTGAGGAACTTATGGCCAATACGCCTCAGGCAAAAAAGCGCATCCGTCGCAACGCACGTCGGGCCGAGATCAACGGCAACCGCATCAGCCGCATCCGTACGCTGGTGAAGAAGGTAGAGAGCGCCGTTGCCTCCGGGGACAAGGATAGCGCGGTCTCCGCACTGGCGTCCGTGCAGCCGGAACTGGCGCGTGGTGTTGCCCGGGGCGTGCTGCACAAGAACACGGCTTCGCGCAAGTTCAGCCGCCTGACCAAGGCTGTCAGCGCGCTCGCCTGAGCCCAAACCTCTCGCTTAGCGATATTCATGAACCCGCCGGCTGGCCGGCGGGTTTTTCGTGCGTGGTTGAAAGGCACGTCCGGGGCATATTTATGAGCATCGAGGCTACATAAATCACAGGAGAAGAGGGCACTTCCGGAAAGCGAGGAGTTGTGCTGATTCGCTGTGAGTGCGAAATGGGTATGTGCAGAAAAATGCATATAAAACAGTGCACTAAAATAAACCAATGCAATTCTGCGGGCTTGTGACTGTCAAATATTTTATTTCATTTTTTTGACGGTGCCCCCTCTTGATCGAATCGTTAACGACTGACTAATCCTACCTCCTCACCCGCGAAGCTGTTTCGAGATTCGCGGTATTCATGATCCGCTGGCAGCAAGCCACTTTCGGTGTTGAAAGTGGACGGGGGGTTGTTGTGCGTCGTTAATAAGGAAGCGCCGTAAAACGCCTTCCACAAAACATGAAAGGCGGTCGCGTGTTTTCAGGGGGTGACACCACAGCTGTTCTCCAGCCAGACGGGCCCGCCGAAGCGGAATGCCCGGTCGAGATCGGTGCGGGCTGGGAGCAGATCAAGACGGGGCTGCGCGCCAGCGTCGGGGCGCGCATGTTCGACCAGTGGCTGAAGCCGCTCAAGCTCGGCAGCTTTTGCGCGATGACCGGCACGCTGGAACTTGCGGCAGGTTCCGACTTTTCTGCGAATTTCATCGCGAGCCAGTTTGGCGACCGCATCCGGCTGGCGTTCCGGTCCGCCCGGATCGGCGTGGAGGATATTCGCTTCGTCCGAGCGATCCATGTGCCGGGCGTGGCGACAGCCAGCCCTCAGGCAGCGCCGCGCGAGGAGCGTGGGCGTGTGGAAGATCGCAGCCTGCCCGCGTCCACGCGCACGGCTGCGCCAGATATATTGCCCCTTCGTCACAGCTTTGCGGAGTTTGTCATCGGCGAGAGCAACCGGCTCGCCTGCACCGCCGCCAAGGCAATGGCGGGCGCGGCGGCGCCGCTGTTCAATCCGCTCTACATCCACGGCGGCACCGGGCAGGGCAAGACACATCTGCTTCACGCGATCGCGTCCGATTACCGCGCCCAATTTCCCGGACATATCATCATCTATATGTCCGCCGAGAAGTTCATGATGGAGTTCGTCACCGCGATGCGCGCCAATGACAGCATGGCCTTCAAGGCGCGGCTGCGGGCGGCGAAGCTGCTGCTGATCGACGACATCCAGTTCATCGCCGGCAAGGGATCGACGCAGGAGGAGTTCCTGCACACGATCAACGAGCTGGCCGATCAGGGCGCCCGTATCGTCATCAGTGCGGATCGCGCGCCGCAGCATCTCGACTCGGTCGATCCGCGCATCCTCTCGCGTCTTGCAGGCGGTCTGGTGGCGGACATCCAGCCTGCCGATCTCGATCTGCGCCGGGCGATCCTGGAGGCCAAGCGCGCTACCCTGCCGGACGCCGCCATCCCCGATATGGTGCTGGATTTCCTCGCCCGCTCGATCCGCACCAATGTGCGCGAGCTGGAGGGGGCGTTCAACAAGCTGCTGGCTTATGCGCAGCTTACTGGACGCGCTGTCGATATGGAGTTCGCACAGGCAATGCTGGCGGATGCGGTGCGGGCGAATGCCCGGCGCATCACGGTCGACGAGATCCAGAAGGCATGTGCCGCGCATTACCGGATCGATCCCGCCGAAATGCGGTCCAAGCGCCGTGCTCGGGCCGTGGCGCGGCCGCGTCAGGTGGCGATGTATCTGGCGAAGAAGATGACGCCGCGTTCGCTGCCCGAGATCGGCCGTATCTTTGGCGGACGCGATCACAGCACCGTGATCCACGCCGTGCGGACAATCGAGGAGCTGCGTCAGAGCAACCCCGAGATCGATTCGGACATCCGCAAGCTGCAACGCCAGCTGGAGATGTGAGAGCCAACCTTGTCATTCCCGCACAGGCGGGAATCCAGAGGGACCCGGATCAAGTCCGGGGTGACGGTCGACAGCTTTACTTCTTTTCGGGCGGAAGCGTGATCTTCACCGTCTCACCGGACTTGCCGGGGAAGTTGATGAACATGGCGTCGATCAGGTTCGGCACCAGATAGGTGAGTTTGTTGCTGAGCGACTGCGACTCGGCCTTGCCCTCGAACAGGCGCTGACCGCCGTTGGCGCGATCGATTCTCAGCTCTAGCGTGCCGGTATAAACGGTATAGCTCTGGATCTGGTTATAGTTGGGGCCGAACAGGAACGGATCGTAGAAGCCCCAGTGATAGGGGCGGCCCCAGTAGCCGTAGCGGCCATAGCCGTAATAGAAGGGATCGGGTGCGAAGCCGGTCGACTGCACCTTCTCGCGCCCATTGTCGACGCTGTAGCGCATCCGCACGACGAGGTCTGCACGCGCCGGATCCTGGCTCGGCACATAGCCGACGCCGCCAAGCTTATGCTCAAGCAGCGACGCATATTGCGAGAACTCAAGGCCGCCTGCGAGACGCGGGTCATCGGCCACGATGGTGAAGGTCTGGCCCTGCGGCGCTGGCAGCTGCTGGAAGCGAGCCACGTTGGCCTGAAAGCGGTCTGCGCAGCCTGCGGTTAAAAGCAGGGCTGCGCTGGCGAGGGCAATGCCGAGGACGTTACGCTTTTTCATATGGTCTCTCCTCCGTCGTGGCCGGGAGAGGAGGCGCGCGACGCAATTCAGAATGCGATACTGGTATAACGCAACTGAACCGGATTTGAACGACTTCGTGTTGCCGGAGTTTTTGCCCGGCCTAGCGCATCAGCCCCATCGCGTCATAAGCGGCGCGCAGCGTGGGTTCGGCGGCCGCCGCTGCCTTTTCTGCGCCTTTGACCAGGATGGCATCCAGGGCGGCCTGATCGTCTTTCAGGGCGACGTAGCGCTCGCGGATGGGATGAAGGCTGCTGACCAACAGGTCCGCCAGAGCGGGCTTGAACGCGCCGAAGCCTTGCCCGGCGAATTGGGCGCACACCTGATCCGCGCTCGTGCCGGCCATCGCCGCATAGATGCCGACGAGATTGAGCGCCTCCGGGCGACCTTCCAGCCCCTTCGCCTCCGAGGGAAGCGGCTCAGGGTCGGTCTTCGCCTTACGCACCTTCTGGGCGATGGCGTCGTCGTCGTCGGTCAGATTGATGCGGCTCTGGTCCGACGGGTCGGATTTCGACATCTTCGCCGAACCGTCGCGCAACGACATGATCCGCGCCGTCTCCTTGGGGATGATCGGATCGGGGAGCGTAAACACCTCGCGCTCGAAATCGGTGTTGAACTTGATGGCGATGTCGCGCGTCAGCTCCAGATGCTGCTTCTGGTCCTCGCCCACGGGCACGTGCGTCGCCTGATAGAGCAGCACGTCCGCCGCCTGAAGCACCGGATAGACATAGAGGCCAATGGAAACGCCCTCGCGGTTTTTGCCCGCCTTGTCCTTGAACTGGGTCATGCGGTTGAGCCAGCCGATGCGGGCGGTGCCGTTCAGCAACCAGCACAGCTCGGCATGGGCGGGAACCCGCGCCTGGTTGAACAGCACGCTGCGCTCCGGGTCGATGCCGCAGGCAACGAGTGCCGCCGCCATCTCGCGGACGTTCCGCAGGCGCTGTTCCCGCCCCTCATGCACGGTGATTGAGTGCATGTCGGCGAGGAAGAAGAAGCACTGCGAGGCGCTATCCATCTCGTCCTGCATCTTCACCCAGTTGCGGATCGCGCCCAGATAATTGCCGAGGTGCAGGTTGCCGGTGGGCTGAATGCCGGAAAGGACGCGCATGAATGTCTCTCGTTCTATCTGCGGCGCGTGACGAGCGCCTTGAGCTCGGACAGGCGATAGGCGCCTGTGCCGAAGATGGCGACCGCATAGACCAAAGCGCCCCCGCCGCACAACAGGGAGAGCGCGATCCCGCGGGTGAGGAAGCTGCCCGCCATATAGCGATCCGAGAATGGCCCCATGAACCACAAGGCGACCCCCATCACCGCGCTCGCGGCGATGATCCGGGAACCACGGCTGATGAGGCGCGCGTCAGCCTGCAGATGATCGTCGCGGTGGAGCAGCCAATAGAGGATGAGGACGTTGACCCAGGCGGAAAAGGCGGTCGCGGCGGCGACGCCGACATGGCCCAGCGGCCAGATGAGGATGAGGTTGCCGATCAGGTTGAACAGCATCGAGAATAAGGCGACGCGCACCGGCGTCCTGGTGTCCTGCCGCGCATAAAAGCCGGGGGTCAGCACCTTGATGAGCACATAGGCGGGGACGCCGAGCGCAAACACCGCCAGCGCCGAGGCCGCGCCGATGGTATCCTGCGCGGTGAACACGCCATGCTGGAGCAGACCCCGGATCAGCGGGGTCGCGGCAACGCAGAGCGCGACGGCCGCGGGGAGCGAGAGAAACAGCGCCAGCTCGATTGCGCGGTTCTGGGTTTCCTTCGCGGCCTTCTCGTTGCCCGAACCGATCTGCCGCGAGAGCGCGGGGAGGATCGCGGTGCCGACGCCGATGCCGATCAGGCCCAGCGGCAACTGGTTCAGCCGGTCGGCATAATAGAGGTAACTGACCGCACCTTCCCTGAGGTAGCGCGCGGCGAGCGAGGTGGAGATCAGCAGGTTGAACTGGATCGCGCCCTGACCCAGCGCGGCGGGGAGAATCAGGATCAGCATCTGCTTCACGCGCGGGGTGATGCGGGGCAGGCGTGGCCATAGTACCACGCCCTCGCGCGCGCAGGCCCACATCAGCCACAAAAGTTGCATCGCGCCCGATACGGTGACGGCGATGGCTTGCGTATAGCTCGTCTCATAGGGGGTCGCGCCCCGGAAGAACAGCACAGCGCCAATCATACAGATGTTGAGCAATATCGGCGCGGCGGCGTTGACCCAAAAGCGATCGAGCGAGTTCAATATCCCGCCCAGCAGCGACACGATCGAGATCAGCGCGAGATAGGGAAAGGTGATCCGCGTCAGGTCCACCGCCAGCGCGAATTTCTCCGGTCCGCCATCCGGGAAGCCGCCGGTCATCGCCCAGACGATCTGCGACGCGAAAATCATCATGATGACGGTGAAGAAGACGAGGAATGGGAACAGCACCGAAAGCACCTGCCCTGCGAACAGCACCGCCGCCGCCTTGCCGGAGCCGGGATCGTCCTTGTCCGCCTCCGCCATCGTGCGGTTGAACATGGGCACGAACACTGCCGAGAATGCCCCTTCCGCAAACAGCGCGCGGAAGAGATTGGGCAGGCGCCACGCGATCAGGAAGGCGTCAGATGCCAGACCCGCGCCGAGATAGCGCGCCACCAGCATATCGCGCACCATGCCCAGAACGCGGCTGACCAGGGTGAGCGCGCCGATAGTGCCGGAAGCGCGGATCAAACTCATCGCGTCGCGCCCCGGTTAATCAATTTCAGGCGTTTCCCGCCACTGGCTCGCCATCCTGCGCGGCCTGTTGCGCCTGCAGCTGCTGCATATAAAGACCGTTGAAATCGATCGGGTCGAGCATCAGCGGCTGGAACCCGCCGTCGCGGATGGCGTCGGCGACGATGCGGCGCGCGAACGGGAACAGCAGGCGCGGCGCTTCAGCGAACAGGAACGGGTGGATCTGGTCGTCGGGCACGTTGCGGATGCCGAACAGCCCGGCATAGGTGAGGTCTACCGCGAATGCGGCGCCCTGGCTGGCCTTGGCCTTCACCTCGATCTTCAGCGCAACCTCATAGACATCGTCGGCGGGCTTGTCCGATCCGATGTTGAACTGCACGTCGATCTCAGGCTGCTCCTGCCACTGATAAACGGCGGGCGCGTTGGGATTTTCGAACGACAGATCCTTCACATACTGGGTGAGCAGCCCGATGGTGGGGGAGGTGTCGGCACCGTTGGCGAGCGGTTCGGAGGAGGTGGCTTCGTCGGCCATGATCGTTTCTTTCTGCTGTTGAGTGCATCCGTTGCCCACGGCGGGCATATCTTCCGCGCGCGCTTAGCAGCACTGGCCAGCGAGGGCAATGCGGCCCTTGTGCGCGCCTCCGCGCTTTTTCCGCGGGCCGGGTTTGAAAAACGCCACGACTTTGCCTATGTTGGGGGTTCATCGCTTTATTAACCGTGACAGGCTATAACCCGTGTACATGATCGTCATACTGGCTCTGGTCGCCGCTTTCCTCGCATTGCGGCTTTATTCGGTGCTCGGCCGCCGCACGGGTCACGAGCAGCAGCCCGCCCCGTTGCAGGGGGATGACCGCATCGCGCCCAAGCCTGTCCAGCCCGAAATGCGCAACGCAGCTTCGGCGGATCGCGTGCGCTTTGCTGAGAGCATCATCGCGCCGGAAGCGGAAACCGGCATCCGTGCCATCATCAATGCCGATCGCAATTTCGACGTGCCGCAGTTTCTCGAAGGGGCGCGCTCTGCTTATGGCATGATCCTCAGCGCATTCTGGACGGGCAAGCGCGACGAATTGCGCTGGCTGTGCGATTCGGACGTGGCGCAGTCGTTTGAACAGGCGATCGACGAGCGCGAGGCGGCGGGGCAGGTGCTCGATAACCGTCTGGTGCGGATCGAGAAGGCCCAGATCGTCGAGGCGTCGATGGTGGGGCGCACCGCGCACATCACGCTGCGCTTCGACGCGGATATCGCCGCGATTACCCGCGACAAGGACGGTACAATCATCGCCGGTTCCATGACCGACGCGGTGCCCACGCACGACCTCTGGACCTTCACCCGTGAAATCGGCCACGCCGACCCCAACTGGAAGCTGAGCGAAACCGACGAGGCGCAGTAATGCGGTTCGCATCCGGTGCGGCGATAGCGGCGCGCTGCGCTGCATCGTGGCGGGTTGTGCCGTTGGTTGCGGCGCTATCGCTGCTGTCTGCCTGTGCGGGAGGCCTCATTCCCGAGGGGCATGGCCCCGCGACGCCGCCTCCGCCCAGCCATAAGCCTGCGCACAAGCCCAAGCCTGCGAAGCCGGTTCCGCCTGTCGCGCCTGCCCGGCCAGTGCCAGCGCCCCCGGTGCCTGTCGAGACGGCGTTTGGGGCGGGCGTTACGGCCGGGCCTCCGGTGAGTCAGCTTATCGCTCAGGACTCCCGCACGATTGCGGCACTCGCGGCCTTCCGTATTTCCTGCCCTTCGCTGATGCGGCGCATGGATTCGTCAGCCCTCACTCTGGGTTCGGACTGGAACGCGGCCTGCGCCGCCGCCGCAAGCTGGCCGGACGCCAATGCCGCCGATTTCTTCGCACGCTATTTCGAGGCTGCGCAGGTCGGCACCGGCGCGGCGTTTGCGACCGGCTATTATGAGCCGGAAATCAGCGGCTCGCGCACCCAGGGTGGCGTCTATCAGACCGCGATCTACCGCCGCCCGCCGGACCTTATTGACGTCGACCTCGGCCAGTTCAGTGATGCGCTGAAAGGCAAGAGCATCCGGGGCCGTGTCGATGGGCGCAAGTTCGTGCCCTATTTCGCGCGGGCGGACATCGTCGACAGCGGCGCGCTTACCTCCAGGGGGCTGGAGCTGGCCTGGGCGGCCGATCCGGTCGAGTTCTTCTTCCTCCAGGTGCAGGGCAGCGGACGGCTGCGCCTGCCTGATGGTTCCGTAATGCGCATCGGCTATGACGGGCAGAACGGGCGCGATTATACCGGCATCGGCAAGCTGATGAAGGATCGCGGCCTCATTCAGGCCGGATCGATGCAGGACATCATGGCCTATCTCCGCGCCAATCCCGATGAGGGGCGTGCGATCATGAACGAGAACAAGAGCTTCGTGTTCTTCAAGGAGCTGACCGGAGCAGGGCCATTGGGCGCGCTCGGGCTGCCGGTGAGCCCGGAGGCGACCGTGGCGGCGGACCCCAGGTTCGTGCCGCTCGGTGCGCCGGTGTTGCTGGTGGTGGATCGCGCCGAGGCGAACGGCATCTGGATCGCGCAGGATACTGGCGGCGCGATCAAGGGCGCGAACCGCTTCGACACCTTCTGGGGCGCGGGCGAGCGGGCGCGGACGATCGCGGGCGGCATGTCAGCGCGCGGCACGGCCTATGTGCTGGTGCCGATCGGTACGGTGGCGAGAGTGCAGGCGGCCCGTGCGGCGCCTCAGCTCTGAGGAACAGGCAATCTGGGCAAAGCTGGCGCGCAGCGTGACCCCGCTGGCGGGACGCGCGGCTCCGCCTGAGGTGGTGGAACGGCGCGCGGCGCTCTCGGCATCGGCCAAGGCGGTGCCTGTGGCTGCCGCTGCTATGCCAGCCAAAGTGCCTCCGCCCCAGCGCATGCCGCAGCCGGTACTTGATAGCAGTTGGGAGCGGCGGATCGGCAACGGCACGCTCGCGCCCGATGCGGTGATCGATCTGCACAATCATTCGCTCGATGCCGCGCACCAGCGCCTCAATCATGCCCTGGCGCAGGCAGTCGCCAAGGGGCAGCGCGTGCTGCTGGTGGTGACGGGCAACCCGCGCCCGGCGCAAAGCGGGCCTATCGGGCACAAGGGGCGTGGGGCGATCCGCGCCGAGATCGGCGACTGGCTCGCGCTCTCGGGCCAGTCCGACCAGATCGCCAGCGTCCGCACCGCGCACCCCCGGCATGGCGGCAAGGGGGCGCTGTATGTGATTTTGAGGAGGCGGGGCTGATTGATACCGGCCTATACGCTGTGCCTTATCGATCAGCAGTAGCGCGATCCCTGGCGGAGAATGGCTTCAGGCGCACCGCGCTCTGATTCCGGCGCAAAATATCAGCCCGCAATCCGCTGCCCACGGAGCGGCGTGACCAGCAATTTGTCGATCTTGCGGCCGTCCATGTCCACCACCTCGAAGATCCATCCCTGATCGTCGAAGCTCTCGCCCAGCTCGGGCAGATGCTTGAGCCGCCACAGCACGTGCCCCGCGACGGTGGCGTAATCCCGCTCTTCCTCAAGGGAGAGGCCAATCTTTTCGGCGAGCTGATCCATCGGCATCTGGCCTGAGACGAGCAGGCTGCCGTCTTCGCGCTCCACCAGATCCGGTTCGTCATAGAGGTCCGCGTCGGAGGCGAAGGTGCCTGCGATGGCCGAGAGCAGATCGGACGGCGTGACGATGCCTTCGAAATGGCCATATTCGTCATGCACCATCACCATCGGCACCTCGGATCGGCGCAGCACTTCGAGCGCGTCCATCGCGTCGACCTGATCGGGCACGACCGCGACGGTGCGCATCAGCGCGGAGACATCGATCTTCTCGCGCCTCAGCAGCGCCGACATGATGTCACGGGCCTGCACCACGCCGACGATCTCCTCGACGCTGCCATTGCCGACCGGAAGCCGCGTATGCGGTGTCGCGAGCAGCTTGGCACGCAGCGCCCGCGCGTCGCTCCCTATGTCGACCCAGTCGACATCGGTGCGCGGAGTCATCACCTCGCGCACCGGCCGGTCGGCGAGGCGGACGACGCCGGAAATGATCGCGCGCTCGCTCTCCTCGATCACGCCGGACTTGCTGGCCTCGGCGACGATCAGGTGCAGTTCCTCGGCGGTGACATGCGCCTCGCTTTCGCGGTTGAGGCCGAGGGCGCGGAAAATGAGCGCCGAGCAGCCGTCCATCAGCCACACCAGCGGCGCGGTCGCTTTCGCCAGCCACAGCATCGGCCGCGCCATGACGACCGCGATCGGCTCCGGTGCACGCAGCGCGAATTGCTTGGGCACCAGCTCGCCCACGATCAGCGACGCGAAGGTAGTGAGCCCGATGACCAGCGCGAAGCCCGCGCTGACGGCGCTCTCATGGTGCAGACCGAGCAATTCCAGCCGCTCGGACACCGGGCCGCCCAGGCTGGCGCCGGAATAGGCACCCGCGCCGATGCCGATCAGCGTGATGCCGATCTGCACGGTGGAAAGAAACTTGCCAGGGTCTTCCGCCAGCGTCAGGGCCACCCGCGCACCGCTCTTCCCCGCCTTCTCCGCAGCCTGAAGCCGCGGCCGGCGTGCGGACACGATCGCCAGCTCGGACATCGCGAACAGGCCGTTGAGCGCTATAAGCGCGAGAATGATGAACACATCCGCCCACGGAAAGGGCGTCAGGGAGACCGTCTGGTGCATGGCGTTCTTTCACCATGCAGGGATTCTTGCGGAATCACAACAGGGACATCAGCCCAGGTTCAGGTGCTGTGGGGGAACATTCGCTGTACCTTTCGGGTTTTACCCTGGAAGGGCGGTTGCTTCAGGGCTGTCAAAAAGGATGAACCTATGCGGAAAATCAACAAGGCTGGACTTGGCGCGCTGATGCTCGCCCTCACCACAACGGCCTGTGTCACGGACCCTACCACAGGCCGGAAAACCATATCCAAGGCGGCGATCGGCGGCGTTGGAGGCGCTCTTGGAGGCTATCTGCTTGGAGATCTGGTCGGTGGCAAACGCGACCGGACCGAGAAGATCCTCGGCGCGGGAATAGGAGCGGTCGCGGGTGCCGGAATCGGCGCCTATATGGATGCGCAGGAGAAAAAGCTCCGCGAGCGTACCGCCGGAACGGGTGTGGAGGTCGCGCGCAACGGCGACGACCTGCTGTTGCGGATGCCATCGGGCATCACTTTCGCCACCGACAGCGATGCGGTGCAGCCGCAGTTCCAGCCCACGCTCAATCAGGTGGCTTCGGTGCTCGCCGAATATCCCAAGACCTATATCGATATCTATGGCCATACCGACAGCGACGGGTCCGACGTTTACAATCAGGGTCTTTCGGAGCGCAGGGCGGGTTCCGTCCAGTCCTACCTCGCGACGCATGGAATCCAATCGGTGCGCATGGCCGCCAAGGGCTTTGGCGAGAGCCAGCCCATCGCCAGCAATGGCGACCCCGTGGGTAAGGCGCAGAATCGCCGGGTCGAGATAAAGATCGTACCCGTGACGCAAAGCGACGTTTCGGCCAGCTGAAAAGAAACAGGGGGAGAGCGCTGCCTCGCTCCCCCCTTTTTAGCGGAAGTTGGCCTGAAGCCCGTCGATCACGAACTGCACTGCCAAAGCCGCCAGCAGAACCCCCAGCAGACGGGTGATAACTGCCTCGATCTTCTGCCCCAGCACCGCCATCAGCGCCCCGGCAGAAAAAAGGGCGCCGATCATCAGCGCCAGATTCGCGCCGATTGCGCCCAACACCACCAAGCGCTCTTCCAGCCCCTCGGCCCGCGCCATCAGCAGCATGACGGTGGTTATCGTGCCCGGCCCGGCGATCATGGGCATCGCCATCGGAAAGACCGAAACGTCCTCCACCTCATGCGCTTCGATCATTTTCTGCGCGCGGTCCTCGCGGCGCTGGGTGCGCTTTTCGAACACCATGTCCAGCGCGATCATGAACAACATGATGCCGCCCGCGATGCGGAAGCTGTTGAGTTCGATCCCCAGCGTATGCAGCAGTTGCTTACCCCATAAAGCAAAAAGCAGCAGAATCACCGCAGCGATCGCGACTGCGCGCAATGCCATTGCCCGCCTGTGGGCCGGGCTGACGCCGCGCGTGAGGCTGGCATAGATCGGCGCGCATCCGGGCGGATCGATCACCACGAACAATGTGATGAATGCGGAAACGAACAGCGCGATCATGGCGTTTTCTCCTGCTGCCGCTGCTTTTTGACGGGACTGTAACTCACCGGCTTCGTGGTGTGAGGCATAAGCGTGGGGAACAATACGTCCTTGGGAATGGAGTACAGGGCGCTGCCGTTGGTCGCGGGAAGGATGCGTGAGGCATGCTTTTGCCACAGCATTTCGTCGCGCACATAGAGCGCCAGTCCGTCCTTCAGCGCCACGAGGCGCGCGAGCGGCACCGGCGGATAATCTGCGGGCTGCACCACATAGTTGCGCGGAAAGGCGGGGGCATCGGCGCGGTGGGCATAATAATTCCATACCAATGGATGCCCCCCATAGGCTTGCCCGGGTACGCGCGGGTCGGACGGCGGGGGGAAGAGCGCCTGCTCAATGGCGATATGCCGCAAGGCGGCGGGATCGCCATTCCGGTAGCCGCTGGTCCGGTCTTCGATCTGGGTACCGATTTCGCGGCCCGCCATGACCGGATGGAAGCTGGCAGGCAATGAGAGCGCCAGACTGACCAGCAACATCGTCAGCGTCATCGCCGGGGCGGCGCGCGCGAGGATGCTTTCGCGCAGCGCAATCAGGGTCCGCCAGTAGGCGATCAGAGCAAGGATCGTCACCGGCGCAAAATCGTGCGGCGCGGAGCGGTGTTGTCCAAAATGAATGGCAAACAGGAGAAGGCCGGCGAACGCCACCGCGCGTGTAGTTCGGTCCTGCCACCGCCAGCCTAGAAATAGCGCCAGACCGGGCAGGATACCTGCGGGCACGAACGCCCAGGCAAAGCGCATGGGCTGATTGGCCTCAATCTGCATCAGGTGGGTGATAAAGTCGGGGAGGGCATGTCCGCCCGCAGGGGCCAACCCGAGCAGATGCGGCAACAGTGCTTGCAGCATCATCATCGCGAGCACTATGCCCAATGTCAGGGTTGCCGCGCGCCACGGTGCCGGCCGCAAAAACAGCATGGCGCCGATCAGCCAGGCTCCGATCATCGGTAGTGCATCGGGAGAGGCCAAGCAGGCGAGGGCGCTGCTCAGTGCCATGCCCCACGCCCTGCCGTGCAGGAATTCCATCAGATAAGCGCAGAAGAACAGCAGCACGAGCGCGGTTCGCACCGCAGATCCGGCGAGGTCGGCGTTATAGAGATCCTGAGACGCGTTGAATGCCATGACCATCGTGAACAGCGCGAGCGCGGCGGCCAGCAAAATTCGCTCGGATATTCGCATCCGACGTCCCTGCCCAAGCTCGATGAGCCCGGCAAGCACACACACCAGCGGCACCAGCGCCAGCACATATGCAAGGCGGACAGACGCTTCATATTCGCCGAACAGCCGCACCAGCCAGGAGGCCGGGAATATAGCCAGCCCGGATTCGATCCCCTGCCAAGTCGCGGGAACGCCCCCGCTTTCGGGCCAGAACGGCAAAGGCCGCCACAGCATCAGGCGCGCGCTCTCGAACATGCGCGCGCCGTCGCCGTTGAAACTCTCCCAGAGGAACTTGGGCGTCAGCGTGGCGATCAGGAGCCAGCCCAGCCCCGCCGCAACACCAAGCATGGCAAGGTCGTCACGGTCGAATGCGGGCATCGCAAACCGAGCCGGCCATTCGCGGGACACGAGCCAGGACGAATGCGCGGAAACCAGAGTGCACACAAGGGCCATAAGCCCGAACATCGCGCCGGTCAGCGGCTGACCCAATATCTCCTGCACGAGCATCGCCCCAAGCGTCAGGATGGCGAAGCTGAGGGTGAAGCCAAACGCTATCCACTCCGCCAGAGTGCGTGCGCGCCCGAGCGCGATAGCCAGCATCAATCCCGGCCCCAACAGCAACGCACATCCGCTCAATGCCACCAGCGGCGTCGCGAGATAAAGCAGCGGCGCATGACCGGGCACGAAATAGGGCGCGGGATTGTAAGCCAGCGCGTGCAGCCCGGCGGCTGCTTCGATAACAGGCGGGCCAAAGATCAGCGCGGGCAGGCCCAGCAGGATCAGTACGAAGATGAGGCGGGGCAGCGGCGCAATGCGGTCTCGCTCGCGCCGCATCAGGCGACAGACCTCTCGGGAGACTGCCCTGCGCTCTGCGCCTCGATCTCGGCCGCCTTGTCCTCCACCAGCCGGACGATATGGTCGACCATGTCCGCGTCCTGCACATGATGATCGGTCACGCCGGAGAGATAGACCATATGCTTGCCATTGCCGCCGCCGGTGATGCCGATGTCGGTTTCGCGTGCTTCGCCTGGCCCGTTCACTACGCAGCCGAGCACGGACAACGACAGCGGCGTGCGGATATGCTGAAGTGCCTCCTCCAGCGCCTGCACGGTGCGGATCACGTCAAAGCCCTGCCGGGCGCAGCTCGGGCAGGATACGACGCGGACGCCGCGTGTGCGCAAGCCCAGCGATTTCAGTATCTCATAGCCGACGCGCACCTCTTCCTCCGGCTCGGCCGAGAGCGAGACGCGGATGGTGTCGCCAATACCGGCCCACAGAAGGTTGCCGATGCCAATCGCGCTTTTGACGGTGCCGGAACGCAGACCGCCTGCTTCGGTAATGCCGAGGTGCAGCGGGCAATCCACTGCTTCGGCCAGCTGCATATAGGCCGCGACGGCGAGAAACGCGTCTGACGCCTTCACCGCAACCTTATATTCGTGGAAATCCTGATCCTGCAGCAGCTTGATATGATCGAGTGCGCTTTCGACCAGCGCATCGGGGCATGGCTCGCCATATTTTTCGAGCAGATCTTTCTCCAGACTGCCCGCATTGACGCCGATACGGATGGAACAGCCGTTGGCCTTGGCGGCGTCGACCACTTCCTTCACCCTTGCCGCGCTGCCGATATTGCCGGGGTTGATGCGGAGGCAGGCCGCGCCCGCATCCGCCGCTTCCAGCGCGCGCTTATAGTGGAAATGGATGTCGGCGATGATCGGCACCCGTGCCGCCCGTACAATCTGGCGGAGCGCGGCGGTGCTCTCCTCGTCCGGGCAGGACACGCGTATCAGGTCCGCACCGGCTTCTTCGCAGCGGCGAATCTGGTCGATCGTCGCGGCGGCGTCCGACGTGGGCGTGTTGGTCATCGTCTGCACCGTGATCGGCGCATCTCCTCCCACGGGCACAGTGCCGACCATGATCTGGCGGCATTTTCTGCGGGCAATGTCGCGCCAGGGGCGCAAGCCGGGATTGTGGTCAGACATGGGCATCGGTTCCGGTGTGAATCCGGTGCCCTATAGCCTGATCTGCCGTCAGTTAGAAGCGCGCAGTCACCGACGTCGCCAGCATATCGACATTGCCGGAGCTGCGTGCCGCCGTGGTTACGTTCATCGTGTCGGGCGGCGTGTAAAAGCCGTCCGCCCGTAACAGATCCTGCCTGGCGATAAAAACATGGGCATAAGAGGCGTTCAGCGTCAGGTGCTTGTTGAGTGCATAGCTGAGGCCGGTGCTCGCCCAGGTGCGGTTTCCGTCTGGAACACGGGTGCTGAGATAGCGGGGGTTGGTCGGCGTGCGATCATACATGGCACCTGCGCGTATGGTCAGCCGCTGGGAAAGTACGCGGTCGATCCCGGCAGAAAGGCTCCAGCTGTCGCGATAGTTGAAATCGCGGGTTCCTGTTGAGCCGGTAGAGAAATGCAGCCTCAGCGCATCGAAGCTGGACCAGCCATAATATCGACCGGAAAACATGAGCGTCGTTTTGCTGTCAACCGGCGCACTGAGACTGGCGGTCAGCATATCGGGTAGCTTGAGCGGTGCGCGCACACCGAAGTCCTTGACGGTGCTTCCAAGCTGCCAATGATAATCACCCTTCAACTCGTGATTGATGTGCGAGCGGTAGCCAATGCCCAGCTTCGCGCCTTTCCCCAGGTGAATGAGAACGCCGAAGTTCCAGCCAAGAGAAACGTCATCCGCCTTCATGCTGTTGACGCCATCGACGCCACCCGGCGTCAACGCCGGCATGGCGCTCGTAAGTTTGCCATAGGCATATTGCACATCGATACCGCCGCCGATCGAAATCCGGTCGTCCACCTTGTAGGCCAGGCTCAATTGGCCATTGAGCGTCAGAAGGTTGGAATAGGTGGAATCATATCGGCCGAAGAAATCGGGATCGTAACGCAGTTTCAGGCCAAAGGGCGCGCTGAGGCCAGCCCCCAGCCACACCCGGTCGGAGAGCTGCTTGCTCGCAAAGCTCGTAGGCAGAGGAACGACCGGCGCGAACGGATTGCCGCCGTTGCCGCCGCCCACCGCCTGTGTCGGCGTGGCGCCCGGGCCGGTGCGTGTCGTACCGAGATCGCGCTGGCGGGACTGGATGAAGAGAGCGGTCGCGCCGGTGGAAATCTGCATATGCGGCAGTTCCGTCATGGCCGCAGGATTGTAGAATATTGCCGAAGGATCATCCGCGGCGGCGGCGGCGCCAGAGAACGCCCGGCCGATCTCGACCTGGGATTGTTCCTGAAGCATGAAACCGCCAGCATGAGCGGAGCTTATGGATAATGCCGTTCCAGACACCGCGCCCAGTATCAGCCCCAATCCGTGTGTGCGCATTGATATCCCCCACTGCGACCATTTTTATACAGACCCCTGCTTGTAAAGTGGTAGGGTTAACAGAAGGCTTCATCAGCGTCTTTATCTGCTTCAATCCGGACCAAAAAACTGCACTTGCCTGCATCGGCACGCGGCACTAGACGGGGCGCTCTGCGGCTATGGCGAAATTGGTAGACGCGATGGTTTTAGGTACCATTGGGCAACCGTGGGGGTTCGAGTCCCTCTAGCCGCACCATTTTTATTGGCCCTCAAGCGCCGGGCGGTGTCGCATCCGCGACCTTGGCTCTCCTCGCATAAGCTCGGGCGGCCGTTCGGCCTTGCGAACCCTCCGGGTTCGTTGGTGCCTTTGTTTGCGCGACCGCTTCAAGAAACCCCAACCCATTTCGCGCTGGCCTTCATGCCCCCTTTGCGATATGTGGCCGCCTTTCGTGAATTCCTGAAAGCTAGAGTCTTAGAAAATGCAGACTGTCGAGACATTGAACGAAGGCCTGAAGCGCGCCTACACCCTCACCATTTCCGCCAAGGACATCGACGCCCGCGTGGACAGCGAAGTCGCGAACATCGCGCCGCAGGTCCGTATGCCCGGTTTCCGTCCCGGCAAGGTGCCCGCCAACCTCATTCGCAAGATGCACGGCGAGCGTTTGCAGGCGGACGCGCTCAACAGCTCGATCCAGGAAGGCGTGCAGAAGGTCATCGCCGACAACAAGCTGCGTCCCGCGATGCAGCCTGCGGTGGAACTGGACGAAGGCTTCGCGTTCGGCAAGGATGCCGAGGTCAAGATCTCGCTTGAAGTCCTGCCCGAGATTGCCGCGCCCAAGGTCGAGGAACTCGGCCTGAAGCTGGAGCGTCTGACGGTTGAGGCGGGCGACGATGCTGTGAACGAGGCGGTGGAGCGCATCGCCTCTCAGCAGAATGCCTTTGCCCCTCATGCCGAGAGCCACAAGGCGAAGACCGGCGATGTCGTCGTCATGGACTTCGCCGGCAAGATCGACGGCGTTGCGTTCGACGGTGGCACCGGTGAGGGCATGAAGATCGAGATCGGCTCGGGCGGGCTTATCCCCGGCTTCGAGGATCAGCTCGTCGGCCTCAAGACCGGCGATGAAAAGGTCGTCGAAGTGACCTTCCCCGAGGACTACAATGTCGAGAGCCTGAAGGGCAAGCCTGCGACCTTTGACATCAAGGTGACGGCCATTCTCGACAAGTCCAAGCCGCAGGCCGACGACGAGTTCGCCAAATCGCTTGGCCTCGAAGGCATCGATCAGCTCCGCGAGCTGATGAAGGGCCAGATCGAGCAGGAGCATAACGGCCTGACCCGCACCTATATGAAGCGGAAATTGTTGGACCAGCTGGCACAAAGTCACGACTTCGACGTTCCGCCTTCTATGGTCGAAGCCGAATTTACCCAGATCTGGACCCAGCTTGAGCATGAGGCGGCTCATGAGGAAGACAAGGAAGCGGCCCTTGCCGAGCTGGAAAAGGACAAGGACGAGTATCGCGGTATCGCCGTGCGCCGTGTCCGCCTCGGTCTGCTGCTGTCCGAAATCGGCCAGGCCAATGGTATCGAGGTGAGTGCCCAAGAAATGCAGCGCCTTGTGATGCAGGCCGCGCAGCAATATCGCCCGCAGGACCGCGAGCGCTTCGTGCAGTATATCCAGAACGAGCCGATGGCCGCGGCCCAGCTGCGTGCGCCGCTTTATGAGGACAAGGTCGTCGACTTCCTGTTCGAGAAGGCCGAGATCACCGATCGCGCCGTCACCAAGGCGGAGCTGGAAGCCGCTATCGAAGCGGAAGACGGCGAGCCCAAGGGCCATGTGCATGGTCCGGATTGCGACCATGATCACGATCATGACCATAAGCCGGCGAAGAAGCCCGCTGCCAAGAAAGCCAAGGCGGCAGATGCCGCAGATGCCGCTCCGGCTGAAGCCAAGCCTGCGAAGAAGGCTGCTGCCAAGAAGGCAGATGCGTCGGCTGAAGCGGATGCCGCGCCCAAGCCTGCCAAGAAGGCTGCAGCGAAGAAGGCCGAAAGCACCGTATGACCTATGGGGTGGGGCATGATGGCGCGCGTCCCAAGGTCGCGGTCATCCTGCCCTGCTACAACGAGGCCGTCGCCATAACGGAGACGATTTCGGGGTTTCGGGCGGCGCTACCTGACGCCGAAATCTATGTTTACGACAATAACAGCAAGGACAATACGGTAGCGGTCGCGCAGGCGGTCGGCGCCATCGTCCGTATCGAGCGGATGCAGGGCAAGGGCCATGTGGTACGGCGCATGTTTGCCGACATCGAGGCCGATATCTATGTTCTGGCGGATGGTGACGCGACCTATGACGCCACCGCCGCGCCAGCCATGGTGCGGAAGCTCTGGGAGGAGCAGCTCGACATGGTAGTCGGCGCCCGCCAGTCCGAAGTGGTCGCGGCCTACCGCCCTGGCCATGTACTCGGCAACCGTTTGCTCACCGGACTGCTCGCCCGGATGTTCGGCCGCAGTTTCAGCGACATATTGTCGGGCTACAGGGTGTTCTCGCGCCGCTTCGTCAAGAGCTTTCCGGTGCTGTCGGCCGGTTTTGAGATCGAGACTGAAATCAGCGTTCATGCGCTTGAGCTGGCGATGCCGATCGCTGACGTGATGACTCGCTACGGCGCAAGGCCGGAAGGCTCCACCTCCAAGCTCTCGACCTATCGCGACGGCTGGCGGATTCTGCGCACCATGATCACGCTCTATCGCTCCGAGCGGCCCACCATTTATTACGGCATCGTCGCGTTGGTATTGGCGGTTGCGGCTTTCCTTCTCGCAGTGCCGCTCCTCGTCACTTACTGGCAGACCGGGCTGGTGCCGCGTTTCCCTACCGCTATACTGATCATGGGCCTGCTGACCATTGCAGTGATATGCGTGTTCGTCGGCTTCATCCTTGATACGGTAACGAAGGGGCGTCGGGAGATGAAGCGGCTGGCCTATCTCTCGGTGCCTGCTCCCCGCGCCTGAACCATCCCCGCATCTTTGCTGCCAACCATTCGAGCAGCACTGCTGAAAAGAAGATCAGTGGGCCATAGACGAGATAGCGATAGCGTGGCACCGGCTGGGTGACGATATAGGGCAGGACCGGTAGGACAACCGCGCACGCCGCATAGAGATAGAGACCGCGCCGTGTCAGCAAAGCGACCAGAACGCCGCTCAAACCTGTAATCCCGAGCAGCCAGCTGGCCGCTACCTTTAACCAGGTCGCACGGCTCGTCCCATCGCCATAGATGCGCCACTGCCACTCGGGCGGAAAATAATATTGCCGGATATGGCTGAGGCAGTTCCTCATGAATGCGCCGGGATTGGCCGCAATCCACCTCCGCGCCTCCGCGCCCATCGCATCCGCATAGGCAAGCTCGCCTCCCGCGCGCTTCAGGCGTTCAAATCCACCGCCGCCTTGCAGCGGATGGATTGTCTCCAGACGGCTCCGGAACTGGGCAAAATCACCATTCTGGGTCGGATCGTCGGGATGATTGGCGAGCGCCAGTTCGAGCCCCATATTGCCGCGCAAGGGGATGAATCTCTGAAACACCTCATAATTGCGGAGTGTCCACGGCGTCAGGATGCAGATGAGCGCCATGATGGTGATGAAGAGCATCTGCGGCCAGCGCCTCAGAGGCACCCGGCGCACGAGCAGGATGAAAGCCGCGAAATAGATCATGAGGCCGTTGGCCGGATTGATGAAAAACAGGAGAGCTGCAAGCAGGGCAATGATCGATGCGCGCCGCCAGCCGGTGTCGCCCTCCTGATCGCTTTTCACGATAAGGAGCAGGGTGCCTGCCCCGAGCGCTGCGGCCATAGCGCCTTCCCATAGCCTGAAGTCCACCACCTCCACGCTCAGATTGATAGGAAAGAAACAGAAGATCCCGAGCGCGACGAGCCGCGCCCAGCGCGCGACTCCCAGCCGTTCGAACAACAGGTAAAGAAACCAGCCAGATGTCATGGCGAACCCGATCGCCATGAGGATCAGTAGCACCTCGGATGTGGTGCTCTGGATGCCGAAAATGTGGTAGATGGTTCCGCCGATCGCCGGCAAAATCGGATTGAGATGGGCGGTGAGGCCGGTTCCCTTGCCAAAAACGTCGGCAATTTCGCCCGTTTTCGCATAAGCGATCGCCGCATTCGCCGCTTCGCCGTGAGCATGACTCAGGTCGCTGCGCATCACCAGCCAGGCGAGGCGCTCGACGGCTCCTCCAAGCAGCAGAAGCAGGGGGAAAAGGTAGGGGCTATCGAATAGCCGAAGCCGTGACCGAAAGGGGATAGGAGAAGGCATTCACTCGCTCCATGCTTCGCGCGACCCTCTCCGGGAAAGAAACTATTATTATTTAGGCCCTATCCTCGCTAGCAACTATCATCGAGATCTGACTATTGAATCCTGTGGTCAGGCACATGATCTTAGAGAATGATAAGCTGGAGGCATATTTCAGATGATACCCGAACACATTACGAGCGCGCTGGTTCCCGTCGTCATCGAACAATCAAATCGCGGCGAGCGCAGCTTCGACATTTATTCCCGCCTCCTGCGTGAGCGAATCATCTTCGTAACCGGGCAGGTCGAGGACCATATGGCGTCCATCATCGTTGCCCAGCTGCTGTTCCTTGAGTCGGAGAATCCGAAAAAGGACATCTACATGTACATCAATTCGCCCGGCGGCGTGGTGACTGCGGGCATGGCCATCCATGACACCATGAAATATATCCGCCCCAAGGTCGGCACCGTGTGCATCGGTCAGGCGGCTTCGATGGGCAGCTTCCTGCTCGCGGCGGGCGAGCCAGGTATGCGCATTGCGCTTTCCAATGCGCGGATCATGATTCACCAGCCTTCCGGCGGAGCCCAGGGCATGGCCTCGGACATTGAGATTCAGGCCAAGGAAATCCTGCGTATTCGTGCGCGCATGAACGGGCTGTATGCCCAATATACCGGGCAGCCGCTCGAAAAGATCGAATCGGCGATGGATCGCGACACCTTCCTCGAAGCGGATGAGGCCAAGGCGTTCGGTCTTGTCGATCAGGTGTTCGACAAGCGTCCGGTGCCTACTGAGGCGGAAGGCGCCTAAGCGCCATCATAAGGGTGCGTTAATCTCGAAACGCTATTCTGCCCTTGTGGAACAGGCAAATCGCGGTTTAGGATGCCGCATCAAGCCCGGCTCACAGGGGCGGCGTCGCCCCGGCCGGGCGAGGAAAGACAGGAATGACCAAGCTGACCGGCTCCGACTCCAAAAGTACGCTCTACTGCTCCTTCTGTGGCAAGTCCCAGCACGAGGTACGCAAGCTGATCGCGGGGCCAACCGTATTCATCTGTGACGAATGTGTGGAGTTGTGCAACGACATCATTCGCGAGGAGACCAAGGGCGGTCTCGTCGGCAAGAAGGATGGCGGCGTCCCGACCCCGCAGGAAATCTGCGACGTGCTGGATGACTATGTCATCGGGCAGGCGCGGGCCAAGCGCGTCCTTTCGGTTGCGGTGCACAACCACTACAAGCGCCTCAACCACGGTGCCAAGGGCGCGGAAGTGGAGCTTGCCAAGTCCAACATCCTGCTCGTTGGCCCCACCGGCTGCGGCAAGACGCTGCTCGCGCAGACGCTCGCCAAGACCTTCGACGTGCCCTTCACGATGGCGGACGCCACAACTCTCACGGAAGCGGGCTATGTCGGCGAGGATGTCGAGAACATCATCCTCAAGCTGCTGCAGGCTTCCGACTATAATGTCGAGAAGGCGCAGCGCGGCATCGTCTATATCGACGAGATCGACAAGATCAGCCGCAAGGCCGAGAACCCCTCCATCACCCGCGACGTTTCGGGCGAGGGTGTGCAGCAGGCGCTGCTGAAGCTGATGGAAGGCACCACCGCCTCGGTTCCGCCTCAGGGTGGTCGCAAGCATCCGCAGCAGGAATTCCTGCAGGTCGATACCACCAATATCCTCTTCATCTGCGGTGGTGCGTTCGCGGGCCTCGAGAAGATCATCGGTGACAGGCTGGAGGCCAAGTCCATCGGCTTCGGCGCGCATGTCGCCGCGCCGGAAGAGCGTCGCACCGGCGAGCTGCTGCGCCAGAGCGAGCCGGAAGACCTGCTCAAATTTGGCCTGATACCGGAGTTCGTCGGTCGTCTTCCGGTCATCGCCACGCTCGAGGATCTCGATGTCGCGGCGCTGGTGAAGATCCTGGTTGAACCGAAGAACGCTCTGGTGAAGCAGTATCGCAAGCTGTTCGAGATGGAAGAGGTGGATCTCTCGTTCACCGAGGACGCGCTCACCGCGATTGCCAAGAAGGCGATCGAGCGCAAGACCGGCGCGCGCGGGCTGCGCTCCATTATCGAAGGGCTGCTGCTCGACACGATGTTCGACCTGCCCTCCATGAAGGGCATCACCGAAGTGGTGGTGGACAGGGATGTCGTCGAGGGCCGCAAGGAGCCGGTCCGCGTGTTCGCGGACAAGGACGAAAAGGCCGAAGACGCGGCCTGAGTCGGCTGGACCTGATCTGGAAAAGGCGGCCTCGCGCCGCCTTTTTGTTATACGCAGATCGTGGGTTGCAGCCTACGCCACGTTGCGGCTGAACTCGCTGGATGCCTCGCGCAGCTTGTTCAATATGCCCTGCTGGGTGCCGAAGCCCTGTTCGAGATCGTCGATCTCGCAGGCGACGACCTCGGTGTCGCGGCGGATGGCGGCGATGGTGCCCGACATCGAGTCTGCGGCTAGCGCCGTTTCATCGACGGCCGCAGTGATCATCGTCACCGTCTGCGCCTGCTGCTCCATAGAAAGGCGGATACGCTCCGCGCTGTCCTGCACATCGCTCACCGTCTCGCGGATGCGCTGATTGGTGTCGACCGACTGGCGGGTTGAACTCTGGATCGCGGCAATCTTGCCGGCGATGTCATCGGTGGCGCGCGCGGTCTGGCTGGCGAGGGATTTCACTTCCTGCGCGACCACTGCAAAGCCGCGCCCGGCATCGCCCGCGCGGGCGGCCTCGATCGTGGCGTTGAGTGCGAGAAGATTGGTCTGCCCGGCGATATCGCGGATCAGGCTCAGGATCGATTCGATCGCCTTCGCATGTTCCGAAAGGGTGGCGGACATGGAAACCGCCTCACCTGCCTGAATGCTGGCGCGCTGGGCGACCTCTGCCGAATTCTCTACCTGTGCTCGCGTCTCATCGATGGCGCGGATCAGGCCAGCGGAGATATGGGCCGCCTCGCGCATCGCCAGCGCGGATTGCTCCGCCGCTGCCGCCACTTCCGAAACCTTGTCGAGCATACCGCGCGTGGCCTCGGCGGCGTGGTTAGCCTGATCGCGCAGGCCTTCGCCGAAGCGGGTGGCGTCGTCGACCTCGCCCGCAATACGCTTTTCGAAGATGTCGCTATAATGCTTGCGGTTGGCAATCTCGGCCTGGGCATTTTCCTCCGCGATAAAGCCGCCCATCATTTCCGCTTCGAGCAGGCCCATACGGCTCAGGCTCTGTAGCAGCCGGTCACACTCCCCGTCGCTGTCCCTCTCTTCGCTACGGATGTTCGCGCGCAGGGTATCCGCAATCGTCTCGTGCGCAGCGCAAAGCGCCACAAGGATGGAGCGGAGCGGCACATTGTGCTTGCGGGCATGGAGCACGCATTGCCGCACGGATTCCGCCCAGGCGCGCTCGTCGAAGGCGGTGAACTTCAGCCGCATGTAGCGTTCGGTCTCGATCCGCAGCGCGTTTAGAGAGCTTTCCGAGAGCGCCGTTTCCAGATCGGAAAGCGAGATATAATAGCTATAGAAGGCGTGCGCCGGTGCGCTGTCTCCCTCGATGATAGCCCAGATCTTGCGCGCATCGGCGGCCAGGCGCCGGTTCGGGTCGAACTCCGTCAACCGTTCCATCAAATCGATAGTGGCGGATTGCACCCCAATCCCAGGCATAAATTCCCTAACCGACGCTAGTGTTGATTCATATTTGACATGCTTTGCGGCAAACATAAGCGGCGATGGTTAAGCATTCATTATCCATACCATTCCGTTGATCGATTAGCGCATGATGATTTGCACAGCAGGGGAGTGCGCGCTAAAGGGGCCTGATTCTGGTTAGTACAGGGGAATGAGGCCAGCATGGCTCAGGCACAAAAAGGCGCGAAAAATCGGCCGTTATCGCCGCATCTGTCGATCTGGCGCTGGGGGCCGCATATGGCGATCTCCATCCTGCACCGCATTACGGGCAGCGGCTTGGCGACGATAGGCATGATGGGGGTCGTGTGGTGGCTGGTAGCGGCGGCGAGCGGGCCGGAAGCCTACGCAACTTTCCTGAGCGTCGCGTCGAGCTGGTTCGGCTATGTGATCATGATCGGCCTCACCTGGGCCTTTTTCCAGCATTTGCTCTCGGGGTTGCGTCACTTCGTGCTCGATATCGGCGCGGGGTATGAACTCCAGACCAACAGAACCTGGTCGCTGATGATCCCCGCCCTGTCGATCGTCATCACCGCTGCCGTCTGGCTGCTCATTTTCGCGGGAAGGATCTGATAATGGGTAACGGCACTTCCATCGGCCGGGTACGCGGCCTCGGCTCCGCCAAATCGGGCACCCATCACTGGATCGTTCAGCGGTTCACGGCGGTCGGCAATCTTTTGCTGGTGCTGTGGTTCATGGTCTCGCTGCTGCATCTTTCCGGCCTCGATCATGACAGCGTGGTCGGCTGGCTTAAGCAACCTCTCGCCGCTGTGCCGATGATGCTGATGCTGGCGAATGTGTTCTGGCACCTGCGCCTCGGCCTCCAGATCGTGATCGAGGACTATGTGCACGACGACGGCCTCAAGTTCTTCGCCGTCCTGGCTCTCAATTTCTACGCCATTGGTGGCGCCGCGCTGGGTATTTTCGCGGTCGCCAAGATTGCATTCACGGGGGGCGCTGCGGCATGACCGAAGCCTACAAGATTATCGACCACAGCTATGACACCGTCGTCGTCGGCGCAGGTGGCTCAGGCCTGCGCGCCACGATGGGCAGCGCGGAAGCGGGCCTCAAGACCGCGTGCATCACCAAGGTATTCCCGACGCGCAGCCATACGGTCGCGGCGCAGGGTGGCATCGCGGCTTCGCTGTGCAACAACACGCCCGATCACTGGACCTGGCACATGTACGACACCGTGAAGGGGTCTGACTGGCTGGGCGATCAGGACGCGATCGAATATATGGTGCGCGAGGCGCCTGCCGCCGTCTACGAGCTGGAGCACGCAGGCGTGCCGTTCAGCCGCAACGAGGATGGCACCATCTATCAGCGTCCGTTCGGCGGTCACATGCAGAATATGGGTGCAGGCCCGCCGGTGCAGCGCACCTGCGCGGCGGCGGACCGCACCGGCCACGCAATGCTGCACGCGCTCTATCAGCAGAGCCTCAAATATGCGGCGGATTTCTATATCGAATATTTCGCCATCGACCTCATCATGGAGGATGGCCCGAACGGCAAGGAATGCCGCGGCGTCATCGCGCTGTGCATGGAGGATGGCAGCATCCACCGCTTCCGCTCTCAGGCTGTCGTGCTGGCGACGGGCGGCTATGGCCGCGCCTATTTCTCCGCCACCTCGGCCCACACCTGCACCGGCGACGGCGGCGGCATGGTGCTGCGCGCCGGCCTGCCGCTGCAGGATCTGGAGTTTGTGCAGTTCCACCCGACCGGCATTTATGGCGCGGGCGTGCTCATCACCGAGGGTGCGCGCGGCGAGGGCGGCTATTTGACGAACTCCGAGGGTGAGCGCTTCATGGAGCGCTATGCCCCCTCCGCCAAGGATCTGGCGTCGCGTGACGTCGTGTCCCGCTCGATGGCGATGGAAATTCGCGAAGGGCGCGGCGTCGGCCCGAACAAGGACCATATCTACCTCCACCTCGATCATATCGATCCGAAGGTGCTGGCCGAGCGCCTGCCGGGTATCACCGAGAGCGGCAAGATCTTCGCGGGCGTCGATCTCACCCGCCAGCCGCTGCCGGTCTGCCCGACGGTGCACTATAATATGGGCGGCATCCCCTGCAATTATCACGGCCAGGTCGTCACCAAGGTGGGGAATGATCCGGAAGTTGTCATCCCCGGCCTCTATGCGGTCGGCGAGGCGGCGTGCGTCTCGGTCCACGGCGCGAACCGCCTGGGCTCCAACTCGCTCATCGACCTCGTGGTGTTTGGCCGCGCGACCGGCCTGCATCTCAAGGAGAGCTTGAAGCCCAACGCCGCGCGAAAGCCGCTGCCCAAGGACAGCGCCGACCTCGCGCTCTCCCGCCTCGATCATTTCCGCAATGCGAAAGGTGGCTCCTCTACCGCAACGGTCCGCCTTGAGATGCAGCAGACCATGCAAAAGCACGCCGCCGTGTTCCGCGACAGCGCGCTGCTTTCCGAGGGCGTCAAGCAGATGGAGGCGGTCAACAAGCGCCTGCAGGATGTCGCCGTTTCGGATCGATCGCTTATCTGGAACACCGACCTTATCGAGACGCTGGAGCTGGACAACCTCATGTCTCAGGCGGTCTGCACGATGGTCGGCGCCGAAGCGCGCAAGGAATCGCGCGGCGCGCACGCGCACGAGGATTTCCCCAATCGCGACGACGCGAACTGGATGAAGCATACCGTCAGCTGGTTCGAAGGCTGGGGCGGAAACGCCGGCAAGGTCACGCTCGATTACCGCCCTGTGCACGACTATACCCTCACCGACGAGGTCGAGTATATCAAGCCCAAGGCGCGCGTTTACTAAACACAGCACCAGCGCGTACCCCGGAATTACAGACGCCCCGCTTCTCAAAGGCGGGGCGTTCTTTTTGATGGAAACGAACCGGGAACATCGATAAGGTCGCGCAATGATCGCGCATCTGAAGGGGGTATTGGCGTCCACGGGGTTGGATGGCGCCGTGGTGGACGTCGGCGGCGTCGGCTATATGTTCGGCGCGAGCACGCGCACGCTCAGCGCGCTGGGCCGGGTCGGCGAGGCCGTTACCGTCTACACCGAGATGCTGGTGGGCGAGGATTTCATCCGGCTGGTCGGCTTTGCGAGCGAGATGGAGCGGGACTGGTTCCGCCTGTTGACCGGCGTGCAGGGCGTCGGCGCGCGGGTTGCTTTAGCGATATTGTCGGCGCTGGATGGCGCGGAATTGCACCGCGCGATTGTGGCGCAGGACAAGGCAATGGTGTCGCGGGCCAACGGCGTCGGGCCGAAACTCGCCGAGCGCATCGTGCGGGAACTGAAGGACAAGACCGGATCGATCGGCGGCGCGCTGAATATAGGCGCTGCGGCGGTCGCGGGTGGTATGGCGGCGGCGGCCCCGGCAGGCGGCATAGGCGCGGATGCGATCAGCGCGCTCACCGGCCTCGGTTTCAAGCCCTATGAAGCAAGCCAGGCCGTCGCGGCGGCGGAAGCGGAGCTGGGGGATGAGGCGACTCTGGATGCGCTGGTGCGGCTGGCGCTCAAGAAGGCGGCCAAGTGATGGGTGATTTTCTATACCCACTCGACAAATTCGTGCGAATTTGTATATTAATGGCATGTCCCAACTCAATATCTCCATTCCGCCCGCGCTCAAGACCTGGATCGACCATCGCGTCGCCGAGGGGCGCTATTCTTCCGCAAGCGATTATGTGCGCGATCTCGTTCGGCGGGATCAGGATACGGCGCAGGAGGAAAACGAATGGCTGCGCGGTCTGATCGCCGAAGGGCTGGCATCGGGGGTGGTGGATGAGGAGCCGGAAGACGTCCTCAGAGTCATCATGGCGGAGCGGCGGGCACGGCGCAATCCGGCTTAGGCTGGCAGGCGCCGCCCGCGCCGATCTGGCTGAAATCGATAATTACAGCGCCGAGCAGTTCGGTGATGACGCGGCCGATCACTATGTGGAAGGCTTTTGGGAAATGTTCGCCCTCTTGCGGACTCATCCTCTCGCAGGAGCCCTAAAACCTGATTTGGGCAAACAGGTGCGTTGCTTGACACACGGGAGCCATCGCATCTTCTATCGCGTCACGCGGGATGAATTGCTCATACTCCGCATCATTCATCATGCGCGGGATGCTATGGCGGTGCTTAAGAAGGCAGCGAAGTGATGGACGGATTGATTGGACTAGTTGGCGCAATAGCGGGAGCAATCTTGGCGGGCGGATTTGGCATTTACGACAGGATTTCTGAGAGGCGACTCCGCAAGCGGTCAATAACATCCCTGACCAAAGCCCATGTATCATTTCTGTGCGATGTTATTCGCGCTCAAGACTATCACAATGAGTTGCGTTTTCATGCTGAAGAGGCATTGAAAGGAGATTGGGATGGAAACCTATATACTATAGATTCATCCCAAAATTATCTTGATATATTTGACTGCGTTAAGTCGAATTGGGGTTTAATTGAAATTAATCAGGCAACTAAAATTGTCGAATTTTATAACAGATCAATGCTATTTTTTGATAGTACAAAGAGAACAGGCGGCTTCATCGAGGACAGTGAAATTCCTGAAAGAAGATCTCATGCAATAGAGGCTTATAAAAATGTTGAGAGGTTATTGTCTCTTGGCGATGAAATTATGCAGTTCGGCACATGACCTCCTCCCCCCTCCTCTCCGCGCAACGCAAGCCCGAAGACATAGACGCCGCGCTGCGCCCGAAGACCCTCGACGAGTTCGTGGGCCAGAAAGCCGCGCGCGAAAACCTGCGCATCTTCATCGAGGCGGCGCGTAATCGCTCCGAGGCGCTGGATCATGTCCTCTTCTTCGGTCCGCCCGGCCTCGGCAAGACGACGCTGGCGCAGATCGTCGCCAAGGAAATGGGCGTAGGCTTTCGCGCCACGTCCGGCCCGGTGATCGCGAAGGCGGGGGATCTCGCGGCGCTGCTCACCAACCTTGATGAGGGCGACGTGCTGTTCGTAGACGAGATTCACCGCCTGAATCCCGCAGTTGAGGAAATCCTCTACCCCGCGATGGAGGACCGCGCGCTCGATATCATGATCGGCGAGGGGCCGTCCGCGCGCTCGGTGCGGATCGATCTGCCCAAATTCACTCTCGTCGGCGCGACCACCAGACAAGGCCTGCTCACCACGCCGCTGCGCGACCGTTTCGGTATTCCGGTGCGGCTGCAATTCTACAGCGTCGAGGAACTGGTGCAGGTGGTGACGCGCGCCGCGCGGCTGCTGGGCCTCGCCATCGCGTCCGATGGCGCCGCCGAGATCGCTCGCCGCGCGCGCGGGACGCCTCGTATCGCCGGGCGGCTGCTGCGCCGGGTGCGCGACTTCGCCGATGTCGCGGGGGCTGCCGAGGTCGATGCGCGCATCGCGGATTCCGCGCTCACCCGGCTGGAGGTAGACGGCCTCGGCCTCGATGCGATGGACCGGCGCTACCTCATGATGATCGCGGATATTTACAAGGGCGGCCCGGTAGGCGTCGAGACGCTGGCCGCGGGCCTCTCCGAGCCGCGCGATACGATCGAGGAGGTGATCGAGCCCTATCTGATCCAGCTGGGCCTCATCGCCCGCACTGCGCGCGGTCGCTGCCTCAATGCGGGCGGGTGGAAGCATCTCGGCCTCAATCCGCCAGCCGCCAGTCAGGACGGGCTGTTCGATGCATAGGATAATGGCGCATTTCCCTCTTTGACCCCGAGTCGCCGCTCGTTTAGAAGCGGGGCGATGTCCGCGCCGTTCCCTTCCGCAAATGCGCTCTCGCCGTCTTCCGGGCGGTTCATCGAGGGCGTGCATCATTTTCCGGTGCGGATCTATTTCGAGGACACCGACGCGGGCGGCATCGTCTATCACGCCAATTATCTGCGTTATATGGAGCGCGCCCGCTCGGATATGCTGCGCCTGCTGGGGATCGATCAGCGCGCCAGCATCGAGACAGGGGAAGGCGTCTACGCCGTTACACGGGTCGAAATCGAGTATCGCGCACCGGCGAAGCTCGATGACGACCTCATCGTCGTCAGCCGTATGGAGCGCGTCTCGGGCGCAACCGTCACCATTGCCCAGCAGGTGATGCGCGGCGAAGTGCTGTTGACGGAAGCAGCCGTCACCGTCGCGTTCATCACGCCCGAAGGCAGGCCGAAGCGCCAGCCCAGGGCGTGGGTCGAAATCTACAAGAGCATCACCAACGGAGAACCTGTCCTGTCATGACCCTGCCCGTCCTTTCCATAGCCGGAGACGCTGCCACCTTGTCGCCGGTCGCGCTGTTCCTCCAGGCGGATATCGTCGTCAAGCTGGTGATGGTCGGCCTCCTGCTGGCGAGCATATGGACCTGGGGCATCATCATCGCCTTCTGGATGGGCGCGGGCAGCGTCGCGCGCAAATGCGCCGCCTATGAGAAGGACTTCTGGCGCAGCGACGATATCGATGGTTTCTACAAGCAGCGCGGCAAGGAAGAGATCCCGAGCGCGCGAATATTCGCGGCGGCGGTGGGTGAGTGGCGCAATTCCACCCGCACCCGCACGGTGGACCGCGAGGGGACGCGGGACCGGCTCTCCACCGCGATGTCGAGCGCCGTGGGGCAGGAGGTGGATGTGCTGGCGGACCGGCTCAATATATTGGCGACCGTCGGTGCGGTGGCGCCGTTCGTCGGCTTGTTCGGCACCGTCTGGGGCATCATGCGTAGCTTTACAGCCATCGCCGCGCAGCAGAACAGCAGCCTCGCCGTTGTCGCGCCGGGGATTGCCGAGGCGCTGTTCGCTACCGCCATCGGCCTGTTCGCGGCCATTCCGGCGGTGATAGCCTACAACCGTTTCTCGCACCGCATCAACAAGCTGGAAGCGCGCCTTTCGCGTTTCGCTGATGGGCTGTACGCCGCGCTTTCCCGCGAGCTGGAGCGCGGCTGATGGCGATGGGCATGGCGCCCTCAGCGCGGCGTGGCCGCCGCCGTGCGCCGATGGCTGAGATCAATGTCACCCCGCTGGTCGATGTGATGCTGGTGCTGCTCATCATCTTCATGGTGACGGCGCCGCTGCTGGTGACGGGCGTTCCGGTGAAGCTGCCGCAGAACCGGTCCAAGGCGCTGGAAACCAATGACAAGCCCTTGGTGATCTCGCTCACCGCCGGTGGCGAAACCTTTATTAACGAAACGCAGGTGAGCGCGGAGGAACTGCACGAGCGCATTGCGGACATCGCTGCGGCTCATGCGGGTGACGAACCCCCGCAGATTTTCCTGCGCGCCGATGCGCGGCTCGATTATGGCCGGGTGATGCTGGTGATGGGGGCGCTGAATGGCGCGGGCCTCAACAGGATTGCGCTCGTCAGCACCGCTGTGACGGACCAGCCCGTCAGCCCGCGTTCAGAATAGGCCGCTAGGGTAGCGAACATGGAGCGCGCGGAGAAAATCGGGATAGGCGTCGCGGGCGCGGGGCATGTGCTGCTTTTCGCTGCGCTCTCGACGCACTGGCTTTCCGCCGATCCGCTGAAGATCGATACCGCGCCGGTTGAGGTGACGATCGCGGATGATGTCGCGCTGCGCTCCGCCGCTCCGAAGATCAGCGACGCGCCGCCGCCATCTCGGGTCACGGCGCCGGAGAGCATTGCCGAGCCGGAACCGGCGCCGCCCGCGCCAGCCATGCGGGAGGCGGTTCCTGAGCCAACGCCCACGCCCAGACCCGCCCCCTCGCTCAAGCCGCCGCCAAAGCCGGCACCGGCCCAGAGCCAGCCCGCAAAGCCGGTCACGCCCGCTACCGCTGCCCCGGCCAGACCCAAGCCCGGTCGAGGTCTGCGCCTCGACACCAGCGAATGGGCCAGCGCTTCTTCCGGGGCCAATCCGCAGGCAAAGCCCGGCGATGGCGCGCCTGCCTCTGCCCTCGGCCCGGCACAGCAGAGCGCGCTCGTTGCGGAAATCCGACGCCAGATCAAACCCTATTGGAAAGCGCCCACCGGTGCGGACGCAGACCTGCTGCGCACCACCGTCTCGGTCAAGCTGGCGCGGGACGGTTCGCTGATCGGCGATCCGCAGATCGTCGGCACCACCGGCCAGACGGCCAGCAATCGCGGGCAGGTGCGTCTGCATCAGGAGCAAGCGCTGAAGGCCGTGCGCCTCGCCGCCCCTTTCCGACTGCCGCCGGATTTGTATGATGGCTGGAAGTCCCTCAATATCAACGTCGACAAAAGGCTCTCGCAATGATCCGTTTCGCGCCCTTTGCCCTGCTCGCGCTGCTGCTGGTGGCCACACCCGCGCAGGCGCAGCTTTCCGTCGACGTGACCGACGACAGCGGCACCAATTCGCTCAAGATCGCCGTGCCCGCGCTCCCCACGTCCCAGAGCGTTTCCACGCCGGCTGGCACGACCGACGAGCTGGGCGTCAAGATCGCGCAAGTGATTGCCGACGATCTGCGCAACTCCGGCCTGTTCGCGCCGACCGGGCCGGAAGGCTCCCGCACCATCACGATGTCCGAAGTCATGGCGCCGCAATATCCGAGCTGGACCGGCTTCGAGGCGCTGGTGCATGGCTTCGTCCGTTCGGCGGGGGGGGAGAGCGACATCACCGTCGGCTGCTATCTCTATGATACGGCGCTGAAATCGGAGCTGGAGCGCAAGGGCTATGTCGTCGCCCCACGCGACTGGCGCCGCGCCGCGCACAAATGCGCCGATGCCATTTATGCCCGTCTTTCGGGCGAAAGCCCGTTCTTTGACAGCCGCATCGCCTATATCGCCGAGAGCGGGCCGAAGGACCGTCGCGTCAAGCGCCTCGCCATCATGGATTCGGATGGCGCCAACCACCGCTTCATCACCAACGGGCAGGCCATTGCGCTCTCGCCCCGCTTCTCGCCCGATTATGGCTCGCTGCTCTATGTGAGCTATATTCAGGAGCGCGTCCGGATCTTCGTTTATAATATCGGCACCGGCAAGCAGCGGCTGGTGACGGAGAGCACCAATCCCACCTTCGCGCCCCGCTGGTCGCCCGATGGCCGCAGCATCCTTTTCTCGATGGCGATCGCTGGGAATACCGACATCTACCGCGTGTCAGCGCAGGGCGGCGTGCCGGTGCGCCTCACCACCTCACCCGGCATCGATGTCGGCGGCAGCTGCTCGCCGGATGGCAGCCGCATCGTGTTCGAGAGCGACCGCTCGGGCAGCCAGCAAATCTACGTCATGAACGCTGACGGCTCGAACCAGCAGCGCATCAGCCACGGCGGCGGACGCTATGCGACGCCGGAATGGTCTCCCCGTGGCGACCTCATCGCCTTCACCAAGATCACCGGCGATTTCAACATCGCGGTGATGACGCCCGATGGCGGCAATGAACGCATCCTGACGCACGGCTGGCAGGATGAGGCGCCAACATGGTCGCCCAATGGCCGCGTGCTGCAATTCTTCCGCACCAGCCAGGGCAGCTCCGGCATCAGCCAAGTGTGGCAGGTCGATCTGACCGGCGTTAACGAGCGCCGCATCCCCACGCCGCTCAGCGGCTCGGACCCGGCCTGGGGGCCGCTCTTGCCGTGAAACCGATATTCCCTATGTTTGTTATACGAGAAAAAGGAGAAGCCGTATGACTTCCTTCACCCGCGCCCTGATGATCGCGTCCGCCGTCATCGCCCTTTCGGCCTGCTCGAAGAAAGCGCCCGAAGAGCTGCCCCCGCCGCCGGTCGATACCGCCCGCCCGGCCGAGGCCACGCCGCCCGCGCCAACCGGCCCGGTGAAGGGCAGTCAGGCCGATTTCCTTGCCAGTGTCGCGGCGGACAAGATCTATTTCGACACCGACAAGTATGACATCGACATGGCCGATCAGGACATCCTGCGCTCTCAGGCGCAGTGGCTTGCCGCTAACTCGACGGTCAAGGTGACGGTCGAGGGACATGCCGACGAGCGCGGCACCCGCGACTATAACCTCGCGCTGGGCGAGCGCCGCGCCAATGCCGCCAAGACCTACCTCGCCTCGCTGGGCGTGGACCCCGCGCGCATCACCACGATCAGCTACGGCAAGGAACGCCCGGCAGCCCTGGGGTCGGATGAAGCCGCCTGGGCGCAGAATCGCCGCGCCGTGACGGTGACGGTGCAGTAAGACACTGGCCCGGCTGGCCCTGATGCCTGCCGGGCGGCCGCAGCCTATCCCTGCGGCTCCAGCCCCGCATCGGTGAGCCAGCCGCGCGCGTGGGCGAGGCGGAACACCGGGTTCAGCAGCGCATTGCTCCAGCCGGAGTTGGTAGCGAAATCGCGCCGGAGCGTGTCATGGTGCAGCTGGTGCGCGGCGGGCGTCATCAGTAGACCGATTTTGCGCATCGCATTGATTATCCAAGGGTTGTCGGCACGGTGGAGCGTGCCGTGAAAATATTGCGCGAAGGTGCCGCCGATGAGCAGGCTGAGCGTCCCCGCCACCGCCCAGCCGGGCACCGGCCAGAGAAGGCACGCCGCATTCAGTAGCAGCGACAGCGGCAACGATCCCGCGACAATGGTCGAGCCGATCTGGCGCAGCATCGTCCGCCTCCCCAGCGCATCGGGGCGCGGATGGTGGTTCTTGAAATCATACACCAGCCGCTCGAAGGGGTTGATCCGGGCCATGCTCGCGCGGAACATGCCGACATATTCGTCGCTTTCACGCGATCCGGTATAGAAATACAGCCGGTCCAGCCCGACGCCGAGGCGCGCGGGGTGATAATCCATCACCATATGCACGATGCCGGAGATCATGTCTGCCGCGTACCATCCGCCGAGCGCCGCCGGGATCATCCACAGGCTTGGGGAAGCAGCCGCGAAACCGAGGTTGGCGAGGCCGGAGAGAATGAGCGCGAATATGGCGAGCCGCATCAGCATGGCCGCGCTTGTACCAGCGTGCGGGGAGCGGGGGCAAGGTGCTTGTCGGCGGCGCCGAAAGTCACGAAAGTCACGCCACGTCCTCCCCCCCATTCGGCCCTTTCGCCTAGGCGTGGGGGACAGAGCGAGATATGACGATGGCGCGCTGCGAGCATATACTCCATCCAATTCGGGCCAGCCATCCCGCCGCCCGAGGTGTCGATCTTCGGCGCTTTGTGTGGGCGCGCCGCTTGCCCGAACCGGCCACGAGCGGATGCATCAGGCGCGAAAGGAAAGCGGGTGCCGCGGGCGGGCCTGCCTTTTGGGACAGGCGGCGGGAGGCGGCGACGGCTTTCCGCGCGGACGCGGCCTTGGGCCTTGCGGCGGCATGTAACAGGGGCGAGAGGTTGTAGGACAGCAGGAATATGCAGCGCCGTGACTGAGGCATTCCGGTTTTGGGGCCGTCTATGCGAGGAAACGATCCTCTGCCGAAGAAGGAAAAGGGAACCCATGAACAGCCGCTCCGCACTCGCACTCGCACTCGCCATCAGCCTGCTCGCCGCGACCGGGAATGCCGTCGCGCAACCCGGCCCCGCCTCGCTCGACGTGACGGTGACGGGGCTGCATTCGACCAAAGGCGCGTTGCTGGTGTGCCTGTGGAAGGACAAGGCGGGCTTCCCGACCTGCCAGAAGAGCAAGACGGCGATGCAGCGGCGCGTGGCGATCACCGCGACGACGATGCGGGTGAATTTCGCGGGCATTGCGCCGGGCCGCTATGCCGTGACGGCGCAGCATGACGAGGATGGCGATGGCAAGCTGAAGACCAACTTCATCGGTATGCCGAAGGAAGGCGTCGGCATCTCCAACAATCCCGGCGGGATGCCCGGCTATGACAAGTCGCTGGTGCAGGTGGGCGCGGGAACGGCGATCGAGGTGCGGACAAAGTATTTGTTTGGGGGGTGAGGGGGGACGTGCTTCTCCGTCATCCCCGCGAACGCGGGGATCCAGTCAATCCAGCGGCTCGAAGCCCAGATCGATTGCCAGATCACGCCATTCGGGATTGCTCTGTTCGATCAGGTCGATTTTCCATGCACGGCGCCATTTTTTTATTCGCTTTTCACGCAGAATTGCGGATTCCATCGTGGCGTGCTGTTCGAACCAGACCAGCATTTTGATGTCATATTCTGCCGTAAATCCACCTAACATTTCCTGCCGATGCTGGGCAATGCGTTGCATCAGGTTAGAGGTTACGCCTGCGTAAAGTGTGCCGTTGCGACGAGATGCCAGAATATAGACGACAGGATCGACTTCGTGCGTCATACGACGTTCGATACTGGATTCCCGCATTCGCGGGAATGACGAAAAGGAGAAGTCGTCCGTTCAGTACCGGTTAGCCTCTCAATCCCCCACCCTTCTCAGCATCCCCTTGGCCGTCAGCCGCTCGGGCTGGTCGCGCCAGATGCCTCTCGTGTCATAGACGGCCTTGCCGGTGCGTTCGTCGAGCGGCACGGATTTGAATACGTCGTGATCGACCAGCACGATGAAGATGCCGCATTGCTCGATCGCGGTGTCGATGTCGATCAGTTCGGCGTCCGTCCCGGGGAATTCCATCGGCAGCGCGGCGGCGTATGGCTCGACCAGCTTCACGCGGCGGCCATAGCGGCGGGCGAGGCGGTGGGCGATTTCGACCGCCGGGCTTTCGCGGAAATCGTCGATATTGGGTTTGAAGGCGAGGCCCAGGCACGCGATGTCCTCGCCCGGGAACTGGTCGATCAGGTCTGACGCTTTGGCGAGCACATGGTCGGTCTTGGAGAGGTTCACCTCGCGCGCGGTGCGGATCAGCCGCGCATTCTCCGGGTCGGCATGGACGATGAACCACGGGTCGACCGCGATGCAGTGGCCGCCGACGCCGGGGCCGGGCTGGAGGATGTTGACGCGCGGGTGCCGGTTGGCGAGCGCGATCACTTCCCACACGTCGATGCCCGCCTTGTCGGCGATGAGGGACAGTTCGTTGGCAAAGGCGATGTTGACGTCGCGGAAGCTGTTCTCGACGAGCTTGACCATCTCCGCCGCTTTTGCCGAGGTGGTGATGCACGCGCCGCGCACGAAGCCGCGATAGAAGGACAGCGCTTTCCGTGCGCAGCGGGGCGTGATGCCGCCGATGCAGCGGTCGTTATCGATCAGCTCGACGAGAATACGGCCGGGCAGCACGCGCTCCGGGCAATAGGCGATGGCGATGTCTGTCGCGCCGTTGCCCGCGTGAGGCATCTTGAGGTCCGGGCGCAGTTCTTCGAGCAGATCGCGCATCGCCTCGGTGGTGCCGACGGGGGAGGTGGACTCGAGGATGACGACATTGCCTGGGCCAAGGACCGGCGCGATGGTGCGGGCGGCGTTCAGCACGTAGGAGATGTCCGGCGCGTTGTCCTCGCTCACCGGGGTCGGCACGGCGATGACGAACACGTCGGCGGGTTCGACCGTGAGGGAGGCGCGCAAGGTGCCGCGCGCGACCACGCCCTGCACCAGCCCGTCGAGATCGACCTCCTCGATATGCACTCTGCCGGAGTTGACCGTATCGACCACATGCGCCGAGACGTCGATACCCAACACCTTCGCGCCGCTGCGGGCGATCAGCGCCGCCGTGGGCAGGCCGATATAGCCGAGGCCGATGACGGCGACGTTCAGTTCAGCGCTGGTGGGCATGGGCGATGATCCTTGCAATCTGGGTTCCCGCCGTGCCGTCGCCAAACGGATTGTGCGCTTTCGACATGGCGGAATAGGCGGTGCTATCGTCCAAAAGCCTGAATATTTCGGTAACGATGCGGGTGCGATCCGTGCCGACGAGCTTCGCTGTGCCCGCCGCGATGCCTTCGGGGCGCTCGGTCGTCTCGCGCATGACGAGGACGGGCTTGCCCAATGAGGGCGCTTCCTCCTGCACCCCGCCGCTGTCGGTCAGCACGATCTCCGCCATGTCGAGCAAGCGGACGAAATGGGGATAGTCGAGCGGGTCGATCATCGCGACATTGGCGAGGCCGGCGAGCGCGCTGTCCATCACCGCGCGGACATTGGGATTGGGGTGGACGGGGAAGATGATGGCGACGTCTGGCCGCGATGCGATGTCTTTTATCGCGCCCGCGATCGCCTCCATGCCGCCGCCGAAATTTTCGCGCCGGTGCGAGGTAACGGCGATAATGCGTTTGCCCGCGAAGCGCGCGGCGAGATCGTCCAGCCCGGAGGCGAGGGCGGGGTCGGCGTGGATGCGCTTTTGTGTAGCGAGCAGCGCGTCGATCACGGTGTTGCCGGTGATGTGGATCGAGGCGGGGTCGCGGTTCTCGGCGCGCAGGGCTTCCGCCGCGGTTTCGGTGGGCGCGAAGTTCATGTCCGCGATGCAGGCGACAATGCGGCGGTTCACCTCCTCGGGCCACGGGTGGTGGATGTCGCCACTGCGCAGGCCTGCCTCGACATGGCCGACCGGAATCTTGCGGTAATAAGCGGCGAGGCTGGCGACCATCGTGGTCAATGTGTCGCCATGCACGATCACGCGGTTCGGCTGCTCGGCGTCCAGCGCCGCGCCGATGCTGGTGATGAGCCGCGCGGTGAGCGCATCGAGGCTCTGGTTCTCCTGCATCACGTCGAGATCGATGTCCGGCACGATGTCGGCGATCTCCAGCACCTGATCCAAGAGGCCGCGATGCTGGGCGGTGACGCAGACACGGGTGTCGAGGCCCGGAAGCGCGCGCAGGGCGTGGACCACCGGGAACAGCTTGATTGCTTCCGGCCGGGTGCCGAAGATGAGGAGGATTTTCGCCATGACTACCTTGTACCGTGTCTCGGCCCGCTTGTGCCACCGATAGGTAACCATGTGCTGAATCGCATGACAATGCGGCATCGGCCCGCCCAGCGGCCAGAACGAGCCGTTAATACACCATATTGGACAATTCTCTGCAAAGGTGCGGAAATACAAAGGCAATTTGGGAAAATGGCGCCGGGCGTAAAGGTTTGGCAACCATTATTATCTATTATTTCCTTGGATCAGAAGGTGCCAGAAAGCCGTTAATGGCCTCAGAACATACACGTTTTATCGCCAGGTGGCGCAGGGTTTTACGGTGGGTATCGGCCTCGGAGGCCGATTCGACGCCGGTTCTGCGTCATATCGGCATGGAGCAGGCGCGCGGCGCCAGCAAGGGAGTCGCGCGCACCGCGTTGCCCGTGATGGTGCTGGCGATTACGATCGGCACCTGCTTCTCCAATCCCGTGAACGGTACATGGCTCTGGTCGCTGACGGCGATGCAGATCGGGATCGCGCTTGCGGCGCAGTTCCTGATGCCATTCACCCGCTTCAGCCGGATATCCTACCGGTCGGTGGCAGCCTGCTTCCGTGCCTTCACCATCTATACCTTCTGCATCTCGCTGGGTTGGGGGCTGCTGTTCATCACCGCGAGTCAGGGCTCCGGCGTCGACCAGAAGATGGTGCTGCTGGCGACGCATGTCGGCGTGATCTGCGTCGGCGGTTTGACATTCGCGATGATTCCCCGTGCCTCGCTGGTGTATATTTTCAACCTGTGCCTGCTCGGCGAGATCCATATCCTGAGCGTGAGCGCGGGTTTCGCGGGGCACCGTCTGGTGCTCCTGAACGCGCTGGTATTGCTCTTTTCGATCATGCTGGCCCAGGCCTATCTCCAGATGGCGAAGGCCTTTGTCGATCGGATGAAGTCCGACATGGAACGCCGCGAAACCGAGCGGCGCATGGCCGAGGCGGAGCGGCAGGAGATCGAGCGCAGCTCGGCGGCGGCGCTCGCCGCCCGCGCCCAGCGCGAGCAGGACCGCGAAAGGGCGATGGCCGAGCGGCAGGCGGCGATGGTCGTGCTGGCAACGCGCTATGAGGAGTCGGTCGCGGCGCTGGCCGAACATCTGGACGAGGCGATCAGCGCTCTTGCCCAGGCGACGGAACATATTAGCGATCTGAACGCGAGCGCGCGGGAAAAGGCGCAGCATGTGCTCGATCTCGCGACCAGCACCACCGACGCTGTGGAGTCCGTTGCGCACGCGACCAGCGCACTCAACGACTCCGCCGCCGAGATTTCCACCGAGGTGGAGGAGCAGGTGACGATCGGCCAGGCCGCGCGTGCGGCGGGCGACAACGGCCTTGTCAGCCTACAGGCGCTGGCGCAGCAGACCGACAATATCGGCGAAATCATCCGCATGATCCAGGATCTTGCCGGGCAGACCGGCCTCCTGTCGCTCAACGCCACGATCGAGGCGGCTCGTGCGGGCGAGGCGGGGCGGGGCTTCGTCATCGTCGCCAATGAGGTGAAGCAGCTCGCGGCCCAGACGCATAACGCGGTTGCCCGGATCGACCAGATTATCGAGGGAACGCGCGACAAGATGGGCGTTGCCGATGACGCCATGCGTACCGTCGCGGAAACCATCGCGAAAATTTCCGAGCGCGGCGGCCATATTTCGGATGCCGTTACCGGCCAGCGCAAGGCGACGTTCGAGATCAGCGAGGCGGCGGCCCGCACCGCTTCGGCCTCGCAGCAGGTGCGGGCGACCGCAGATGCCGTGGCGCGGAGCGCGCGCGAAGCGGATGTGCTCGCGGAGGAAATCCGCGCGATCATGGCCTCGCTGCGGGCGCGCTCCGAGGCGCTGCGGGCAACGAGCAACGATTTCCTCGCCTCGCTGCGCGGGGACAGGCCAGTATCCGAACCGGAACGGGTCGCCTTGCTGCGGTAGGGTGTGCGACGGGATGAACTGAACGCCATTTTCCACAAAAAACCCCAGTTTCCTCTTCCCATTATCCAACAGCATCACTATATGCCTGTTGGATCGCGCGGGCCTGAGGGCACGCGCTCCTCTCCTTGTCCGGGCCACGGCTGATTGGCGATCAGCCGCGACGAATGGGGCAGACAGAGAGGTTTTCAACCGCTGGTAGTGTGGATCGGACAGCCCCGACCCGCACTTTTTTGCGTTGTAGGGGGTCGCTCCTCTGCTCCGAATCGGCTGAGATTTCGCTGCAATGCGAAAAGATTTTTGATCCAGACGTCCGAAAGGCGAAGGAAGATTATGGCGACCAAGGCGGCCCCGGCCCAGACAGCAAAGAAGCGCATCCGCAAGGTGTTCGGCAACATCCACGAAGTGGTGCAGATGCCGAACCTTATTGAGGTGCAGCGCGAGAGCTATGAGCAGTTCCTGCGTTCCGATCCCAGCATCGGCTATGTCTCCGGCCTCGAAAAGACGCTGCGCAGCGTGTTCCCGATCCGCGACTTCGCTGGCACCGCCGAGATGGATTTCGTCCATTACGAGCTGGAAGACCCTAAGTACGACGTCGAGGAATGCCGCCAGCGTGGCATCACCTACGCCGCGCCGATGCGCGTGACGCTCCGCCTCATCGTGTTCGAGGTCGATCCCGATACCGAAACCCGCTCCGTCCTCGATATCAAGGAGCAGGACGTGAACATGGGCGACATGCCGCTCATGACCTCGAACGGCACCTTCTTCATCAACGGCACCGAGCGCGTGATCGTCAGCCAGATGCACCGTTCGCCGGGCGTGCTGTTCGATCATGACCGTGGCAAGACACACTCCAGCGGCAAATATCTCTTCGCCGCGCGCGTGATCCCTTATCGCGGTTCGTGGCTCGATTTCGAGTTCGATGCGAAGGATATCGTCAACGTCCGCATCGACCGCAAGCGCAAGCTGCCGGTAACGGCGCTGCTGCACGCGCTCGGTCTCAACGACGAGGAAATCCTCGGCGAGTTCTACAACAAGGTGACGTTCCTGCGTGGCGAGGGCGGATGGCAGATTCCGTTCATCGCCGAGGCATGGCGCGGCCTCAAGCCCGCGTTCGACGTGGTGGACGCCAAGACCGGCGAAGTCGTGTTCCCGGCGGGTCAGAAGATCAGCCCCCGCGCCGCCAACAAGGCGGGCAAGGATGGCCTTGAGACGCTGCTCATTCCGACCGAGGAGATCTTCGGCCGTTATTCCGCCTATGACCTCGTCAATGACGCTACCGGCGAGATCTACATCGAGGCGGGCGATGAAGTTTCGCCTGAGAACCTTGAGAAACTCGACAAGGCGGGCATCGACCGCATCGAGCTGCTCGACATCGATCATGTCACCACCGGCCCGTGGATCCGCAACACTCTGAAGGCCGACAAGGCTGAGGACCGCGACCACGCGCTCGCCGACATCTATCGCGTGATGCGCCCTGGCGAGCCGCCGACGCGCGAAACGGCGGAAGCGCTGTTCGCGGGACTGTTCTTCGATGCGGAGCGTTATGACCTCTCCGCCGTGGGCCGCGTCAAGCTCAACATGCGTCTCGGCCTCGACGCCGAGGACACCGTCACCACGCTGCGCCGCGAGGACATCCTCGCCGTGGTCAAGGAGCTGGTAAACCTCAAGGACGGCAAGGGCGAGATTGACGATATCGACAATCTCGGCAACCGCCGTGTCCGCTCGGTCGGCGAGCTGCTGGAGAACCAGTATCGCGTCGGCCTGCTGCGCATGGAGCGCGCGGTGAAGGAGCGCATGTCGAGCGTCGACGTGTCCACCGTGATGCCGAACGACCTCATCAACGCCAAGCCCGCCGTGGCTGCGGTGCGCGAGTTCTTCGGCTCCTCGCAGCTCTCGCAGTTCATGGACCAGACCAACCCGCTGTCGGAAGTCACCCACAAGCGCCGCGTGTCTGCGCTCGGGCCGGGCGGCTTGACGCGTGAGCGCGCTGGTTTCGAGGTGCGCGACGTTCACCCGACCCATTATGGCCGCATCTGCCCGATCGAGACGCCGGAAGGTCCGAACATCGGCCTCATCAACTCGCTCGCTACCTTCAGCCGCGTCAACAAATATGGCTTCATCGAGACGCCGTACCGCAAGGTTGTCGACGGCAAGGTGACGAACGAGGTCGTCTATCTCTCGGCGATGGAAGAGGCAAAGCACACGATCGCGCAGGCGAACGCCGAACTGAACGCCGACAAGAGCTTCGTGGAGGATCTGATCTCCGCGCGCGAGGCAGGCGAGTTCCTGATGGCGCCGAAGGATCACATCACGCTGATGGACGTGAGCCCCAAGCAGCTCGTGTCGGTCGCGGCCTCGCTCATTCCGTTCCTGGAAAACGATGACGCCAACCGCGCGCTGATGGGATCGAACATGCAGCGTCAGGCGGTGCCTCTGGTCCGCGCCGAGGCGCCGTTCGTCGGCACCGGCATGGAAGAGACAGTCGCGCATGACTCCGGCGCCGCGATCGCCGCGCGCCGCACCGGCATCGTTGATCAGGTCGACGCGACCCGTATCGTCATCCGCGCCACCGAGGATGTGGAGCCGGGCCAGTCCGGCGTCGACATCTACACGCTGATGAAGTTCCAGCGCTCCAACCAGGACACCTGCATCAACCAGCGTCCGCTGGTGAAGGTGGGTGATCTGGTTCGCGCCGGTGACGTGATCGCCGATGGTCCGTCCACCGAGCTGGGCGAGCTGGCGCTGGGCCGCAACAGCCTCGTCGCGTTCATGCCGTGGAATGGCTACAACTACGAGGACTCCATCCTCATCTCCGAGCGTATCGTGAAGGATGACGTGTTCACGTCCGTCCATATCGAGGAGTTCGAGGTGATGGCTCGCGACACCAAGCTCGGGCCGGAGGACATCACCCGCGACATCCCGAACGTGGGCGAGGAAGCGCTGCGCAACCTCGACGAGGCGGGCATCGTCTATATCGGCGCCGAGGTGGAGCCGGGCGACATTCTCGTCGGCAAGATCACGCCGAAGGGCGAAAGCCCGATGACGCCGGAAGAGAAGCTGCTCCGCGCTATCTTCGGCGAAAAGGCGTCTGACGTGCGCGATACCTCGCTGCGTCTGCCGCCGGGCGTCGCCGGTACGATTGTCGAGGTGCGCGTGTTCAACCGCCACGGCATCGACAAGGACGAACGCGCGATGGCGATCGAACGCGAGGAGATCGATCGTCTCGCGAAGGACCGCGAGGACGAGCGCGGCATCCTCAATCGCGCGACCTTCAATCGCCTCAAGGACATGCTGATCGGCCAGGTGGCCACCGCCGCGCCCAAGGGCGTGAAGAAGGGCGAGGAAATCACCGAAGCCCTGCTGTCCGAGGTGGAGCGCCACGAGTGGTGGAAGTTCGCGGTGCAGGACGATGTTCGCCAGTCGGCGCTCGAAGCCGTCAAGGCGCAGTATGACGACGCGGTGAAGCTGATCGTCGAAAAGTTCGAGGATCGCGTCGACAAGCTGCAGCGCGGCGACGAGCTGCCGCCGGGCGTCTTGAAGATGGTCAAGGTGTTCGTCGCGGTGAAGCGCAAGCTGCAACCGGGCGACAAGATGGCCGGCCGCCACGGCAACAAGGGTGTCATCTCGCGCATTTTGCCGCAGGAAGACATGCCGTTCCTGGAGGATGGCACTCCTGTCGACATCGTGCTCAATCCGCTGGGCGTGCCCTCGCGCATGAACGTCGGTCAGATCTTCGAGACGCATCTCGGCTGGGCCGCGCGCGGCCTCGGCCAGCAGATCAAGCACGCGCTGGAGGAATGGCGCGAGGCCAATCCCAATCCGGAGGCCGCCGCGCCGCCGGAAGCGGTGAAGGAGCGTCTGCTGACCGTCTATGGCGAGAAATATGCCGACGAGATCAAGGGCTATAACAGTGACCAGATCGTCGAGCTGGCATCGAACCTCCTCACCGGCGTGCCTATGGCGACCCCGGTGTTCGACGGCGCGAAGGAGCAGGATGTCGCCGACATGCTTCGCCTCGCGGGTCTGCATGAAAGCGGCCAGTCCGATCTCTATGACGGCCGCACGGGCGACAAGTTCGACCGCAAGGTGACGGTGGGCATCATCTACATGCTGAAGCTCCACCACCTTGTCGACGACAAGATCCACGCCCGCTCGATCGGCCCCTACAGCCTCGTCACCCAGCAGCCGCTGGGCGGCAAGGCGCAGTTCGGCGGACAGCGCTTCGGCGAGATGGAGGTCTGGGCGCTGCAAGCCTATGGCGCTGCCTACACCCTGCAGGAAATGCTCACGGTCAAGTCCGACGACGTGGTCGGCCGTACCAAGGTCTATGAGGCAATCGTCAAGGGCGACGACACCTTCGAGGCCGGCATTCCGGAGAGCTTCAACGTGCTGGTGAAGGAAATGCGTTCGCTTGGCCTCAATGTCGAGCTGGCGGCGCTGGAAGACCTTTCCGACGATGACGCGGGCGAGTTGCCAGAGGCGGCGGAGTAACATCCCTCTCCCCCTCCCGTCTGCGGGAGGGGGCCGGGGGGTGGGTTAGCCCCGCCCCTGAACGAAAATGCCCACCCCTTACCCCTCCCGCAAGCGGGAGGGGAATTGGAGCAGAAACATGAACGAACTGACCAATTTCGCAAATCCGATGCAGAAGCCGGAAACCTTCGACCAGATCCAGATCGGCCTGGCGTCGCCGGAGCGCATCCGCAGCTGGTCCTTCGGCGAGATCAAGAAGCCGGAGACGATCAACTACCGCACCTTCAAGCCGGAGCGTGACGGCCTGTTCTGCGCGCGCATCTTCGGCCCCATCAAGGACTATGAGTGCCTGTGCGGCAAGTACAAGCGCATGAAGTACAAGGGCATCGTCTGCGAAAAGTGCGGGGTCGAGGTCACCGTCTCGAAGGTCCGCCGTGAGCGCATGGGCCATATCGAGCTGGCCGCGCCGGTCGCGCACATCTGGTTCCTGAAGTCGCTGCCCAGCCGTATCGGCCTGCTGCTCGACATGCAGCTCAAGCAGCTGGAGCGCGTGCTCTATTTGGAGAGCTACATCGTCATCGAGCCGGGCCTGACCCCGCTCGACCGCTATCAGCTCCTCACAGAGGATGAGCTGATCGACGCGCAGGATGAATATGGCGAGGACGCCTTCACCGCCGGGATTGGCGCGGAGGCGGTCAAGCAGATGCTCATCAGCCTTGACCTTGAAGGCGAGAAGCAGGCGCTGCTCGATGAGCTCGCCGTCACCAAGAGCGAATTGAAGCCCAAGAAGATCATCAAGCGGCTGAAGGTCGTCGAGAGCTTCCTCGAATCCGGGAACCGCCCGGAATGGATGATCCTTGATGTCGTGCCCGTCATTCCGCCGGAACTGCGCCCGCTGGTGCCGCTGGATGGCGGCCGCTTCGCGACGTCGGATCTGAACGATCTCTACCGCCGCGTCATCAACCGTAACAACCGTCTGAAGCGCCTGATGGAGCTGCGCGCGCCGGACATCATCGTCCGCAACGAAAAGCGCATGTTGCAGGAAGCGGTCGACGCCCTGTTCGACAACGGCCGCCGTGGCCGCGTCATCACGGGCGCGAACAAGCGTCCGCTCAAATCCCTCTCCGACATGCTGAAGGGCAAGCAGGGCCGCTTCCGCCAGAACCTGCTCGGCAAGCGCGTCGACTATTCCGGCCGTTCGGTGATCGTGACCGGGCCTGAGCTGAAGCTGCACCAGTGCGGCCTGCCGAAGAAGATGGCGCTCGAACTGTTCAAGCCGTTCATCTACGCCCGCCTCGACGCCAAGGGTCTGTCCATGACCCTGAAGCAGGCGAAGAAGTGGGTCGAGAAAGAGCGCAAGGAAGTCTGGGACATCCTCGACGAGGTGATCCGCGAGCATCCGGTGCTGCTCAATCGCGCGCCGACGCTTCACCGCCTTGGCATTCAGGCGTTCGAGCCGGTGCTGATCGAGGGCAAGGCGATCCAGCTGCATCCGCTGGTCTGCTCCGCGTTCAACGCGGACTTTGACGGCGACCAGATGGCCGTTCACGTGCCGCTCTCGCTTGAGGCGCAGCTCGAAGCCCGCGTGCTGATGATGTCCACCAACAACATCCTCAGCCCCGCGAACGGCAAGCCCATCATCGTGCCGTCTCAGGACATGGTGCTCGGCATCTATTATCTCTCGATGGAGCGCGAAGGCGAGCCGGGCGAGGGCATGATGTTCGGTGACATGGCCGAGGTGCATCAGGCGCTGTTCAACAAGGTCGTGACGCTGCACAGCAAGATCATCGCCCGCGTGCCGCAGACCGATGAGAGCGGCCAGCAGGTGATGAAGCGGTTCGAGACCACGCCAGGCCGTATGCTGATCGGCGAGTGCCTGCCCAAGAGCCACAAGGTGCCGTTCCCGATCGTCAACCGCCTTCTCACCAAGAAGGAAATTGGCGACGTGATCGATCAGGTCTATCGCCACACCGGCCAGAAGGACACGGTGCTGTTCGCCGACGCCATCATGAGCCTCGGCTTCCGCCACGCGTTCCAGGCGGGCATCTCGTTCGGCAAGGATGACATGGTGATCCCGGCCTCCAAGGTGGCCACGGTTGATGAGACCAAGGCGCAGGTGGCCGACTATGAGCAGCAGTATCAGGACGGCCTCATCACCCAGCAGGAAAAGTACAACAAGGTGATCGACGCCTGGTCGCGCTGCGGCGACGTGGTCGCGAACGCGATGATGGATGAGATCCGCGCGATGCCGAAGGATCCGGAGACGGGCCGTCTGGCGCCGATCAACTCGATCTACATGATGGCGCACTCCGGTGCGCGTGGCTCGCAGGCGCAGATGAAGCAGCTTGCGGGTATGCGCGGCCTGATGGCCAAGCCTTCGGGCGAGATCATCGAAACGCCGATCATCTCCAACTTCAAGGAAGGCCTGACCGTCCTTGAATACTTCAACTCCACCCACGGTGCCCGTAAGGGCCTCGCGGATACGGCGTTGAAGACCGCGAACTCGGGCTACCTCACCCGCCGTCTGGTGGACGTGTCGCAAGACTGCACCATCGTCGAGGAGGATTGCGGCACCGACCGCGCGCTGGAGATGAAGGCGATCGTGCAGGGCGGCAACGTCATCGCGTCGCTCGGCGAGCGCATCCTCGGCCGTACCACGGCGGAGGACATCGTTGACAGCAAGGACAGCTCTGTCCTCGTTGCGGAAGGCACTCTGCTCGATGAGGCGCTGGTCGCCCGCATCGAGGCGATCGGCGTGCAGGCGGTCAAGATCCGTTCGCCGCTGATCTGCGAGAGCAAGATGGGCGTGTGCGGCAAATGCTATGGCCGTGACCTCGCGCGCGGTACGCCGGTCAACATCGGCGAGGCTGTGGGCGTCATCGCGGCGCAGTCGATCGGCGAGCCGGGCACCCAGCTCACCATGCGTACCTTCCACATCGGCGGCGCGGCGCAGCTCAACGAAACGTCTAACCTCGAAGCGGTTTCGGACGGCATCATCGAGCTGCGGGACATGCCGACCATCGTGGACAGCCGCGGCCGTCGCCTCTCGCTCGCCCGCAACGGCGAGCTGGCGATCATCGACGACGAGGGCCGTGAGCGTGCGGTGCACCGTCTGCCTTATGGTGCGGTGATCCTGTTCGCCAACGGCGCGAAGGTCGCGAAGGGCGACCGCATCGCCGAGTGGGATCCGTACACCATGCCGGTGATCACGGAAAAGCCGGGCGTCGTGAAGTATCAGGATCTGATCGATGGCAAGACGCTGACCGAGCAGGTCGACGAAGCGACCGGCATCGCCCAGCGCGTTGTCACCGAGCACCGGGCCTCGGCACGGACCAAGGAAGACCTGCGTCCGCGCCTCACCCTGCTCGACGACGAGAGCGGCGAGGCGGCGCGCTACATGCTCGCCATCGGCGCGATGCTCTCTGTCGAGGATGGGCAGCAGGTTGCTGCGGGCGACGTTCTCGCCCGCGTCAGCCGCGAGGCCGCCAAGACCCGCGACATCACCGGCGGTCTGCCGCGCGTTGCGGAGCTGTTCGAGGCGCGCAAGCCCAAGGACAACGCGATCATCGCCAAGGTTTCCGGCCGCGTCCAGTTCCTCAAGGACTATAAGGCGAAGCGCAAGATTGCCATCCAGCCGGAGGACGGCGGTGAGGCGATCGAGTATCTGATCCCCAAGTCCAAGGTGATCGACGTTCAGGAAGGCGACTATGTCAAGCGGGGCGACAACCTGATCGGTGGCTCGCCGGACCCGCACGACATTCTGGAAGTGCTCGGCATCGAGGCGCTGGCGGAGTATCTCGTCAGTGAAATCCAGGAAGTCTATCGCTTGCAGGGTGTGAAGATCAACGACAAGCACATCGAAACGATCGTTCGCCAGATGCTGCAGAAGGTCGAAATCACCAACGGTGGCGATACCACCCTGCTGCCGGGCGAGCAGCTCGATGCCGAGGAAATGCACGAGATGAACGCCAAGCTCGAAGCGGGCCAGCAGCCCGCCGAGGGCAAGCCGGTGTTGCTCGGCATCACCAAGGCCTCGCTCCAGACGCGCAGCTTCATCTCGGCGGCGTCGTTCCAGGAGACCACCCGCGTGCTCACCGAAGCCGCGGTGCAGGGCAAGAAGGACACGCTCGTTGGCCTCAAGGAGAACGTCATCGTCGGCCGCCTCATCCCGGCGGGTACCGGCGCGGGCATGAACCGCCTGCGCGTCACGGCAAACAGCCGCGACGCCGCGCTCCGCGCCTCGCTGCGCAGCATCGAGCAGCACCTCATCGCGCCGCAATCGGCCGCCGAGGAGCACGCCTATGAGCTGCGCCAAGGCCCGGAAGCGGCGATCGGCGACGATCCGCTGGCGAAGGTGCAGGGCGACGATTTCACCACGGAAGACGTGGAGTGAGATCATCGCTCGCATGAGCTGAAACAGGAAACCCGCCCGGAGGATAGTCTTCCGGGCGGGTTTTGTTTTATGGGGGATTGGGCAGATGCACATCAGCGCGCTCGCCATCTATCCGGTGAAGAGCCTGGGGCCGGTGGCGCTGGATGAGGCGGAGGTGACGCCGCGGGGGCTCATGGGCGACAGGCGCTGGATGGTCGTGGATCAGGACGACCGGTTCGTCACACGGCGGGAGCTGCCTGCGCTGGCGCGGATTTCCCTGCGGATCGAGGAGGAGGGGGCGGCGTACTGCGTCCACGCACCGGAAGGGGAAGCGATACTGCCCGCGTTCCTGAGCGACGGGGAAATGCGGGCTGTGACGGTCTGGAGCGATACCGTCCTCGCGCTGGTGACGGACAACAGTGCCAGCCGCCTGATCTCCGAAGTGGCGGGGCGGCCGCTCAGGCTCGCCTATATGCCGGAAGCGGCGGATCGCCCGGTGAACCCGGCTTTCGGACGGCCCGGCGATCATGTCAGCTTCGCCGATGCCTTCCCGATCCTCATCGCCAGTGAGGCGTCATTGGGCGCGCTCAATGCAGCGTTGGACACGCCGGTGGAGATGGCGCGCTTCCGCCCCAACATCGTGCTAAGGGGGGAGGCGATGGCGCCGTGGGCGGAGCGGGGCTGGAGCGCGGCTGAGATCAGCGGCCTGCATATGCGGCTGCCCAAGGCCTGCATCCGCTGCATCGTCATTACGCAAGCGCCGGAGACTGGCGCGCGTGAGGAGGGTAATGCGGTGCCAATGGCGCTGCGCCGTCTGGGTCAGTTCGGGCCGCAGGGCGCGCTGTTCGGCATGAATGCGGTGCCGGATGGTGCGGGCCGGATCAGAGTCGGTGACGCGGTGAAAGCCGCAGAGGGCGCATAAAAAGGCGGACCAAAGCGGCCCGCCTTCCCCATTCTTCAAGCGAAACTCAGCGAACGGTGGCGCCGCCGCTTGCCGATCCGTTGGCCGACACCCCGCTCTGCGACGCGGAAACGTCGCCATTGGTGGAGCTGCCCACACTGGCGGCATGGTCCGCCTTGGCCGTATCGACCGCGCTGTCCTTGGTATTTTTCGCCGCGTCACGCGCAGCCTTGGCCTGCTCACGCGTCTCGCGCGCCGCTTTCTTCGTCGCGTCGCGGGTCGTCTCCATCGCATCATGAGTCGTATGCGCGGCGGAAGAGGCCGTGTCGCCCACGACCGACGAGTCAGTCTGAACGCCGCCGGTAACGGAGCCCGCGCCGTTCACCGTGCCACCGACAGTATTACTCAACCCGCCAGTCACGCCCCCCGTCGCGCCGCCGGTGACGCCGCCCAGCTGTGCGTTCGCCGCCGGGATCGCCAGCGCGAGCGCGAACAAGGAAATGCTTGCCTTCAACATGGTTTTCTCCTCGACATTTTAACGTCGAACAGAGAAAGGCGCGAGGCTGGGAAAAGTTCCCTTCTTTTCAGAAATAAGGCAGCAAATTCAATATATTAATAAATATTCAGGTTCGCGAAGCCGCCAATTTGCATTGCGATCTCATCCGCATTGGGCGCGGTGGAGCAGCTTCTGGTCCGCCAGCACCAGCGCCATCATCGCCTCGACCACAGGGACGCCGCGAATGCCGACGCAGGGGTCATGACGGCCCTTGGTGACGATTTCGGAGGTTTCCCCTTCACGCGTAATGGTGTCGACCGGAATCAGGATCGAGCTGGTCGGCTTGAACGCGACGCGGATGCGGACCGGCTGGCCGGTCGAGATGCCTCCCGCGACGCCGCCCGCATGATTGGCGAGAAACTCCGGGGATCCGTTTTCACCTGGCCGCATCGGATCGGCATTCTGCTCGCCACGCAAGCTCGCCGCCGCGAAGCCGTCGCCGATCTCGACGCCCTTCACCGCGTTGATGCTCATCATGGCACTGGCAAGTTCGCTGTCGAGCTTTGCGTAGAGCGGCGCGCCCCAGCCCGCGGGAACGCCGGTGGCGACGCATTCGACCACCGCGCCGAGCGAGGAGCCATCCTTGCGCGCGGCATCGACGGATTTTTCCCAGCGTGCGGCTGCCCAGCTGTCGGGCGAGAAGAACGGATTCTTACCGATCTCGTCTGCGTCGAAATGGTCCATGTCGATCGCATCGCCGCCGATTGCGCTCACATAGGCGAGGATCGAGACTTCCGGGATGACGAGCCGCGCGACCGCCCCTGCCGCGACGCGCGAGGCGGTTTCGCGCGCGCTGCTGCGCCCGCCGCCGCGATAGTCGCGAAAGCCGTATTTGGCGTCATAGGCGTAATCGGCGTGGCCGGGGCGATAGGCCTTGGCGACATCGCCATAATCCTTCGACCGCTGGTCGACATTCTCGATCATCAGCGAGATGGGCGTGCCGGTGGTTTTGCCTTCAAAGACGCCGGAGAGGATGCGGACCTGATCCGGCTCCTGCCGCTGGGTGGTGAACTTGGAGGTGCCGGGGCGGCGTTTGTCGAGGAAGGGCTGGATATCGCGCTCGTTGAGAGACAGACCCGGAGGGCAGCCGTCCACCACCGCACCGATAGCGGGGCCATGACTCTCCCCCCAGGTCGAAAAGCGCAAGACGCGGCCGAAGGTGTTGAAGCTCACCCTATTGGTCCAGCCCGATGTCCGGCGCGTCCTCGGCCTTCATGCCGATGACGTTGTAGCCCGCGTCGACATGGTGGATCTCGCCGGTGACCCCAGAGGCGAGATCGGAGAGCAGATACAGCCCCGCGCCGCCAACATCCTCGATGGTGACGTTGCGGCGGAGTGGCGAATTATATTCGTTCCACTTCATGATATAGCGGAAATCACCGATGCCCGACGCTGCCAGCGTCTTGATCGGCCCGGCGGAAATGGCGTTGACGCGGATATTCTCCGGCCCGAGATCCATCGCCAGATATTTGACGCTGGTTTCCAGTGCCGCCTTGGCAACGCCCATCACGTTGTAATGCGGGATCACCTTTTCCGCGCCATAATAAGAGAGGGTGAGCAGCGAGCCGCCATTTGGCATCATCGCCCGCGCGCGCTTCGCCACCGCGACGAAGCTGTAGGCGGAGATATTCATCGTTAGCAGGAAATTTTCGAGGCTGGTGTCGACATAGAGGCCGCGCAGCTCGTTCTTGTCCGAAAAGCCGATGGCGTGGACGACGAAATCAAGGGTGCCCCATCTGTCGCGCAACGCATCGAAGGTCGCGTCGAGCAGATCCATGTCCGAAACATCGCACGGGATCAGGAAATCCGAGCCAAGCTGTTCCGCGAGCGGGCGCACCCGCTTTTCCAGCGCCTCGCCCTGATAGGAGAAGGCCAGCTCCGCCCCCTGCGCATGGAGCGCCTTCGCGATTCCCCAGGCGAGCGACTTGTCGTTGGCGAGGCCCATAATCAGCCCCTTCTTGCCTGCCATCAAACCCGTCATGCGTGGTCCACCTCTTGCTTCTTATGTTCATCCACACCGTTCGGTGGCGGAAATTCCGCCAGCGCGGCATTCAGTTCCGCGCCAATTACCACGCCAAGCCCCACGAGGAAGAAAAAAATGAGGGTGATCATCACACCGGCGAGGCTGCCATAGGTGGTGTCGTAATTGGAAAGATGGGACAGCACCCACGGCAGGATCAGGACCACGGCGTACCACCAGCCCGCCGTGAACAGCGCGCCCGGCCATTTGGGAAACTCCGGCCCGCGATATTTCTTGGGTGTGAGCGAGAAAAACAGCCCGTAGAGCGCGATGCTAAGCACCACCAGCGGCACCAGCCGGGTGGCGTTTATCAGGTTCATCGCATTGTCCGCAAAGGGAAGCAGGCGCTGGATGAATTCGTCCACGCCCGTCATGGCGACCTGTGCGGAAAAGGCGATCATCGTGCCGAAGACACTCGCCATCACAATGCCGATGGAGCTGAGGCGGTGCTTCCAGAACGGCGTTGTGCTGGTGGTGCCATAGGCGCGACGCAAAATGTCCCGGATCGTCTCGATGAGGCTGCCACTGCTCCAGATCGCGACCGCGAGGCCCAGCCAGACGATGCCCGATCCGGTGCGCGCGTGGATGACATCATGAATGGGGCGGCGCAAAACTGCGGCGACATCCGGCGGTACCGCCAGGAAGAAGGCGTTCACCGCCCGCGCACCGTCCTGCGTCTGGCCGAAGATGCCAGCGATGGTGGCTGCGACGATGAAGAAGGGAAACAGCACGAGCAAGGAATTGTAGGCGAGATTGCCCGCGTGGATCAATCCGTCGTTATACACGCCCACCACCACGCGCTTGCCGATCTCCAGCGCATAGGCAAGGTGGCGCGTCTTGCCGAGGCTGTCCTTCCAGCGCTGCGGCGAATAGCTGTGATCCTTGCGGCGGGACTCGGGGGCGAGAGGCGAAGGTTCCTGCATGAGAGCTCCCGCTGATCCGGCGGCGGCCTATCCGCCCATAGCGGAGCGTATCGACCGCTTGTCGCTCCAACGCGCGAGAAATTCGCGCAGTTCCGCGTCATCGGCGGGCAGATCGATCATCAGCGTGACGAGCTGATCGCCGCGTTCGCCGTTCTTGAGCGAGAAGCCCCGCCCCTTGAGGCGCAGCGTCTTGCCCGAAGTGCTGCCAGCAGGCACGGCGAGCATCACCGGCCCGTCGACGGTCGGCACCTTCACCTTGGCGCCGTTCATCGCTTCGTCGATCGTGATCGGCAGGTTGAGGCGCACGTCATGCCCGTCCTGCGTGAAGAAGGGGTGGGCGCGGATCTCGATGGTGATGATCGCGTCGCCAGTGCCGCCCGGCCCGGCTTCGCCCTTGCCGGCGAGGCGCATCTGCGTACCCTGCTCGACGCCGAGCGGCAGCTTGACGTCGATGGTCTTGCCATCCTGCAGGGTGATGCGCTGGGATGCGCGGGTGGCGGCATCGACGAAATCGACCGCGAGGCGATAGTTGACGTTGGCACCCTTGGCGGGCCTGCCGCCGCCGCGCCCACGCCCCATGCCGCCGAAGTCGCCGCCTCCGCCAAAGCCCGATGCGCCGCGCCTGCCGCCGCCGAACAGCCCCTCGAAGATGTCGCCGAAGTCGCCGCCACCGCCGCCGAAGTCGAAGCCTTCAGCGCCGCCCTGCCCGCCGGAGCCATAGGCCGCATAGGCGTTGCTGTTGCCGCCGCGTCCGCCGAAGCCGCCGCCGTAGCCGAATGGGGCAGTGGGGTTGCCGTCGCCATCGATCTCGCCCCGGTCGAACCGGGCGCGCTTGTCCTTGTCGGACAACAGGTCATAGGCGTTGGTGGCCTGAGCGAAGCGGTCCGCCGCCTTGGGGTTGTCCTTGTTCTTGTCAGGATGCAGTTCCTTCGCGAGCTTGCGATAGGCGGATTTGATCTCGCTCTCGCTTGCGCCGCGCGCCACGCCCAAAATGTTATAGGGATCAGCCATGCCCGTCCTGAAATACTCTAAATGTCCGGTCTCCGTTCCGGCTCTTTCCCCCGCCCAACCATCCGACATTCTGCGATATGCTATCGGGCAGTTGGGTGGGGAAGAGGGCTGGTGCCGCATCCCAGACAAAAATTCCACCCTTTGATATGCATCATGTGGCGTACCGGGCGTTGTGCTTCAAGATAAGAATCTTCCGAAAACGGCAACGCCGCTCGACTCGTTGTGTGGCGCGGGGTAGGAATATGACATGAGCGACGACCCATTTTCCCAGTTCGACGAGTGGTATGCCGAGGCACGGCGCAGCGAAATCAACGACAGCAACGCAATGGCGCTGGCGACTGCGGATGCCGACGGGCGCCCCTCGGTGCGCATGGTGCTGCTGAAGGGGCATGGGCCTGAGGGCTTTATCTTCTATACGAATTTCGAGGGGAGGAAGGCAGGCGACCTGCTGGTCAACCCCAACGCCGCGTTGCTGTTTCACTGGAAGTCGCTGCGCCGCCAGATCCGCATCGAGGGTGCGGTGGGCCGGGTCGACGATGCCACCGCGGACGCCTATTTCGCTACCCGCAGCCGCGACAGCCAGCTGGGCGCATGGGCGTCTGACCAGTCCCGCCCGCTCGATAGCCGCGCGACCTTCATGACGCGCTATGCCGAGATGAAGGCGGAGTTTGAGGGTATGGATGTGCCGCGCCCGCCGCACTGGTCCGGTTTCCGGCTGGTGCCGCGCCGCATCGAGTTCTGGCAGGACCGGGAGCACCGTCTGCACGAGCGCTGGCTTTATGCAACGGATGGCAAGGGCGGCTGGAGTAAAGGGATGCTTTATCCATGAACGACACGGCGGCCAGTTTCGAGCAGCGCGGCAAGCTGACCCGTGGGGCGGCGATGGCGAGCGTCGCGGTGGCGAGTATATTGCTGCTGCTCAAGGCCTATGCGCTGTGGCGTACGCAATCGGTCGCGGTGCTGGGGTCGCTCGCGGATACGACCCTCGATCTGGTGGCGAGCATCGTCACGTTGCTCGGCGTCCACTGGGCGGCACAACCTGCCGACCAGCAACACCGCTTTGGGCACGGCAAGGCGGAGGCGCTCGCGTCGCTGTTTCAGGTGACGCTGATCGGGATGGCTGCGCTGGGCCTCGCGGGCGAATCGGTCCATCGGTTGCTGACCGGCGTGCACGCCACCGCCGGGGCGGGCGAGGGCATCGGCGTGTCGCTCATCGCTATTGTGCTTAGCCTGGCGCTGGTGCTCTATCAGAAGCGCGTGATCGCGCGGACCGGCAGCCTCGCCATCGGCACGGACAATCTGCATTATAAATCGGATTTCTACCTCAATCTTTCCGTCATCGTCGCGCTGGTGCTCGACCAGTATCTGGGTGTGAAGGGCGCGGATGCGCTGTTCGGCGTCGGCATCGCGCTGTGGCTCGGCTGGAACGCGTGGCATGCTGCCGGAGAGGCGGTCGATCATCTGATGGACAAGGAATGGTCGATCGAGGAACGGCAGCATTTTCTCGAAGTGGCATCGCGTCACCCGGAGCTGCGCGGCATTCACGATATGCGCACCCGCTCATCCGGCGCGCACCGCTTCGTTCAATTCCATGCCTCGGTCGATCCCAACATGACCGTACGCGCGGCGCATGACGTGATGGACGAGATCGAGGCGGCGTTGATGAGAGAGTTTCCGGGCGTCGATGTGCTGATCCACCCCGATCCCGAGGGGCATGTCGAAGGTGGTGACGACCCGCTGCGTGGACTGGAGGCCGAGAAGCTGCTGGCGCAGGAGAGTGCTGCCGCTACCGTCAGCCCTGCGGAAACAATTCCACCAGCCGGATCAGCGACCGCCTGACCGCCGGATAGTCGTCGCTGGTCGATATGCCCATGCGCAGGATCACCAACCGCCGCGTCGGGTCTATCACTAGATATTGCCCGTGATGGCCGACGGCGGCGAAGATGCGCCGCGAGCCATCGCCCGGAAAGAGTGGATTGTCCGTCCCTTCGCGGTTGAGCCAGAGATGGCCGCCATAGGCCGGATTGCGCGGCGAGGGTGTGGTCATGAATTCGACCCAGCGGGCCGAGAGCACCTGATGGCCGTTGACGCGGCCCCGGTTGCGCAGGAACTCGCCGAAGCGGGCATAATCGCGCGCGGTCATGTGCATCATCGCGCCGCCGATCATCGTGCCGCGCGCGTCGAACTCCGGCGTCAGGCTGGACAGACCGACCGGAGTGACGAGGCGGCCTCGCAGAAATTCCGTCATCGCGGCGCGGCGGACATCCGCCTGATTGCTGCCGGTGAGCATCCGGGTCATCAGATCGGCGAGGATTTGCGTATCCGCGGTGGAATAGACGAAGCGGCTGCCCGGCGGATGGGCGATCGGCTTTGCCTCGGCGAAGGCCGCCATGTCCTGCGCGCCGTCGGTGAAGATCATGCGCACGGTGTCGGCGGCATAGAGCGGTGGGCCATCCTCGCTGTGTTCGAGGCCGGAGGTCATCTGAAGGAGGTTGCGTAGCGTGATCTCGCCGCGCGGATCGCCGGGCTGGCTCCACGCGGGGACTGGCGCGGGGCTATCGAGCGCCAGCCGCCCATCGGAGACCATCAGGCCGATCAGCGCTGCCGTCACGGTCTTGCCGATCGAGCGTGACAGGAGCTTCGTCTCGGGGCGGATACCGTCGCCATAGCGCTCGGCGATGATCTTGCCGTCGCGCATCAGGATGAATGCCTGCGTGGTGCCCGCGGCATCGTCGTCGAAAAGACCTTCGGCGGCGTCCGCGATCTGCTGGGCGTTCACCGGGCCTGCGTCATGGAGGGTGAGATAGCGGCTGATGTCGGCGGGCGGCGGGGCGTCCTGCGCGCCGGCACTGCGGTGGCGGAGCAGGAAGGCCGCGATCAGGAGAAGGCCAAGCAGTACACTTGCCGCGAGCCATTTTTTGCTGTTCATGGGGCCGGTCATCGCCGCGCGTTTACCACATCATTTGCAAAAGGGCAGTCATGGTTCGCTCCGAAAAGAAAAACGACTGGGCGCGCTGGTTGCTGGGAGCCTTGCTGATCGGCCTGCTGGCCTATGGCTGGTGGCACTGGAGCGATTGGCGGCGAGCCGGCGAAACGGGGGCATCCTATGCCGCGCGCCTCACGTGCTCGTGCCGCTATATCGGTGGGCGCGACGCCAAGAGCTGCGCGCGCGATATTCGGGACGACGCGTGGATGGCCTCGGTGAACGAGGAACCGGAAGAGAAAGCCGTGCGGGCGAGCGTGCCGCTGTTGGGTAGTGCGCGGGCCGTGTTCAGGCCGGGCTATGGGTGCTTGATAGAGTCTCCGTCGCAGCGCTGACAGTCTCGGCGATCCAGCCTCCGCCGAGCACATGGTCGCCGTCATAGAGCACCGCCGCCTGACCCGGTGCGACGCCAAATTCGGGCGCGTCGAAGATCAGGCGGTCGCCCTCCAGCCGCGCCGGTACGGGCTTGGCGAGCGAACGCACCTTGGCGAGGAGCGGTCCATCATGATCACCCCCCAGCCAGTTGATATCTGAAAGCTTCGCCGTACTGACGGCCAGCGCTCGCTTCGGCCCGACAATCACGCGGCGGCTCTCCGCCTCCAGCCGCACGACATACAGCGGCTCGGGCAGGCCGCCCAGTTCCAGCCCCTTGCGCTGGCCGACGGTGTAGTGAATCAGCCCCTTGTGCGCGCCCAGCACGCGGCCTTCCATATCCACGATCTCGCCGCTCTCGTCTGCATCGGGGCGCAACTTGCGCACCACCGAGGCATAATCGCCATCCGGTACGAAGCAGATGTCCTGACTGTCCGGCTTCAGGGCGACTGGCAGGCCGATTTCCGCCGCGATCTCTCTCACCTGCCCCTTGGGAAGTCCGCCCAAGGGGAAGCGCAGATAATCGAGCTGGTCCTGCGTCGTGGCGAACAGAAAATAGCTCTGGTCCCGTGCCGGGTCGGCCGCGCGGTGGAGCTGCGCCCGTCCGTCCGCGCCGACCGCGCGTCGCACATAATGGCCGGTGGCGAGACAGTCCGCGCCCAGATCCCGCGCCAGCGCGAACAGATCGGTGAATTTCACGCCCATGTTGCATTTGACGCAGGGAATGGGCGTGCGGCCCGCCATATATTCATCCGCGAAATCGGCGATGACCGAGTCGCGGAAGCGCGATTCGTAGTCGAATACATAATGCGCGATGCCGATCCGGTCCGCGACCGCGCGAGCATCGCGGATGTCCTGCCCGGCGCAGCAACTGCCCGCGCGCTTCACCGCCGCGCCATGATCGTAAAGCTGGAGCGTGATGCCGATCACCTCCGCTCCGGTACGCGCGGCCAGCGCCGCCACCACGCTCGAATCGACCCCGCCGGACATGGCGACAACGATCCTGCGCGCGGAAAACGGCGCTTCAAGCTGGAAATCTGCCTCGGTAACAAGCGTCATGGCAGGGCATATAGGGGGAGGGAGGGGGCGATGCACCCGGAAATATGGCACGCCGGGAGGCGATCTGGTCATTCTCACCCGCTGTTAGGGAACACTAACAGCTCCTCACCGGCGGGTTTACCGGGCCTTATCCATTTTTCGCTAGGATTCGCGCATGGATATGAGTTTCGCTCTGAATGCGCCCGGTTCGGCGCGCCTGCCCCGTCAGGCCGTTTCGATGGACGATATCAGGGCGGCAGCGACCAAACGGCGCGCATTATGCGGTCGTGTCATCGCTGCGAGCTTCCTGCGGGGGCAGGACGATGGGCTTGATCTCATCCATATTCTGGCATGTGCCATCATGCTGGAAGGCGACGGGTTGATCGATACCGTGGCTTTGGGCGGCAGCTTCAATCCGGCTGTCGCGCATCAATTGATGGTGGGGAAAAGAAGGTGAAGACAGCGTTTACCACCGCGCTTTAGCCGATGTTCAAGGCTGATCCGTAGAAGGGCGCTGTCGAGAGTAAAGAAATAGGCCCCATGCCGTTAATTGAGGTAGGAATGATAGAGAACCAGAAAATACGCCCCGCACAGGTGGTCGGCCCCCTCGGCGAGCCGCTGACGCTGGAGTCGCTTCCCGCCCCGGGAACGACCCGCTGGGTGGTGCGCCGCAAGGCCGAAGTGGTCGCCGCCGTTAACGGTGGCCTGCTCACGGTTGACGAGGCGTGCGAGCGGTACACCCTTACTCTGGAAGAATTCGCCGGATGGCAGCGCGCCGTGGACCGTTCCGGTATGCCCGGCCTGCGCGTCACCCGCATCCAGCATTACAAATCGCTTTACGAGCGCCAGCAGCGCTATTGAGTTCCATTCGGCCGGCGCGGGCGCCCTGAGCCTGCTCCGGCCCGGAATTTCTCATCAGTTGTGCGACGACTGACCGTCCGCTCCCCCAGGGGTGGACGGTTTCTTTGTGTCCAGCCGCAACGGCCCGCGCCGGAACCTAAGAGGGGTATCTGGGTTATACCATCAACATTCGTGTTGGCGGGGCGCGTGGTTACTGAGGAGGATTTTATGGGACTGATACTCTGGCTCGTGATTGGCGGTGTCATCGGCTGGCTTGCCAGCATTATCATGCGCACCGACGCCCAGCAGGGCATCCTGATGAACATTGTGGTCGGTATCGTGGGCGCATTCATCGGCGGCCTCATTTTTTCAGGCGGCACGATCAATCAGGTCATCTCGTTGAATAGCGTGCTCGTATCGCTGCTCGGCGCGGTTATCCTGCTGGCGCTGGTCAATCTGGTTCGCCGCGGCACGGTGCGTTAGGTCCGGCGCAGCCGGCATACTTACCAACGCTATATCGACGGACATGACGGGAAGGCTCCTTCGCCATTCCGTCATGCTCCTATGAAAACCTCTCAATATCCATGTAAAATCTTTCCACAGGGGCGAGGCCCGCGCCCCGAATATGTCGTTCAGGGTTGATTTATTGCACCTGCGGCATCATCATTGCGTGAGCTGTTTTTGTGCGTCGGGCATTTACGGGACAGCCGAAACTCTGTGACAGGGACGTCATGGCGGGCTTTTGCCTGCGCGGAAAGGCTGAAATGAATTTCGAAACGAGGGTTACGGGCGATCGCCTGGAAGCTGCGCAGGCCTGGGGTGGGCAGCATAAGCGCCCTATCCTCATCGCTGCCGCACTGTTGGTCGTGCTGGTGCTCATCTACTGGGCGACCCATCGGGGTGCTGGAGATGATCGTACGCTGGGCGGCGATCAACTTGTTCCCAGCGTAACGGTCGTGCAGCCCGGACTTAGCTCCGTATCGATGACCGTCAATGGAACCGGCACCCTTGCAGCGCGGCGGGAGATGCCCGTGGGCGTGGTGGGCGAGGGCGGTGCCGTTTCCGCGGTGCTGGTCGAGCCGGGCGACTGGGTAAGGCCCGGCCAGGTGCTGGCGCGGGTCGAGCGCTCGGTCCAGACCCAGCAAGGCGCATCTCTGGCGGCGGCCATCGCGGTGGCGCGTGCCGATGCGCGCCTTGCCCAGAATGACCTTGATCGCGCGACGGCGCTCGTAGCCAACGGTTTCGTGAGCAAGGCGGACATAGACCGCCGCACCGCAACGCGCGATGCGGCACTGGCTCGCGTTCGTGTCGCCGAGGCGCAGTATAACGAACAGCAGGCGCGCATCGGGCGGCTGGACATCCGCGCGCCCGCTGGCGGCTTGGTGCTCACCCGCTCGGTCGAACCGGGGCAGGTGATCGGCGCGGGAAGCGGCGTGCTATTCCGGCTTGCCAAAGGCGGTGAGATGGAGCTGCTTGCAAAGCTGGGCGAGAGCGATCTTGCCCATCTCTCTGTGGGTGACAGCGCGCGGGTGACGCCTGTGGGCGGTGCCAAGAGCTTCGAGGGGCATATCTGGCAGATCGCCCCGGTCATCGATCCGCAGACGCGGCTCGGTGTTGTGCGCATCGCCCTATCCTATGACAAGGATCTGCGGCCCGGAGGTTTCGCGTCCTCGCGCATTGTCAGCGGTCTGTCGCAGTCGGCCGTGCTTCCCGAGTCCGCGGTGCTGAACGATGAAAAGGGCAGCTATGTCTATATCGTCAACGCCAAGAATGTCGTCGAGCGACGCAACATTAAGGTGGGCCAGGTTTCGGCGGTGGGCGTTTCCATCGCTTCCGGCCTCAATGGCAGCGAGCGGGTGGTTTCGCTGGCGGGCGGTTTCCTCAACCCGGGGCAGAAGGTCTCCCCCAGGCTCGAACGTGGTGCGGCACCGGCGGGACAAGGCCGGTGAGCTTCCGCAATATTTCGAGCTGGTGCATCCGCAACCCGGTGCTGCCGCTGGTGCTGTTCGCGGGCCTGATGATCGCGGGGATCATGTCCTTCATTCGTATGGACATCAACAACAACCCGGATATCAGTTTTCCCTCGGTCCGCGTAGAAGTGAATCAGCCCAGCGCCGCGCCGTCCGAGCTGGAAACCCAGGTGACGCAGCGTGTCGAGGCTGCGGTACGCGGTATCAACGGTGTCGACGAGATCATTTCCTATGCTCGCGAGGGCACCAGCATCACGATGGTTCAGTTCGTGATCGGCACGCCGGTCGACCGCGCAATGAACGATGTTCGCAACGCCGTCGCGCAAATCCGCAGCGATCTGCCCGATGGCATATTGGAGCCGCAGGTCACGCGCATTGACATCGATGGCGGCCCGATTGCCTATTGGAGCGTCGAGGCCACCGACATGACGCTGGAACAGCTCTCCTGGTTCGTCGACAATACGGTCGCCAAGCGGTTGCTAGGCATCGGGGGCATGGCCTCCGTCAGGCGCGGTGGCGGCGTGGACCGGGAGATTCGCGTGATCCTGAAGTCCGACCGGCTACAGGCCTATGGCGTGAGCGCGGCCCAGATCAATCAGCAGTTGCGGCTGACCAACATCAACGCGGCGGGTGGCCGCGCCGAGATTGCAGGGGCCGAGCAGTCGGTCCGGGTGCTCGGCAATGCGCGCACGGCGTTTGCACTTGGCCAGGCGCAGATCCAGATCGGTAATGGACGCACGGTGCGGCTTGATGAGCTGGCCGATGTGAAGGACATGTATGCCGAACAGCGGTCCGTTTCGCTGATGAACGGCAAGCAGGTGACGAGCATCGCGCTCGAAAAGTCCAAGGGGTCTTCGGACGTTACCGTCTATGATGCGGCGAAGAAGGAACTGGCGGCGCTGGCGAAGGAGCATCCGGGCGTCCGTTTCAAGGAGCTGTTCACAACAGTCGATTACACAAAGGGCCAGTATAACAGCGCGATGGTTGCGATGGTGGAGGGCGCGGTGCTCGCCGTCATCATCGTGTTCCTGTTCCTGCGGGACTGGCGGGCGACCTTCATCTCCGCGCTGGCGATACCGCTTTCCGCCATCCCGGCCTTCTGGCTGATGGATCTGATGGGCTTCACGCTTAATACATTGTCCCTGCTGGCACTCAGTCTGGTGGCAGGTGTGTTGGTCGATGATGCGATCGTCGAGATCGAGAATATCGTGCGACATATGCGGATGGGCAAATCCGCCTATCAGGCGTCGATCGACGCGGCGGACGAGATCGGCCTTGCGGTGCTTGCCACTACGATGTCGATCGTTGCGGTGTTCCTGCCCGTGGCGCTGATGCCCGGCATTTCAGGTCAGTTCTTTATCCAGTTCGGTATGACCGTGGTGGTGGCGGTGTTGTTCAGCCTTGCCGTCGCGCGCATGATTACGCCGATGGTTGCCGCCTATTTCCTCAAGGCGCACGGGCAGGCGGCGCACGGCGAGGGCTGGTTGATGGACGGCTATATGCGCTTGCTGCACTGGTCGCTCGATCATCGCTACAAGGTCGTGTTTCTGGGCGGCGGCGCCGCGCTGGCGGCAACGGTGCTTGCCTTTATGAGCCTGCCGTTCACCTTTCAGCCGACGCTGAATGTCGATTATAGTCAGGTGAAGATCGAGCTGGTCCCCGGCACTACGCTGGAGCAGGCCCGCAAGGTGACGCAGGGCGTGGCCGATTTGATCATGCAGGATAAGGACGTGGTCGATGCCGCGTTCAGCGATATCAACCCCACGAGCGCAGACATCTATCTTACCCTTCGCAAGGATCGCCCCACCAGCAGCGTGGACTGGGAGCGGCGCACGGCCCCCAAGCTGGCGCAAGTGAGTGACGCGCGTGTCTATTTCCAGTCGCAGGATCAGGGCGGCGCCCCGTCGAGCGGGCGAGATATCACCATTATGCTGGGCGGCGACAACCCGGAACTCCTGGACAGGACCGCGCACACCTTGGTTGAGCAGATGGCCGGAATCAAGGAAATCCGCGCGCCGCGCGTCAACGGCGATATCAAGCGGCCGGAAATCATCATCAAGCCGCGTATGGACCTCGCGGCGGATCTCGGCGTGACGACCGTCGCCCTCAGCCAGGCCATCCGGGTCGCGACGCTCGGGGATATTGACCAGAACAGCGCCAAATTCTCGCTATCAGACCGTCAGGTTCCGATCCGCGTCTCGCTGGAGGAGGACGCACGGCGCGATATCGCCTCGATCCAGAACATGCCGGTCCCCACGGCCAATGGCGGCTCGGTTCCTTTGAAGCTGGTTGCGGATATCGGCTTTGGCGCGGGGCCGACCGAAATCAGGCGCTATAACCAGCTGCGGCGCCTTGTGATCGGTGCGGATCTGGCGCCCGGCGTCGTCAGCAGCGAGGCGACCGAGAAGATCGACGCTCTCCCCATTCTCACCAACCTGCCCAATGGGGTTCGCAAGCTCGATGTCGGCAACGCGAAGTGGCAAAGGGAGCTTTTTGTCAATTTCGTCATCGCGGTGATTTCCGGCATATTGCTGGTGTTTGCGGTGCTGGTGCTGCTTTACAAGCGGATCATGCCGCCGTTTGTGAATCTGAGTTCTCTGATCCTCGCGCCGCTGGGCGGTGCATTGGCCCTGCATCTCACCAATCAGCCCATTTCCATGCCGGTTCTGATCGGCCTGCTGATGCTGCTAGGCATCGTCGCCAAGAACTCGATCCTGCTGATCGACTTTGCGCTGGAGGAGATGGAAAAGGGCGTTCCCAAATATGAGGCGATCCTCGATGCTGGCCACAAGCGCGCGCAGCCGATCATCATGACCACGGTGGCGATGGTGGCGGGCATGGTGCCCACCGCGCTTTCGCTCTCGGGTGATGGCGCATGGCGCGCCCCTATGGGTGTCACGGTGATCGGCGGGCTTTTGCTCTCCACGCTGCTCACGCTGCTGATCGTGCCGTCCGCGTTCAGCCTCGCAATCGGTTTCGAAGCGCGGGTCGGGCCGAAGCTGCGCAAGGCGCTGCTCACCTACGACCCGGAAAAGCATGGCGAGGGCGCGGCGGCTCAGCCCGCCGAATAGCGGCGCGAAACGCCTTGCCTGCATAGCCGCCCTCCGGCCATATCGGTGTCATGAACCAGGCATTGTTCTCTCCCCCCGCCATCGACCGGCCCGACCGGGCGATGCACAGGGTCGCCACCGGCCTGCTGGTGGGCATGGCGGCGCTGTTCATCATGGCGCGGGCGCTGGCGCATGTGCACCCGGCAATGGGCTTTGTGCAAGCCTTTGCCGAAGCGGCGATGGTGGGTGGGCTGGCGGACTGGTTCGCGGTGACGGCGCTGTTCCGCCACCCGCTGAAGCTGCCGATACCGCACACCGCGATCATTCCGCGCAACAAGGACCGCATCGGCGATACGCTGGCCAGCTTCCTGCGTGACAATTTCCTCGTGCCGCATGTTGTGGCGCGGCGCATGGGGCGGCTCGATATCGCGGGGGCGGCAGGGCGGTTCCTTGCGCGGCCCGCGCTGGGCGTGGAGGGGCGGCTCCGGCAGGGCGCGTCGCGGCTGGTGGCGGACATGCTGGAGGCGATGGACGAGGAGCGCCTCGGCGGCATGGCAAAGGGTGCGCTGAAGAGCCGCCTGGCTGCGCTCAACCTTGCGCCGCTGATCGGGCAGGCGCTGGAAGCGGCCATGCGCGAAGGGCGGCACGAGGCGGTGATTGATACCGGGATCGGCTGGGCCGCGCGGATGCTCGACAGTCAGGCTGATCTCATTCGCGGCATGGTGAGCCAGCGGGCAGGCAAGATCTTGCGCTGGACCGGCCTCGACGAAACGCTCGCCAACGCGATTCTCGACGGGCTGATGAAGCTGTTCACGGAGATGGCGGAAGAGCGGGAGCACCCCGTCCGCCTGCGCGCGCTGGAGGGGTTGCAGGCCCTTGCTCATCGCCTCCAGCATGACCCGGAGATGCAGGCAAAGGTCGCCCGCGTGCGGGACGAGATCATCGCCAACCCGGCGATGCAGCGCTGGATCGACGGGCTGTGGGAGCAGGCGCGGGCCGCACTCCTCAAGGCCGCGCGTGATCCGCAGGCGGTGATGGCTGGCAAATTCGGCGAGGTGCTGAGATCGATCGGCGCGAGCATGGAAAGCGACCCGGCGCTGAAGACCGTGATCAACCGCTTCGCACGCCGCACGGCTGTCGGCCTTACCGCGAGCTATGGCGACGGCATCGTCAAGCTGGTGAGCGAGACCGTGCGCGGCTGGGACGCGCAGACAGTCACCGACCGGCTGGAAGGCGCGGTGGGACGCGACCTGCAATATATCCGCGTCAACGGCACGCTGGTCGGCGGGATGGTCGGCGTCGCGATCCATGTGGTGGATGTGGTGATGTAGCGGCGGTCCCACCCTTGTCCTCATTCCATTTGCCCCCTAAAGAGCGCGCATGAGCGCCTCCACACCCTCGCCCGATACCGGCCTGCTCCCCATTGGCCTGTCCGACCGACTGCCGCCGCAGGCGGAGGCCTCCGCGCGGCTGGTCCGTACCGTACTGGATAGCGTGACTGCGCATGGTTATGCGCGGGTGATGCCGCCGCTGGCGGAGTTTGAGGATACGCTGCTCGCGCGGTTGCAGTCGGCGGGCGCGCAGGATCTGCTTCGCGCCATCGACCCCGCCTCGCAGCGGATGCTCGCCCTGCGGCCTGACATCACCGCCCAGGTGAGCCGCATCGCAGCGACACGGCTGGCGCGCGCCCCGCGTCCGCTGCGGCTATGCTATGCCGGGCCTGTACTGAGGTTGCGCGCGGACCAGCTCCGCCCGGAGCGCGAGGAGATGCAGCTCGGCGCCGAACTGATCGGCACGGATAGCGACGCCGCCGCGACAGAAATCGTCGGCGTGGCGATCGAGGCGTTGCAGGCCGCGGGCGTCACCGGCATCACGATCGATTTCACTCTGCCCGATCTGGTCGACAGGCTGGCGGCGGGACCGATGCCCCTTTCGCCGGAGCTGATCGAGCCGGTGCGGGCGCGGCTGGACGCGAAGGACGCGGGTGGACTTGTCGCACTGGGTGCGGAGGCGGCGGCCTATCTGCCGCTGATCGAGGCGACCGGGCCGTTCCACCCCGCGATGGAGAAGCTGGAGGCAATCGACGCTGCTCTCGGTGGCGCGCTGGCGGACCGCATCGCGGCACTGCGGGCCATTGCCAGGCCGATCGGCTGGGATGTTACGCTTACGCTCGATCCCACCGAGCGCCACGGCTTCGAATATCAGAGCTGGTTCGGCTTCTCGATCTTTGCGGAAGGGTTCGTCGGTGAACTGGGGCGCGGCGGTGGGTATCGCATTGCCCACGCCGATGGAAGCACCGAGGCAGCCATCGGCTTCTCGCTCTATCCCGATCCGCTGATCGACGCGGGCTTCGGTGCGGAAGAGAGCCGCCGCATCTTCCTGCCGCTGGGTCATGATGCGGAGCGGGCGAAGGCGTTGCGCGGCGAAGGCTGGCGCACGGTTGCAGCATTGTCGGACGCCGACGAGGGACGCGCGCTCGGCTGCACCCATCGGCTCGAGGGCGCGGACCCGGTTAGCTACTAAATCGCGTCGATCATTTCGGCGAGCGCTGCGAGGCAATCCCGGCCCAGCTGCATCGAGCGCGCGGGCGACCAGCCATATTCGGCGTCCGGCAGATCGTCATTGTCCTTGAACGGCATCTCCAGCGTCATGCTGACCGCGCCATAGCGCTCGGCAAGTTGCGCGGTGGACATGGAGAGGTTCGCCCGGCCCGGCGGCGAGACAGGATAGCCCACCTTTGTCTGGAAATCCGGGGTGCGCGCGGCGAGGATATCGCGATAGCGATTGTAGAGCGCCAGCCGGTCCGGCTTCAGCGAGGGGATGCCCTCGAACCCGGCGATGAACACATGCGGGATCGCCTCGTCGCCATGCACGTCCATCGCGAAATCGACGCCAGTGCGGTCCATTGCGGCGCGGACATGGAGTACCTCAGGGCTGCGCTCCGGCGAGGGCTCATGCCACTCGCGGTTGAGGTTGACACCCACGGCGTTGGTGCGCAGGTGGCCGCGCCGGCTGCCGTCCGGGTTCATGTTGGGCATGATGTGAAAGGTGGCCTTGGCTCTGAGCAGGCGGGCGACCGAATCTTCCGGATCGCACAGCCGCTCGATCGCGCCTTCCATCCACCATTCGGCCATCGTTTCGCCGGGGTGCTGGCGGGCGTAGAGCCAAACCTGTTTCGCGCCTTCGCCGAGGGTGAGCAGATCGAGCGGCTGGCCGTCGAGCGTCAGGCCCAGCTCCGTGTGGATGACGCCGGGCTGGTTCGCTGCCCAGGCGACGAGATCATGGTGCCGCTCCATCGAGTAGGGCGCGAAATAGGCGATCCAGTTGACTATGTTGTTGAGAACCAGGGCGATCGTCAGGCGGCCGTCGCTGTAGGATGTTTCCAACAGGCGCCAGTGCTCCCGATCCGCGCTTCCCCGCGCCTGATAGCCGGGCCAGCCTCCGGGATAAGCCGCCCCTGCGCAATTGACGATCGAGAGTTCCACCCGTTGCCCGGCAGCGCCCGCGACGCGGAAGTGGAACCACTGATAGAAGTCGCTGTTATGGTCCGCCACGATCTCCAGCTCCGCGCGCCAGATGTCGCCGCTGGTATCGGTGGAGAGGACGCGGATATTGCCAGCGTCGAAGCTGCTGGTGATCGAGAGTGTGTCCGTCATTTGACGGTGATAGTCTCTCCGCTCTTTCCGGGATAGCCGCTAAATAGCGCGCTCGCGAGCTTGGCGGCGGCGAGACCCGGCTGGGCGGCGGGACTGCCGTCTTTCGCCTGGGTAGTGGCGCGGCCCTCCCACACGGCACTGTTGTCGGCGCGCTTGCGGATCTGCACGCTGAGCATCGTCGTCACGATATCCTTGGGCTTGCCGGAGAGATCGATGCCGATGCCGAGGCCGAGGCCACTGCCATAGCTGCCGGTCGATCCGCCGACGCCGACGCTGACCGGCGAGCGCGAGGCCATTGGTGACTGCACGTTGCGCTGCACATCGATCTTCACGACATATTGGCTGGCGGCGAAGGTCTGTTTGCCCGCCTCGTCGGTGAAGCCGACGCGCTGCAACTCATGGCTCACCGCGCCCGCATAGGTGAGGAATTCCATGCTCTGGTCGCCCCCGGCCACCATCGGCTCGATCAGGAAGCCGCCCGACTGGGGCACGGGGTCGGGCGTGTGAAAGCGCGTGACCTCCACCGGCGCGACCGAGGTGGCGCAGCCGCCGAGCAGCAACAGTGCGGGCAATGCAAGCCTCGCTTTGTGACGCAGCATGTTCATGAGGCTCTCCCTGTTCGTATGCCTTGGTGTGTCCGTTTCATCGGGCTTGTGCCATAATATCGCTGCATGGTGCATGAACAAGAGGCGCGCATGGAAAAAGCCGCCTGCCCGGCCTTGACTTTGGCCGCCGCCCGCCATAGGGGCTGCGCTTCGTTTCAAGAACACCAGAATCACTTGATAAAGGCCAAGTCATGAAGATCCGCAACTCGCTGAAGTCGCTGAAGGACCGTCACCGGGATAACCGCGTGATCCGCCGCCGCGGCCGCACCTACGTCATCAACAAGACCAACCGCCGCTTCAAGGCGCGCCAGGGCTGATCTCGGCCTACGCCGCTGGCCCCATGAGGGGCCAACCGGGATTGTGATGCACAAAAAACCCGACCCATACAGGGCCGGGTTTTTTGTATGACATTGGCCTGACAGGATCAGGCCGCGACCGTCCCCGGTGCGGCCATGTTGTTTTCCATCACGGCGCGGACGTGGGCATCGATCACGCGCGCGCCTTTCGGCCCGTGCAACACCATGACCGTGTTGCAGGTCGCCACGCACTCGCCCTGCTGAAATGCGGCGGAATAGAGCTCCCAGCTGGAATTGCCGATCCGACCGATGCCGCTGCAGATGGTGACATCATAGGGGAAGTGCGCTTCCGCGACATATTTGAGGTCCACCGCCGCGACCAGCCAGCGCACGCCCGCATCCGCCGGGTGATGGCCCAGCAGATGGTGGAAATGCACCCGCGCTGTCTCGAACATCGCGGCAAGGGCGACATTGTTGATGTGGCCGAGCGTATCGAGATCCGCATATCGGGGCGGGATGATCATCGAAATGGGATAATTGCCTGCTTCCAGCCGCCATGCTTCCGCTTTTGCCATCTACTCTACTCGTTTTACTCTCAACGACCACGACAGTCCTTGCCCGAGGGGGCGCGGTTGGGGCTGCGGGAGCAGACTAGGACAAAGACCAGCGTTATGCCAGAGGTAATACGGCGGTCCTTGGTCGTGCGCTCAGGCGCTGCCGCCCTTGCCGAGCGCGGAGCGGACCAGCGCCATCTGCTTGCGGTAAAGGCCGGTGAGCGCCGCATAGTCCGCCTGGATCTGGCCCATTTTCAGCACCTGATCCTCCAGTGTGACGGTATTGCCGTCTGGCTTCACTTCCGAAATATGCGGATCGGGAATGATGCGCCCGGTGCTCAATGGGTGTGCGCCGAGGCGCGCCATGCCTTCGCTCAAGGTGACATGAGGGCGGGCGATGCCGGGGTTGCCCTCGATCAGCGTCGCAAAGCTCCGCGACGCATCGCTCAGCTCCTGCGCGCGGTATCCCGGCGTGTCGCTGTTGGCGATGTTCTGGGCGATGACGCGCTGGCGTTCACCCAGGTGACGCATCGCCTGCGCGATGGCGTTGGTCAGACTGCTCATGCCAGCCCCGTGATGCCGCTGATGCGGGTCAAGGCATCCTGATAGCGCGCGATCTGCGCCTGCTGATAGGCGGAGGGACCGCGCCCGTTGCTCGCGCCCGCGTCGGCGAGCGCGGCCTTGCTGTCGTCCCAGTAGAGCGAGCGATAGGCGGTCTGCGCGGTGGAGATGGCGTCCTTGAGGGACTTCAAGGCGATGGCGGCGTCCTTCGCGGTGCCGATGGAGAGCGCCTCGGTCAATGCGAGCCCGAAGGTGCCGCCGGGGCGCACCCTGGGCTCGCGCGGTCCGGCGATGGCTGGGACGGTGAGGCGCTGCGGCTCCAGCCCCAGTTTCGAGAGAGCATCACTGCCCGCTGGCCCGGCGATCAGCTCGATATCCGCGCCAGCCTTGGCCTCGATGCGGAGCAGCTTGTCGCCGTTGACTGTGGGCGTGGTGATGGCCGCATTCCTGCCGAGCGCGGTATGCAAGCGGGCCATCAGCGCGGCGAGCGTGTCGTCCGCCGCGATGATGATTTTCTTCGCGGTGCCCTCATTCAGCCGCACCGAGAAGCTGTCGCCTGCGCGTAAAGACGTGTGCGTGGTGAGGAGGGCGGAGTCCTGCGGGGTGATATTGCCGCTCGCGAGGCCCATCGCACCCAATACGCTCGCGCCATGAGGGGCTGCGGCGATGCGGACCGCGCCGGTCTGCTCCGCCACCCGGCCGAACTGGCGGACGGAGAGCTGTGCGCCGGATGCGGCATCCAATGCGATGACGAAGCCATCGGTCGCGCCGGTTTTCGTTGTGCCGGAGAGCGCGCCTGTGGTGCGTCCGCCTGCATAGAGCGCGCCATTGAGGAACGCGAGGCTGTCGACCTCGTCCGTCCCGGTGGTGGCGATTGCGCTGGTGGAGGTGCCGGTGAGGCTGGCGGAGAGGCGGGTGACGAAGCCGTCGCGGCCCGACGCTCCGCCATCCCGCGCGCCGCCGACCGCGATGCTGCCATCCGCCGCGACGGCAAGCGCGCGTGCATCCGCTACGCCCAGGTCGATCTGCGCCGTGTCGGTGGCAAGCGTCGCGCTGTCGATCGACCGTAGCACAGCATGGCCGCTTTCTCCTGTGAGGGCGAGGAGTGAACCGTCTGCCGCTATACCCAATGCGCGCACGCCTTCCGATCCGCCCGCGTCGATCGTCCGCCGCGCGGTGACGAGGCCGTTGGCATCGAGCTTCGCGATCACCGCGTCGCCGGAGCCGACGCCGCCGACGCCCTTCGCCGTGCCGCCGACATAGATCGAGCCATCGCTTGCCGTGGCGATGGCGCTCGCTTGCTCTGCGCCGATATTGCGGATGAGGGTGGCGAACTGTTCGTCGCCGTTTGCGCTATAGCGCGCGACCAGCATGTCGCCGTCGCTAGCTGCGCCATCGAAGCTGCCGGAGACGGTGCCTGCGACCACGACATCGCCATTCGCGGCGATGCTGACCGCCGCGCCCGATGCGTTCGCGGAAGCTCCCAGCATCTGCTGCCAGAGCACGCGGCCCTCGCTGTCTACATGCGTGAGGGTCAGGTCCTGCGCGCCGGCGGGGCGGTTCGCGTCCAGCTCGCCCGCCGTGGTGCCGACGACATAGGAGCTGCCGTCTGGCGCGGTAGCGATGGCGGCGGCGCTGGTGGGCGCGAAAACCTGCGGGGTCGAGAGGGTGACGCCTTTGGGCGCGGTGGTCTTGGGCGCTTCGAGCTTGGCGAGTTCGGTGCCGAGCCGGTCGAACCCCGCGATGCTGCCATAGCTGTGCTGTGCGCCGCCGTTGGCGGGATCGTCGAAGCGCAGCAATTGCACCCGCTCCGGCGCGTCGAGCGCGGTCTGCCCCGCCGCGACCATGATCGCATCACCCGCATTATCCTGGGTGATGGAGACATTTTCAAGCGCGGGGTTCTTGATCGCGAAGCCCCATTTGTCGGTACTCTTGTCGGGCACGAAATGCACCAGCCATTTGGGCGTGGTCTGCCCCGTCACCGGGTCCACATGCAGGCTGCCGTCCGGGTTGCGCAGGGGGATGGCGGAGATCGCGGCGTTGATCGCGTTCGCCACGCTGTCGAGTGTCGGCGGCTGCGGCGTGCCAGAGAGATCGACCTGCACCGTATCGGTGGTGGTGCTGTTCGGCCGGGTGAGGGTGATGGTGAACTGCTCCGCGCCGCTCATACCGGGGATCGGCGTGTCGCGCTGGGGCAGGACGCCTTCGCCCTTCACCTCCAGCGGCGATTGTGCGGGCAGGCGCACCGTCTCCGCCCGCCGGGTGGGCAAGCCGAAGGCGAGGTCCAGCGCATCGGACGGTGCCTGCCCGAGAAAACTCTGGAGATCGGCCAGCCCACGCCTGAACAGCGCCTCCAGCTTCGCGCGCTCGCCGCTTCCGGTGGTGGAGGCGGCGGCGGTCTGGGCGAGCACGCGCAGCCGATCCAGCGCCTTGTAGGCGGTGAAGCTCGTCTGCACATCGTCCGGCAGCGCGCCGATGCCGGAGGAGGAGCTGTCGATGATCGAGGCGAGGCGCTTGATCGCGGCAAGCTGGGCGCTGTCCGGCGTGGCGGCGGCCCTGGGATCTTTCCACGGCGGGGTGGTGGGCGCGAGGGTGAAGCCCGCTTTGGCGAGACGGACAGCAGCGGATTCGACCTTCTGCACTCCGCCAAGCTGGGCAAAGCCATTGGAGCCCGTAAGCAGGCTCAAGCCAACCAGACTGTTCGAAATGCTGCTCGTCACTGCCTGCGATTCCTGTCTTTGCTCCGATCCCGAAAATGCGTGTCTTTCTCCTATAATAGCGGGAGGAGGCCCGTGCGTGCGCAGGGGCAGCGAAATTCGTGGTTAACGGGGATGAACCGGGCGTCATGCAGCCGATGATCGAACCTGCCGAACTGAAGAAATTCTCCGGGATGCAGCGCGCCGCCGCGCTGATGCTGGCGCTGGGCAAGGAAAACGGCGCGCAGATCTGGCAGCAGCTCGGGCTGGACGAGGTGAAGGAGCTATCGACTGCGATGGCGCAGCTGGGCCGGGTGCCCGCCCATGTGGTGGAACATCTGCTGGTGCTGTTCTCCAGCGAGGTCAGCACCATATCCTCGCTTCACGGCAGCTTCGAGACGACCGAGCGCCTGCTGGAAGGCCTGCTGCCGGAGGACAAGCTGAAAGAGGTGATGGAGGATATCCGCGGCCCCTCCGGGCGGACGATGTGGGACAAGCTCTCCAACGTCTCCGAGACGGTGCTCGCCGCGTTCCTCAAGAACGAATATCCCCAGACGGTCGCAGTGATCCTCGCCAAGCTGAAGCCGGAGCATTGCGCGCGCGTGCTCTCCGCGCTGCCGCGCGATTTCTCGATTGACGTGATCCAGCGGATGCTGCGGATGGAGCCGGTGCAGCGCGAGATCGTGATGGAGATCGAGAACACGTTGAAGAACGAGTTCATGACCAACCTCTCCCGCGCGCAGCGGAAAGACCCGCATGAGGCGATGGCGGACGTGTTCAACGCGTTCGACCGCGCGACCGAGGAGTCGATCCTGGGCGCATTGGACGAGAAGGCGCCGGACTCTGCGGAGCGCATCCGCGCGCTGATGTTCACCTTCGATGATCTCGCCAACCTGATGCCCGCCGCTATCGCGGTGCTGGTGAAGAATGCCGACAAGCGCCAGATGGCGCTCGCCTTGAAGGGCGCGCCGGAGGAGATGCGGCAGATCTTCCTCGCGGCGATGACCGAGCGCGCGGCCAAGATGCTGCGCGAGGACATGGCGAGCATGGGGCCGGTGCGGGCGAGAGAGTGCGAGGAGGCGCAGGGCGGCTTGGTGCGGATGGCGAAGCTGCTGGCGGATCGGGGCGAGATTGTCCTCGTTGACCCGAAAGACGACGAGACGATGATCATTTAGGAATTTGTCTGATGCGCGCGCCCTATGTTCTGTCGTTATCCCCGCATTCTTCCATCGTCATCCCCGCGAAAGCGGGGATCCAGAATCTGGGGATAGGTTTTCCCAGCTGGATTGCCGTTGGCGAACTGACGTTTCCCGCGTTCGCGGGAATGACGATGAGCTGATGGGAAACGACTAAAAAAATGGACCAGAGCCACGGCGCCAAACCGTTCCGCTTCGCCACCGAGTTCGCGGTTGCGCCGCCCGGCAGCACTGGCGACGCACATGCCACCGCGCTGGAGGTCGCCGCGCTGCGCGCCGAGATCGAGGCTCTGCGCGCCGATCATGCGGTCGCGCTCTCCAAGGCGCGGAGCGAGGGCTATATGGAGGCGCTTGGCCAAATGCGGGCCGAGCGGGAGCAGGCCGTGCTCGCCGCGCTGGATGCGCTGCACGCGGAGTGGGAGGTGTTTGGGGAGGCGCGCGATGCGATGATCGAGGCGTTGCGCGGGGAGGCATCCGCGCTTGCCTTGAGCATCGGTGAGGCGCTGGCGGCGCAGGCGTTGCGCGAGGCTCCGGGCGAGGCGATCGATCAGGCGATCGGCCGGGTACTCAGCCAGATCGCGCGCGGGCAGGAGGTGACGGTGAGCGTCCATCCCGATCTCGCCGAAGACATCGAGGCGCGCATCGCCACGCGTCAGGCGGGCGACCGGCGGCGGCTCAATCTGGTGGTGCTGCGCGACGATACGCTTGCGCCTGGAGACGCGCATCTGCGCTGGGAAGGCGGTGGCTTGAGGCTCGATGCGGCGGAGCGCAGGCGCGCTGTGGCGGAGGAGCTTGCGGCGCTGGGGGTTTGATGGAGGAGATGGGATGCCGATAATATGGCTATCATTCAGACTGAATTGATCTCTCTCCTTTTGGAAAAGCCTCAATCCATTCATTTTTAACCCTGGTAAAATATTCTGAATCCTGAGGAGGGGGAGGCGGTGCAATATAGGGAAATGGTAAATCCTTCAGAGGAAGGATGTTAAGCTTAAGTGGTTGCGGCTGGACCATAGCGAAAGAAAAGCGCGCTTCCACACCCAGCTTATCATCTTTACGAACCGCCTTTAAGACACACATATCGTGGGACGCCAGAGATACAAAGGCCTGCTCACCGAATTTGAGATACGCACCTTTATCGAAGTCAGAATTCTTCCATGGGAAACTTGGCGTATAGAAAATACGGACGCCCTCTTTTCCTTCCATCTCCACATGATCAACCCAACAGATGTGGCCCTCGCTAGCGGCAACCGCAGATGTGCAGCAAACCATCGCAATATATAAAGCTGCCCTACCCCACATTTGCATACCCGCATTCAAAGCCGACCAACGTTACGACGCAACTCATAAAGTATGAAGCGTGTCCTTTTCCATAACTATTCTAGCCATAATGACTGCAAATAGCATCTTCTAACCCACTCCCACCCCCCGGCAAAAATTGCCGCCGCGCGGAAAATCCTGCCGCTCCGCCCTCCTATAATAGCCTTGAGAGCGGCACCGCGCCGCGCATCCATAAAGGCTTACGGGTCGGCACTTGGAATTCCTGACAACATTGCTGGCGCAGATGGGGCGGGGGCGGGCGATTGCGATCGGCGCAGTCGGCCTTGCGCTGGTCGTCGGCCTTGTGATGCTGGCGATGCGGCCCTCGTCCGCTGGCCTTGCCTATCTCTACACCGATCTCGACCCCTCTTCGGTGCAGGCGATTGCCGAGAAATTGCAGGCGCAGAACATAGCGTTTCAGATCAGCCCGGATGGCACGGCGATCCTCGCCCCGCAGGACCGGCTGGCGGAGCTGCGCATGAGCCTCGCGGGCGATCAGCTTGGCGGCAAGATCGGCTATGAAGTGCTCGATGCCGAGCAGCCGTTCGGCCTCTCCGCAAGCCGGGAGAAGATGAACGAGACGCGCGCGATCGAGGGCGAGCTGGCGCGGTCGATCGGCACGCTTCAGGCGGTGAGTAGCGCGCGGGTGCATATCGTGATGCCGGAGAAGGCGCTGTTCGCGCGCGAGGAACGCAAGGCCTCCGCCGCCGTGACGGTGAAGACGCGCAGCCGCTTGTCCGGAGAAAATATCGAGGCGATCCGCAGCCTTGTGGCGGCGTCGGTGCCCGATCTGGCGCCGGAAGCCATCTCGATCATCGACGCGCAGGGGAGGCTGCTTGCCCGCGCCGGGCAGGAGGGCGCGGCGGGCGGGCAGGAAATCGACGAGCGGCAGCTTGGCATCGAGGATCGGCTCCGCACCGACATCGAGCAACTGCTGGAACCGATCGTCGGCGCGGGCAAGGTGCGCGCCGAGGTGTCCGCCGAGCTGGACCGCGCGCAAAAGCGCGAAGAGGCGCATGTCTATGATCCCGACGCGCAGGTCATCTCGCGCCAGATCAGCGTCGAGAGCGGCAAGCAGGATCAGGAGACGGCGGCGGGCGACGGCAGCGTTTCGGTCGGCAACCAGCTCCCCACCGGCGGCGCGTCCGGCGGCTCAAGCCCCGGCAGCCAGACCCAGTCCCGCGCCAACGAGACATCCGAGGACACGAGTTACGACAACAGCCGCACCGATACGGTGACGGCGACCGGGCCGGGCGCGATCAAGCGGCTCTCGGTCGCGGTGACGATCGACCCCGGCGCGAAAAAGACCCTGCCCGCAGACCAGATGCAGAAGCTCACCCGGCTGGTGGAAAATGCGGTGGGATATGATGCGGAGCGTGGCGACAGCGTGGTGGTGGAGGCGATGCCGTTCACGCCTGCGCCGGAGGAGGAAGGCGCGGGGATCGACATCATGCGCTATGTGCCGACAGGGCAGATCTTGCCGCTGGTCGAGCTGCTGGTGGTGGCGGGGGTGGGTGTCCTCGTGCTGAGGATCATGCGGTCGGGCGGAGGAGATGCCGCCGGTTCCGCGCTGCTCGCCGGGCGCCGCGCGAACGACACGCTGGAGCCGGACGCGAACGGGGACACGATGCTCCCGGCGCTGGAGGGCGATCCGCCCGCGCTGCCCGGCGCGCCGCCGCCGCCCAGCCTCGCCAATCCCTCGCACATGGCGCAGCTCGATCAGGAGATCGCGCTGGCGCAGGTGGAAGGCGGGATCAAGGCGAGCTCGCTCAAACGCATCGGTGAGACGATCGCCACCAACCCCGCCGAGTCCGCCTCGGTGATCCGCCAGTGGATGAACGCGTGAGGACGCAAGAAAATATCACCCCTCCCCTGAAGGGGAGGGGCTAAGAGAGCCGCCTATTTTGAGGACCGCATGATGGACAATCCCGCCGATCCGCCCGAAATTCCCCCACAAGAGCCGGAAGCGGCGCCTCCGCCTTCGGACGGCGAGGTTCTGCCTCCGCAAGAGGAGGTGACGCCGTTCGACATGGGCGAAATGGCGTTCGACGATCTGCCCGATCCTCCGGGCATGGAGATGCCGCTGCGCTCCGCCTTCGCGCCGGTTGAGGAGGATGGCGGGCCGTCGCTTCAGGCGGTCTATGATGTGCCGGTACGGGTGCAGGCGGTGCTGGGCCGGGCGCGGATGCCGATTTCCGAGCTGGTGGCGATGCACCCCGGCCATGTGTTCGAGCTGGATCGGCGCGTGGGCGAGCCTATCGACGTTCTCGTCAACGATCGCCTGATCGCGCGCGGCGAGATCGTGATGATCGATGGGCTTTTGGGCGTCACGCTGACCGAGATCGTGAAGAGCGACGCGTGAGCCGTGCGGTACGCCTTGTGCTCGCGGGCGAGCCGGGCAGTGCGCTCTCCCGCGCCGCCGAGATGGCGCTCGGCGCGGGCGCGGGGGTGACGCTTGCCGTGAGCCTTGAGGGCGCGCTCGATCATCTGCGCGGCCCCGGCGCGGACATAGTGATGATCGACGTGCGCCTCGATGTGCCGCGCCTGCTCGCCACGATGAAGGCGGAGCGGATTGCCACGCCGGTGGTCGCCTGCGGGGTGGAGGCGAGCGCCGAGCTGGCCGTCGCCGCGATCCGCGCGGGCGCGCGCGATTATGTGCCGCTGCCGCCCGACCGGGAGCTGATAGCCGCCGCACTGATGCTGGTGGCGTCCGCTGAGGCCGAGGCGCTCGACGCGCGCGGGATCGATGCGCTGGTGGGTCAGAGCATGGCGGCGGTGGAGCGCGAGCTGATCCTCCGCACGCTCGACAAATGCCGGGGCAACCGCACGTCTGCGTCCGCTATTCTCGGCATATCGGTGCGGACGATGCGGAACAAATTGCGCGAGTTTGAGGCGGAGGGGTTGCGGGTGCGATGAGGGCGGAGAGGCGCGATTGTGTTCCTGCGCAGGCAGGAACCCAGAGTTTCAAAGGCTGCGCTCTCATCTGGGCTCCTGCCTTCGCAGGAACACAGCATGGATAGGCTAACCTCCCTCATCCAGCGCATCGGCGGCGGGCGCGATCTTGCTTTAGCGCTCTCGGTCATCGCGATCATCGCGATGCTGATCCTGCCGATGCCGCCGTTCCTGCTCGATATCGGCCTCACGCTCTCGATCACGCTTTCGGTGATGATCCTGATGACGGCCTTGTTCATCGAGAAACCGCTGGAGCTGTCCGCCTTTCCGACGATCCTGCTGATCGCCACCATGCTGCGCCTCGGCCTCAACCTCGCCTCGACGCGGCTGATATTAGGCCACGGGCATGAGGGGCCGGATGCAGCCGGAGGGGTGATCGCGGCGTTCGGGCAGTTTCTGATGGGCGGGCAGACGGTGATCGGCATCACCATCTTCCTCATTCTCATCGTCATCAACTTCATCGTCATTACCAAGGGCGCGGGGCGCATCGCCGAGGTGGCGGCGCGCTTCTCGTTGGACGCCATGCCGGGCAAGCAGATGGCGATCGACGCGGATTTGAACGCCGGGATGATCGACGAAGCCACGGCGCGCGCCCGCCGTGCCGAGCTGGAGGCGGAGAGCGGCTTTTTCGGCGCGATGGATGGCGCATCGAAGTTCGTGAAGGGCGATGCGGTGGCGGGGCTGCTCATCACCGCGATCAACATCATCGTCGGGCTGATTATCGGCGTCGCGATCCACGGGGTCGATTTTGGCGCGGCGTTCAACAGCTATACCATCCTCACCGTGGGCGATGGGCTGGTGAGCCAGATTCCGGCGCTGATCGTCTCGACGGCGGCGGGGTTGCTCGTCTCGAAGGGCGGGATGAGCGGGCGGGCGGGGACCGCGCTCGCCGATCAGCTCGGCCGCTTCCCCAAGGCGTTCGGCATGACGGCGGTGCTGCTGGGGACGTTGGCGCTGCTGCCCGGATTGCCGTTCGTGCCGTTCGCGCTGATGAGTGGGGCGGCGGGCTGGGCGGCGCGGGAACTGGGCCAGCGGGCCGAGGCGCGGGCGATTGCGAAACATGCCGAGGAGGCCGCCGCGTCCGCGCCGCCGCTCGTCACCGAGGAGCCGATTGCGGAGACGCTCGCCATCGATCCGGTGCGGGTCGAGATCGGCTATGCGCTGTTGCCCCTCGTCAACGAAAGCGGCGCGGAGCAGCGGCTCGACGATCAGGTGCGCGCACTGCGGCGGCAGATGGCGCTCGATTTCGGCTTTGTGCTGCCCCCCGTCCGCATCCTCGACAATATGGCGCTGGGCGCGAACGACTATGTCATCACCCTTAGAGAGAGTGAGCTGGGCCGGGGCGAGGCGCGGATCGACCGGCTGCTGGTGATCAACCCTGACGGGCGCGACCTGGGGCTATCGGGCGAGGAGACGCGCGAGCCGGTGTTCAACCTGCCCGCGCTCTGGATCGGGCGCGAGCTGCGCGATGAGGCGGGGTTTCGTGGCCTCACCGTGGTCGATCCCGGCACCGTCATCACCACCCATCTCACGGAGATCGTGAAGGACAATATCGCCGACCTGCTGACCTATGCCGAGACGGCGAAGCTGCTCGCCGAGCTGCACAAGGATGTCGAGAAGCTGGTGGCGGATATCGTCCCTGCGCGCATCTCCATCTCCGGCATCCAGCGCATCTTGCAGAATTTGCTGTCCGAAGGCGTCTCGATCCGCGACCTGCCGACGATATTGGAGGGCATCGCCGAGGCCGCGCCGCTCACCCACAATCTGACGCAGATGACGGAGCATGTCCGCGCGCGCCTCGCCCGCCAGATCAGCACCGCCCATGCGCGCGACGGGGCGATCCCGATCCTCACGCTCTCCGGGCGGTGGGATCAGGAGTTTACCGAGAGCATCGTCGGTGAGGGTGACGAGCGCCAGCTCGCAATGGCGCCCTCCGCCTTGCAGGGCTTCATCGCCCATGTGCGCGAGGCCTATGACCGCGTGGCGGGCGAGGGCGAGATCCCCTGCCTGCTCACCAACCCGACGATCCGCCCCTTTGTGCGCTCGATCATCGAGCGGGTGCGCCCCGCGACGGTGGTGCTCTCGCAGAACGAGATCCACCCGCGCGCGCGCATCCGCACCCTGGGCGTCGTCGGATGATCCATATTGGCCGAAAACCGCTCTATAATGGACAGGAGGAGAGATCATGCCCGCTGACCCGCTGAGCAATGCCATGCCGCTCGTTCCCGGACCGCCGCTATCGGGAGGGCAAGGGATTCCTGCTCTGACGGGCGATGCGCAAGGCGGGTTTTCCGCGCTGCTGATCGGGCAGGGCGTGGTGGCGGCTTCGGTGCCGGTGGGGGAGGCAAAGCCCCCCCTGCCTGTCGGCGCGCTTGCCGTTGAGGCGGTAGTGCCGCAGGAAATGCAGATCGAGGCGGTGCAAGCAGAGGTGCCGCCTCCGCGTGTCCCGCGGGCTTTAGAGAGCGCGGTGGCGGTCGACGCGTCTCGGATACCAGAAGAGCAGGGTGCAGAGCCCGATGCGCCGGAGCCTGCCGCCGAGGAAAGCGATAGCGTCCCGGTGCTCGCTCCCCTGCCCATGCCGGTGCCAATGACCGTCGCGCCCGCGCCGCCGCGCGCCGATCCGTTGCCCACTGCTGGCCCGGCGAAATCCGAAGATGGCGCGCCAGCGCCGCCTTCCGCGCCCCGGATGGAGGGGCAGGCGCACGCGGCGGAGCAGATGTCCCTCGGCACTCCGCAATCCCTGCCGAGCAAGGCAGATCATGCGGGGAAACAAACGGAACCCGGTCCGCGTGCTGACGCAGGGCCGGATGCGCCGCCGCCTCTGGTCCCTTCCCCATCCCGCGATGCGACACCGCTCGCTCCCCCCAGAGCCGAGGCCAGCCCGGTGATCGTGGCGGCCTCTCCGCGCTTCGGCGAGGATTTGGGCATCGCCATCGCCCGTCATGCCGCGCGCGGGCCTGATGCCAGCGCTGAGACATTGACCGTGCGGCTCGATCCGCCCGAACATGGCCGCATCGAGGTGAGCCTCCAGTTCGAGGATGGCGGCCCCTTGCGTATCGTGATGACGGCGAGCCAGAGCGCGACGCTCGATCTGCTGCGGCGGGATAGCGCCGATCTCTCCCGCGCGCTCAGCCAGGCGGGTGTGAGCACCGACGCGCAGAGCTTCAGCTTTGGCAGCCAGAGCGGCGAGGGGCAGCGGGGGCGGCCCGGCCCTCATCCTTCCTATCCCGGCCAGACATGGCGGGAAGAGGATGCGGGCGCGCTACCCCTCGCGCCGCCGCAGCGCATCCGCACCAGCGGCTCGTTGAACCTCATCGCCTGAAAGGAGTGCCCTCATGGCGACCAGCCCCATCACCGCATCGCAGCCCGCCGCCGCTCAGGACAACGGCCTTGCCAAGCTCTCCAGCGATTACACGCTGTTCCTGCGCCTGCTCACCACCCAGATGCAGAATCAGGATCCGCTGTCACCGATGGACAGCAGCCAATATACGCAGCAACTGGTGCAATATAGCGCGGTGGAGCAGTCGATCCAGCAGACGGGCGCATTGAAGGACATACTCGCCCGCCTCTCCGCGCAGGACATGATGCAGGCGAGCGCGCTGATCGGAAAACTGGCGGACTATGATGGCGCGCAGGCCGGGCTCGGAGCGGGGGCACCCGCAAGCTGGAGCTGGTCGTTCGAGGGTACACCCGCCAGCCTGACCGCCGTCATCAGCGACGCCTCCGGCCATGTGATCGAGCGGCGGAGCCTGTCGCCCGATACCCGCGCGCTGCGCTGGGACGGCGCGTTGTCCTCGGGCGGGACCGCGGCTCCGGGGGGCTATGCCCTTGCGCTCGACGCGAAGGACGCCAGTGGCAACATGCTCGCCGCGCGGATCGGAGCATCGGGTCTGGTCGGGTCGGTCAGCCGCGCGGACGATGGCGCCGTCACCCTGATGGTGAACGGAGCAACGGTGCCGCTCTCCGCCGTGCGGAATTTTACCGCCAGTACGACCGCGGGCTAGTCACCTGGAACTGAAGTAAGCTACATTGTATATGCATCTTGTTGATGGCAGGAGACATGAATGGTTGGTCGTCAGGCGGACGTGTTGGCGTTGAGTGCCGCTGATCGCACGTTCCTGGAA
>JALCRK010000007.1 GCA_022652485.1 Sphingobium sp.
GAGCCTTCACCGATTTTTTCAAGGAGGATTTGGGCTTCATCTTCGTTCCTTCGTCACTACGACGAAGCCCAAATCCTCCTTAATTCACAACCTCAAATCTGTGCCATTGGCGCTGACGCCGGACAGTTTCGACGTAGCCCGAGGACTGCAGACGCTGCGCCACCTTGGCCAGATGATTACGCGATATGCCATAGCTGCGCGCGATCTCATCGACAGACATTTGCCGGTCGGTCGACGCGAGCAGCATAAGGACCCGCAGGCCGTAGTCGGTTTGTAGACTGAGATGCATACCCTAAAATGGGGCAAGCGGGTCTGCGATGCAACCGCATGGTGACGTTAGGCCGCGCTGTCAGGCTGCGGGCTTTTTCTGTTCTGCAGTACCTTGACGATGGTCAGCTTTCGCTCGCGGCCATCCCGATCCGGCCATAGGATTGACTGCCCGGTGCGCAGTCCGATCACGCCTGCTCCGACCGGCGTGAGAATGGACACCCGCCCGGCGGAAATATCGGCATCACGCGGATAGACGAGTTCGACCGTCCGATCCGCGCCACTGGCCTGCATGAGAACGGAAATGCAACATGGCTGCGCGAGACTGCATGCTCGCAGGATGCAGCGCATCACGGCCGGAGTCATCTTACGACGATGGAGGTCTTCCGGTTACGGCGTTCAGCCAAACGCGTCGGCTATATCCGGCCGAGCTAGGTGCTGAGCTGGTTCGATGGCATCGGTTACCAGAATCGCGAACTTGGCGCCACGATAGCAAATGTCGGGTCTGTGCCAAGCATCGGCAACGGTGAAGCGCTCACCGGCCAGTTCGAGCTGTTCGCCGTGGGAGGGAAGTGCGGAGAAGTGAAAACTTCCCTTGCTAAGGGCCGACTGTCTATCTCGGCCGGAAAAAATATCAACCAGCATAATCTTGCTCCTTTCGGTGTCGCTTCATTGGATGGTCGAGGCAAATCGCCATTCGTCTTCCTGGCCCAGGGCTGCGGCGTATTGTCGCTCGGCGAAACGCCAATTGGCTAAGTTGTCCCACCAGGTAGCCAGCCATTTGGCGCGGTCCTGGCGATAGTCGATGTAATAGGCGTGTTCCCAGACATCGCATGTCAGCAGTGCAACAGTCCCGTCAGCTGTGATCGGCGTGGCCGCATCATGTGTCGACAGAACCTCGAGCGCACCGCTCCTGGCCACGAGCCAGACCCAGCCGGATCCGAAATGTCCGACGCCTTCGGAAATAAACTGCTCCCGCAGATTGTTCAGGCTGCCGAATCTGCCCAGACACGCTTGGGCAAGCTGGCCATCTGGTACCGAGCTTCGCGCCGACATGCTCTCCCAGAAGAAGGCGTGGTTCCACGTCTGGGCGGCGTTATTGAACAGGGCAGTCTGGTTTGACTCGCTCGCCCTTCGAAGCACACCTTCAAGGCTTACCCCAGCCAGATCCTGCCCGGCCAGGAGGCGGTTCAGGTTCTCGACGTATTTGGCGTGATGGCGCCCGTGATGAACTTTCAATGTCTCCTCACCGAGATGAGGCTCAAGGTCCTGCAGGCCGTAAGGCAGTGCGGGAAGTTCAAAAGCTGTATGGACGGTTTGGTCAGACATTGAATTGCTCCTGCGGTAAATCTTGATGTGGCGCTCGTGGTTCGTGTGCGATCACGCGGGCGCGCATCGCAGCCAGGCACAGAGCGATGGGAAATATGTCGTGCGTCCCGCGCGCCTCTCCGTCTGGTCCGCATACGACGACATCGTCGCAATCGTGTTCGATCCAGCAGCCAGCGGGCACCAGCGTCGCCGCAGCCTTCCAGATGCGGCTGTAGCGCAAGGCTCGAACCCGTTCGCCATTGCTACCTCTCCAGATGCCCGGCTCCAGTTCCTCCATCTCCGCCAGAGACGGAAAAGCAGCCGCGCAAATGGTTGCGTCCAGACCGCGCGAGGCGGCGGTGGCGAGCATGCATGCCTTGATGGCGCGCGACATCAGGGCCACTTCACGGCGATCAGGGTCGAGCTGTGGCAGACGCTCGGCCATCAGCCCGATCCTCTTTGGGAGGCCCTGTTCACCCCAAGTGCCGCGGAGTGTTCGACGGGGGCCTCGACCACTTCCAGCAGCCCATCGGCAATCGAATAGACCCAACCGTGGAGGTTGATCTTGGTACCGCTTGCCCAAGCCTTACGGATCATCGGGTTCTCCGCGAGAAGGTCGACTTGGGCCGATACATTCCGCCGACACAATTCGTCGGGCATGAGCGACTGCCCCCCGAGTTCGGCCTGGAGGCGAGCGTGCAGGGCGCCTAGTGGTTCGAGCCATCTGGAAATGGCGCCCGGTACTCCACCATTCATTGCGGCATGTACCCCGCCGCACCCGTAGTGGCCGACGACTATGACGTGCTCGACCTTGAGGACGTCGACCGCGAACTGCAGCGCGGCAAGGAAGTTCGGGTCATCTGGTTTGGTCAGATTGGCCACGTTGCGGTGCACGAACATTTCGCCCGGATCGAGATCGACGATTTCGGTCGCGGGAACACGGCTGTCGGAACAGCCAATCCAGAAATAGCGCGGCTTCTGCTGATCGACGAGACGCTGAAAGAAGCCGGGATCGATATCTGTCTTCCCCTCGGCCCATTTCGCGTTCCGCTCGAACAGCCTTGCCAGTTGGCCGTCCTCGGCGGAAGCGGGATGCTCCGGGGCGGACGCCGCGGTCATGGTCGACCCGCTTGGAGATCTACAATTCGCAGATAGGGCTTGAGCGTCCGGTATCCTTGGGGGAATTGCCGCGTGGCTTCGTCGTCGGAGAGCTTCGGCGAAATGACCACCGGCTCGCCGGGCGTCCAGTTGACCGGGGTGGCGATGCTGCGTGCGTCGGTCAACTGCAGGCTGTCGATCGCGCGCAGGATCTCCGCAAAATTGCGGCCGGTGCTGGGCGGATAGGTGAGAATCAGGCGCACTTTTTTCGCCGGATCAATCACGAACACGGAACGCACGGTAACTGCAGGATCGCAGTCGGGGTGGATCATGTCGTAAAGCGCGGCGACCCGGCCATCGGGATCAGCGATCATCGGAAAGTCGAGACGAGCGCCTTGGGTTTCCTCGATGTCTTTTTCCCATTTGTGGTGCGCCTCCACCGGGTCCACCGACAGACCGATCGGCTTGACGTTGCGCTTGTCCCATTCGGGTCGCAACTTTGCCACTTCGCCAAGCTCCGTCGTGCACACGGGCGTGAAGTTCTTCGGGTGACTGAAAAGCAGCCCCCAACTGGACCCCAGCCATTCATGGAAGCGGATAGGCCCATGGGTGCTGTTCTGTTCGAAATCGGGGGCAACCTGCCCGAGCTGGATGGTCATACAGGCTCCTGTCTAAATGATTGCGGAGATGTGGAACCGCTAAATGCAGCAAGCAAACGAATGATATTGTTGTTTGAAAGCAATAAATATGCTTGAATGACCGCTCTCCGATTCGAGGAGAAGCGCATCTAGTCCGGACTGCCTGTGCATCTCGCAGCCAAGCGCTCCACGGGCTTTTGCTTCTCGTCGCTGGCTAATACATCCAAGATGATGAGTTGTATGGCAATTCAAATAAGGAATATTGCGGTATGGACATCGGAATCGCGCGGACGTTCCTGGAAGTGGTCAAGACCGGAAGCTTCGTCCGCGCTGCGGAAAACCTGAACCTCACTCAAACTGCAGTCAGCGCCCGCATCCGCGTGCTGGAGGATCAACTCGACCGACCGGTGTTCATCCGCAACAAGGCCGGCGCTCGGTTGACACCGGCTGGCGAGCAGTTCCAGCGTTTCGCCACCACTCTCGTGCAGGTCTGGGCCCGGGCGCAGCGGGCGGTGGCCTTGCCTCCGGGGCGCGAAACGGTGGTCACCATCGGCGCGGAACTCAGTCTATGGAGCCCCCTGCTCAGGCACTGGTTGCTGTGGATGCGGCGCGAGTGTCCGGAGATTGCTGTCAGCACGCAGATCGACGCTTCGGAACGCCTGATGGAACAGGTTCAGGATGGATCGCTCGACGTTGCCGTGATCTATGCCGCGCCGAGCCGGCCCGGTGTGATTGCCGAACTCCTGTTCGAGGAAAAGCTGGTGCTGGCCCGGACAACGCCGACCAGCGCTCCGCTTGCGCCCGAGGATCACGTGCAGATCGACTGGGGCGAGGAATTTGCCGCCAGCTACCAGGCGGCCTTTCCCGACCTGCCCAACGCCGTGGTCTCGATCAGTTATGGTCCTCTGGCGCTCGAATACATCCTCGCGACCGGGGGGAGCGGTTATTTCCGCAAAGGCTTCATCCGTTCCTATCTGGAAGAGGGGCGACTGGCACTAGTGCCGGGTAGTCCGGAATTTTCCTATTCGGCCTATGTCGTCCATTCGACCAAGGCCGATGCGGGCGTGATGGATCGGATACGCGCGGGTCTGCGCGCAGCGGCGGAGATTGCGACATGACCAACCAGCCCTCCTCACCTCCCTGTGGCGCCGCCGAAGCGGACGACGTCTACATTGGCTATGCCGGTCGCAACGAATTGCTGTTGGTGCTCAACGAGTTGCTTGAAGCCGAACGTGCCGGGGCGAAGGTTGCACTCGCCAGCACCAAGGCGGTGGCGGACGACTATGCCGCCCTGATGCGGCAAGTCCGGGATGATGAAGCGCACTGGTGCGAAATGCTCGATCGGCAGATTCGCCGCCTTGGCGGAACGCCGTCCGCCGCGACCGGAGCGTTCCGCGAAAAAGCCCTCGCCATCGCCGATCCGCTGGAGCGTCTGGCGTTTCTCAATCGCGGACAGGGCTGGGTTGTGCGCAAGCTGGTAGAATTGCTGCCGAGGGTGCGCGACGATGCACTTCATGCCGATTTGAATGCGATGGTCGCCGGGCACCGGACGAACATCGATATCGCCAACGCCTTCCACAGCTCGGGCAGTTGAGTGCAATTTTTGCGTGTTGAATAACCAATAACATTCGTTTGTGTTATTTCATCAACTGCCGGACATGTTCTCCGACACGGCAACGACCCGACAGCGCCCCAATTCCGGCGATGCATCTGGAGGCCTTTTCGAGGAACGTAACAGATGGCGGCGAATGTTGTGCCGGGGTCAGCCTTGGCACCGTCACAATGGCAATTGGTGCAAGATCTGGGCAAGGGCCTCGTGCCCGCGCAGGCCCTGTGGCTCAGCGGATATTTTGCCGGGCTGGCTCAAGGCTTTCCTGCTGGCCAGCCTGCCGCAACGCCTGCGACAGGGGCGCGGCGCCTGACCATTCTCTATGGCAGCGAAACCGGCAACGCGGCCGAACTCGCCTGCGCACTGGAGACGACGGCCCGGGACAGAGGGATGGCCGCAACGGTGGCGGACATGGCCGATTACAAGATGCGGCAATTGGCGCAAGAAGAAGACCTGCTGATCGTGGTCAGCACCTATGGCGAAGGTGATCCGCCGCAACCGGCAACCGGCTTTTTCGAATTCGTTGAAGGGCGCAAGGCGCCCCGGCTGGAAAACCTGCGCTTTGCCGTCCTGGCTCTCGGCGATTCCACCTACGAATACTTCTGCGAAGCCGGCAAGCGGCTCGATCGCCGGCTCGAGGAACTCGGCGCCAAACGTCTGCTTGAGAGGGTCGATTGCGATATCGACTATGACGATGCAGCTGCGGCGTGGACGACAGCTGTCGTTGAACACCTCGCCAGTGAAGCGGCCGCCACGCCCGTATCGGTAGCTGCAGCGACAGGCGAAACCGTGCCGGCGACAGTCCACGACAAGCGCAATCCGTTTCCGGCCGCGATCATCGAGAACATCGCCATCGTTGGCCGGGGGTCGAGCAAGGAAACCCGCCATGTCGAATTCTCGCTGGCGGGATCGGGCCTGACCTATCAGCCGGGCGATGCGCTGGGAATCGCGGCCTCGAACGATCCAGGGGTGGTGGCGGACCTGCTCGATGCACTCGCGCTTTCGCCCGACGCCGCGTTTGAAATCAAAGGGCGGCAGGCCACCCTTGGCGAGGCGCTGACTCACCGCTTCGAGATCACGCTCACAACGCCCCGGTTCCTCGACTACTGGGCCATGTTGAGCGACAGTAGCGCCTTGAAGCAGTTGCGCGAAGAGGACCGTTCGGGCGAGCGCTCAGTCTTCCTGCGCACGCACCACATCGTCGATATCGTCCGCCGCTTTCCGGTGGCAGGGGTGATGCCGCAAAGCTTCGTTTCGGCGCTGCGCCCGTTGCAGCCCCGGCTCTATTCAATCGCATCGAGCCTGGCCGCCGCGCCGGACGAGGCGCACCTTACGGTCGCGCCGGTGCGCTATGCGCTGCACGGGGAGGCGCGCAGCGGGGTGGCATCCGGCCTGCTGGCGGACCGCGCCGCACCTGACGCGGTGCTGCCGGTCTATGTTCAGGCCAACCCCCATTTCCGTCTTCCGGACGGCGATGTGCCCATCGTGATGATCGGCGCGGGAACTGGCGTCGCGCCTTACCGCGCTTTCATGCAGGAGCGCGAGGCGCACGGCGCCGGCGGCAAGAACTGGCTGTTCTTTGGCGAGCGCAATTTTCGCACCGACTTCCTTTACCAAAGCGAATGGCAGGCGTGGCTGAAGGACGGAACGCTGGGCCGGATGGACGTCGCGTTTTCGCGCGACCGGAGTGACAAGGTCTACGTCCAGCATCGCATGAAGGAACAGGCGCGCGACCTGTTTGCCTGGCTGGAGGACGGTGCGCACGTCTATGTCTGCGGCGATGCTGCCCATCTTGCGCCAGATGTTCACGCGGCGCTGATCGACGTCGTGGCGTGTGAGGCGCACATCGGGCGCGAGGCGGCCGAAGATTATATCCGTTCGCTTCAGGCCGACCACCGCTACCAGCGCGATGTCTATTGAGGGGCCGAGCATGACCGAGACCATCGACCGCAGCCACGACATTTCGCAAGCGCTCGACCGGCTAAGCGCCGACGAGCGGATGAAGGATGCCAGCGACTACTTGCGCGGGACCATCGCCGAAGGCCTGCTCGACCGCATCACCGGGGCCGTCCCATCGGCGGATGACGTGAAGCTGATGAAGTTTCACGGCATCTACCAGCAGGACGACCGGGACTTGCGCGACGAGCGCCGCCGCCAGAAGCTGGAACCGGCCTACCAGTTCATGATCCGGGTGCGCCTGCCGGGCGGGGTCTGCACCCCGGCGCAGTGGCTGAAGCTGGACGAGCTGGCCCGCGCGCATGGCGGAGAGACGCTGCGCATCACTACCCGCCAGACATTCCAGTTCCACTGGGTGCTGAAGGACAGCTTGCGCCCGATTATCCAGGGCTTGCACGAAACCCTGCTCGACACGATCGCCGCTTGCGGCGACGACAGCCGCGGCGTGATGTCCACGGTCGATCCGCAGGCATCGCGCTTTCATGCTGAAGTAGCCGCCCTGGCCAAGCGGGTTAGCGATCATGTGATCCCGAAGACGCGGGCATATCACGAAATCTGGTACGGTGATGAACGCGTTGCCTCGTCCGCGCCGGAAGAGCTGTTCTATGGCCGGACCTACATGCCGCGAAAGTTCAAGATCGGCTTCGCTCTGCCGCCGTCGAACGACATCGACGTCTATGCGCAGGATCTGGGGTTCATCGCGATCGGCGGCGAAGGGGGGCTCGAAGGCTTCAACGTAGTAATCGGCGGGGGCATGGGACGGACCGACCAGGCACCCGAAACATATCCGCGTCTGGCGAGCCTGATCGGCTTTGTGCCTGAAGACCGCGTGATCGCCTGCGCCGACGCAGTGATGACCGTGCAGCGTGACTATGGCGACCGCAAGGACCGGCAGCGCGCCCGGTTCAAGTACACGATCGACGACAAGGGGCTGGACTGGGTCAAGGCCGAGATCGAGCGCGTGATGGGCGCATCCTTCGAAGAAGCGCGACGGTTCTCGTTCGCCTCGAACGGCGATACGTTTGGCTGGCAGGAAACCCCCGACGGCCGGTTCCACCGCACGATATTCGTCGAGAACGGCCGGCTCGATACGCGGCTGCTCGATGCCTTTCGTGATGTCGCCCGCATTCATCGAGGCACCTTCCGCATGACTCCCAACCAGAACGTCATCATCGCCGGGGTGTGGGCGGAGGATCGCGCGGCAATCGAAGCGCTGCTGGCCGAGCACTGGCCCGACGGGAGCGAGGCGTCCACGCTTCGGCGCAATGCCATTGCCTGTGTCGCCCTGCCGACTTGCGGGCTGGCCATGGCGGAGAGCGAGCGTTACCTTCCTTCGCTACTCGGCCGGATCGAGGCGATCCTTGCGGCACACGGACTGTCGGAAGAACCGATCACCATCCGCATGAGCGGTTGCCCTAACGGCTGTTCGCGCCCCTACATCGCCGAAATCGGGCTGACCGGGCGGGCTCCCGGCAAGTACAATCTCTATCTCGGCGGTGGATTTCACGGGGACCGGCTCAATCGGATGATCCGCGAGAACGTGGGCGAGGCGGTGATCCTCGAGGTGCTGGACGAAGTGCTGGGGCGCTATGCCCGCGAACGCGAACCGGGTGAACGGCTAGGCGATTTCACAATCCGCGCCGGTATTGTGCGCGAGGTCACAGAAGGACACCTGTTCAATGACTGACAACAACAGTCGACCGCGCCCTGAAACCATCGCCGCCGCGCATGGCGTGGCCAGCGATGCCGCGTTCGGAGCGGTATCTCCGCCGCTGTATTTTTCCACGACCTACGAATTTGCCGGATACGATCAGCCGCGCGCCTACGACTATGGTCGCGCTGGCAACCCCACGCGCGACCTTCTGGCCGATGCGATCGCCCGGCTGGAGGGCGGGGCAGGGGCGGTCATTACGTCCAGCGGAATGGCAGCGATCGACCTTCTCGTCAGCCGGCTTTCGGCGGGCAACGGAGTGCTGGCTCCGCACGATTGCTATGGCGGGACCATCCGTCTGCTCAAGGCCCGCGCCGAACGGGGACAGATCGCGCTACGGTTGGTCGACCAGGGAGATACCGATGCCGTTGCAGAGGCGCTGCGCGACCGGCCCGGGCTGGTGTTGGTCGAGACGCCCAGCAACCCGCTGATGCGGGTGGTTGATATCGCGGCGTTGGCGTCCGCTGCGCACGAGGTGGGTGCCAAGGTGGCCGTCGATAACACCTTCCTCTCCCCAGTAATCCAGCAGCCGCTGACGCAGGGTGCCGACTACGTCGTCCATTCCACAACCAAGTACCTCAACGGGCATTCCGACGTGATCGGCGGCGCGGTTGTCGCCGCCGACCCGGTTGAAGTGGAGGCGCTGCGCCACTGGGGCAACGTTGTCGGCAGCACCGGCGCGCCGTTCGATGCCTGGCTGACCTTGCGCGGCCTGCGCACGTTGTTTCCCCGCATGGAACGCCAGCAGATTAACGCGATGGCCGTCGCGCAGTATCTGGAGCATCACTCGGCGGTGTCGATCGTGCACTACCCTGGTTTGTCCTCTCATCCCGGCCATGCCATCGCCAGCCGCCAGCAGCGCGGCTTCGGCGCAATGCTGAGCTTCGAACTGGCGGGAGGGACTGAGGCGGTGAAGCGGTTCATCGCCGCCGTGGACTGTTTTACCCTCGCGGAATCGCTGGGCGGGGTGGAAAGCCTGGTGGTCCACCCGGCGACGATGACTCACGCCGACATGGGCGTCGAGGCCCGGGCGCTTGCCGGGATCAGCGACAGCCTTCTGCGCCTCTCGGTCGGCATCGAGGCGGAGCAGGATCTGATCGCCGGGCTGGAACGGGGGCTCGACGCATGCGCGGTTTGAGGAGTTGGGCAGCGGTAACGGACAGGGAGGCGTTGGCATGTCGGCTCATGTGGTGATCGTAGACCTCTTCGGGCTGGTGCTGGTGGCCCTGGGCTTTAGCATGGCTTTCCGGCAATCGTTCGTGAGGAGAATGCTCGGGTGGTCGCCGGCGCCGGGCAAGACCTGTGAGGCGGATCCGACAGCCTATGGCCTTCGCATCGCCGGGGTCATGGTCATGGTTTTCGGATTTGCACTGGGGATGATGGTGACCCTGTTCAATCTTGCCTGAAAGGAGAGCTTCACATGGCCTGTCGCAGCAGCGAACTTGCGGCGCTGATCCTGCCGGAAATTCGGCTGCATTACGACGCTAGCGTCGAATCGCTCAACGACCTGGTAACAAGTGCCATCCAGCATCACCGCGCGGACGGTATCGATGGCCCTGATCTGCTGGCGGCCGTCGTCATCGAAGTGCGCCGTCTGCTGGCCAGCGAGGCCATGTCCGATGCGATCGACGAGGCTTCGCTCGAATCGTTTCCGGCCAGTGATCCGCCGGCTTGGATCGGTCGCAGGCATGGCGGCTCGACCGGTGGCCGCGAGTGATGGGAAACCTGGCAATCAAGCGGGTCTACGCGCCGCCGGCGGAAAGCGACGGGAAGCGCATCCTGGTCGACCGGCTCTGGCCGCGCGGTCTCAGCCGCAGCGAGGCCGCAATCGACGACTGGATCAAGGAGATCGCCCCTTCGCCAGCGTTGCGCAAGTGGTTCGGCCACGATCCGGCGCGGTTTGCCGAATTCGGCAATCTGTATCTCGAGGAACTGGACGGGAACCCCGCCCCGGTGGTGCGGCTCTGCGGTACATTGCAGGATCAGGATGTCACGCTGGTCTATGCCGCACGGGACGAGCGCCACAACCATGTGCGGGTGCTGCGCGACTATCTTGCCCGGCGGGGATGCACAGTGAGGAAGGGCGTTTGATCGCTGGTCATGCCCGTGAGGGATTTCCAGGGTGGTGAAACTCCGACGTTGACGTCTTCGCTTAAAATATTAGGACTCCTACTATGAGTCGCGAACAGCTCTCCTACGGCCTTGGTCGCCTTGCCGCTCTCGCTCGCCAGCGGGATTGGGTTACGGGTGAAGCAGCCGGACTGACGCCCACCCAGGGCGATACCTTGCGCTTGCTGGCGGATCGTCCGGCAGGGCTTCGGCTTGGCGAACTGGCCGCCCACCTCAGTGTGCGGCCTTCCACCGCCAGTGACGTGGTCGCGGTGCTGGTCGCCAAGGAACTGGTCCGGCGCCTGCCTGATCCCGACAATGCCCGCGCCGTGCGCGTGGTGTTGACCGATGCAGGCCGCGCGATGCTGGGACAGATGCCCGATGGCTTCGATGCCGTCGTCGATATGTTGTCCGACGCGGATGCGGGCACGCTGCACGGCATCGTCATCAGCACTATCGTCCGCTTGCAGCAGGCCGGTCGGATCGCACCTCAGCGTCTGTGCGTGACTTGCCGCTATTTTGTGTCCGAAGCTGACGGGGCAGGCGGACATTTTTGCAGTTTGGTCAATCAGCCGCTCCAGCCCGCCGACCTCAGGGTGAACTGCCCGGAGCACGAAGCGACGGGCTGATGCTGACCATTCCCTCGGGGTGAGGGCACGCGTCGGGCGCAGCGTCTTTTGCGCCCTAGAATATTAGGAGTCCTATCATGAAGCCCAAGGCAACCTTCTATCACGCCGGATGCAGCGTGTGCGTATCGGTTGAACAGGCGCTGGGCCAGGCGCTCGATCCGGCGCGTTATGATGTCGAGATCGTGGATTTCAACACGGCCCCGGACCGGATTGCCGAGGCGGAAGCTGCCGGGGTTCAGTCGGTCCCAGCCTATGTGATCGACGGCCAGCCCTTCCACATCAACTTCGGTGCGTCGATGGCGGCAGTGAAGGGCGTGGGCTGATCGCACCTGACCAGACCGGGCGGGCTTTCGTGCTGACGGAGCCCGCCCCTTTGAAGAGACACGACTGATGCTCGATCAACTCGCCCCCGAATGGGTGACCAGCCAGTGGTTCAACAGCCCGCCGCTGACGCTTGCGGACTTGCGCGGCCGGATTGTCGTGCTGGGCACGTTCCAGATGCTGTGCCCGGGCTGCGTCGCGAATGGCCTGCCGCAATTGCAGCGGGTGGAACAGACTTTCGCCCGAGAGGATGTCGCGGTCGTCGCCCTGCACACGGTGTTCGAGCATCACGCGGCGATGATGCCGGTAGCGCTCGAAGCGTTCCTCCACGAATACCGGATCGGGTTTCCTGTCGGCTTCGATGCCCATGACGATCCGGCTGGGATGCCGATCACCATGCAGCGCTACAACTTGCGCGGCACGCCGTCGCTGGTCCTGATCGACCGGCAGGGACGCCTGCGGCACAGCAGTTTCGGGCACGAGCCGGATCTTGCGCTTGGCGCGCGGATCGCGATGCTGCTGGCCGAAGGCGCAGAGGTTGTGGCCAGCAGCGATGGGCAGCAGCCGTATGGCGAGACCTGCCGGGCAGGAGGCGATTGCAGCTGACAGGACATGGCGAATGAGGAACCCGGACGCATTGGCGCCATGATCGCCAGCCAGGGCTGGGCCGCGCTTTCAGGGAGGCAGGTGCGTGCGCTGACCGGGATCGTGCACGGGCCCGAATGGGATGCTTTCGGCAGAAGCTGGTCCGCGCTGGGTGATGATCGCTACATGGCAGATGGCGGGCGTTACCGGCGCAGGCGTCATGCCGTTCTGGCGCTGACCGATGGTGAAGTTCGCACCTTGCCGCCACGTCCGCATTACCAGAGCCGCGACTACAACTCGCTCAACGGCGGGATCGAGCGCTGGTTCGCGCAAGTGCAGCCCGAGGTGCTCGGCAGCGAAACCTTTCGTACCTTGCTTGCGTTGTGCCGCGACGTTTTTGCGCTGGCGGACGTACCTTGCGAGATCGAGGTTCATCAGTTCCGGATCGAGGCGGGAGAGACTCCCGGGTACCCCACGCCCGAAGGCATGCACCGGGACGGTGTCGATCGGGTCGGTGTATTCCTGATCGAGCGCTACAATGTGGAAGCCGGATCGACCCGTATCGCGATTGATGGCGAAAAGGATATGACCGAATTCACGCTCACCAATCCGCTGGATGCGGTGTTCATCGATGATCGGCGGGTGCGGCATGGGGTGACGCCGATTTCCAGCCTGCTCCCCGGGCGCGAGGCACACCGGGACGTGCTCGTGCTTACGTTCCGCTTCGTCTAAGCGGTGCCGGGAAAGGACAAGGCAGCATGGAAACAAGGATCAGGGGGGTGCTGTCGGGGCGAGTCGCGCCATTTGGCCCCATGGGCGAGCCGAGCGGTTATGCCAAAGCGATCCGCACCGACCGGGTGGAAGTCACCTTGCTTGGCCTCGAGGGGGACGAGCAGGCCGACCTTGTCCACCATGGCGGCGTGGACAAGGCGGTCCATCACTATGCCATCGATCATTACCCGGCATGGATCGCCGAACGGCCGGGACTGACGGCGGCCTTCAGCGAGCCGGGCGCATTCGGGGAAAACATATCGACGCTGGGGTGGCGCGAGGAAACTGTCTGTATCGGCGACCGCTTCCGTATGGGCACGGCTCTGGTCGAAATCAGTCAGGGTCGCCAGCCCTGCTGGAAACTGGGCCACCGTTTCGGCGATCCGGCGATGGTCGATCGCGTGGTCAAAACCGGACGCTGCGGTTGGTACTACCGGGTGATCGAGCCGGGAATGGTCGCTGCGGGCGACATCATCAGGTTGGTGGAACGCTGTCATCCTGACTGGACCGTCGCGCGGACCTTCCGCATCCTGATCGGCAAGGCGCCGACGCGGCGCGATGATATCGCTGAACTTGCCGGGCTGCCTCAGCTATCGGCGTCCTGGCGGGCGCGCTGCCATGCGATGCTCGGCTGATCGTGTGGTCATGCCTTGACCGGCAAAATCCACTGCTATTCGCGCAATCGTCAGAAATCGCAGCCTGCCGTCGAACCGCGCGGCGGATGTCCTTCTTCCAGGTGGATAGTGGCGGTGTAATAGCTTTGCATGTGCCCCAGTGGTGCGGTCTGCTGGTCGACGGTCAGGGTGAACGGCACTCCTTCCGGCGATGTCCCGGCATAAGTGCGCGATCCCGCACCAGCCCCGATCTTTTCGCAGGACATTTCGGTGATGGCGATCTGGCGCAGGCGCAGGGCTCCGGCGATGTCGTAGGGGATTTCTCCGCCCACCTTTGCCCAGTTTACAGAGACAGTGGCGGGCGCGCTGCTTCCCCCTATCGCGACTTCCAGCTGCCCCAGTGTTCCGGTCGCCAGCGCAGGAGGATTTGCTCTTCCAGCCCAGCGGACTCCCGATGCCCGTTGCTTCGTCATCGTTAGCGAGGGCTTGCCACTCCCTGCACCGGGCAGGACCGCCAACAGCATGTCGGCGGCAGGACCGCTTGCCATGACTTTCTGCCAGTTGGTCCGGCATTCTTCGTCAGCCCAGCGGGCTGCACTGGAATCGCGGCGGATCAAGTCCGCGCGGCAACTCGCCAGTGCGCAACGGCGCGCCGCTCCAGGGCTGGAACCTGCCACCGGCGCTTGCCCGGCTGCGTCGCAAGCTCGGCACCGGCGACGAGGCCGACCGGCGGTTCGTGCGTGTGCTGGCGGCAGTGCTGACCGACGGGCTGGATGCGGTCGAAGGCGCGAAGCGCTGGAGGCGGGTGCCGCCAGCGACGAGGTGATCCTCAACATCCTGTCGCGGCGACGCGAGCCGCCGCCGGTTCGCTCGCTCGACGTCGTGGTCGATCTGAAGCTCAACCATCCGCCCATTGCCGATTGCGCGCGCTCGGCCTCAAGGGGATGGTTGGCGCGTTCGATGAGGCGGTAACCTCCGGCGTGCAGCGCAAGCGCACCACCACCGAGATCCTGACTGATCTGCTGCGCGCCGAAGCCGCCCACCGCCACGCCGCCTCGATCCGGTACCGGATGAGTGCCGCCAAGCTGCCGGTGGTGAAGGACATCGACGCGTTCGTGTTCGACGGCACCCCGGCCAACGAGGGGCTGGTCCGTTCGTTGCACGCCGGATCGTTCCTGCCGGGCAGGCGCAATATCGTGCTGGTCGGAGGAACGGGTACGGGAAAGACGCATCTGGCCATCGCCATTACCGCCAGCGTCGTGCGCGCCGGCGCCCGCGGCCGCTACTTCAACACCATCGACCTGGTCACACGGCTCGAGGAGGAGGCGCGTATCGGCAGGCCGGCGCGCTTGCCGCCCAGCTCAGCCGTCTCGAGCTCGTCGTGCTCGATGAACTGGGCTATCTGCCGTTCGCCCGCTCAGGCGGCCAGTTGCTGTTCCACCTGATCAGCAAGCTCTACGAACAGACCTCGGTAATCATCACCACCAACCTGGCGTTCGGCGAGTGGCCCACCGTGTTCGGCGATCCCAAGATGACCACCGCGCTGCTCGACCGCATCACCCATCACTGCGACATCGTCGAGACCGGCAACGACAGTTGGCGCTTCAAGAACCGCAGCTGATCCGCCCCGATAGCCGACAGAAATGACCTTCGCTCTGCTGGCGCCTCCGGTCGGGCTACGCCCTCCCTACGCCACCAGCAGAGCGAAACCCGCGCCCCCCATCAACGGATCGCACTATCGCAAAGGGGGTCCCTGTTCGGCGCCGATCGGGGGTCCCGTTTGGACGCCGATTGACACACCAGCACCATTCCACGTCGTGCCGCGTGGATGGGCGGGCCCGGGCTTCCTTGCCATGCTGCTGTTCGAGAAGTTCGGACAACACCAGCCCCTCAACCGGCAGGCCGAACGCTTTGCTCGCGAGGGCGTGCCCTTGAGCCTGTCGACACTCGCTGACCAGGTCGGTGCGGCAAGCGCCGCACTGATGCCTCTCTATCGCCGGATCGAGGCCCATGTCCTGGCCGCAGAGCGATTGCATGGCGACGATACGACGGTCCCGGTTCTCGCCAAGGGCAAGACTGATACCGGTCGATTATGGGTTTATGTGCGCGACGATGCTCCGTTCGGCGGACCAGCACCACCTGCCGCGCTGTTCCATTACTCGCGCGACCGGCGCGGCGAACATCCGCGCGCCCATCTCGTATCCTGGGCAGGCATCCTGCAGGCCGACGCCTATGGCGGATATGGCGAGCTCTATCGCGACGGCCGCCAGCCCGGTCCCGTGTTCGAAGCCGGTTGCTTCGCTCACGCGCGGCGCAAGTTTTTCGAGTTGGCCGATGTCGAGGGGGCAGTACGCAAGAAAAGCCGCGGCGAGCGAACAGAGCAGATCTATCCGATCGCGCTCGAGGCGGTGCAGCGGCTCGATGCCCTGTTCGATATCGAGCGTAGGGTGAACGGCCTGCCAAGCCAGGAGCGCCTCACCGCCCGCCAGGAACACAGCGCACCGTTGATGGCTGATCTCCATGCTTGGCTGCATGCCCAGCTCGCCAGGCTTTCGCGCAACCACGATCTCGCCAAGGCCATCAACTACATGCTCCGCCGTTGGCCGGCGTTCGCCCGGTTTCTCGAAGATGGCCGGGTCTGCATTACCAACAATGCTGCCGAACGCGCCCTACGCGGCGTGACTCTTGGTCGTAAATCGTGGCTCTTCTGCGGCTCCGACCGCGGCGGCCAGCGCGCCGCCGTCATGTACTCGCTGATCGGTACCGCCAAGCTCAACAACGTCGATCCGCAGGCCTGGCTTGCAGACGTTCTCACCCGCATCGCCGAACAGCCCGTCACCCGCCTCGACGACCTGCTGGCATGGAACTGGCGCAAGTCGAACACCGCGCTCGCCGCCTGAAACAGTTCATAACGCGGTACTCGGCGGATGCTTACGTCGATTGTTCGTTGTTTGCGATTTTTCGTTTGACACGAGGTTCCTCGTTTGATCCTTTAACGATGCGCAAAACCCACTAGCTCAGTGCGCCCATGCGGGGTGCACAGTGAAATTACCCAAAGCTGCGATTCATTTATGCTTAGTGGCATGCTGCTGCGGTAGTGCCGCTGCGCGCGAAGTCGACATCTTGGATTTCGCAAAGTTGCATGCCGTGCAGCAAAAGCTGGTTGACCCTCAATTGCGGCATGGCTCTCCCAAGCGAGACGTCGAGTTATCGTTACGAGCCCATCTCGAACAGAGTGGGCTGGAGCATTGGGGTGGAACTTCGCCGGCAGATGGGACTAATCTTAGCACTGTAATGTTTGGTGGCAATTTTGAAGTGGATCAAAGGCTTTATAGGGGGGTGATGCCAATCATACAGCAGGCACATGAACGCGGGCTCGGAGCAAGAAACATCGAGAACTGCGAAAGTGTTCGCTACGCTCCGACTTGGTGGTTGCCAAAGGAAATTGAGAGCCGCAGGGCACTCAATTTCGACACGGTCGCAGCTATAGCCTGCGAGTTCGGCCTCCCGACCAATCTGCTCGACGCTGTTATCACGCAGGAGTCCGGACATAAATCCTGGGTGATCAGCAGTGCTGGTGCAATGGGCATCATGCAGATCATGCCGGGAACCGCCCGCCTTCTTGGGCTATCGTATCCGTTTAATAAAGTTTCAAACATGCGGGCAGGTGCGCGGTATCTGCGTCAACAGCTTGACCGTTTCGGACGAGTGGACCTAGCACTTGCCGCTTACAATGCAGGTCCGGAACGACGGGCTCTGCAACGAGGTTACGTGCCGGCCATTCCGGAAACCCGAAACTATGTGCGCACGATTACCACCAATTGGGCACGACTTGCGCGACTGGGCGTTGCAACCACCGATGCCGAATTTCGGGGAAATGTGGCCATGAAGGCCGTGATCGCATCAGGCTACCGTAGCATTGAGCTGGTCCGCTACGATGGATTGAACGCTTCGAACCCGATGTAATGCGCATAGAGCAACGTGATGCCCATGATGCACGGGAACCCGCTCAAATAGCTAAGCTGAAACTGTAACCAGAGACGTGGAACCCAGAGAACCTTCTGTTTCCACGTTGTAAGTGGGACGGTGACGGCGCCACTTCGCAGTTCAAGGATTGTTTTCAAAGCCGCACAGCCTGCGCAGATGACGGCAAGCAGGCCAACGGCTGCGTAAAGCTGTGTCCAGGCGTGGACAGCCTCTGGCTTCACGCCTGAAGGGCCCGGTCGTTCTCCATGACTCGCTCCTGGTGGGAAAGGAGAAGTTCATAGGCCCGGCCCAAGGCTTCGTGGATGATCGGCGGGCGCAGCGCCACCTGGATTTCGCCGCGGCGGCGTGAAATGATTTCACAGTAGAAACCTTTCAGACCCTCACAAACCAGAAATACGTCAGGGTCATCGTAGACCGTGTGATCGTGCAGGAAAGCAACGCAGAACTTTGCGCGCACGCAATCAATTCCGAGTGCCTCGAACAGCCGGTCCCGGAGGTCATCTTTGAGCGCTAGGTTCTTCCGGATGACCTTGTGCAGTCGGGGGCGCCCCATAACGAGGCGGTCGGCCAAATGCGCTAACGGCACGCTCTGCTTCGCAGCCTGGTCGTCAATCAGGCGTTTGTATTGCTCTTGCTCGCTAAGCCTCGGTGATGGTTCGCCGAAAGAGAAAACCGAGTCATTCGTCGAGGCAGGCCTCGGCCGGAACACGGTCTCGGGTGTCACAGTGCGATGCGGCATGGCTCGTCCCTCCCGAGCCGATTGGTCTATGGGATGCCATAGAGTGTCAAGACGTGAACGTGTTGTTTGCCTTGTACAATCCGAAATGGTTCAAAAGAGGCCCCTGGCCTGCGCAAGGTGGACTACGAACGGTATGACCGCCTTGTCCTGCACTGGTTTTCCGCTGATCTGCGCGATTTTTCGGCGGATCGCGTCATAGTCGGCGAGCCAGTCTGGCTTTACCTCCAGCCAGACCCTGATCTTGCCGTCGAATGGATGTTCGGCAATAAAACGTTCGAGATCCTCGCGCTCCAGTGCGAGCGATTTGGTGCTCACGCAGGCATGCTGTACCGTCGAGCGAAGGCTCTGAAATTTCGTTGTTTTCTTGGAATATTCGCACATGGCATCGGCCAGGAAGGCAAAGCAATCCTGGTTTATGAGCATCCGGATGTTGCGTGTGCCACTGGCCATTCAGTTCGCGCCCGGTTTTCCATTGTTCCCACCATAATGCCCCCGAATCGTTAATTTTACGAATCCGTCCTTTTGAGCTGGCGATTCGCTGAGTTCTTTCCCGTTCAGGCAACTCCAATCGCCTTGATCGGGTCTCGCGATCCCGTTTTGCGATAATCGTTGTTCTTGATCCGGAACCCCAGATTTCCGATCTGGCAAACAACTTCAGCAACGAATCTGTAATCGGCAAATGTTGCGATTCGCAGTCCACAATAAACCAATCGTTAATTGCTGAACGACGCGCAGATCTGTTCTTTCGAGAAGCCCCTGGATGACGGAGGCGGTTTCGAGAAAGGGAACGATGCGATGCAAAACAAGTTCAAAGGAAAAGGGGCGCCGCTTGTGCAGGCAGCAGCCGTGGTCGCGGTTGCCGCACTTTTCGGCAGCGAAGTCGCGATGGCCGGTGCCGACACGACTTTCAACACCGCGCTCTCCAGCTTCACCGGCTTCCTCGAAGGCTCGGGCGGCAAGATCATCACGGTGCTCAGCCTCGCGGGCGGTATCGTGGGCCTCGCCTCGGGCCGCTTCAGCCTCGGCCAGGTTGCGATACCGGTCGGCGTCGGTGTCGGCGCGGGAACGGGCGTGCCGATCGTCACCGCTGCCGTCACCGCGACGGTCTGATCCGGGTTCGCCGCTCCGCCTCGCCTCAACAGGCTTAACGCGGAACGGTTGGAGGGCGGTGCTGCCTCATGAACAGATACACGGTCCCGGCGCATCTCGATGATCCCGAGCTCATCGGCTTTTGGACGCTCGATGAATTCCTCGCGATGATCCTGCCATTCGCCTGGGGCGTCCTGTCTCAACATATTCTGATTGGGCTCATTTCAAGCGTGCTGGCCTGGTGGGGATTGCGCAAGTTGAAGGCGGGACGTGCCGTTTCGTGGATCATACATACGGCCTACTGGTACCTGCCGGGTGCCTTCATGGGTCTGAAGGCAACGCCGCCCTCCCATCTTCGACTGATGGCGGGCTGATATGGACCTCTCGATCACGCACCAGCAATCGCAGCGGCTCCTGAAGCAGCGCAACCTGCTGGCCGGCTCCTGTCTGATCCTGTTCGGCGTCTCTGTGATGCTGACGCTGACCGCGCTGAAGCGCGACCGCGAAGTGGTGCTGCAGCCCGTGCTGGCGCGGCCGCTGACGCTGAGCTCGAGCCATATCGACAAGGACTATCTGGAGCTGGTGACGCGCGATGCAGCGCTGCTGACATTGAACCGCTCGCCCTCGAACCTCCAGTACTGGATGGATTCGATCCTCAGCATAACCGACCCCAGGACGCACGGCCGGATGAAGGCCGAACTGATGAAGGTGGTGGGCGAGCAGAGCGGTTCCAACGTCTCGCAATACTTCACGATCCAGAAGCTGAGCGTCGATCCGGACGCCCTCACGAGCGAAGTAAACGGCATGCTCCACACTGTCGTCGGGTCGAAGGAAGTGACCGCCGAGGCGCGCACCTTCCGCTTCGTGTGGAGCTACTCTGGCGTGTCGCTGAAGCTCGCCGGGTTCGGCCGGATCACCGAAAACGACAAAAAGGGGGAGCAGCCATGATGGCAGGGCTGGGATGGGGCGCGATTGGGGCAGGCGCAGCGTTGGCGGGACGGCCCCATACCGTTTCCGCACGACCGCTGGGAGCGGCACTCATTTGTCTCGGCGCGCTGTGCCTGGCATCGCCGGCGCTCGCCGACCAGAATGTGATGGCTGCCGACAATGGCACGGTGAGTTGCGTGGCATCGGCCAAGGACCTCACCCGGATCAGTCTCGCGGGCGACCAGTTTGCCTCGGTGTCGAAGATCACGACCGGAATCCCCAGCGAAGACTTCAAGGTCGTCAACGAGCCGGTGCGCGGTGACATCTACATCTCGGTCCCCGATGGCTTCGTTCGGCCAAACCTTTCGTTCTTCGGCACGACCCGCAAGGGCTTCGTCTACAAGTTCGTCTGCCAGGTGCGAGGGAGCGACGCCGAGCAGGTGTTCATCGCCAATGCCGCGATCAAGGCCGAGCAAGCACGCGACTGGGAAGTGCGGTCCTCGCCCGAAGACGCGGCGGTGCGGCTTGCCCAGGCCATGTACCGCAGCGAGGTGCTGGACGGTTTCGACATCCGTCAGTCGGTGCTCGAACCGGTCACGGTCGGCAAACTCGAGGTCCAGCAGGTCGGGGAATACCGCGGCGCGGACCTAAAGGGCCTGATCCTGCGCGTGCGCAACTCTGGTCGCGATGCCCAGGTGCTCAATGAGAACATGCTCGCGGCTCGCGGCGCAGTCGCCTTCATGACGCCGGTGAGCGAGCTCGCCGCAGGCCAGGAAACGGCCGTCTACCTCATTCAGGCAAATGGAGGCCGGTGATGGATCTGCGCAGGATATTCCGGAAAGTACCCAAGGCGCTCGATGCTGGCGGGGGCGACGATGCCTCGCCGCTCGGCGATGCCATCGCCGCCAACGAGGTGACCCGGAAAAAGCAGATGCTGCTGCTCGGTTCAGCAGGCGCCGCAGCGCTGGTAGCGGGCTCTCTCTATATCTTCGACGATAGCGGCAAGGCGAGCGATGCCGAGGTCAGGCAAGCCGCCGAAGGCGTCTCGGTCGACGAACTGGTCAACAAGAACATGGCTGAGAAGGAGTGGCGCGCGCAGTCCGAAGCGCAGATGATGTCAATGAACAACAACATGCGCGCACTCGCCTCCCGGGCCGAGCGCGCCGACCATCTCGAACAGCAATTGGCAGCTGCACAAGGTGCTGGCGGAGGCCAGGGCGGAGCCATCTCGTCCGATACCGAACGCGTATTGTCGGCCTACCAGGCGGAAAACGAGCAGCTGCGCGCAGCGCTGAATGCCGCGCGCCAATCGCCGGTTGGTGCGAGCGCTGGACCAAATGCGCTTTACGGACGCACCAGCCCGCCAAGCTACCAGGTCGCCGGTGCTCCGCGGGTTGGCGGACCGCTGCCGTCGACACCCGCCGGACAGGCAGCAGCCTCGGCAGCAGGTCTTCCGGCGATGCGCGGGAGTGAAGTGAGCCTGGTTTCGTTCAGCGAAGGCGCGAGCGGGACCGGCACACCGGTGCCCAAGGGCAATACGGTCTTTACCGACAGCGCAAATTATCTGCCGCCCAATTCGATCGCGGTCGCCAAGGTGATCGTCGGGGTCGATGCCATTGCGGGGGTCGAGAGCCAGACTGATCCCTTGCCAGTCGTGCTGCGGATTACCGGACCGGCGCGCTCTGTCTACGAAAACGGTCGGCTGCTCACGACCAATATCGCCGGCTGCCTCGTCAACGGTGCGGCCCGCGCCGACCTCTCCTCGGAGAAGGTCTACGTCAAACTCCAGCGCATGACCTGCCCGCAGCCGGGCGGGCGCTACGCGGTCTCCGACGTCAAGGGCTTTATCGCCTTCGGCGGCAAGACCGGGGTGCGGGGCCGGGTGGTGAGCCGCGAAGGCGCGCTTGTCGGCCAGGCGTTTCTCGCCGGGCTCGCCGGCGGGTTCGGGCGCGGGTTTTCGGCCAACACCAGTTCGCTGATGACAGGCACCAATGTCTCGGTGAACGGCCAGCGCCCGAAACTCGGGGCGGGCGAGATCCTCGAAGGCGGGCTCGGCGAGGGCGTCGCGACCTCGGCTGACATGGTCTCCAAGTACCTGATCGAGCGGGCCGAGCAGTATCAGCCCGTTATCGAGATGCCGACCGGGATCGATGTCGAAATCGTCTTCCTCGAAGGCGTGTTCATCAGCGGGTGAGGAGAAAACGCATGAAGCTTGAACAACTGCACCTGCGCCAAATGGGTTGGGCACTTGCCGCCGTGACGCTCGGCAGCGGCGCATCGCTGGTCTGGGCGCAGGCAAGCGAGGGGGCACCCGCAAGGCCATCACCGCAGGATACGTCAGTCGCAGCCCTGCTCAAGGAGCGCCTGCCGCGCACGCAGGTCTCCCGCGTCAACTGCCAGGTGGTCGACGGGGTCTGTGAAGTGACCGCAGGCTCGCAGCTGTTCTACGTCGACAAGACGGCACGCTACCTGATGATCGGGCGGGTCTACGACATGCAGACCCGCCAGGACCTGACCGCTGTGCGCCTGCTCGAGGTCAATCCCGATCTGCTGGTGGGCGGTGCAGCAGGCAGCCGGCGTGAGGCCGAAGCTGTTGAATCGCCAAGGCGCGGTGTGAACACAGCTGCCGCGCAGGCGGCCCCCCGGACGATGTCCCTGGCCGCACTGCCCGAGGCCGGCGGCATCGTCTGGGGAAATCCATCGGGTCAGACCGTCACCGTCTTCAGCGACTTTCGCTGCGGCTACTGCCGCGCGCTTTCAGGCGTGCTCGAGAGCCTCAACGTGCGGGTGATCGAGCGGCCGATCTCGGTGCTCGGCAGTCGTGATCTCGCCAACCAGGTGTTCTGCGCGCGCGACCGCCGCCGCGCGGTCAAGGCTGCCTATGCGGGTGAGCCGATCGCCGACACGCGGCCTTGCGACACCTCGCCGCTCGATGCCAACGAACGCTTCGCGCGTGAAAACAGCATTGCCGGAACCCCGGTTATCGTCCGCTCGGACGGCGCAGTGATCGAAGGGTTCCGCCCGAAGGAATTCCTGATCACCTGGCTCAAGGGAGCGCGCTCGTGACCTCGCTGTCGGCGCTGCAGTTTGCGGGATTCCAGCGCGCCGCCAGACGTCGCTCGCGCGGGCAAGTGACGATCCCCGATGTGCGGCTGAGCCTCGCAGAAGCCACCGCCCTGTGGACCGATATCCGCGCCGCCTTTGGCCCTGCCACTGGCAGGGACCTCGCGCCCCAGGAACTCGGTCACTTGCGCCGGCGTGCCTGGCGCCGATCCTCTGGCTTTGCGAGTCTGTCGGCGCTTTCGATGTCACTCGAGGCTGCCCACGCCTTCTGGCGGCTTGCCGGAAAGCTCGGCGCGCTGGCGGCCCGGCGCAAGGCTTCGCCGCGCTCGAAAGTCGCGGGCGCCGCCGTTCTTGGCCTTGCCGCGACGCAGATGGCGGCCTGCACCACCTTCCTGGGCAGCAACATCAAGGGCAGTTTTTCGTGCAATGCGCCGGGCGGCACCTGCGCGCCCTCGACCGTGATCGATGACCAGGCGCTTTCCGTTATCCAGAACGCACGGCCAATGAGTCCGGCCGGGCCTTACTTTCAGCCATCGGCGCGGAGGCCAGCCTCAGTCGCAGCCCTCGCACCTGCCGGACGCGGACGCTTGGCGGCCGCCAGCGAAGGCCTCGTCCACCGCGAGCGCCGGGTCCTGAAAGTTGTGTTCCCCGCCTTTGTCGATGGTGCGGGCAACCTGCACGAACCGCGCATTGTCCATACCGTCGCCGACCAGGGAGGCTGGATGCAGTTGTCCTCGGGCGAGCCCAATGCGGGTGATCAGCTCGCGGGCCGCGGCGATGCCGCAGCTGCGATCCCTGCATCGCTGGCCGGCACCATGACTGCGCCAATGCCGGGGATGAATGACACCGCTCAGGAGTTCAGGGACGCCCCCACCCAGGCTCTGGTCGCCTCGCAGGTACAAGGCGGGCCGCCCGACCCGAGGCTCGTTGCCGAAGCCCGGGCAAGGGGCACCGAGCGACGCGCAGTGTCGCCGGTCGATGCCATCAAGTCCGAAGTCCAGGCGCAGCTTGCGCGGGTCCCCAAGGCGTCGGGCAGCGTCGGCACGGTTCAATCGCCGCCACTAGAAAGGTCGGCAGAACCGGCCGCCTCGCAACCTGCGGCACAAGGCGCGGCACAAAGCCAGGTCCCGCCTGCCCCCAAGGTCGCCAACCCGCCCGCCGGTTTTTCCGGCAAGATCGAGGAGTAGGCCCGTCATGGCCGCCCGCAGCTTCTGGGACAGCTTTCTCACCCTGATTTTCGGCGACGCGGCGCATCCCGAGGCGCAGCGCCCGCTGCTCGGCGCACCGATGCTGTCGAACTGGCTCCCATACCGCAGCTTCGACGCCAAGAGCCGCATGTTCATCAACACCGAGTCTGTCGGTTTCATCCTCGAGCTCGCCCCGATGGTGGGGGCGGACGAGCGCAGCGGCGAGATCCTGACGCAGTTCCTCTCCGATGCCGTGCCGTCGGGCTGCGAGATCCAGCTGATCCACTGGCAAAGCCCGTCGATCGGGGAGCGCATCGCCGACTGGGTCATGCCGCGGGTGGTTGCCAAGTCCCAGGGGAGGGCCGGCGACATGAAACACCCGCTGCTTATCGCCATGCTGACCCCGCAGGCTGCGCCCGAGACGCGCGGGCTCAGGATCATGCGGCTTGTCTGGATGGCGCTCTGCGCCAGCCTCGCGGGCGCGGTGCTCGGGCTGCAAGTGCTCCTCGCACTGCTTGGCCCGAAAGGTGCGCTTGTCGCGGCCGCGCTGTGCCTCGCCGCGCCGATCCATGGCCTGTTCTACTTCCGCGCCAAGATCCGCGCGGACGAAGCCTTTGAGAGAGGGGAGGGGGCATGAAGGCGCTGCGCAAAGTCTTCGTCATGGCACTTGCCGTCCTGGCCATGGTCTTCGTAGGCCCTAGCCCCGCCCGCGCGGCATCGGTCACCTGCCACGGCAAGTTCATCAATCCGATCACCGATGTCTGCTGGTCGTGCCTGTTTCCGCTGTCGATCGGCGGCCTCTCGATCTGGAAGGGCTCGCGGCCTGATCCCAAGAACCCGACTTTTCCGCTCTGTGCCTGCGGCTCGCCCATTCCGCGCATCGGCATTTCGGTCGGGTTCTGGGAGCCGGTGCGGCTGATCGATGTAACCAATAAGGCCTGGTGCTTCCCCAATCTTGGCGGGATCAGCCTCAACCCGGGCTTCGATATCGGCAACGGCCATGTCCAGGGGCGCAGCCAGGTCGGCGGCAAGACCCAGAACAGCTCGCAGTGGCAGTCGCACTACTACATCTACCCGCTGCTCTACTGGATGGAGATCCTCACCGATTTTCTCTGTTTCGAGCAGACCACTTTCGACGTCGCCTATGTGACAGAGCTCGATCCGCTGTGGCAGGATTCGGCGCTGACCTCGATCCTCAATCCCGAAGTCGCGCTCTTCGCCAATCCGATTGCCGCGGCCGCCTGCGCCGCAGACTGCGTGGCTTCCACGGCGAAACTGCCGATCGACCAGATGTTCTGGTGCGCGGGCTGCAACGGCTCGATGTACCCGCTGAACGGTCATGTCCCGGCTCATGTGACCCCGGTTCAGGCCTCGCGGCTCGTCGCCGAACGCATGCTCTACAAGGTTCACCGCCAGGCGCTGGCATGGGGGACAATGGGTTCGAAGGCGCTGTGCCACAAGTACCTGATGCCGGTGATGCGCAAGCAGCAATACCGGCTGCAGATGACCAATCCCATTTCGACAGTGAAGGGCCGCTACGCCTGCGCGCCGATCGGCGCGACCACGATCATTCCGCACACCGGCAAGTCCTTCCCGGTGAAGGGCGAGGACTTTGGCTACCTCGTCTGGCGCAAGCGCAACTGTTGCATGCTGTGAGGAGCGCGCGCGCCATGATCCGGAAGCTGCCCCGGCCCACGCTTGCCGGTATGGCGGGCTTCCTTGCACTTGCCGCAGTCTCGGCGGCGCTCGCCCAGACAGTCGGCGACCTCGATCTCGGCGCGATCAAGACGCGCGGGACCGAGCAAGTGAAGGAGGCGCAAGCCTTCGTCGACGAAGTGGCGGGCAGGGGCGAGGCGCACCGGGCCGAGGCCGAAGAACTGAGGGATGAAGGCCTGAAGGCGGTTTCCGAACTCGATCCCGCCAGTCTACCCAAGGGTCCGGCGGGGCCAGTGGACTTCGACGAACTGCTGAGCGGCGCTGCCGCCAACACGCGCGCACCCATGGGCGAGGGGCCGCTGTTCACGGTCTTTGCCAGCCTGTCGATGCCGCAGGCAAGCCTGAGTGCCCTGATCCGCGACACGACAAAGGCCGGGGGTGTGGTCGTGTTTCGGGGATTTCCGCACGGCAGCACCAAGGCCTTTGTCGAAGGGCTGAAGCGCGTGGTCACCGATCAGGCGCAGGAAGCCCACATCGCGATCGACCCGCGGCTGTTTCGCGCCTTCAAGGTCACCGCCGCGCCGACCTTCGTGGTGACGGGTCGCGCATACGAGCTGTGCGACGGGTTCGATTGTTCGAGCGCGGCGCCCGACCACGACCGCATGGCGGGCAACGTCACGGTCGAATACGCGCTCGAGAGCTTTGCTTCGGCGCGCGGTCCCGGTGCCGGTGTCGCCGGCGTCGCGCTCGCCAACTTGCGCAAGCGGGACTGATATGCGCGCACGCTCCCTCCCTCGGCGGGCCTGGTCCCGGCTCACGCCAGCAATACTGCTCCTCGGCGCGGTGCTTGGCCTTATTGGCGGGACAGCAAACGCACAGGTCTATATCCCGCCGCCCGACGACCTGATTGAAAATCTGCCTGTCCTGCCGTCCGCGATCGACCCTGGCATCGCGCCGCCCGCACCGCCGCCCCCTTCCGCGCCTGTGACCATGACGGCGGACGAGGCCAAGGCCGAGGCGCGTGGGCTTGGAAGCACGCTGCGCGGAGCCTACGAAGGACTGACCCAGGCGCCGGGCGCAGCCGGGCAGATTCCAGGCTATCAGGACACCTATCCGGGCCAGACGAGCTATTACACCAACTCCGAAGCCATGCAGAGCGATGGCGCGGTGGCGGGCTGGAACAGCGAGGCCTACCAGACCGCCAATTCCACAACGCGGCCGACGGTCGATATCACCCGCGGCGATCTTTCTCGCGCCACCGCAATCGAGGCCGATCCGAACGCCTATCTGGACGGCATGAGCGCCGATGGTTCGACCGGATCCTGCACGCCGCTGCCGCCGGGCTCGGGCACAGCCAATACCGCCGAATGGACCTGTCATGTGGGTTCAAGCGTGGTGGAGCAGCCACGGACCTGCACCCGCAGCCTGGCAGTCGCTGAATGGAACGACACCCTTTACCAGTATCTTTGCGTTACAGCTGCCGGTTTCGATGGCTGCGCATCGCTCGCCGGCAATGCCATGTGCCACAGGACCGCGAGCTATCCGGTACCCGAATATGGCCTGACGGTCGATTATTACGACTGCGACAGCCCGGTCAGCGATCCGGGCGCCTACCTCATGGGCACGCTGCCAAAGCCGCCGCCTGCGGGCGCATTTCAGGTCGTGAGCAATGTCTATCGCTGCAACCGCGAGGGGATCGCCGACGCCCTGACCTTCGATCCCGTCACCGGCACGCCGCTGCAATACCTGACTGGCCTCCAGCAATGCGGGTCGATTGCCTCCAATGCCAGCTGCACGGTCACCAGCGCCACCGCAGCTGGCCTAGCTGAGCGCTCACTTTGCAAGACCTGGGACTTCATCGGCGATCCTTTCGGCGGCGGCTCGCTCTATTGCCTCGAGCCCGCCGCGCCCGAGGAAGTCTACGTCTGCACCGCAAATGTTGCGGGGATGACGGCGGAAAGCGCGATCTCGAAATGGTTCGTCGAGACCTGGACCGACAACGCCTGGGGCAAGCCCAAGACCGAAACCTGCGAAGGCTTCTCGATTTTCGAGTTCCAGCAGCTCGATCTTGCCGCGATGGATTTTTCCGAGGTCTACGCTGACTTCATGGAAGCCGCGAAGCTCCCCGACGAAGCCGCCGCCCTCGTCCAGATCCAGCAGAAAATCGCGGACTATTACGCCGCGCACAAGCCGTGAGGAGATCGTCATGACCAAAAAATACGAGAGGCAGCCTCCCGGCGACGTGCGTGCGTTTGCGGTCGGCGGCAACCTGCTTTGGCCCAACATGGCCCTGTCCGAATTCTTCGTCGTCTTGGCTTTGTGCCGCCGCGGACCGTCGACCTCTGCCGAGGTCGCACGCGAAGTATCGACCTGGCTCGACACGCCGCTGCCTCCCGGTGGCCTCAAGCGCACGCTGCACGTGGTAGCCGGGCTGGGCTGGGCGCACCACACCGAGGGAGTTTACGCGATCAGGAGCGAGGGGATCAAGATCATGCGCAGCTGTCATGTCGCTTATATGCGTATGTTGAGTGACGGCCCGGCACACCCGGATGCCGCCGTTCTTAAGTGCTGCATCGAAAAATCCGAAAGGTCCTGATGATGCTCCAGCGGTCACGAATATCGCTCGCTGTGCTGGCCGCACTGCTTGCAGCATCCACCACTCTGGCGATTGCGGCCGACCGGAACGGCGACGGTGTCGAAGTCGAACAGCAGGAAGACGCGCTTTATTGCAAAGAGCGAAGGCTCGGCACCTGGTTCTACTGCGAAAAGCCGAAGGAGGCGCCGCGGACCACGGCCGCACCGCAAGCGTCCGCGCGGGATCGCCTGGCCGCGATCAGTACCAGTCTCGAGGAGCTGAAGGCGCGCGCGATCCTCGAGCCGAGCCCCGAGAACGTTACTGCCTATGTCCGCTTCCAGCGCGAGCAGCTCGACCGTTCCTCGATGTTCGCCGATGTCTGGCAGCGCGCACTGTGGCAGGATCCAGGGCTCGACTACACATTGCAGCGCCCGGTCTCGACGCTCGGCAAGCGGGCGTGGATTGACCAGCGCAAGGGCGACCGCGACCTGGTCATGGCCCAGCTCTCGCAGCGCTACGGGGTGTTCTACTTCTACGCCTCGAGCTGCGGGGCCTGCGACATCTTCTCGCCAATCCTCAAAGCCGTCAGCGACAAGTACGGGCTCTCGGTGCTCGCCGTCTCGATGGACGGCGGACCTTCGGCGGTCTTCCCCGGCTACATGGTCGATAGCGGCCAATACGAGCGCCTTGGCATGGGCACCGACCGGCAAGTGCCTGCGCTCGTCCTGTTCGACAGCGTGACCAAGCAGCCCATGCCGATCGGCTACGGAATCCTCAGCCAGGACGAGATCATGGACCGGGTGTTCCAGCTGACCCAGGTTGCCGCCGGGAGTGACTACTGATGCGAAAATCCCGTTCCTGTCGCCGCAGCGCAAAGAATCTTCGGCCCCGGTTTGCCGGCGTCTCGGCGCGGGTGCTCGGCACCCTGCTCGCCGGCTCGATCGTGCTCGCCTCGCCGGCCCCGGCACTTGCCGGAGTCGAGGGCGAGATGCAGAACTTCATGTCCGAGATGGGCGTGCAGGGAAACGTCACGGGGCCTAGCGCCTACCAAGGCCAGTCGGCGGGCTACTATTCGGGCGGGGCGGTCTGGTCGCGGTTTCCGCAAAAGAACATCCAGCCCTTCAACATCCAGTTGCCGCACGCGCGCGCCGGCTGCGGCGGCATCGACCTGTTTGCGGGCTCGTTCTCGTTCATCAACACCGCCGAACTCGTGGCCATGCTCAAGGCCACTGCCAACAACGCGCTCGGCTTCGCCTTCAAGCTCGCCATCGACACGATCTCGCCCGAGATCGGCAAGGTCATGGATGAGCTCGCCCAGAAGGTGCAGCAGATGAACCAGATGAACATCTCGAGCTGCGAGACCGCGCAGGCGCTGGTGGGCGGGCTGTGGCCGACTTCCGACACGGCCTCCTCGGTGATCTGCGAGGCGATCGCCAACAGCCAGGGCGCGGTCGCCGACTGGGCCAAGGCGCGCCAGCAATGCAACAACGGCGGCCAGCGCGAGGCCCTGAAGGGCGCAAATTCCGACCCGGACATGCGCGAACAGGCGGGCATGCCCAACAACTATACCTGGGAGGCTTTGGGCAAGAAATACGGCGGGTTCGATGCCCAGTTCCGCGAGTTCCTGATGACGCTGGTCGGCACGGTGATCTACGACCCCAATGGCACTGGCGGCAAACCGCGCGTCCAGTTCATCGGCCCGGCCGATAGCGCGCTGATCAGCGCCATGCTCGATGGCACGTCATCGACGCCGCACAAGGTCTGGAGCTGCGGCTCGGATACCAGCAAGTGCATGAACCCCAGCGAGATCGACATGGTGATCGGACCCAACGCGGCGATCAAGACCAAGGTGCGCGCGCTTATCGAGTCCATGGCCCTCAAGGTGCGCGATCCCGGAGCCTCGCTGACGACGGGCGAGGTCCAGCTTCTCGGCATGGCGAGCGTGCCGGTCTACAAGATCATCACCGTGAGCGCGGCCGCCGAGTTCGGGATCTCGGCCCAGGAGATCAACGACCTTTCCGAAATCGTTGCGGTCGATCTGGTCACCACCATGACCATGCGGTTCATCGACATGGCAATCAATTCGCGGTCCGACTTCAACGGCGCGGACGCGGATAGCTTACGCGAATGGCGTGAGGGGCTTTACGAAACCCGGCGCAACTTCCTCGGGATCGCGGCGCGGACCTCTGACCGCTTCGACCAGACCTTTGCGCTGATCCAGCGCACGCAGATGCTGGAGAAGACCCTGCGCACGCAATTGAGCCCGCAGATGTCGGCGGCGCTGCGCTTCTCGCGCACCTTGAACCAACAGGTCCAGTAAGGGGCGCTGGCGGATGCTCGAGGTCTACACGGTCGGCGGCGGCGACTATCTCGTCAACACCTTCAACGCGATCGCCGCCTGGACCGGTTCGGGCGGGTTCAAGTCGCTGATCCGGGTCGTCATGGTGATGGGGCTGATCTACGCGCTCCTCATCACCGCGATGGATCTCGACTGGCGCGCCTGGTTTCGCTGGTTCATCCAGTCGACGCTGATCTACCTCGTGCTCATGGTGCCGACGGTCACGATCAAGGTCACCGACCGCATCAATCCGGGCCTCGCGCCATCAACTGTCGCCAATGTGCCGATCGGGCTCGGCGTCATGGCCTCGTTCACCAGTCAGGTAAGCGACTACTTCACCCGCACTGCCGAGACGGTGTTCGTCATGCCGGCGGCCTTGAACTATTCCAATGGCGGCTTCGTCTACGGTGCGCGGATGTGGGACAAGGTGCGCGGGTTCGAGATCCGCAATCCCGTGTTCAAGGCCAACTTGGACGGCTACCTCAAGCAGTGCGCCTATTACGACATCCTGCTCGGCACCAAGAGCTTGAAGCTGCTCAGCGAGTCGACCGATCTCTGGGCCGACCTTGGGGTGGGTGCCGCCACCAACCGCGGCATGAAGTATCTGACCGATACCGGTGGCGGGACGGTCGATATCGAGGGCAAGACCTGCGCAGAGGCTTGGGGCCTGATCGATGCGCAGTGGGACACCGAGATCAATGCCTATGCGCTGCCATTCGCGCATTCGATGTACCCCAAGCTTACCCAGGCCGCCGCCGGTGCAAAGCTCGCCGCCGATGTTCCGGTGGTCTCGCAGCTGCTCACCGGCAGCGCCATGACCCGCAACCAGTTCTTCAAGCAGAAGAGCATGGTCGATGCTTTCGAGGCCGCCCAGCTCGACTTCGGCAATGCCGACAGCGATTCCTTCGCGCTCCAGCGCGCTGATGCCCAGACCCGCAACGCCATGACCACCACGGCCGAGCAGGGGCTGATCTGGATTCCGGTGCTGAACGTGGTGCTGACGGTCGTGTTCTACGCGCTGTTTCCGATCGTTTTTCCGCTGCTGCTGTTTCCGCGCAGCGGTATCGCGACGCTCAAGGGCTATTTTGCCGGTTTCTTCTACCTTGCCGCCTGGGGACCAATCTACGTCCTCATTCACATGTTCATCATGGACCGCCTCGCAGCGCAGACCAATGCGGCGGCAGCGGGCGGGGTGAGCCTTGTGAACTGGGCCGGGATCGATGCCGTCAATCAGGACGTCGCCACCATGGCGGGGTTCCTGATGATGTCGGTGCCGGTGCTTGCTCTCATGGTGATGCGCGGCACCATGTCGGTCGCCTCCAACATGGGCTCGATGCTCGCCCCTGCGCAGGGCGGGGCGGATGCAGCCGCGCTTGAGCGAACCACTGGCAACTATGCCTTCGGTGATGTCAGCCATGGCAATCTCAATGCCAACAACCGCCAGATGGCGCAGTGGAACCAGGCGCCCAACCTCATGGCTGGCGCCGCCCATTCAGGATTCCGCGGCGATGATGGCCGCATGTACCATCAGTACGGCGAGGGCCACACGGTGATCGACAGCAGCGGCGCCATCTCGCAGCTGCCGTTCAAGGCGTCGATGACACGCGGTTACGCCAGTGATCTCAGGAACCAGGGTCAGTGGTACATGAACGAGGCCGAGCGCATCGAGAATGGCACATCGGCGACCTGGAGCAGTTCGCGCGGAACATTCGGCAGTGCGGTCGCTGCCAGCAGCGAGGTCAGCGGGTCGCGAAGCGAGCGCGGGTCGCGTTCGTCAGACACCCACAATGTCGGCGGCAATGTCATGGTCGAGGGCTCATCGGGCAAGTCCACGCGCGAAGTCACGAATGACGATCTGATCCTGCGGCAGGGCAACAGTCGATCGAGTGGGAATTTTGATCAGCGGGCGTTTGGAGGCTCGGTAACTGGCTCTGCAAATGGAACTATTGGAACGCCCGGGAAGGATCTTGCAGGTAGCGGTGTTTCGGCGGGCCTTGGCGCTTCGATTTTTGGCAGGCGGGAATGGGGGGGATGACGCCAGAACCGGATCCGAACGATCTGCGACGAACCAGGTCACCCGCGGTACGGACAAGTCCGAGGATGTGGGCAGCCGGGTCGTCGTCAGCGGCAACAGCGGCGATGTCCGGTCGTCGGGCACATTCAGCCAGAACTCCGATTATACCGATGCCAGCCAGAGCCGGACTACGACTGACGGCACAGATTGGCGGATTGCCGAGGCCGACGAGCGGCGCGCGGCGGCTGCGCGGTACCGCGAGATTGGCGGCAGGATGATGTCCGAAGCAAGCTACGCGGAGAGCCATGGATTCCAGGTGTCGAGCGACATGTCTAACCTGATCCAGGATCGCTACGAGGCCCTGCAGCGTGAACATCCTGAATGGCATCTTCCCGACATCTCGAACCCGCGCCTCGACTACCGCGATCTCGCAAGGCGCGATCAGGCCATCAGCTACATCATGGATGACCTGATGAGTGACCTGCGCAATCGGCGTATCGACGAACTGGCGGACGTATCCGATATCGCCGGTAAAGGTGCGCTCGGCAGCAATGCCGAGCTTGGCATGCCGGACAGCGTTGCATTGCCGCCTTCCGGGGGCTCGTCGGCACTCGTAGCCTCAGCCTTGGAAGGAGGAACGCTTCTGGCGGCTCCCGATGGGCCGGTTGATGGAGCGAAGCTTGCGCGCGAGCTGGGACTAGGCATCAAACCCAGCGCGCAACTAGGCCGGATGGATGGCGAACTCGTACCAGCCATGGGCGTGGTGGCAGAGGAAGCAACGGCGCTTGGCCTGCCAAGGCCCGTTGTCACGTCGGGCAATGACAGTACCCAGCACGTTGCTGGTTCCGCCCATTATGACAACCGGGCGCTCGACTTCCGTGGGAACAACATCTCTGACGCACAAGGAGCGCAATGGGCCGCACGCGTGCAGGAGCGTCTAGGGCCATCATATGCAGTCGGTTTTGAGCGGTTCCCTGACAACCCGGCTCGGGATCATCTGCATGTTGCTAAACGACGCAGTTGAAATCAGCCAACGATTCCGGATTCAACGAGAAACACGATTACAAAGGCGATCATGCATACCACTACTGTCGGCAAAACGTAGGGATTGCCGTCCTGTACCGATGGATCGGCATGCGGAACAGATGGCAACGGCAGGCCGGTGACAGGATCAGTGTTCGCTGCGCGGCAAGCCAAGGGTAAGCCATCCAGTCCGTATCGATCGTGGTTCATGTTGGGGCTCCTTGCTCTGGCAATCGATACCCTGTTCGGGCCGATTTTTCAATGATGTGCCAGGAAAAAGGGTGAGCCCCCGCCGCCCATTCCGCACCCTCGCACTCCTCGGCGCAGAGCGCCGGATCTGGTGATGGCAATTACGCGATCTCAGGCGCGTGCGGTGATTGAGCGCGCTATTCTCCGCATATATTGCGGCGATTGTCGTCCCGGCGACCTCTAGGCTGCCGAGCTCGCGACTTGACAATGTAAGAATTATTCCTTACCTTCCGGCTGTCGCATGGAGAGTATTATGGCAATCGCGCTCGAGGAATTCAGCACCATTACCGCGAAGGGTCAGACGACGATCCCCAAGGCAGTCCGTCAGGCGCTGGGCGTCGGTTACGGTGGCCGCATTGCCTTTCGCGTGAGCGATGGCGGCGTGACCGTTTGCCGTGCGGATAGCGATGAGGATCCGGCAGTCGAGAGCTTCCTGAGCTTTTTGGCTGCCGATCTGAAACAGCACCCTGAGGCCGTGAAAGCGCTTTCGCCCGATCTCACCGCCCGCATTGCCGCGCTGACCGCAAATATTCCGGTCGATCTCGATGACGCGATCGACGGCGACGTCTCGCTTTGAGCAATGACCCGGACTTGCTCAAGTGATCACGGTCAACGGTTGGACACTTTACGCGCATCCGCTGTTTCTCGCCCAGCTCGATAAGCTGACGAGCGCCGGTGAGCGCGCCCGCGAAAAAGACCCGATTGCCTATACCACCAGCGCTGACGCCAAGTTGCTTGCCGCAATACGCAAGCTGGTTTTCGAGGTGATCCCCGTCGATCCCTCACGTCCTGAGTTCCGGCAAGGTGGCACCCTGGGCCGGGAGCGCAAGCACTGGTTCCGGGCAAAGTTCGGCAATGGCCGGTTCCGGCTGTTCTTCCGCTACTCGACTGCCGCAAAGATCATCATCTTCGCCTGGGTCAACGACAGCAACACGCTGCGCACCTATGGCTCAAAGAGCGATGCCTACGCCGTTTTCAAATCCATGCTCGACAAAGGCAATCCTCCCGAAGATTGGAACGCCCTATTGGAAGCATGCATGGAATTGGCCGCAGGCTGATCCGGGTCCAACCGATATCCGGCCCAAATCCAGCTTTCAGGCGCTATTCTGCACTTCGACGTATTCCACCTCGATCCTGTCAACATCGACTATGCGCCCGCGCACCCGGACACGCCCATTGAGCCCTCCCGCCGCGCTTTCGTCAACAAAGCCAAGCCGCCAGCACAGGCCGTCATCGCCGCGCAGGATCGGCGCGCGCGCGCCGGGTTCGATCATTCCGACATGGAATCTCGCTGAGGGGGAACTGCTCGATTTCATGGGGTGACTTGGTGTCGGATGGAGGGAACAGCCTGAGGTGCATGCCGCGGACCCTGGTCGGCCTTAGCCTGCAGGATCGAACTTGCCCAGCCATCGCAGGAACTGGCACCTACTGACGACCCGTCCAGGGTCCCACCAAAGGCCCCGCCAACGATGCAGGTTGCATAGTTATCAGCGTGTGATAACTATGCAGGGTGAATGAGCCGCACGACTCGAGCCTTGATGCCTTGCTTCCGCTCGATGGCGAAGTGTTTGTCATCGATCCTTCGGGGAACCACTGGGTCAAGTTCGAGGTCAAACGTGTGGCAAGCTCACCCGAGAGACCGCACGGCTTGCGCTACTCGCTCACTCTGCACGACGGGAAGGGCGAAAGGTTGGTCGGATTCGACAATGCCCATCCGGTGACGTCGGGTTCGGGACCGGGGGCAAAACAAGCGGCTGCGTTCGACCATAAGCATCGGCTACGAACCATTCGCCCTTACGAATACGCCGATGCCGCAAGCCTGTTGGCCGACTTCTGGACAGAAGTCGAAGCGGTGCTGGCGCAGCGAGGAGTAAAGCTATGACGACGTTGAAAATCGGAATTGCCAGCCCGGCGGACTACAAAGCCCGGACCATGGCCATCGCGCGGGGCGAGTTGAAGCAGTCGGCGCAGGGGCCGAAGGTATGGTTCACCTCGATCGAGAGCCTCGCCAAGGTGCTGTCCGACCGCAACCGGGAACTGCTGGCGCTGATCGCCAAGGAAAAGCCGGAGTCCTTGCAGGCGCTGGTCGAACGTACCGGGCGAGCCAAGTCGAATCTGTCGCGCACATTGAAGACGATGGAGCGTTACGGTCTCGTGCGTTTCGAGAAGCGGCCCAACCGGGCACTCGCTCCGCGCGTGAATTACGACGATATCCGGCTCGACCTGTCGTTGCGCGCGCAGGCTGCCTGATCGCGCAATCCCCAAAATGGTGGCGCGGCCCGGTGGGAGGCGACCCGGGCCGCGCCGTCTGGTCAGGCCAGGATCGCTTCTTCGACGCAGTCGATGCAGTCGCGGTTGCGAACCTGGCTGGCAGAATCGGGGCGGGGAGCAACCGCCTTGTCAGGACAATCATCGCAGTCTGGCTGCTCGGCAGAAGGGGAGGGCCGCTTCATTGCCTTGATCCGCGCCTTAATCGTCTCGACGGCATCTCGCGTGTTCACGCCTGTTTTCGCACTGGCTTCGGCAGTCAGCGCATCGGCGACGCGCTGCCCCTGCTCAGAATGGCGGGAGTTCATCGCCATTGACGGTGCGCTTTGCGCCGCCGCGTTCTGCCTGAGCCGGGACCTTTGACCGCGCCGGGGGAGCCTCGTTCTGGGCGCCGGCCTCGCGCACGATGTGCATCGGCACGCGCGCCTCGCGCAGCCGGTCGGCGAGGTTCGCCTGGATGCCGCCGCCGCTGCACACCACCGCCTCGACCGGTTTGAAGCTGAGCATGCGCGCATTGCGCTGATAGGGCGCCGAAGGACCCCGCGAGGCATCGGGCTTGCACAGGATGACGGGGACGTTCTTGCTCGATGCCCATGCCGCCGCGATCACGTCAGCGCCCTTGTTCTGCGCGGTCGTTGCCAGCACCATCGAAGGAATGCGCGTCCGGATTGCGTTGAGGTAGTCTTCAACCTGAGCAATGTCGGTGAACTGCTGCCCGCCCGAGAACACCACGACCGGGCCTGTGGGCGCAAACTGTTCGCGCCGCTGCGCCTTTTGCGCGGCCAGGTAATCGCGCGCCTCGATCATCGAAGCATTGGTCTTGGACGACACCCGCGAGCCGCGCACCGGCGAGAAGGGACGACCGGTCTCCACGAGGTAGATCTTCGCGGCATGGTCGCGCATGCATTCCATCGCGTCGCGGCACTCGGCGAGGCTGCGGGCCTGCATGGTGAGGTCCTCCAGATCGGTCGCGTAGACTTCGCTCGGATCGTATTCGCGCAGCTTTTCCTGCAGCCGGTTCGCCATCGAATCCTCTCGGGTATCGAGACGTTTGGCCACGACATGAAAGCTGTTCGCGATCCCCCAGGCGACCTCGCTTGCCATGTCCTCCATCCGGGTGTCGCGGAACAGGTCGAAAACCGTTGCCAGCATCATTTCGATCGCCGCCTGCGCCACATCCGGGTCGGGCATTTCGGCAGCGCTCGGTTCATGCTCGATGGAGAGCTTGGCGAGTTCGGTCTGCTCCATGAATGCGGCAGCATAGTCGGGAGTGGCGATTTCGCGCGCATAGTGTTCGGCAAGGTCGGCGAAGTTCGAGAAACGGTCCGTCATGATAACCTCCAAAAGGAATTGTCTCTCATCACGCTGATGAAAGATGCCCATCGGAGGGACGCCGGAGTCAGGCAGTCAGGGACGGCGGCGCGCACGCGCTGCCGCCGCGAGCAGCGGGCGTGGGGGGAGCCGATTTTTGCTCGCAAGGCGGTAGCCGCAGCAGGCCAAAATCGGGGGGCACCCGCGATCCTTGACGGCCGCCAATCTCCCAGGCGTCATGCTATGGCGATGCTGATTTCGCTCAGCCACCGAGATGAGAGAGAGATTTCAGTTTTGCCCCCGAACCCCCATGGGGCGTTCGGGGTTAACGGCAAAACCCAGCAGTCAGAACAAGATCAGGCAGCTGGTCCCAGCACAAATCGTGCGCGCTCGCGGCGAAGCATCTCAAATGGATTCACGCAGGTAATTCCGAGGCCAATGCAGGCATTCGGGATCTTGATCTTGCGGACCGAATCCGAGGGCACTTCATGGGTTACCACGATGCAATCGTGGGCCTTGGCATGTGCGACCAACCAATAGTCGGCGACTTGTAGGAAAGTCGAGATGGCCGCCGGTTCATAGGTCTGCCCGGTGGCCCAGGCACTGACCTGTCCCAGGGCAGGAAGGACCGCATCGTCGGGCGGCAGGAAGAACCCTTTTCCTTGGGCATGGGCCCAGCCTGCCAATTCGTCGCCGCCGCCCACGAGTTCATCGCTGACATTTTCGATGCTTGCGACAATCCCGGTCGCATTCTGGGCAACAAGCCATTCCCAAAAGGCTGGGCAGAAGTCGAACCCGTAATGGAGGTTTTTGGCCTGGATGAAGACGTTCGCGTCGAGCAGGTAGCGGGTCAAGCGAGAACCCCCACTTCCTGTCCGATATGATTGAACGTCTCCGTCTTCGCGACCCCGAGCATGCGAAATGCGTCGCGGTAGAGGGTCTGGCCTTCGAGCGTGCTTTCGACGAGGGCACGCGCAAAGCGGCGGCTAACCCGCGACAAGGTCGTGCGATAGAAATCGCCGCCGCCACCGACCCGCTCGGCGATGGCGCGCAGCCGGGCTCGCTCCGCGGCCCATGCGGCGTCGAAGGCAACCCGCGTAAACCAGCCGACATCGAGAAGGCGTCTCAGGATGACAAGGCTGCTGACCTTGTAGCGCCGCGTGAGACGGGCGACGGTGTCCTCAAGCAGTTCCTCTGCCACGAGGTCGGCGCGCAGCGTCGCTAAGGGCACAAGCAATTCCGCAGCAACCGCGTTGCACCAGACTTCTTCGCGTCTGAAGCCGGCTACAGGCGCGGCACTGGCATTGGATATGGCGGTAGCTCCAAGCCAAAGGTGTGCAAGTTCATGCGCGAGCGTGAACATTTGCGCAGATTTGCTGTCCGATCCGTTGATGAACACCAGCGGCGCCTGGGCATCAGCGAGTGCAAACCCGCGAAATTCTTCAGGGTCGAGCTTCCGGTTGTTGTTGCTGAGAACGACGCCACTCACCATGACAAGCGCACCGAGACTATCCGCGTGCCCGATGAAGAGGCGCAAGGCCTCTTCCCAAGTCCGGCAGGCGGCACGCGCCTCGAGGTCGAAGTTTAGCGCTTCGGCCATCCGCGCTGCCACTGCTACCGGATTGTCGTTGAGCGTGGCGCTGCCGACAAACGGGAGATCCGGCAAGCGCACGGCCCGAGCGTAGTCCTTGAACCAGCCCTGGCGTTCCTGACAGGCGTAGACCATGTCGAGCAGGTTGGGACTTGGCCGGTGTATGGCCCGACCGTCAATTGTGCGAAAGTCCGGGATAGGCAATTGCTCCAGGGGCGGAGCAGGAAGGAACAGATAGCCTACCGGCACGTGGACGGCATCGGCAAAGGCCTGCAACTGCTTAATGGTAGGCTGCGCGTCTCCGGCTTCCCACAAGGCAAGCTTCGGGAACCGGTGATCCAGGTCCTCGGGATTCTTGCCCGCACGCTCGCGCGCCCAGGTCAGAAGCTCAGGATGGATGGCCGCCCGCGTCATGGGAACTTAGTAGTCCCGCATCGAAGGTCGCCGCAAGGCCGCATAGGTTTGGCTAGGATCACCTGATGACCGAAACGGTGACATCGGCGGCATCGGCGACGGTGCTCCACTGCTTGTCGGCGGTCAGCGCAGGAAGGCCGTCGCGGCGCGCAAGCGCCAAGCAGAAGCGGTCGCCAAGTGACAGGCCGGCCTCGGCCGTCACGGCGCGCAGGCGCCCGGCGATGGTCGCCAGTGCGTGGTCGGCTTCGACAATGGCCATGGGCAGGGGCCTCAGCATGGCATCGACCTGATCGGCCGGCATGCCGGAATAGATGAAGTGGCTGACGACCTCGGCATAGTTGACGCTCGACATGCGCGCATCGGCAATCGCGTCAGCGACCTTTGCCGCGCCGGGTTCATCCCGAAGCAGGGCAAGGAGCGCGGAGGCGTCGAGTACGACTTCGCTCATTCGCCCGATTCCTCACGGCGTCGAGCGAGGAATGCGTCGACTGAGGCCTCGGCCTTGCCGTCGGTGTATTTCTTCGCAAGTGCCTGGGCGTGCGCGATCGACTGCGCCACGGTGCGCAAGATCACGCCGTCCTCGGTTTCCTCGACCAGCAGCGCGCCGCCGCCAGCGAGGCCGAGCCGCTTGCGGATCTCGGCGGGCAGACTCATCCTGCCGTTAGGCGTGATCGTCACTTGCACGGTCATGGCACAGCTCCTTACGGCCCTGAAGGTGGCGCCAAGCGGCACATTCAGGGCATCATGCGAGTCTTATGCCACAAAATAGGAATCGTGTCACGAACGGCATGATATGGCGCGATCGTCCGAATTGATAACAAAGATTATGTTAAATCAACAAGTTAGGCCGCGAACAGCTCGCCCTGACATCTTGCTGAGGATGGAATAACGCTCTGCGTTGCCGCAATCTTCCCAAGCGCCCTGAGAACGACAGGCCGAACCACATAGACCGCATGACGCCCACCGCCGCGGTTCTCGTGATTGGTGGCATAACCCGCATAGTGGCGCGTCACGAGCCCGGCACGCACAAGGTCCGAGATCGCCCGGCTGACATTGGCACGGCCAACGGCCAGGACCTGCTCTTCGACCGCGTGATCGACACGTGCTGTATCGGCGTCAGGATCGCCGGTCAGCTGGTGCTGAAGCGAGATCGTTACGCGGGCCCTCAGGCCTGCGCGGCGCACGCTTTGCTCGCTCATGGGAAGAAGCTGGGTGCATAGCCAGTCGCGTAGCAGCATCGGGGCTTCTCCTCGGCCGACGAGCGGACCGGCACGGCCACGGGCGTCGGCTGCTTCAGCCACGAGCTGGAGGACAAGGAAGGCATATCGCGGGCGTTTCGATGCCGCAGCCAACGCTGCATAGATGGCTCCCACGCCGGAAATGTGTGTTTGGTCCTGCATGGATCAGTTTTGAGCACAAAAGGTGAATCTTGTGAATCCCCTTTCGCGTGCCTCGTACGGTTTGTCAGTTCTGACACTCTACCCGCCGGGTAAAGTGTCACAAACGACAGAACCGGCACAATCGCACAATATGAGAAGCAGCGATGGCTGTTCTCAGCATGGGCTTGCCAAGGATCGGATGCGCGGCTATCTTACTTTCATCTTACCGCTGGAGATCGAGATGGGTATGCAGGAGCGGATCACGACGGTGATCTCGACAAAGGGGCAGGTTATCCTGCCCAAGGCTATCCGCGAAGGGCGACACTGGTCTGCAGGCACCCGGCTGACCGTGGAAGACACGCCCGATGGGGTGCTCCTCAGAGCTACCCCGGCCTTTCCCGAAACCGTGATCGATGCGGTTTTCGGCTCCATGCGCCACAGTGGTCCCGCGCTGTCGCTCGAGGAGATGGATGCAGCTATCGCGAAGGAAGCAAAGCGCCGTGCGCGCGATTGATACCAATATCGTCGTCAGGTTTCTGACCGCCGACGATGAAAAGCAGGCCAAAGCGGCGCGCAAGGTCATCGAGGAAGGCGACGTATTCGTTGCAACGACCGTCGTGCTCGAGATCGAATGGGTCCTGCGCGCCGGTTACAATTTCACGCCCGCGGCTATTGCCGACGGACTCCGCGCGATCGGTGGTCTTCCAGGTATCACACTGGAGGAGCCGGTCGAAGTTGCCCAGGCGCTCGACTGGCTAGGCGAAGGGATGGACTTTGCCGATGCGTTGCATCTGGCCAAGGCCGGGCATTGCAGCGCTTTCGTGACCTTCGATCGAAAGCTCGCAAAGCGGGCGAAGGGGCTTGCCCCCGTGCCAGTCGAGGTTCCCTGAACTGAATACTCAGGAACCGTCCAGCACCCCTCCCGAAACCACACCTTGCGAGCCGAAGGCGACCCCAAGCTTCTTGCGTGTTCGCTTCAGCTTGGCGGGTGCAACCACAGCCACTTGACGCGGTTTGCGTCCGAGACCGATCTTGAGCGCAAGTTCCTTGCGGCGAGCGGCATAGTCCGGCGCTACCATTGGATAGTCAGCAGCGAGGTTCCAGCGGGCGCGGTATTCGGCCGGAGTCATGCCATGATCGGTGCTGAGATGGTGCTTGAGCATCTTGAACTTCGCGCCGCAATCAAGGCAGGTAACCGCATCGGGTTTGACTGATGCGCGCACCGACACGGCGGGCGTACGGACTTCCTCGGTCGGCTCGGGCACCTGACCAAGCGAAGCCAGCGAAGCGTAGACCGACTGGATCAGGCCTGGCAGATCACCCGCCGCGACCGAATTGTTGCTGACGTGGGCTGAAACAATATCGGCGACATGATCCAGGAGCATTTCATCGGCCATGGGTTGGTATCCTCATTGGACATGGAAACAGAGACCCTATGGAGCGTAGCTGCACATGGCCAGCACCAATGGTGACGTTTCCACCGACACATTGCGAGAGATCAGCCGAAGACACGTGAGCAAAAAAAGGGGCCAGCTCGCGCCGACCCCGTGGAAGTTTTGGGAGAGGATGCCTGAAAGGCAACCTTGATATGGGGCCGCCTCAATAATGCTGCAAGTGCGAAAAGAGCGCGGCCCGTTGAATTTTCCGCATGCCCCTCACCCCGGCGGCCGGTAGCGCGGGGTCGGATCGGCAAACCGGCGCGGATTGGCCAGTTCGGTCCGGACAACCCGGAACGTATAACGGTCCCATTCGCGCCAGGGATGGTAGCGGCCTGCCTCATCGAGGCGGCCATAGCAGACCCGCGCGAGGACGGTTGGACAGGCAGGATCGTCTTCAAGCAGCGCCACCGTGAAGGTGCCGCCCATGCCGCTCGGCGTATCCCACACCGGCGTTTCGGCAGTGATCGTCATGGGGAATTCCTGTCTTTGTGAGAAATCGGGGGCGCTAATCCGCTTAGGACTCGGCGCGCATCCGGTTGGGAGGCGGCTCTGCCGCCTCCCGGGCTCCGGTCAGAGGAAGAGGACTTCCTCGGCGACGATCTCGACCGCGTAGCGTTCGACGCCCTCGCGGTCCGTCCACTTCGAGTAGTGGAGGCGGCCCTGGACCTCGACCATGTCGCCCTTCTTCTTGTGCTTGGCGACCGAAGTGCCGAGGCCGTTGAAAGCGGTGACGCGGTGGAACTCAGCGAGGGTCTCGGTGTAGCCGGCCTCGTTCTTGACCGTCTTGCCATCGACCAGCTTGGGGCGGTCGGTGACAAGAGTGAAGGAGGTAATCGCGGTTTCACCGGCGTGACGGGTTTCGGGTTGGCTAGCGATGCGGCCGATCAGGATGACGAGGTTCTTCATGGGGTTTCTCCGTGGCTTGAATTCGGCGGAACCGCCCGCCGATGAAGACCACAGGCAGGGCCAAAGGCCCGGGCCCGCACCGAACGCCAAAAATCAAACGGGCGTGAGGGAAACCCAAAAGCGAGGAGTGGTGCGGCAAGCCCGCAGGGCTTCACGGTCCGCTGCTTTTGGGTTGCGGCCAGGGACTGGCGCTGCAGGGTTCATCGGCAAACGAAGGGCGGTTTCGTCAGTTCAGGCCGCAGGTTCCCAGGCGTTCCTACCCGTCTGCCTTGGTTGCATCCCGTCAGGGCACCCCGGCACCACGCCGGTGTCCATGCGCACCCTCCCCTCGAAGCGGTACTCCCGCCTGCGCATGTCCGGGCAAGTCAGAACGAGATCGCACGAGAAACCTCGATTTCTCTCCGCTTACCGCAACGGCCTTGTGCGTCAGCACCTGCACGAAGAGCGGGCTGATCCGGAAATTTCAGAGTGCCACCGCGTGCGAATGGGCGCGTCAGCGCCAGGGCTTCGCGAGGCCCTGCGCGATCAGGTAGTCGCCGGCGTCCACGCCGTTCACCGAGATTGTGGCAAGCGTCCGCCCATAGGGATCGGTGCCAAGCCGCGTGATCATGACCCGACCGCGCGAGACAAGCCGGACGAGCGCCACGCGCGCCGCCTCGCCTGCCCGGTAATCGCACCAGGCATAGGACACCCGGCGATCCTGGCACTTGGGACTGCCCGGCAGTTCAGGCGCGTCGATGTTGGCGACGCGCACCCGCTCGCGGCCGCAGCGGATGGTGTCGCCGTCATGGACGGTCACGGAAACGCACAAGGCTGCAGCGGCAAGAACGACAGGCATCGACAATCCCTAGCGCGGCCGCTCTGTCGAACCAAGCCCTCCCCTCTTCCCGACTGGCCCCGATCGTCACCCGAAGGGCCGGCATTCTTGCCGGCGAGGTTGGGCGGGCGGCGGCGCGAGAGCGCCGACCGCGCGCCCTAGCGAGTAGAGCGGGTCGCCCCAAGCCCCGCGCGGGGCGCGGGCGTAGGGGTGCCCCCGCCCTCTCCCCTGCCCTTTGCCTCCCAACACCCCAACCACCTTTAGCCCAATACCGATGTGCGATTGTCGCCCGCATGGCGGGCCCACCGCGTCAGTGGATTGCAGCAATGCTCGACCAGCGGCTCTAGAAAGGCTATTGGGGGCCGTTCTGGAAGCGCCCGCAGGGGCAGTGTTTCCATGCGACTGGCAAGGGAGAATCGCGAATGGATCAGGAGGTCCAGATGCCGAGCGCGCGCATGGTCGCTGAGGCCATGGCGACAGTACTGGCAGGCAAGCTCGCCGATCAGGCCGCGAGCGAGATCGTGCTGAGCCGCGAAGAAGCCGCACTGTGCCTCGGGCTTGCCGAGGGAATTGCCGAGAGCCTCGCGCACGAGGCGGGCCAAGCGGACTGACCAAGCGAATCTGGCGGTAGGTTACGCTCTGCGCCGCCGGCCTTGCCGGGGGTCACGGGCAAGGATAGACTTGGCCCAGCGCGCGCCATGCGGGCCGCGTCAGACAAACCAAAGGAGAATGCGCGAGAGGTCGAACGGGCAGCGTCGATCGCGAGAAATTGGAGATCCCCAATGATCCAGCGATACCGTGTGCTCGGGAAGGTCGTCACCGGCGGCCAGGATGACCTGCAGGCTGTGCTCGGCGCAGCCTATGCGCGCAAGGAGCGGGTGCTCTGCGAATGCCGCAGGCACGAAGAGCTGCCGCTCTATATCAGCCACCGCCATGATCGCTACGTGCTGGCGCGCTGGCCAGGTTCGGGCGCACGTCATGCGACGGCCTGCGACCATTACGAGGCTCCGGACTTCCTGACCGGCATGGCCCAGGTCCGGGGAAATGCCGTGATCGACGACGAGGCTTCCGGCGAAACGACGCTCAAGCTCGCCTTCCCGCTGTCGCGCGGCGCGGCGCGGCTCGCGCCAGCGGCACTCACCAACGACAAGCCGACGGTCAAGTCCACAGGCCAGAAGCTGTCGATGCGGGGGCTGCTCCATGTCCTGTGGGACCGGGCCGAACTGACGCACTGGCATCCCAAGATGGCGGGCAAACGCAGCTGGTTCGTGGTGCGCCGCGCGCTGCTCGAAGCTGCGGCCAGCTGCAAGGCCAAGCAGGAAGCCCTGCCCCATGTCCTGTTCGTACCCGAGACGTTCCGGCTCGAGGACAAGGAGGACCTGCGCGCGCGCCGCCGGGCGGCGCTTGAGCGCGTCTACCGTTCGCGTGACGAGTTGATGGTGGTGGTGGGCGAGATCAAGGAGATCGCCCCGGCGCACGGCGCGGAGCGGATCGTGCTGCGCCACGTCGGCGACATGCCGTTCGTCATGGACCCGGACATGGCGCGCCGCTTCCACAAGCGGTTCGCGGGCGAACTGGCGCTGTGGCAGGCGCAAGGGAACCAGGGCCACCTCGTCGTTGCCGGCTCGTTCGCGCGGCGCAGCCAAGGGACCTTCGACCTGATCGAGGTGGCGCTGATGCCGGTGACCGGCGAATGGCTACCATACGAGAGCAGCGACGAACAGTACCTCATTGCCAAGACGGTCGCTGAGAAGCGCCGGTTCGTGAAGGGTATGCGGGTCAACCTCGATGCCAGCGCGCCGATCGCCAGCCTGGTGCTCAAGGACACCGGCGAGGATGCAACCGCGATCCATATCCATGATGGCGATACTGAGGCCAGCGAACCGCTCGAGGCGCTGCTCGCCTGCGAGGGCGTAACGCACATGGTGTGGAAGGAAGGCGAGCCGCTGCCACCGCGTTGTCCCCGGCGCCGAACCGGCGACACCCCTCCGGACCGCGCCGCCGCGTGAGTGGGCACGCACCCAGGCGTCAGTCGCCGTTCGGCAAGGGCTTTGTCGGTAGCAGGTCGATCCGGCGCACAGCGCCGGGTTCGGAGCGGAGTGCCGCAAGGCGCGTCTCGACCGAGGCCGCGTCCTCGGTGATCTCGATGCGATTGAGCCCGATCAGCGTCCAGACCTTGTGCTCGGGACGCGCGGCGGTGTGGGCCGCGTAGGCGAGCGGCAGCTTGTCGGGGTAAAGCCAGAGGAGAAGCACCGGCACGGCGGAAAGGTTGGGCCTGCCCTCGACATCAGTGACCGACAGCAGGTTGGTCACGGGATCATAGCGGCAGTCGATCCCGAGCGGCACGGGGTGGCCGATGATCCCGAGCAGCGCCTCGCGCGCGTTTGCGCCGAAGGTCGCGTCCAGTTCCGGCCCCGGTTTGGCATCCGGGTCGGTTTCAAGCTGTGCCAGGAAGATGAGCACGGCGAACAGCCGGGCAGCATCGTCGCGCGTGCAGGGAATATCGAGGGCGAGGTGGATTGCGGACATGGGAGTTCCTTCGCGGGAAGCGCACAGCCGCCCCAGACTGGCGCTGCCCAGCGCAGCTGCGTCGGGGACCGGAACGGCAGGGCAATGCTCAGAGTGAGAGGTGGCGTTCGACGTGCGCACGCTCGCGCGGACGCTGGAAATTGTAGACGGGAACGCCGTGGGCAGCGGCGATGCGGATTGCCTGACCGGTCCCGCCCGAGGCTTCGCCATCGGCGGTCCAGCACAGGACGAAGTCGGCGGGCGCATTGAGCTCAGGCCCCAGCACCTGGAACACGTTCCGGGTGTGCAAGGCCTGGATGAAAGGATCGAGTCCGGCGAAAGCGGGGTGCGCCGCGGCAGCAATGGCCCGTGCGCGCTGCCACAGCTCCGGCGGCAATGCGTCCGGGTGGAACTGGCTCGCCGAGCCCCGCCAGCCCGGCGCAGGCAGGAAGATCTGCTTGTCCTCCCCCGCCCCGCGTTCAAACGCGCTGTCGGCGCCGATTGCATGGCCGGAGCGCAGGAGGTAGCCGCGTTTGAGCAGGGCGAAGGCAGCGCGCGTCATCAGCGCGAGCACTTCGGGCGGGGTGCGGCGTGCACCGATTCCGGTGTAAAAGCGGGGCATGGCAGGTCTCCTTGTTCGCCTGCCCGCCGTGTTCCCCCTACCCTCCCGTCGGCATCGCCGGGGTAACGCCCGCCCCGCGTGCGGCCAGCATGGGGCCGTAGGTAGCTTCAAGATTGCGGTGGAGGACCGCGTTTGCGGGCGGAAAGATGCTGCCGTCGTCGCGCGGCCGCGTGATCTGGAACGCGCCAGCGATCACCTCGGCAAAAGGGCGCACGCATGGAAATCCCGAACCTGCGTAAGTGACCGGCGGCGGGAACCCCGCGCTGATCCAGCTTGACGGCACGTCCAGCCCATTGAGCCAGCGCCGGGCGCTGGGCGGCAGTACCGCCACCAGCGAGACGATCCACAGCGTCCGGTACGTCCCGAAATCATGAGCGTTGGCGATCGCCGCGAATTCCAGGGGCGCAGGCGGCGGGCCGTTTACCGCGATCACTGCGGCCTGAAAGGCGCGCAGCTCGTGCCTGTTGACGCGCTCGAAATCGGGCGTTTGGCCGAGCTGGGCGCAGGGCTCGTTCGCTGGCCCTGCCCCGAGTTCGAAGAGCCTGTGGCGCGTCACGCAGCAGCCTCCCCTGCCCCATCGGGATACCAGGCGAGTTCCACCGCGTTAGGGTTATCGACATCGTAGGCGGCGATACGCGCCGAGGTAATCCAGGTCTCCGGATCGCGGAGCGCGACATAGCCGCCATAGAAACGGCCATCACGGTGGACGAACTGGGCGTGGATGTCCTCGGCTACCGCTTCGGAGACGAAGAAGCCGGCCGCGCCGCGAATGTGGATCGGGGGAAGAACGCCCAGCATTTCGTCATGGAAGACCTCTGTCACCCTCGAGAGCGGGAACTGCGCGAGCGTGCGGGCGCGTTCATCAGACGGCGACGCTGCAAATTCGGGATCGGTCATGGGAGCCTCATTCGTAACGGGGTGTCCCTATCACGGGTTGCAATATGACCACAGCGGCCGCTGCGTTCACAACCCTGTGGGCCGGGGGCACATACCGGCGGGCACAGGCATTCGCAGTTATCCGATCGTAGAACGCTATCGCATAGTGTGGATATGGCTGGGAGACCCCGCACTAGCGGATGAAAGCCAGATTCCCGATTTGTCACTCGTTCCAGCCGAAGGAACTGGCCATCACAACATCGGCAATTACCTGAATGTAAAATGTAATTACCTGCTCGAGATCGACAATCTAATGGATCTTTCGCACGTCAACTTCATCCATTTCGGGTCGCTCGGCAACGACAGCATGAGGGCTGCTGAGGTGAAGGTGACCGAGGAAGAGGGCAAGGTTCGCGCCGACCTGTGGATGCCGGGAACCCTCTGTGGGTTCGGCGAGATGCAGGGGCAGCCATGCGATCAGTGGAACAACATGGTCTGGATGCAGCCGACCAGCATGCTGCTGGAATTTGGCGCGGTTCCCCCAGGAGAGGAACCGATTCAGGATCCGCATAAATATGCGTTCCATATCATCACGCCTGAAACAGAGCACAGCACCCACTATTTTTATGGGACTTCCGCATGCTTCAGCGATGCGGACGCATCGCAGGCGAAGCTGATTTGTGATGCGCAGACGCAGGCGTTCCTGACGGAGGACAATCCCATGATCGAGGCGGTCGAGGACCGGATGGGCGGCGCCGAATTTTGGTCGCTGCGTCCTGCGATATTGCCAAGCGACGCCGCAGGAATCCGAGTGAGACGTCGCTTGGAGCAGATGTGCCGCGCCGAACGGGCTCGTGCATCAGACCGATCTCAATAATTACCCAGGAGTTTGTGAATTCAAATCGAAACCAGTGTGTTCGGGGAGGAAAAAATGAAAAACGCATTTATCAGAATTGCTACCGGCTCGTCTTTTACATTGGCCATGCTCTTGGCCGGAATGTCTGATCACGCGATAGCTCAAACTGCTAGTTCGACCGCCGAGGATACGGGCGGGATTACCGATATTGTCGTCACGGCACAGAAACGCTCGGAATCCAGCCAGAAGACACCATTGGCACTCACCGCGCTGAGCGGCTCAGAGCTGGCTGACCGCGGGCAGGTCACCGTCGCCTCAATCGCACAGCAAGTGCCCAATCTCAACGTGTCCGAACAGATCGGGCAGGCACGGATCACTCTGCGCGGTATTGGTGTTGATAATATTTCAACGGGTGCGGAAAGCAGCATCGCTCTCAATCAGGATGGCGTATTCTATTCTCGCTCCGCAGCAGCGCTTGCATCCTTCTACGACATCGAACGCATCGAGGTACTGCGCGGGCCGCAGGGAACTCTCTATGGTCGCAATGCCACCGGCGGATCAGTCAATTTCATCACCGCCAAGCCGACGTTCGACCTCGAGGGATTTGTCCGTCTGACAGGCGGGAATTACAGCACCTATAATTCAGAGGCGGCGATCAGCGGCCCCCTCTCGGACACTGTGGCGGTCCGTCTGGCGGGTCAGACCCAGCATCATAGCGGTTATGGCCGCAATCTCGTTAGTGGCACAAAAATCGACAGTCGCGACTCTCAGGCGATCAGGGGTCAGATATTGTTCAAGCCCGATGAGAAGCTGAGCGTCCTTCTTGGCGCCGACTATTACCACCAGAAGGATCGCTCGAACGGCTATCATTATTTTAACCCCGCGGTTGATGATAACGGATCACCGATCACGCCGACTGGCTTGGCACTCGGTGGCTTCGCACCGAGCAATCCGCGCGATCTGGCCAGCACGACCGATCCACGGACCACAGCTGAATTCTATGGCTTCCGGTTGGATGTGAACTACGCAGTTTCCGATAGCGTCAGCATCCGGTCGCTGTCCGCTTATCGCCGGAGCGACTATCATCTCATCACGGATATTTCGCCTTTGGGGAATACGCTGTTCCCGCTCTTCCTCACAGAAAAGTCGGATCAGTGGAGCCAGGAATTCCAGCTCAATGTCGAGAGCGACGTCAACAAGTTCGTCGCCGGGTTGTATTATCTCCATGAGAAGATCGATGGCGATCTGACGGCACCGTTCAACCTTATGGCGGTTGGCGGCCCCGACCTGCTAATGCAAGGCTATTTCGCTGGCGGCAGGATGAAAACCAAGGCGGCGGCGATATACGGGCAAGATACCTACACCGTTACCGATGGCCTGCGCCTGACGGTGGGCGCGCGCCATAGCTGGGAACGCAAGACTGTGCATGACCAGTCCGACTTCGATCTCGCCCGTGTCTATGATCCGGCCAATGTTTCGCTGGTGCCGTTCCATGATGACCGCAAGACGTTCAAATCATTCACGCCCAAGATCGGTATCGATTATGATCTGGCGCAGGATGTTCTCCTCTACGCCTCCTATTCTAAAGGATTCAAGGCCGGCACCTATAATCTGGGTAGCGCTACGCCTCCGCTCAACCCGGAAAAGGTTGACGCATTTGAGGGCGGTATAAAGGCTACACTGCTCAATCGTCGCCTGCGTGCAAATATCGCAGGGTTCTATTATAACTATAAGGATCTTCAAGTCGGCAAGGTGAAGAACACCGTACTGGTGCTGGAAAATGCCGCAACAGCGACGATATATGGCCTGGAGGGCGAATTCACGGTGCGCCCGATCGAGGCACCGCTGACACTTACGATGAACGGGTCATGGCTTCATGCTCGTTTCGATAAATATGTGACGTCCGATCCCACTCGCCCGCTTGGCGATGGCGTTACCACAGACAATGGGGTTCCAGCCTTCAACCTTAAAGGCAAGCATCTACCGCAGGCGCCCAGTTATGTAATCAATGTCGGCGCGGAATATGCGATCGAGGCGGGCTTCGGCACGATCACGCTGCGGGGTGAAAGTACCTGGTCGGACCGGGTTTATTTCAGTCCGTTCAACCTCAATTCTCAGTCGCAGAGCGCCTATAATCTGTAAAATGCCTCGATCGATTACGCATCACCCGATGGCAAATGGCAAGCGAGTGCGTTCGTCCGGAACATTGGCAACAAGACGATCAAGGCCAGCGGTCAGGCGACGACTGTCTTCGTAGGGGCACCTATTGTCGGCTATCTGCAACCCCCGCGAACCTATGGCCTGACCATCGGATACAAGTTCTGAGAATTCTATCGTTTCAGGATGCGAGTGATAATATGAACGCAACATCGCAAAATATCCTACCACGGGGGCGCATGGTCTCCGTGGGTGACGGGTACGAAATGCATCTCCATGTGGTTGGTGAAGGCTATCCGCTGGTGCTGATCCACGGAAGCGGTCCTGGCGCTTCGGGCTGGAGCAACTTCAAGCAAAACATCCCCACATTCATTGAGCATGGCTATCAATGCATCGTGCCGGATTTGCTGGGCTATGGCTATTCGTCGAAACCGGACACCGATTACACGCTCGATTTCTTCGTGAGCACTCTGATTGAAGCTTTGCGCAAGATCGGCGTTACGAAATGCGCGCTCGTCGGCAATTCGATGGGCGGAACGCTGTCTATGAAAATGGCGCTGGATGCGCCCGATCTGATCGAGCGGATCGTCCTGATGGCGCCGGGCGGCCTCTACCCTCTCGACCGCTATCGCCAGATGGAGGGGATCCAGAAGATGCTGCCGGTGCTCACGGCGCCGGGAGGGCTGACCCCAGATGCGCTGCGGCAGGTATTCAGCCTAATGTTTTACGATCCCTCACTGATTAGCGATCAGTTGATCGAGGAGAGGTTCTCGATCGCGCAGTTGCAAAACGATGCCATATACAAACGCTGGTTCATTCCATCGCTGGTCGATGTGATCGGCGAAATCCAGCAACCGATTCTCGGCCTCTGGGGCATGAACGACAGATTTTGCCCCGTTGAAAGCTCGCTCATTCTGATGGAACGGGTAAAGAATGCAAAAATGGTCCTTCAAACTGGGTGCGGCCATTGGTTTCAGGTAGAACATCAGGCGCTCTTTGAGCGCGAAGTCCTGGGGTTCTTGGGCTCGTGACCGGCACAAGGCCGCGCGAAGAAACCAAGGTCGTGGACATTCGGCAAGGCAAGTCGAGACGGAGCAAGAGAGTGGCAAATACAGCGAAGAGCAAGTCTGCAGAAAACCCGTCTGGAGATATTGGGTCGCGGCAAGCGATATTGGAAGCTGCCGCCCGGATCATGGCAACGAAGGGCTTTTCAGGTGCGTCGATTTCGATGATCTGCAAGGCGGCCGGTTGCCCGGCAAGTTCGCTTTACTGGCATTTTTCCAGCAAGGAGAATCTGTTCGCCGAGGTGGTTCACTGGAAGGCGGACTTCTTCTTCGGCCAGTTCCGGGCGAATGAAAACGACAAACCCTTACCGGAAGGATCAATCGAGGACCTAGCGGAGCAGGTAGGCCGGTCGCTTCAGGACGATCCGCTGTTCTTGCGCTTCCTGTTATTACTGGGGCTTGAACGCAAGGACATGCCGGAGGAAGTGAGAGATGTCATTTTCGAGGTCCGCAATTCGGCGCGTCTTTGGTGGCAATCGCTGCTTGAACGCCAGTTCAGTAATTTGGGACCGACTGTCGCAAAGCTCGTGGCGGAAGAATATGCGGAGTTTGGCCGTTCACTGATCGACGGAGCCTTCTTCGCCTGGGATTTCGGAGACGGCCCAGATCTGCGCAAGGTTTTCCGGCAATTCATCGCTCTGCTGGCCGCGCTCAACGAGAAAATCGCTGCCGAGAAAAAAGCTGGTTCGGCTGGCGCGTCCTATACCGGCTCATCGTCATGACTGCCACGCTCGTTGATCCAAAGTGGCCAGGCAATGTTGAGGATTTTGCCATTAGTCTCGATTTCTCTGCCCCCAGGAAGGCCGAAGGAAGGGTCTCACCAGGAGAATAACCGGCACCCGGCTAGAGTATTTTGACGAATAGCAAATAACTGGAGCGGACCCTCAGGGTTTGTTCAATTTGGGATGAGGAAATGGGTAACGTAATTGGAATCGACGTCGGAGGGACTTTCACCGACGCAGTCGTGATAAGGTCCGATGGAAGCATGGTTTCGGCCAAGACGCCATCCACGCCTCCTGACTATAGCGAGGGCGTCCTGAACGCCATTGACCTGCTGGCCGCCGAACTTGGCTGTGATGTGGCAGATTTGTTGGCCGACACCGATCATATCGCGCACGGAACGACGTCATCATTGAACGCTCTCGTAATGGGCAAGGTGCCGCGCATTGGATTTGTCACGACGCAGGGACATCGTGACTCGATTTTCATCATGAATGTCGAAGGCCGCTATCTGGGGCGTCCGCAGCATGAATTGCAGGACATTATGACCCAGACGAAGCCGCGTGGTCTTGTCGAACGCAGGCTGGCGCGTGAAGTGGTAGAGCGCATTGATAGAGCGGGCACGGTAATAGTGCCGCTCAACGAGGACGATGCAAAAGCAGTCATTCGGGAGGTGCTCGCAGAGGGCGTGAAGGCGATTGCGATCTCGCTCTTGTGGTCGTTCCGCAACCCGGCCCATGAGCAACGGCTCATTGCGCTGCCTATTCGGCGCAGGTTACTTCCTTTCGAGGCTGAACGGGGCGGACATCCAGTTCGTCGCGCGCAGCATGGATCCTGTCCAGGGCGGAAACGGGCTTGTCATCATGCCCACCGCGACCTTTGAAACCTGCCCCAAGGATCTGGACATACTGCTGGTCGGCGGAGGGAGTGCCGGGACGTTGGCCGCGCTGCGAGATGATGCGACCATCGCCTTTCTGGAGGATCGCGGATCCCGTGCGAAATGGGTGACCAGTGTATGCACCGGATCGCTGCTGCTGGGACGGGCCGGCTTGCTCAAGGGCTATCGCGCCACGTCGCACTGGATAGGGCGGCCGCTGCTCAAGGAATTCGGGGCGATAGAAGTCGACGAGCGCGTCGTGTTCGACCGCAATCGAGTTACCGGCGCTGGCGTGTCCGCTGGCCTGGACTTCGCCCTGGCATTGGTGAAGCTGCTCCGTCCGCTGGCGGCCGCCCAAGCAGCGCAGCTTTTTGCCGAATATGCACCGGAGCCGCCGCTCGATAGCGGCACGCCGGACCGGGCGCCTCCGGAGGTGTTGGCGATAGCACGTGAGCTTCTGGCCGATTTCAGTAGTGGTGTTCTCGAGACGGCACGAATGGGAAAGTAAAGTGAATTAAATAGTCCGTCGCCCAAAGCTGTGATGGAACCGTATTTTGTTGGTTGTGGGGTTTATGACTATTTTTGTCTTTAGAAATAGGGAATTTCGCTAATTCAATTGGAAGGGGTCGCAAATGTTACATCGCCATGCAAATCTTCATTCGAGATTTACTGATACAAGGAGGAGGCTTCGGTTAAGCGTTGCTGTGGCGTTTGCGACGACTTTCCTGACCCAACTTAGTTATGCTCAAACGCAGGACGATACCGGCGAAAACGCGAACAGCTGGGGCGCGGGCGCGATTGTCGTGACGGCCAAGCGTGATGGCTATCTTCTGCATGAGGGCGGTTCGGCAACCCGCACCAACACGCCATTGATTAATGTTCCGCAATCGGTGCAGGTTCTCAACAGCTCGCTGATCCGCGATCAGGACCGCCGCTCCTTGGCCGATGCGCTGGTGAACGTATCGGGCGTCGTTCCGACGAAGCCGGAAGAATCCGCGCTGGCCCAGCCGCTTATCCGGGGTTTCGCGGCAGAAATCTATCAGGATGGTTTGCCGGCATATTCCATCAACGCGATGGCGGATCCGACCAGCCTTATCGGGGTCGAACGTGTGGAAGTGGTCAAGGGGCCGACTTCCACGGTGTATGGCGGCGGCGCGGGCGCGCCTCTGGGCGGACTCATTAATGTGGTGTCCGTGCGGCCGCAGGATACCTTTGGGGGCTATGTGGCATTCCGCGGCGGCAGCTGGTCGACCTACAACCCTTATGCCGACATAAACGTGCCTTTGAGTGACGGCATCGCCGCGCGCGTTACTGCGGAATATCAACACAACAAGAGCTGGATCGACGAGGCCAAGGGCTATCGCTGGTCTGTACAGCCGAGCCTGTCGTTCAAACTGGGCGACCAGACCCAGCTGTTGTTGCAGGGAAGATATGACCACCGTGATCAGCTCGAATATTCGGGCCTGCCGAGCGTACCTGCGCAGAGCGGACAAATTGATCGCTACGCCTTTCCCGGCGCCCCGATTGGGCAGCCGCACAGCACGATCGTCAACAAGCTGGTTACGGGCGAGCTGCGGCATGAGTTCAGCGAAAATGTTCGCCTGACTGTCACGGGACGCTATTTTTACAACAACTATGATGAATATGGCAGCTTCGCATCACCGGACTTCGGTCAACCGGACCCGCTTGCCCTGCCGACGACTTATTTTATATTTCCGGTGTTCCTGCCCAATCGTGTGAAGGAAACCACCGGCGATGCCAACCTCCTGATCAACACGGAAGCCTTTGGCGGAAAGCATGAACTGCTGATTGGCGCCAATTACGATCACACGCATAACAAAATAGCGATGTATTTCGATTTTACTCCGGTCGGCGTCATCGATCTGGCAAACCCGGTTTACGACAGTTCCTTCGGACCGGGACCCGCCTTTCTTCAGGGTCAAGATGACAAGTTTGAAACGATTGCAGCGTATGTGCAGGATCAGGCAACCTACGGACCGCTGCACCTTTCCGGCTCGGTGCGATATACGCATCTGAAATGGCGCCGCCTCGGGCTCATCGATGCCAGTTACGACCATGTCGATCCCCGGATTGGTGCGACCTTGGACATCCAGCCCGGCATCGCCCTGTTTGCCGGTTATGCCACGGGCTTCCGCGGTTCATTCAACTTCTTCGGATCTTCGAAGCCCAAACCGGAAACCTCGGAAAGCATGGAAGGGGGCGTAAAACTGGCCTTGCCCCAGGCTGGTATATGGGGCACGGTTTCGGCATATCAGCTGAAACGTAAGAACGTTCCGGTGCCTGATCCCGCCCAGGGTTTTTTTGCCGCAATCCAGACCGGCGAGCAGCGCTCGCGCGGGTTTGAGGCGGACATTACCTGGGAGCCGACCCGCTCGCTGTCGATCCTCGCCAACTATGCCTACACCGACGCGAAGGTTACGAAGGATACCGTGGTGCCGGTGGGTGACAGACTGGCGCGCGTGCCCAAGCACAGCGGCCGTATCGCGGTCCACTATCGCGTGCTGACGGGAGCCCTGAAGAAGCTCTCCTTTGGTGCCGGCGTTACCGCTCTCAGCAGCCGCGAGACATGGCTGCCCACCGTTCTGGCCGGTGGCGGCAAAGTTCAGGGTTATGCGGTCATCGATGCCCAGGCATCTTATGACTTCGGTCGGTTCACCATAACGGTTTCGGGTATGAATCTGGGTGGGCGCCGCGCCTTCGATACTTATGAGTATCTGTCGCCCGTCGTGGCGCCGATCCAGCCGCGATCCGGCTATATCATGCTCAAGGCGCGCTTCTGAAGCGTGTTTGGCCCCTACATCAAGTCTGAAGTGCGGAGCCCGATCTCACGATCGGGCTCTGTGTCTATTTGACCATCAGTAGATCAAGTCCGCAATCGCGCGCGCCTCAGTGCCTGAGGCGGTTGTCCGAATGCGCGAATAAAGGCGCGGCGCATACGCTCTGGATCGCCGAACCCCGTGGCGGACGCCACCTGCTCAATCGGATCCTGCGAATTCTCCACGCGCTCGCGGGCCGCTTCCATGCGCAATCTCTCCACCGCCTTGGCGGGGCTGACGCCAATGGCGCGGGCAAAAGCGCGAGAAAAGTTCCGGGGACTCATGGCCATATGGTCGGCCATTTGCTCTACGGTCAAGCGCTCAGACAAATGGCCACGGGTCCATTCGAGCAACGAAGAGAATGCGGATTCCTCGCCGCTCAGTTGGGCCAAAGCCGAAAACTGGGACTGGCCTCCGGGTCTGCGGTAATAGACCACCATGTCCTGCGCCACCTGGCGCGCGATATCCTCGCCAAGGTCATCGGCAATCAGGGCAAGTGCGAGATCGATACCTGCGCTGACACCCCCGGATGTCCAGATCGAGCCGTCACGCACATAAATGCGGTCCACCTCCACCTTCAGCCTGGGATATCGTTTCTGCAACTCCTCCGCCAGGCGCCAATGCGTCGTCACGCGCCGGCCTTCCAATACTCCTGCAGCTGCGAGCAGGAACGCTCCCGAGCACACGCTGCAGAGATGGCGTACTTCCGCGGCACATTTGCGCAGATAGCCCATGCTGTCAGGACACACCTCCGCCTTCGGACCGCCACTGCCTCCGACAACGACCACCGTATCGGGTCGCTCCACTTCGCTGACGGCAGCACTTTCGACCGCAAGGCCCGATGAACTTGTGATCATCCCGCCCCTGACCGACATGATTTTCAGACGATAAGCCCCCGGCACCGCCTCGTTTGCGATTTCGAATGCAGTTATCGGTCCCGACGCATCGAGAAGCTGAAAATGATCGTAGATGAAAATGCCGACGGTTTTGGTCATTGTCCGTAAATGAGGGATCTCTGTTATTCAGTCAACCTCGGCGGTTGGGTGTAAGTGCTTCACCAGCTGCGCTCATGAAGGCCGTGATTGCCGGCAACGTTGCAATGCCCGGACCAGAACTATTCCCGGATACATACCGCCAATATCCGGCAAGGGGAGTCTGAAGCGGCGAGATAGGCATGGCCCATGCCGCTATCGAAATACACCGAGTCTCCCAGCTTAAGACGCACCGGTGCATAATCCTCACAGCAGAATTCTATCTCTCCCTCTATAACGATCGCGAACTCTTCACCTTCGTGACGAATCCATTCGCCAAACTTTTCAAGCGTTCTTGTCTTGACGTTGGAAATGATCGGGTTTGCCCGTCTTTTTAAGAGATCCAGGGAGAGGTAGGAATTGATATAGTTGTCTGACTCGACCGATATTGCATCATCAAGGTGCGTGACGGCACGGCGCCGGGCATTGGCAGGGTGCGATGCCTCTTGCCCGTTCGGCTTCGAATCAAAAAGGCGAGTGATGCCCACACCCAGTCCGTCGCCCACTTGCACGAGCTTCTCATAAGTGAGCGAGGCCTTGCCGTTCTCGACCTTTGAGAGGGTGGTTCGGGGTATCCCGGTTCGGGCCGCGAGTTCGGCAAGGGTCAGCCCGCATTCTTTGCGGACCGTGCGCAGGGATTCGGCAAGGGACAGGCGGGGCTTCATAATCGAGATCAAACTTTCGTCACCTATTGCCCATATTTCCCTGGGAGTGCAAATGTTCTGATATAGAACATCTATTGCCAATTTGGAACATAATGCGATATGAGGGTCTGGACTAAACGGAGAAAACGATGTCCACCCCCTCATCCAGGAAACTCAACGCGATAACCAAGGGCTTGCCGCACCTTGCCGAACCAATCGAAATTGCCGAATTGTCAAAGCAAAATTGGAATATTCTCCTTGAGGATGTGCCATTGCCTGTCGCCGTCATCCGGCGCTCTGCGATCGATCGCAATCGGAAGGCCATGATGTCGTATGTCCGGGAAGCGGGCATCGAACTTGCTCCCCATGGGAAAACCACGCTCAGCCCCGAGATATTTGCGATGCAGCTCGACGACGGGGTGTGGGGCATTACGCTTTCGACGATACATCAATTGCGGGTAGGCCATGCTGCCGGTGTAAAAAGGATCCTCCTGGCCAACGAACTGGTAGGCCCTCGCGACCTGGATTTTGTCGTGAAGTTCTTGGCGGAAAACGAGGATGTCGATTTCTACTGTTTTGTCGACTCCGTCGAACACATCGAGCGTTGGGCGGACGCCGCCTCGCGGGGTAAGCTGCTCCGCCCGATCAATCTGCTCATCGAGTTGGGGTATGCGGGGGGCAGGGCCGGCTGCCGCAATGCCGAAGATGCGCTCACCGTTGCCTCCGCGATAAGCAAATTTCCCCAATTGTGCCTGCAAGGAATCGCGGGTTTTGAAGGTCTGCGCCAATATCTCCCCGCAGAGGAGGCGCAACTCCTTACCGATCAGTTCCTGGAGTATATGAAGTCGGTGATCCAAACCATCGATGCTCGGGGATTATTCGGCGGCGAGGAAATAATTCTGACGGCAGGTGGCTCCGCACTCTTCGATATCGTCGCCAAATCATTTCGAGCTTTGTCGCTGTCAAAGCCAAGCCGCATAATCATTCGAAGCGGATGCTATGTCACGCATGACTCTGGTATTTATGAGCGGCATCAGCCGGCGAGGCTTGTTCGTCAACAGGCCGACCATCACACCGGGCCGGCACTGGATTCGGCGATCGAGGTCTGGACCTATGTCATATCCGTGCCCGAAACCGGACGAGCCATATTGGGGGCCGGAAGGCGTGATTTCGGGCATGACGCGGGCCCGCCGAGGGCGCTGAAGTCTTTCAGGCCGGGATCTACGGCTGGTATGCAGGAATTGCCGCAGACCTGCGAAATCGTCTCGATAAATGATCAGCACGCGCATCTGGCCTTTCCTGCGGATGTCAATCTCGCGATTGGCGACATGGTGGCGCTGGGGATTTCGCATCCCTGCACAACGTTCGACCGATGGACTTCTATGCTGATCGTCGATGACGCATATAACGTTGAGTCTGCAATCACCACGCATTTCTGAGAGTGGTGAGGAGCGTGTCAGAGAGGCGGTAGCGTATCCGTTTACCCAAAACGTTAGGAGGGCGTTGTGGAGGTCATAAACATGGTTCGCACGCAGTTGGTCGTTGTGCTCATGGCGGCCATGGTGATGGCTTCGGCGAGGGCCAACGCACAACAATCTACCGCATCAACACCTGACTCCGGAAGATTGGCGCAATGCGCCAGCCTTCAGAATCTTGACCTTTCGAGGATCGACGAGGCGCCCTCGCAGATCCTCGAAAGTCACCGGAAAGGTTCGGCAGACAGCACTCGCAGCCTGTGCGTTGTAGAAGCCTATGCGGTTCCGCAGGTTGGCTTCAGGCTTTTCCTGCCGGAAGACGGGTGGAATGAAAAATTCATTCAGATGGGGTCCGGCGGGCATGCTGGGTTTCTGCGCGATGAGGACTGTGCGTCGGCGATGGCGAAAGGCTATGCCTGCCTGATTACGGACATGGGCCACAAGGGCACCGGCCTCGACTCGCAATGGACGCGGGGTAACACGCAGGCGTTGATCGATTGGGGGTATCGCGCCACACACGTCGCCACCGTCTCAGCAAAGGCTGTCATTGCCGCCTATTATGGCAAGGGACCCAGCAAATCCTACTTTTCGGGTTGTTCGACCGGGGGGCGGCAGGCGCTTCAAGAGGCGCAGAAATTCCCCTGGGATTATGACGGGATCATCGCAGGTGCGCCGCCAATCAGGCTTTCCGACCTTTATGTGATGTTCGCCTGGAGTGCTCTTGCTAATCGAGATGCCCTTGGTCAGATGATATTGAAGCGGGCAGATCTCGACTTGTTGAACGAAGCTTCGCTGGCCGAATGCGATCTGGACGATGGCATAAAGGACGGACTGGTCGCCCGACCGCAGCAATGTATGTTCAAGCCCTCCAAAATCGCCTGTCGGCCGGGACAGGTTTCCGGCTGCCTGACCAAGGCGCAGGTGGAAGCTGCCGAGAAAATCTATTCGGGTCCGGTCGATGCCGCGGGACGCTCCATCTCCGGGGGAGGCGCCCCGCCGGGATCCGAGCGGCTGTGGGCAAAATATTATCTCGATGACGAAAATGGCGGGCTTCCCTACATGTTTCCGCTCACCCGTAATGGACTAGGAGATTTGTTTTCGGATCCCCGACGTCCGGAAAACTGGAATATCGACCAGTTCAATTTCACGGAGGACTATAAAAAGCTGGATGTCATGCAGTCGTTATACGACAGCAGCAATCCGGATATAACACGTTTCGCAGAGGCTGGCGGCAAGCTCATAATCTACATGGGCTTGGGTGATGTCTCCATGCCCAACACCATCATCAATTACTATAAAAAAGTCCAACGGTTGGCAGGGGGAGCGGAGAAGGCGAACAAGTTTGCAAGGCTGTTTCTGTTGCCAGGTGTTGATCATTGCTCAGGTGGCCCCGGCGCCGATCAGGTGGATTACCTCGGTTATCTGGAAGATTGGGTCGAAAAGGCGTCTCCTCCCGATGTATTGGTGGCTACGCACGTGGAAAATGCTGAGGCCTCACGGGGCGAAGCGCGCCGACCAATTTTTTCGCGCCCGGTTTACCCTTATCCCGCTTATTCGAAATACAGCGGAAAAGGTGATCCGGCCAAAGCCCAAAGCTTTGAACGGGCAATTCCCGAACCTAGTCCGTTTTCAAGATGAGCTAGGGTCATCTGTGGACGCCCCTTAGGATGCAAGGGATATTTTGGAAGGCTTGACGTGTGGTCGGGTGCTGACATCTGTCCGGCCTTTGGTGCGGCTTTATTGATGCCGCTGGCCCGTATGGGAGTTCGCGGATTGGCTCCATATCAGGACTGCGTGCTTGGCTAGCACCTTGACCCTATCTGATTCTGCCAACCCCGTCTCGTCGACCGTTACGCCATATCTTCCATCTGACCTTCCTACATCTGCCGACACCCTCGCGTTCGTGGCTGGCTATCGCGCCAGGACCGGGGCTCTATAAATCTCATTCTTTGCCAGTAAGGCCCAAACGGTTCGGGCCATTTTGTTGGCAAGTGCTGTGATCACCAGCATGCGCGGTTTGCGGGCAAGGATCCGTGCCAGCCACGATCCTTGTGGTGCACCGCGCCTTGTCGCCTGACACACGACGGCGCTTGCCCCGATGATGAGCAATCGCCTGAGCGTTCGCTCCCCCATTTTCGAGGTGGCACCGAGCCTTTGCTTGCCGCCGGTGGATTTCTGAAGCGGTGTCAGGCCGAGCCATGCGGCAAAGTCGCGTCCCTTGCGGAACACCTCAGACGGCGGGGCAAGGGCTGCCAGCGCGGTTGCGGTGATAGGCCCAATACCGGGGATCGTCATCAGCCGACGCGGGATGTCGTCGGTCTTGGCACGCCGGGAGATTTCCATATCGAGCTGGCCGATTTGCGTATCCAGCACCCCGATCATGTCGGACAGCACTTTGAGCATCGACCTTGCCGCCTCGGGCAAGCAGCTGTCGGCATCGTCGAGGTTAGCAACAAGTTTGGCGACCTGGCCAACCCCTTGCGCGGCGATCAGTCCGTACTCGGCCAGATGACCGCGCAGAGCGTTGATGGTCTGAGTCCGCTGCCGCATCAGCAAATCGCGCGTGCGGAAGATCGTTGCACTCGCCTGGGTCGCCTCGCTCTTTACGGCAACAAAGCGCATCGTCGGACGCTGCGCCGCTTCGTAAATCGCCTCAGCATCTGCCACATCATTCTTCTGGCGCTTCACGAATGGCTTCACAAAGGCCGGAGCAATCAGCCGCACCTCATGCCCCAGCTTGCCAATCTCGCGCGCCCAGTAATGCGCGCCGCCGCACGATTCCATCGCAACAAGGCACGGCGGGTGTGTGGCGAAGAATGCCAGTACCCGATGTCGCCTCAGCGTCTTGCGAAAAAGAACGCCGCCAGTCCCATTAGCTCCGTGAGCCTGAAAAACCAGCTTTGCCAAATCCAGACCGATCGTGGTAACTTCTTCCATGGACGCCTCCTGCAAGTGTTGTTCAACACCTCACTCTGGCACATAAAGGCCGTCGGGGGGCGTCCACCCCATCAGGATCCTGGACCCATTGATTTCGTGACCGAGGCTTGAGCCGAAAAGGCCCGCAACGTGGAACGAACGAGGGGAATATCCTCGGTGACGATCCGCAGTATGAGCTTGGCCGGTCCCATGAGAACAAAACAATCGAGGACTTTCGGAAAATCCTGAAGCTCGGATGTAAGCGCCTCGGCGTTGGTCCGCTCGCGCTCCTGATTTAGCTATTTTAGTTTCGCTTAAAATGTCAGGACACGGAAAGGTTGGGATGTCAAGACTGGGTAAAGAGCGGAGGGCTGTCTATATGCACCAGCCATCCACGAATTTGATGTAAGGCACTGTCGGATTATTGACGTCAGGTGTTACTCACCTCGCCGCCATGGGGTGGGGGACTATCGTCCGCCTGGTCGCTGCACGGGCGGGCGGACGGTAGTCAGTGGAGGCAATTCATTCACAGGAGTAAACCTATGTTCATTCGCTCTGCATTCTGGATTGGGCGGGCGAGGCCGGAAGAGGAAGGCAAGCTCAAGGACATTATCGAAGAGCGCTTGGCTCCGGCCATAGTGAGGCTTCCCGGCGTAGCGAATGTCAGAGTTTTGTGGCCGAAGGATGTTGAGGATAGTCCGCCCTCCATTTTTTGTCAGATATTGATCGAGTGCGAATCGCGGGAAGCGCTGTATATCTTGCTGGCCTGTCCTGAACGACCTGCCTTACGAGCTACTATTCTTAAGGAGGCGCTCAGTCTGTTCGAAGGCTCTGTCAGTCATATCAATTACGAAGTGGCCTGCGCGTTGTCAGGTTAAATTCCTGGCATGCTGTTTTTCTGGGTTTTTCAGGATGGTGGACTTGACTGCGTTGACAATAATCCAAAGTATCAGAGCCTGATTCATAATTATCGGGCGTAAATTCATAGCCTTGCGATGCGGCGTGCGAAGAGCTGGATTGAGGCGACGATCAGTGGGAGCGGTTGCGCGATTTTGTGCCGGGCGGGCGCAAGGGCAAGCGCGGACCGCGCAGCGACGGGCGACGTTTTTTGGATGCTTTGTTGTGGCTGGCGCGTTCGGGCGGTCGCTGGCGCGATCTGCCTGAGAAGTTCGGTCCCTATCAGACTGCCAAGCGGCGCTATTATCGCTGGGTCGAGCAAGGTGTGATCGACCGGATTTTCGAGGCCGTGTCGGATGATCCCGATATTGAGTGGCTGGCGATTGATGCGACCGTGATCCGCGCCCAGGCCCAGGCCCGGGGCACGGATAAAAAGGGGGGCGCTCAGGCCTAGGCTCTCGGGCGCTCGCGAGGCGGGTTCGGCACCAAAGTCCACGCCGTAGTCGATGCGCTCGGGCTACCGATCCGCTTCATCCTCGGTCCGGGTCAGCAGAACGATATGGCGCCTGCCTGCGAACTGATCCGTGGCTTGCCCGCCGGTAAGGTTCTGGCTGATCGCGCCTACGACGCAGACAGCTTGCACGATCTCATCTACGAGCAAGGCGGCGAGCCGGTTATCCCACCTCGCCGCCATCGCAAATACCAACATCGCTACGACCGCGTCGCGTACAAACAACGCTGGGGCATCGAAGGCTTCTTCGCCAAACTCAAGCAATGGCGACGCATAGCCACCCGATACGATAAGCTCGCCGCAAACTTCCTCGGCTTCGTCAAACTCGCCAGCATCATGCTTTGGCTCAAATGATTAAATCGTCACTACAGCCTAACATGTTTGCTGCCGAGACAATCCTGCTTGAATGACCGTTCGATTGGGATTGATCATCTTTCGTCCTCGAATGCCCGCTTGCCCTTGCGTTTCCAAAGCAGCAGCGCCTGTTCGCGTTCGTCGCCTTGCAGTTTGCCCGCCACCGTGAGGAACGCACCGTAGAGGGTAGCGCGATCATCATCGGTGAGTTCAACCAGACCGGCTTTTATGACGAGGCCGCCCAATTCGATCAGATGTAGCGTGCGTTCGCGGCGTTGCACAACCCATTCGCGCATGTCGGTTCGTGCCTGTCGCGCTTCAAGCCGATACCGTGCTGCCGTCATTCGGCGTAGTGCTGTCTTTGTCGCGATCAGTTCCCGCAGTTCGACCACGCGCCTTACCTTGAAAGAAGGCCGCGCCGCGCTTGCGCCACGCCTCCTTCCTCTGGGTTTCGCTGGTTTCAGCAATGACGAGCAGCGCACCGGCCAGCGTTTCCGCATCGGTCGCATCGGCCCCTGTGGCGATCACCAGTTCGCCTAGCTGCTGCACGCGGCGTTCCTTCAGTTGCTTGGCCTTGTCGGCAAGGGCTTTGAGTTCCGAATCAAAATCACGAGGTTTACGCATCGAAGTTCTCCATTGAGAGGTGATGCGACCATAATAATATCGTTGCTCTCCCAATGCTGTAGAGTCGTCGAGACGCTCTGATACCGGATAGTCCCGAGCAGGATTTATTCTGGTGAGGGCGCGCTTATACGTCGTTCCGACGTGCTCGATGTCGTGTAGATGGATTGCCGATATGGCAATCTTCCACCTTTCGGTCAAAGTCATCAGCCGCGCTTCCGGGCGTAGTGCCGTCGCGGCGGCGGCCTATCGTGGCGGTGAACGGCTGCACGATGAGCGTCTGGATCGCGACCATGACTTCACGAATAAATCGGGCGTCGTGCATTCGGAAATTATGCTGCCGGAAAACGCCCCGGAGCATCTTGCCGACCGCGAAAAGCTGTGGAACGCGGTTGAGGCGGCGGAGGTGCGCAAGGACGCGCAGCTTGCCCGCGAGGTCGAGTTCGCCATTCCGCGCGAGCTTACTCAGCAACAGGGCATCGAACTCGCACGAGATTTTGCGCAGGCCGAATTCGTCGAGCGCGGCATGATCGCGGATTTGAATGTCCATTGGGACATTGGTCCAGACGGTCAGCCCAAACCCCACGCCCATGTCATGCTCACCATGCGCGAGGTCGGCAAAGACGGGTTCGGCGCGAAGGTGCGCGACTGGAACAAGACCGAACTTGTCGAGCAATGGCGTGAACGCTGGGCGGATTATGTCAATCAGCGCCTCGCGGAACTCGACATTGATACCCGCATCGATCATCGTTCCTTGCAGGAGCAGGGCATCGACCTGAAAGCACAGGACAAGATCGGCCCAGCAGTGTCGCGAATGGGCGACCATGGTTTGCAATCTGAGCGCATCGAGCTTCATCGCGAGATTGCCCGCAATAATGGCGAGAAGATCATTGCAAACCCGGCGCTCGCGCTTGACGCGATCACCCATAACCAAGCGACATTTACAGCGCGCGATCTTGCCATGTTCGCGCATCGCCATTCGGATGGCAAAGAGCAGTTCGATCAGGTGCTGAGCGCCGTGCGCACATTGCCAGATTTGATCGCGCTGGGGAGAGACGGGCACGGGGCCGTGATCTTCTCAGCAAAAGCGATGTGCTGGTCATAGATGAAGCAGGCATGGTTGGCACGCGCCAGATGGAGCGCGTGTTGTCCCATGCCCAGGAAGCCGGGGCAAAGGTGGTGCTGGTCGGCGATCCGCAACAGTTGCAGGCGATTGAGGCCGGTGCAGCGTTCCGATCCATCGCGGAGCAGGTCGGCAGTATTGAGATTACTGACATTCGCCGTCAGCGCGATGACTGGCAGCGCGATGCCACCCGTCATCTGGTCACGAGCAGAACTGGCGAAGCGCTCACCGCCTATCGCGAGCGTGGGATGGTCCATGTTGCCGATACCCGCGAAGCCGCGCGCGGCGCATTGATCGACCGCTGGGATAGTGAACGGCGGTCTAATCCCGATGCCAGCCGCATCATTCTCACCCATACCAATGACGAAGTGAAGGCGCTTAACGAAGCCGCCCGTGATCGACTGCGCGTCCATGGCGCATTGGGCGGCGACGTCCCTCTCAAAGTCGAGCGCGGCGACCGGACCTTTGCCGAGAATGATCGGGTAATGTTCCTGAAGAACGAACGCGGGCTTGGGGTGAAGAACGGTACGCTGGGAACGGTAGAGCAGGTCAACGAAAAGAGCATGACGGTGCGTACCGACGATGGCCGCAGGGTCGGTTTTGATCTGAAGGGCTATAGCAGCATCGATCATGGCTATGCCGCCACGATCCACAAAGCACAGGGCATGACAGTGGATCGCACCCATGTTCTCGCCACACCCGGCACGGATAGCCATAGTGCCTATGTCGGGCTGTCCCGCCACCGCGACGGGGTGCAGGTCCATTATGGCAAGGATGATTTTGCCGATGCGGGTAAACTCACGCGCGCCCTATCGCGCGAACGCGGCAAGGATATGGCCAGCGATCATAGCCCCAAGCAGGAACGCAACCCAGTGCAGCAGTTCGCCGAACGGCGCGGTATCACGTTCCGCGAGCGGATTACCGAGGTGGCCAAACAGATCGTCCCGGAAAAGGTGCGTGGCATGTTCGACAGGTTCCGGCCCAAGGAGCAGGCACCCGAACGTGCAGCGGGTATGTTCGCAAACTTCCGTCCCCAATCCCACAGGCCGGAAGGCGAGCAGCAGACCCGTGCCTCCGATCTACGTCGTGCGGTGGAACGCTATGCCCGTGCTGTCGTCGACATTGGGCGCATGAAAGGTCGGGGCTTGCCCGTGCTGCCGCATCAACGTGAGGCGCTGGACAAGGCGCGCACGGGGTTGGATGCCGTCCGGCCCCATGCTGTTGCCGATCTGAAGAGCGCATTCCAACGGCAACCTGAGCTTGTCCAGGAGGCCGCCGGAGGGCGAACCCAAGCCGCCATGCAGTCAATGCAGTTGGAAGCCGAAATCCGCAGCGATCCCTTCCAGCGCGCCGACCGCTTTGTCGAAGGCTGGCAGCAGTTGAAGCACCACCGCGAGGAGTTGCAGCGCGATGGTAACAGCAAGGGCGCACGGAAGGTCGGCGAGCATATGGCGGTCATGGCCAAAAGTCTGGAGCGCGATCCGCAGATGGAATCAGTGCTGCACGACCATGCCCACAAGCTGGACCTGTCGCTACCGCCCATGCGCGAGCGTGGCAGCGGCATATCGCATGAGCTTGTCCAGTCACTTGGGCTGGAGCGAGGCCGCAGTCTTTGCATGAGCAGATAGGAGAAACCAATGAACCACGATAATGATGAGAAGGATGTTGATCTGCTGGCACTTGCCGAGCCACAGCAGCCTCCCGATCCAGCGGCGCAGGCATTTGCACAGCTACGAGGGGAAGTTGCGCTTTTGCGCCGCGCGGTCGAGCAACTGGCGTCAGAACGCGCCGACATCGTGCTACCCGATTACAGCGCCACGCTCGGCAAGATCGCGCTTACCTTGGGCGAGATCGGCGGGGATATGCAGCAGATGGCGCAAAGCCCGGCACTTGAGGTTGCGCCGGAATCACTGGCACAACGGATTGATGCAGCAGCCCAAGCCGCACGGCGTACCGATCATGCGGCGCAAATCGATGCGCGTGAACGGCTCGACAGGGCAACAACCGACATGCGCCAGATCATCGGCACCGTCCGCACCCGCGACGAGCAGCGCCACCGCCTTGCCTGGGTGGGCGGCGGCGCGCTGCTCGCGGGGATGATGCTATGGTCGTTCATTCCGGGCATGATCGCCCGATCTGCTCCGTCTTCATGGAATTGGCCAGAAGGCATGGCAGCACACATGATGCGGGAACCCACGCTTTGGGATGCGGGCGTTCATTTGATGCAAGCTGGTAATCCAGAAGCCTGGAATAGCATCACCCGTGCCGCCGACATCGCGCGCGCGAACAGTGACAGCATTGTCGCCTGTGAACGCAAGGCCACCAAGGCCAGGCAGCCCGTGCGATGCACGATCAGGATTGAACCAATGCCATCTTAATGGCGAAACCGGCACATCCGTGCCTCACCCCTTGCAGGGAGTACGTCGACCGATGCAGGCCGACAGATGACGACAGACTGGTTGAACCCGGAACCGGCATGAAATGCGAATCACAATCAGAAGTCGGCTACAGAGGAAGGATTTTAGCGCCACCGGCAACCTGGGCAGCAGCCAACAGGTCGCACGATATGAAAAGCCGTTGCTCCGGTCATTGCAGATTCTTCGCTAGCCCAACCGTCCGCACGCTTGTCTGCGTATCCTTATCCATTCGCCGCCGTTCCCCTGTCTTTGCTGCCGTGGCCGCGACTGGCGCTTCGCGGCACCTTAAAGGTACTTGTGTGCGGGGAAAGCATCGCCACAATCCGGTTCAGGGGGAGCCATTGACCGTCACCGAAAGGAAGACCATCCCTATGAATGCCACCGACCGCATCCTTCGCCTGCCGACCGTCCTGTCCCGCACCGGGCTCTCGCGCTCGACCCTTTATCGCATAATCGCCGAGGGCACGTTCCCCCGCCAAATCCAGATCAGCATCCATGGCGCCGGATGGTATGAGTCCGAGATCAACACATGGATCGCGGACCCTGTGCATTACGGACGGGAGCAGAGGGCAGGCTGATCAGCCTGCTTTCCTACCAGCTTTGGCGAACGCACCTTTCACGACTTTGTTACTGTTCCGCAATCCATCCAGATAATCAGACCAGTGTTGCATCATGCGAACCCGTTCATCCCAATATTCGCCGCGCGTGTAGGCACGGCGCACGGCGTTGTTATCGGTGTGGGCAAGCTGGCGCTCGATGGCATCGGCATGCCATAGTCCCATCTCGTTGAGCAACGTCGCGGCCATGGCCCGAAAACCATGGCCAGTCATCTCATCCTGAGCATAGCCTAGCCGTCGCAGCGCGGCATTGATCGTGTTTTCCGACATGGGCCGCTTGGCTGAGCGCAGCGACGGGAAGATATAGCTGCTGAGGCCACTGTCCGTCTCGATTGACGAAAGGATATCGAGAGCTTGGACTGAGAGGGGGACGTTATGGACCCTACGCATCTTGGTCTTATGCGGCGGGATCGTCCACACGGCCTTGTCGAAGTCAATATCCGACCACTCGGCAAAACGCAGCTCGCCGGGGCGCACAAATACATGCGGTAACAATCGCAGCGCTGCATGGGTACTGGCATGGCCTTCGAAGCCCTCAATGGCGCGCAGCAGTGCGCCAGCCTCATTCGGCGTAGTGATCGCTGCCCGGTGGGTGGGCTTGGCCGCAATCAGCGCGCCACGCAGGTCCGCCGCCGCATCGCGTTCGGCGCGGGCCGTAGCGATGCCATAGCGGAACACCTGGCTACAGGTGCTCCGCAGCCGCTTCGCGGTCTCATAGCGGCCCCTGTTCTCCATCTTGCGGAGCATCAGCAGCAGTTCCTGCGCAGTGATCGCGGTGATCGGACGGCTGCCAAGCGAAGGATAGGTAAACTCCAGCAGCCAACGCAGCTTTTTCATCGTCGCACTTGGCAATCCATTCTTCGGCTACGGCTTTGAAAATGTTAGCAGCGGCTACAGTTGCGGCAATGCGGTCGAGCTTAACCTTCGCGGAAGGATCATCGCCTTTGGCGAGAACCTTGCGGGCAGCATCGCGCTGTTCACGCGCCTCGGCAAGGCCAGTATCGGGCCACACCCCAAACGCCAGCGTCTTCTGCTTGCCCAAATAGCGATAGTTCATGCGCCAGTAGCGACCGCCCGCTGGCGTCACCAGCAGGAACAGCCCATCGCTATCGGTGAGCTTGTAGGGCTTGTCCCGACCCTTCGCCGCTCTAATTGCCACTACCGAAAGACCCATGATGGTATCTCCAATCCAGAGGCTGGGATATGCCATCAAATAAACCATCACTATGATGGTATGTGGTGATATGCAGCCAGTCCGATTGGGACGATTATACCATAAAAATCATTGGAAAACAGCCGTTTTTGAGCCGTCATGGCATCCGCTGGGAAGCGAATTTGGTGACCCCTACGGGAATCGAACCCGTGTTTCAGCCGTGAGAGGGCCGCGTCCTGACCGCTAGACGAAGGGGCCGTTCATCGGGCGGGCGGGCCGCCGCGTGAAGCGAGAGCGCGCCTTAACCGCTTGGGCTCCGATAATCAAGTGCCGCGATGACGGCTTTGCTTGACGCATGTCGATCACTCTCCCTAAGCTCCGGCGATGTGGAAAATCTGGATTGTGGCGGTGGCGGCGATGATGGTGGCAGGAGCGGACGGTGCACGGGCCGACAGCCTCTCAAACAGTGTGCGCGCTGATCTGCCATCGCTATTGTATCTCTATCATGATCTGCATCGTCACCCGGAGCTTTCGGGCAAGGAGACCCGCACGGCGGCCTTGCTGGCGGAGCAGATGGGCGTGCTTGGGTTCAAGGTGACGACGGGTGTGGGTGGCACCGGCGTGGTTGCCGTGATGGAAAACGGTTCCGGTCCGGTCATCCTGCTGCGGACGGACATGGATGCGCTGCCCGTCAGCGAGGCGACCGGCGTTTCCTATGCCAGCGTCGAGCCGGGAGTGATGCACGCCTGCGGGCATGACATTCACATGGCGAGCTGGATCGGCGCGGCGCGGCGCCTGTCTTCCATGAAAGGCCTATGGTCCGGCACGCTGGTGATGATCGCCCAGCCCGCCGAGGAAACCGGCAGCGGTGCGAAGGCGATGCTGGAGGATGGCCTCTTCACCCGCTTCCCCAGGCCCGAAGCCGCGATCGCGTTTCACGATGCGGCGGATATGCCTGCGGGGACGATCGGCTATTCGCCGGGCAACACCTTTGCCAATGTCGATTCCGTGGATATTCTCGTGCGCGGTGTGGGCGGGCATGGCGCCTATCCGCATAACACCCGCGATCCGGTCGTGCTGGCGGCGAAGATTGTGCTGGCGTTGCAGACCATCGTGGCGCGCGAGGTCGATCCGCAGGATGCGGCGGTGATTACCGTGGGACGGGTCGAGGGCGGCACCAAGCGCAATGTCATCCCCAGCGCGGTGAAGCTGGAGCTGACCGTGCGGAGCTATTCGCCGGACACGCGGGAAAAACTGCTTGCAGCGATCGAGCGCGTCGCAAGGGGGGAGGCGATTGCGTCGGGTATGCCGGAGGATCGTATGCCGATCGTCAGTCAGGCGGAAGGGCCGGTGCCCGCCACAGTCAACACCGAGCCGCTCACCGCGCGGGTCATTTCCGTGTTCGAGCAGCGCTTCGGCGACCGGGTGAAGCGCCGCCCGCCGACGATGGCGGCGGAGGATTTCGGCCGTTTCCGCACGGGCGACAAGGCCGGGATCCAGAGCCTGTTGTTCTGGGTAGGCGGGGTGTCGCAGGAGAAATGGGATGCGGCTGGAGGCGATGCGGCCAAGCTGCCCTCGCTGCACAGCCCGTTGTGGGCGCCGGACCCGGAGCCGACCATTGCGACGGCCACCGAGGCGATGACCGCCGCCGCGCTGGAGCTGTTGAAAAAGCGCTGAGGCGCTAACCGACCAGCGCTGGCGCTATGGCAGCGCACAGCGCCTCCAGTCCCGCAATGTCCTCCGCGTCGAAGCGGGCGGGCAGGGGGCTGTCGAGGTCCAGCACGGCGAGCAGTCCACCGTCATGCACCAGAGGCACCACGATTTCCGATGCCGAGGCGGCGTCGCAGGCGATATGGCCGGGGAAGGCGTGGACATCGGCGACGCATTGCGTCTCGCGCGTCTGCGCCGCCGTGCCGCACACGCCCTTGCCGAGCGGGATGCGGATGCAGGCGGCCTTGCCCTGAAACGGCCCGAGCACCAGCTCATCGCCGATCAACCGATAAAAGCCGGCCCAGTTGAGATCGGGTAGATAGTGCCAGACGAGCGCCGCGACATTCGCCATATTGGCGATGGCGTCGGTCTCGCCTTCCGTCACCGCCAGCGCCGCCGCGCGCAGATCGGCATAGAGCGTGGCCTTGTCGTCCGCGTGCTCCGGCGCGAAATCGAACATGGCTCAGGCGGCCGCTTTTCTGCGCTCCGCCAGCTCGTCGTTCAGCATCTCGGCGAGCAGGAACGCCAGCTCCAGCGACTGCGCGGCGTTGAGGCGCGGATCGCAATGGGTGTGGTAGCGGTCCGCCAGCCCCTCGTCGCTGATCGCGATCGCGCCGCCGGTGCATTCGGTGACGTTCTGGCCGGTCATCTCGGCATGGATGCCGCCGCCGAAGCTGCCTTCCGCGCGATGCACGGCGAAGAAGCCGCGCACTTCGGCGAGGATGCGCTCGAACGGCCGCGTCTTGTATCCGCTTGCCGCCTTGATGACGTTGCCGTGCATCGGGTCGCACGACCACAGCACCGGGTGGCCTTCCTTCATCACCGCGCGCACGAGCTTGGGCAGCCCGGCCTCGATCTTGTCATGGCCATAGCGGGTGATGAGGGTGATGCGGCCCTCCTTGCGATCAGGGTTCAGCACATCGAGCAGGCGGAGGAGCGCGTCCGGCTCCAGGCTTGGGCCGCACTTCATGCCGATCGGATTGCCGATGCCGCGCAGGAACTCGACATGCGCCGAGCCTTCGAAGCGCGTGCGGTCGCCGATCCACAGCATGTGTGCCGAGGTGTCGTACCAGCCGCCGGTCAGGCTGTCCTGCCGGGTCAGCGCCTGCTCATAGGGAAGCAGCAGCGCCTCGTGGCTGGTGTAGAAGCTGGTGGACTTCAACTGTGGTACGGTCTCGGCATCGATGCCGCAGGCCTTCATGAAATCGAGTGCCTCGCCGATCCGGTCCGCCATCTGCGCGAATTTCTTCGCCCAGGGGCTGCGGCCCATATAATCGAGCGTCCAGCGGTGCACCTGGTGCAGGTTGGCATAGCCGCCTTGAGCGAAGGCGCGCAGCAGATTGAGCGTGGCGGCGGACTGGTTGTACGCCTGCACCATGCGCTGCGGGTTCGGCTCGCGGCCTTCCGCCGTGAACGCGATATCGTTGATGATGTCGCCGCGATAGCTTGGCAGCTCCTGCTCGCCGATCGTCTCGGTCGGCGCGGAGCGGGGCTTGGCGAACTGGCCCGCCATGCGGCCCACCTTCACGATCGGCAGCTTGGAGGCGAAGGTCAGCACCACCGCCATCTGGAGCAGCACGCGGAAGGTGTCGCGGATGTTGTTGGGGTGAAACTCGGCAAAGCTCTCGGCGCAGTCGCCACCCTGAAGCAGGAATGCCTCGCCGCGCTGCACGGCGGCCAGATCCTCAGTCAGCGCGCGCGATTCGCCCGCGAACACCAGCGGGGGATAGCTCGACAGCTGCTGCTCCGCTGCGGCAAGCGCCGCCGCATCGTTATAGGTGGGCATTTGCAGCCCTTCATGGCTGCGCCAGCTTTCCGGCTTCCAGTTCGCCACCGCCACTTGTCTTGCTCCTGCTTTCGCGCCGCTCCGGCCCACCCAAAGAGGCAGAGTCGGCGGACTGTCCCTATGGGCATCGCGCCGCGCAATGGCAAGAGCTTGCGCACCGGGAAAACCATGCCTAGGGTGGCAGCGACGCCATTCGGATTGTTGCACCCTCCATGACTTCTGGCCTTCCTGGTCGCCCCGCAGATCATCCTCCGATTGCCAGCCGCAAGGTCGGCGTGCTGCTGGTCAATCTCGGCACACCGGATGCCCCCACTCCGGCGGCGGTGAAGCGCTATCTTGCCGAGTTCCTGTCCGACCGGCGGGTGGTGGAGATCCCGCCGCTCGTCTGGCAGCCGATATTGCGCGGCATCATCCTCAATACGCGGCCGAAGAAATCCGCTCACGCCTATCAGCAGGTGTGGACAAGTGAAGGCTCTCCGCTTGCGGCGCATACTCGCGCAGCGGCGGAACGGCTGGGTGCGGTGCTGGCGGGAGAGGGCGTGCTGGTCGACTGGGCGATGCGCTATGGCAACCCGTCGATCGCGAGCAAATTGGCGGCGATGAAGGCGGCGGGGTGCGAGCGCATCCTGTTCGCGCCGCTCTATCCGCACTATAGCGGCGCGACGACTGCGAGCGCGATGGATGGGCTGGGCGCGGCATTGAAAGCCATGCGCTGGCAACCGGCGATCCGCACCCTGCCGCCATATTACGACCACCCGGCCTATATCGGCGCACTGGCGGCGGATGCGCGGCGGCACCTCGCGCAACTGGGCGCGAAGCCGGATGCGCTGCTGCTCACATTTCATGGTATGCCGGAGCGCACGCTGCATCTCGGCGATCCCTATCATTGCCATTGCGTCAAGACCGCGCGGCTGCTGGCCGAGGCACTTGAAAATGATATCGCCGGGCCGATCGAGATGAGCTTCCAGTCCCGCTTCGGCCGGGCGAAGTGGCTCGAACCCTCGACCGAACACAAGCTCGCCGAGCTGGCGCAGCGGGGCGTCAAAACCCTCGCCGTGATGGCGCCGGGCTTCTCTGCCGATTGTCTTGAAACGCTGGAAGAGATCGCCCTGCGCGGCCGCGATATATTTCTCGCCCATATGGGTGAGACTTTGGTCTACCTCCCTTGTTTGAACGCGGGAGATGAGGCAATCAGTTTTTATGGACGGCTGCTTCGCGACGAGCTGGGCGGCTGGATCTGAGCACGGAGGGAGAGTGAACATGGCGAGAGTGGCGATCGTGACCGGCGGAACCCGTGGCATCGGTGAGGCGATCAGCATCGCACTGCGCGATATGGGCATGAAGGTCGCTGCGAATTACGGGGGCAATGCGCAGAAGGCCAAGGAGTTCACGGACCGCACCGGGATCGCCAGCTATCAGTGGGACGTGGGCGATCATCAGGCCTGCCTCGATGGCTGCGCGCAGGTCGCGGCGGATCTTGGTCCGGTCGATGTCGTCGTCAACAATGCGGGCATCACGCGGGACGGCGTGCTCCAGAAGATGAGCTTCGACGACTGGAACGACGTGATGCGCATCAACCTCGGTGGCTGCTTCAACATGGCGAAGGCGACCTTCGGCAGTATGCGCGAGCGCGGCTGGGGGCGGATCGTCAATATCGGTTCGGTGAACGGGCAGGCCGGCCAATATGGCCAGGTGAACTATGCCGCCGCGAAATCCGGTATCCACGGCTTTACCAAGGCGTTGGCCCAGGAAGGCGCGAAATATGGCGTCACGGTGAACGCCATCGCGCCCGGCTATATCGATACGGACATGGTGGCGGCGGTCCCCGCGCCGGTGCTGGAGAAGATCGTCGCCAAGATTCCGGTCGGTCGCCTCGGTCACGCGGAAGAAATCGCGCGCGGCGTCGCCTTCCTGTGCAGCGAGGATGCGGGCTTCGTCACCGGATCGACCATGTCGATCAACGGCGGCCAGCATATGTATTGAAGCATCGTGCGGAAAAGTGGGAACCGGTTTTCCGCAATAGCGATGCGACACCAAATAATTCGACGGGGCGGATTGCTATGAACGAAAGCAGCGATCCGCCCCCATCTGCCTTCAACGGCCCCATCAAGCACAGCGTCACCATCGCGGGGCACCGCACCTCGATCAGCCTTGAGCCGGTCTTCTGGGCGGCGCTGCGTCGCGCGGCGGAGGAGGAAGGGGTGACGCTGCACGCCCTCGTCGCGCGGATAGACGAGGCGCGGATTGCCAGCCTTGCGTCTGCCGGACGAGGGCGCGACCCGCACAGCACGCATCCCGCCAACCTTGCCAGCGCGATCCGCATCTGGCTGTGGCAGAGGTATTGCAAATAGTTCGCAACAGCGATTGACTCTGCGAATGACTCTCAATAACAACAATTCTCATCAGGAGGTTGTTGTTGATGTCTCGCATTCCCTATTGCCCCGTTGTTGCCGATACTCTGTCGCGCAGGCCGATGCTGGCCGCGCTGGCTATCGCCGCCATGCCGTTTGCGTTTGCGCCTGCCGCCCACGCCGATGAGGCAGCCGATGCGGAAGGCCGCGACTCCATCGTCGTAACCGGCGTCCGCGCCGCTGACGCCAACCCCAACGCCAACCCGCAGGCGCCCTACAAGGTCGAGAAATCCGCCAACGGCAAGTTCACCGAACCGCTGCGGGATACACCCAAGACCATCACCGCCATCCCGAAGGAAGTGATCGAGGACATGGGCGCGACCAGCTTCCGCGAGGTCGTGCGCTCCACCCCCGGCGTTACGCTCGGCACCGGCGAAGGCGGCAATGCCTTTGGCGACCGCATCTTCATCCGCGGCTTCGAGGCGCGCAACGATGTCTATATCGATGGCCTGCGCGATCCCGGCGTCACCAGCCGCGAGATCTTTGGCGTCGAGCAGATCGAGATCGTGAAAGGCCCGTCAAGCAGCTATGGCGGGCGCGGCACCACCGGCGGCCTCGTCAGCCTGCAATCGAAGCGCCCCGGCTTCCTCGACGATTATCTCGTTGCGGAAGGCGGCGTCGGCACCGAGAACTACTGGCGCGGCACGATCGACGCCAACTATCGCTTGTCGGATAGCGTCGCCCTGCGAGTCAACGGCCTCTATCACAGCGCCGACACGCCGGGCCGCGATTATGTCGAGACGGAGCGTTACGGCGGCACCATCGCGCTCGCCGCGCACCTCACCGACACGCTCTCTCTCGGCGCGGATTATTATTACTATCGCATGGATGGCGTGCCCGATTTCGGCCACCCGTTCGATGTCACCACCAGCCGCCCCTACAAGGTGAACCCGGACAATTTCTACGGCGTGATCGGGCGGGATTTCATCAGGAACGGCGCGGATGTCGCGACGCTCAGGATCGAGTTTGAGCCGATCGCGGAGCTGAGCTTCCGCTCCACCACCCGCTATGGGAAAACATATAACCGCTATCTCGTGGCGGCGCCGGGGGCGGTATGCCGCTTTGGGCGTGTGCTCACCAGCCCGTCCACCGGCTCCTGCGGCACTACCCCCGTCGCAGAGGATCAATACACCGTGTCGGTCGGTTCGCAGAATCGTTGGGCGGATAATGAATATTGGGCCAATATCACCGACGTGACGGCCGATTTCAGCACCGGCGGTATCGAGCACACGCTGGTGCTCGGCGGCGAGTTTGCGCGAGAGAAGGTGAACGCCTACACACTCTCCATTGCGGCGAGCGCGGAAGACAGCTCCGGCAATCTCGTCTCGACCAGCGGCTTTTTCCGAAACCTGTTGAACCCCAATCCCGTGCTCGGCTTCACGGTGCCTGTCAGCGTCAACAGCGCGATCCCGCCGCGCCGCACGCGCATCCAGTCGCTTTCGGCCTATGTGCTCGATACGATCAAGCTGACCCCGCAGCTGGTTGCCACGCTGGGCGCGCGCTATGACAGCTACGACCTCGCCTTCAGCAATCCGTCCGCTACCAACCCGGTGGACCGGAACCTCGCCAGCACCAGTGATTTCATGAACTGGCAGGCCAGCCTGCTCTACAAGCCTGTGGAGCCGGTGAGCCTCTATGTTTCGTGGGCTACCTCGTCGAACCCATCGGGTGAGCAAGTCGACGGAAACAGCGCGACCTATAATGGCATCGCCAGCTCGACCCAGAACCTCAAGCCCGAGCGCAACAAGAGCTGGGAAGCGGGTGCGAAAGTTGAGGCGTTCAACGGCGAGCTGCTGCTCACCGCCGCCGCGTTCCAGATCACCAAGGATAATGCGCGCGAGAATCTCGGCAACAATGTCTACAGCCTTGTCGGCCGCCTGCGCTCGCGCGGGATGGAGTTCGGCGCCAGCGGCAATATCGGCCCGCGCGTTCAGGTCTTCGCGGGCTATACCTATACCGACGCGAAAATCACCAAAACCAGCCCGGCAAACACGGCCAATCTCGGCCGCCGGTTCGCGAACATTCCGCAACACAGCGGCTCGGTGATGGCCAATTATGCGCTGACCGATCATCTCCAGATCGGCGGGCAGGTCTATGCCCAGAGCAAGATCACCGGCGAGGGGACGACGAGTCTCGGCCATACGCCTTACATTCCCGGCTATGTCCGGCTGGATGCGACGGCGCGCTATGCGCCGACCGACCGGCTGGAATTCCGCCTCAATGTGCTGAACCTTACGGACAAGCGCTATTATGATGCCATTTACCGCTCCGGTTCACCCTTTTCCTATGTCGCGCCGGGTAGGTCCGCCACGTTGACGGCTTCCTATACGTTCTGATCGTTTCGCCAGATGCGGCGTCGCCGACCTTAGGCGCCGCTCCCGGCCCGCTTGCCGCTCCTGTCCTCGCCCCACCTTGAGCGCTGGAGTTGGCACGCGGGCCGGGTTATCAGGATTGAACTCATATGGGCCTGCAAAGCTCGCTTTCCTGCGCTTCGGTGCTCACGTACCTTGAGTACGCTGCGCTCCGATGCTCGAAAATCACCCTTTTCGGCTCCATCTGACCTCAATCCTCTTAGCTTCTGGAGAGAATCCACATGCTTATCCAGATACCCGATATGCTGAGCCGCGAGACGGCGCTGGCGCTCCGCGCGCGGATCATCGATGCCGAATGGGTCGACGGCAACGCCACCAGCGGCCCCGGCTCAGCGATGAAAAAGTTCAACCGCCAGCTGCCGGAGGAAAGCCCCGCGGCGCAGGCGGCGCAGCAGGTCGTGGCGCAGGCGCTGGGCGGCAACGCGCTGTTCCTCTCCGCCGCGCTGCCGCACACCATCTTCCCGCCGCTGTTCAACCGCTATGGGGAAGGTGAGACGTTCGGCACCCATGTCGACAACGCGGTGCGTATTCACGGGGGCAGCGGCACTCGCATCCGCACCGATCTTTCCGCCACCCTCTTCCTCACCGACCCGGAGGACTATGACGGCGGCGAGCTGACGATCGAGGGGCCGTTCGGGCAGGTGTCCTACAAGCTGCCAGCTGGGCATATGGTGCTTTATCCCAGCTCCAGCCTGCACCGGGTGACGCCGGTGACGCGCGGCGAGCGGATCAGCTGCTTCTTCTGGATGCAGTCGCTGGTGGCAAGCGCCGAGGCGCGCGGCATGTTGTTCGAGCTGGATCAGTCGATCCAGGCGCTCACCGTGCGCCACGGCAGCACGGATGCCGAGGTGCTGCGCCTCACCAACGTCTATCACAACCTGATGCGGCGCTGGACGCAGGCTTAGGCGGCTTCGCCACCTCCGTCATGCCAGCGAGGGCTGGCATCTCACGCGGTCATCGGAAGCCCCAGCCTTCGCGGGGGTGACGGCTAAGGGGTTTGGGAGGTGGATAGAGAAATACCCTCATCCGGCGCACTTGTAGCAGCGACAGGTGTGCCCCCCGAAAGCATCTCCGCCGCGCGGCGGATCGCGCCCCTGATTCGCGGATAGGTGCCGCAGCGGCAGATATTGGTGATCGCGGCGTCGATGTCCGCGTCGGTCGGCGCGCGGTTCTTCTTGAGGAGCACGGCGGCGGCCATGATCATCCCCGGCTGGCAATAGCCGCACTGCGGCAGGTTCGCCTGGATCCACGCCTGCTGCACGGGGTGGCTGCGGTCGGTCGACAGTGCCTCGATCGTGGTGACAAAGCGGCCTTCGCACTCCGCGATGCTGATGCGGCAGGAGCGCACAGCCTCGCCGTCGATATCCACGGTGCACGCGCCGCAGTCCCCGGTGCCGCAGCCATATTTGGTGCCGGTGAGGTTGGAGGCGTCGCGCAGCGCCCAGAGCAAAGGTGTCTCCGGGTCCATCCTGTAGCGCACGGGGCGGTCGTTCACCGTGAAGCTGGTCATGAAGGGCTTATGCAGGGGATAGTGGCGAGCCCGCAACATCTAATCCAAAATCTCAGGAATCACCTTGATGTTTCGCCGCTTCGCTGGTAGGGCGCGCCGATCCCGACGCAGGCTCTTGTCTGCGGCGAATATGTTTTTGTTGTTTTTAACGGCTGTGCGCCGGGTAGAATCGCCGCCCCGCAGCCTCGCTAGATTGGAGCAAGACGGCCTTATGCAAATCATCGTCCGCGACAATAATGTCGATCAGGCACTGCGCGCGCTCAAGAAGAAGCTGCAGCGTGAAGGCGTGTATCGGGAGATGAAGCTGCGCCGTCATTACGAAAAGCCCTCGGAAAAGCGCGCCCGCGAAAAGGCGGCTGCCGTGCGCCGCGCGCGCAAGCTGGAGCGCAAGCGCGCGGAGCGTGACGGCGTTCGGTAAGTTCCTGGAATGCGGGCGGATATAGCCCGCATTTTCGTATTGAGTCTATTCGATCAGAGGCTGAGTCATGTCTGTCACCGCCGTTCCGCTTCGTCCCATCGCCAAGGGCTCGCTTGGCCGCCTGTGGATCGGCGTGGCCGCGGTGGCGCTGGCGGCGGCCGGCCTCGCTTATGCCGGGCAGAGCAACCTCGTCGCATCGCCTGCGGCCTTCCTCGCGAAGAATGGCAAGGAAGCCGGGGTCGTCACCACGGATAGCGGCCTGCAATACAAGGTCATTCGTCAGGGCGAGGGGCCGAGCCCCACGAAGGGCGACATCACGCTGGTGGGCTACACCGGCACGCTGCTCGACGGCAAGGTGTTCGATCAGAGCGAGCAGACCGCGATGCCGGTCGATGGCGTCGTTCCCGGCTTCTCCGAAGCGCTGCAGCTGATGAAGCGCGGCGGCGAGTATCAGCTCTTCATCCCGCCCGCCCTGGGCTATGGCGACAAGGTGCCCGAAGGCGGCCCGATCCCGCCCAACTCGGTGCTGATCTTCAACGTGAAGCTGATCGACTTCAAGTCCCGCGCCGAAATCATGGCGATGCAGCAGCAGATGCACCAGATGCAGGGCGAGGGAATGCATCCCTGATTTTCGTTTCGTCACCCCGGACTTGATCCGGGGGCCCGCTTTCTGAAATCAGGCGGGTTCTCAATTATAGTGCAAAGAGCAGCGGGACCCCGGGTCACGCCCGGGGTGACGCAGAATTCACTCCCTCTCCGCGTGCAGGCTGCTCCCCGCCCTCCCGCCGCGCAGCGAACTCCACCAGCTTAGCGGATTGAGGCTCGTCGTGCCGTCGACCGAGAAGGTGATGAACTCCGCCCGCCCGCCGATCGTCTCGAACGGCACCGGCCCGCCCAGCCCCCGCTCGGCCAAAGTGGCGCGGCTGTCGGCGCTGTTGTCGCGGTTGTCGCCCATCAGGAACAGATGGTTCGCCGGGATCTTTACCGGCCCATACCAGTCGAGCGAACTCGGCCCCACATCTATGGTCTGATAGCGGCGTCCATTGGGCAAAGTCTCCTCGCGCACCGGCAGGCGGCAATAGCGCTTGCCGTCATCGCCGACCGCGAGAGCGCCGGGGAACTGATCGGGCGGGCAGGGGGCGTTGGCGTCGACGGGCAGCATCAGTGGCGGCAATGTCTTCTGCGGCACCGGCACGCCGTTCAGGATCAGCTCGCCGCCGCGCACCTCGATGGTATCGCCCGGCAGGCCGATCACGCGCTTGATATAATCCTCGCGGCTGTTCTGCGGCGTGACGATCACGATGTCGCCGCGCTCCGGCAGCCGCCCCAGCACCCGGCCCTGCATGAACGGCAGCGGGTGGAAGCTTAAGGAAACGAACGACCAGCCATAGGGATATTTGCTGACCACCAGCCGGTCGCCTTTCAGCAGCACCGGCATCATCGATTCGCTCGGGATATAGAAAGGCTTGGCGATGAAGCTGTGGAAACCGAGCACCGCGAGCAGGAGGAGCGTCAGGCTTTTCACCTCGCCCCACCAGTCGACGCCGGGCTTGGCGGCAGCCGGGGTGGCCGGGGCGGCGGGGGTTTCGGCGCCTTCGGCTGCGCTGTTCATCGGTCTGTCATCCCCACTCATGCCGCCGCGTCCGGCACGGCCTCCAATATCACGAACGCCTGTGCCCATGGATGATCGTCCGTGAGCGTGAGATGAACGCGCATACTGTGCCCCGCCGGGGTCATCTCCGCGAGCCGCGCCGCCGCCCCGCCGGTGAGGGCGAGGGTAGGCGCGCCGGAGGGAGCGTTGACGACGCCGATGTCCTTCATGAACACCCCGCGCGAAAAGCCGGTGCCGATGGCCTTGGAGAAGGCTTCCTTGGCGGCGAAGCGTTTGGCGAGCGTGCCTGCCTTGGTATAGGGCCGCCGCGCCGCCTTGGCGCGCTCGGTTTCGGTAAAGCAGCGTTGCTCGAACCGCTCGCCATGCCGCTCCAGCACCTTGGCGAGGCGCTCGATGTTGCAGAGGTCCGAGCCGAGGCCGATGATCATGGCAGCCCCAACAGGCCGTCACCCCAGCGCTGGCTGGGGTCTTGGGCATTGTCACCGGCTCCGCCCAAGAGATGCCAGCCTTCGCTGGCATGACGAGGAGAGGATATTCTCACCGCGCTGCATCCATATGCGCGCGCATAGTCTGGATCGCGTCGGCGAGGCCAGTGAAGATCGCCTCGCCTACCAGAAAATGCCCGATGTTCAGCTCGCGGATCTGGGGGATCGCGGCGACCGGACCGACATTATCGAATGTCAGCCCGTGGCCCGCATGTGGCTCGATCCCGTTGCGCGCGGCGAGGGCGGCGGCGTCGGAGATGCGGCGCAGCTCGTCCGCGCGCGCCTGCCCGGCAAGATGCGCGTAGCTGCCGGTGTGAAACTCCACCACCGGCGCGCCCAAACGAATTGCGGCGTCGATCTGCGCCACATCCGGCTCGATGAACAACGAGACGCGCACCCCCGCATCGCCCAGCGCCTTGACCATCGGCGCCAGAACATCGAACGCGCGCGCCGCGTCCAGCCCGCCCTCTGTGGTGCGCTCCTCGCGCTTTTCCGGTACGATGCAGGCGGCGTGCGGCTTGTGGCGCAGCGCTATCTCCAGCATCTCGCTTGTCGCCGCCATTTCGAGGTTGAGCGGTACGGTGAGCGCCGCCATCAGGCTGGCGATATCCTCGTCGCGGATATGGCGCCGGTCCTCGCGCAGATGGGCGGTGATGCCATCCGCGCCCGCCTCTACCGCGAGCAGCGCGGCCTTCACCGGATCGGGATGATCTCCGCCGCGCGCGTTGCGGATCGTCGCCACATGGTCGATGTTGACGCCGAGCCTCAAGCGCGCGGGGGAATAGTCTGTCACTCGCCGGGCTTCTTCCGGCTGCCGGGCTTCATCGCGGGCGTGCTCGCCAGCTCGGGCGGCAATGCATCCGCATCATAGACCGGGAAATTCAGCGACACGAGCGGATAGAAGGGGACGCCCAAATCCGCGCCGCCTGCCGAGCGATCGACCAGCGCGGCCTCCGCCAGCACGATGCCGCCTTCGGCGCGCACCGCATCCATCGCCTCGCGCGAGGAGAGGCCGGTCGTCACCACATCCTCCACCAGCAGCACCTTCTGCCCCGGCTCGATCGCGAAGCCGCGCCGCAGCGTGAACGTGCCTTCGGGCCGTTCGAGGAAGATCGCGTCGACGCCCAGCGCGCGGCCCATCTCGTGGCCGATGATCAGGCCGCCCATCGCGGGCGAGACGACGAGGTCGATCTCCGATTTCAGGTCGCGCGGCAGCTTCTGCACCAGCGCGAGCGCAAGCCTTCCGGCGCGCTCGGCATTCATCAGCACGCGCGCGCATTGCAGATAATAAGCGCTATGCTTGCCGGACGAGAGAATGAAATGCCCTTCGAGCAGCGCATCCGCCGCGCGAAATTCCGCCAGTATCGCGTCTTCGTTCATGTAATGTGAATCCAGTCCCTGTTCCGCGGTGCAGATAGGGGCGATGGACGGCGGTTGCAACCATGAGAGTGTGTTTGATGGCATCCGCCCCCGCCTGGCCCGCCTCCCTGCGTCCTTGAGAATGCCTTGCGGAAAGGCGGGTGAGGGCGGCGCGGCGGAACCGCATAATCCCCCAATGAAAAAAGGCCGTTTTGCGGCTTGAGCCTCGTGCGAACCATGCCTATAAGCCCGCCAGTTATGTCCCCGCGCCGCGTGCGTCGCGCCATTGGGGGCAGTGCCTAAGGGGAACGGGGTAATATACGCCTATGAATATCGTGAAATCATTGCTTGCGGCGGGATTGCTGGCACTGGTGCCGGCAGTGGTCGTCTCACATCCGGCGGTGGCGCAGGAAGCTGCTCCCGTCGCCGCGCCTGCCGCCGACTCGGCTGCCACGAACGCCGCTGCCCCGGCGGACGCAGCCAATGCCGCCGCCCCTGCCGCTGAGGAAAAGGTCGCGGCGCCCGAGCGTATGAAGCCCACGCTGGGCATCGGTATGCCGATGCCGGGCGAGTACAAGATCCAGGAGCAGTTCAGCCCCACCGGTCGCCAGGCGCGCTGGATTCATAACGATCTGCTGCTGCCGATCATCACCGTGATTTCGCTGTTCGTGCTTGGCCTGATGCTGTTCATCATGGTCCGCTTCCGCCGTGCCGCGAATCCCAATCCTTCCAAGACCGCGCACAACACGCTGATCGAGATCATCTGGACAGTCGTTCCCGTGCTGATCCTCGTCGCCATTGCGGTGCCGTCGATCAGCCTGATTGCGGAGCAATATAAGCCCGCGCCCAAGGATGCCGTGACGGTCAAGATCACCGGCTATCAGTGGTACTGGGGCTATGAATTCCCCGATCAGGGTATTCCGGAATATGTGTCGAACATCCTGCCGCCCGAAAAGGCGCTGGAAAATGGCGAGCCGAACCTGCTCGCGGTCGACAATCGCCTCGTGCTTCCGGTCGGTCGCCCGATCAGGCTCATCATCACCGGCGCGGACGTGATCCACAGCTTCGCGGTGCCTTCGCTTTGGTTCAAGCTTGACGCCGTTCCGGGTCGCCTCAACGAGCGCGCCATCACCATCGAGAAGCCGGGCGTCTATTACGGCCAGTGTTCCGAGCTGTGCGGCATCAAGCATGGTTTCATGCCGATCGCCATCGAGGCGCGGCCCGAAGCCGAGTGGGAACAGTGGGTCCGCTCGCAGGGCGGTGATCCCAAGGGCAAGGGTGCTGCTCCGGCAGCTACCGCTGCTGCTCCGGCTCCCGCCGCTCCGGCCAAGATTTGATATAAGGGTCTCCTCATCATGACGACGATTGCAGCAGACGCTCACGGTCACGCACATGACCACCACGATGCGGACCACAAGCCGGCGTTCTTTGCCCGCTGGTTCATGTCGACCAACCACAAGGATATCGGCACGCTCTATCTCATCTTCGCGATCATCGCGGGGGTGATCGGCGGCGCGATTTCCGGTCTGATGCGCGCGGAGCTTGCGGCGCCTGGCATCCAGTATCTCCAGATCTGGGCGCAGATGCTGGATGGCCCCGACGCCGACATCACCAAGGCCTATCACCTCTGGAACGTGCTCATCACCGCGCACGGCCTCATCATGGTGTTCTTCATGGTGATGCCCGCGATCATCGGCGGCTTCGGCAACTGGTTCGTACCGATCATGATCGGCGCGCCGGATATGGCCTTCCCGCGCATGAACAACATCAGCTTCTGGCTGCTGATCCCCGCGTTCCTGCTGCTCCTCGGCTCGACTTTCGTTCCGGGCGGCGCGGGCAACGGCGCGGGTACGGGCTGGACGGTCTATGCACCGCTTTCGACCTCGGGTTCGCCTGGACCGGCGGTCGACATGGCGATCCTCTCGCTCCACATTGCGGGTGCGAGCTCGATCCTCGGTGCGATCAACTTCATCACCACCATCTTCAACATGCGCGCGCCGGGCATGACCCTGCACAAGATGCCGCTGTTCGTGTGGTCGATCCTGGTCACCGTGTTCCTGTTGCTGCTGTCGCTGCCGGTTCTGGCCGGTGCGATCACCATGCTGCTGACCGACCGCAACTTCG
>JALCRK010000008.1 GCA_022652485.1 Sphingobium sp.
CCGGACGATCAAGGAAGCGACCGTCAAACGCTATCATTATGATAGCCATGCCCAGCTGACGGTTCACCTGCACGACTTCATCAACGCCTACAATTACGGCCGTCGGCTCAAGACACTGCGTGGCGCTTTTCCGCTTTCGTTGATGAGGTTTCGTGATGATGCAGATACATCCCCAGGCCCGCACCACACCTGCTGTACGGGCTGAGATTGCCCGTTCCACAGAGCCCGCCAGCGTCGTGGCCAAGCGCTATGGCATCAGCGACGAAACGGTTCGTAAATGGCGCAGACGCGGAGAACAGGCGATCCAGGACCGTTCAAGCCGCCCCAATCGCCTGGCCTGGCGAATGACTGAAGAGGAGCGCGCGATCATCTGCGCCGTGCGCAGGGCGACAGGTTTCGCCCTCGACGATCTCACCTTCGTGCTCCGGCACTTCCTGCCACACCTCAATCGCGACAATATCTATCGGGTGCTGAAGGCCGAAGGGCTGAACCGCAGGCCACCCAAAGCGGTGGAACAGCCGCGTAAGGGACAGGGGCGCTTCAAAGATTGCGACCTCGGCTTCGTTCACATTGACGTTAAGCACCTGCCCAAGTTACGCACTGCGGATGGCGAGATACGCAAGCGTTTCCTGTATGTTGCCATCGATCGCTGCTCGCGTTTCGTCCACCTGGCCGTGTACGATGCCGAAAATGCCGCCAATGCCATCGCTTTCCTCAAGGAAGCCAGAAAGGGGTTCCCCTTCCGCATCACCCATGTGCTGACCGACCGCGGATCCTGCTTCACCGCCGACGACTTCGAGCTGGCCTGCACCCAAATCAAAGTTAGTCACCGCATGACAAAACCCTATACGCCCCAGACAAATGGCATGGTCGAGCGTTTCAACGGCCGGATCGCCAGCGAAGTACTGGGCATCAATGTCGGCGGGCACGCTGATCTCGAAATCCTGCTGGCAGGCTTCAACCGCGCCTACAACCAGCGACGACAGCGCGTGCTCGAAGGCCTATCACCTCACCAAAGGGCAGAAGAGCGGATCAGACTTATGCCCTCTCTCGCCAATCCTCTTTACAAGCCGCCGGCACCGGATGATCTTATGTCCAAAGTGGACGACATCCTATATTATGCCAATGATGTTTCGCAACCAGACAGCTAGGGTTGCCATCCAATTGGCGCGACTGCAAGGATTTCGATCGCATAAAACCCGACTCTCAAGAAGGTTCAAGGACTTACGAATCCAAGTGGGACTCCCGCCTGTTCCGCAGCCGCTGGTCCGCCCTTTTGTGGGCGGCGGGGGTGCTGTTTACCGCGTGGCAGTTCGCGAGCAGCGCGCCGGTGCCGGACGATGCGGGCGAAGATCAGCCCGCCGCCAACAGCGCGGCCAGCCCGGCCTTGTAATCCCCGTGAAAAGGGCGCCAGCCGAGGAGGCGTTTCGCCTTACCGTTGGCGACGCGGCGGTTTTCGGCATAGAAGGCTCGGGCCTGTGGAGAAAGGTTCGCCTGCTCCAGCGAAAGCAGGGGCGGCGGCGCGAGGCCGAGCAGGCGACAGGCGTGGTCTATCACGTCATTCTGCGCACAGGGCATATCGTCCGCGATGTTATAGACGCCTGCCCGGGCATCGAAGCTCGCCAGGATCGCGGCGGTGATGTCGTCGACATGCACGCGGCTGAAGACCTGGCCGGGGATATCGATGCGGTGCGCCTTGCCTTCGCGCACCCGGTCGAGCGCGCTGCGCCCGGGGCCATAGATACCGGGCAGGCGGAAGACGCGCACATCCTCGCGCAGGTGCTGCCAGCCGAGATCCGCCACCGCGCGGGCGCTGCGCCTGCCCGTACCGACCGGCGCGCTTTCATCGACCCACGCGCCGCCGACATCGCCATAGACGCCAGTAGAAGAGAGATAACCGATCCACTCCGCGCCACTCGCCGCGATCTCCGCGCCATAGCGGCCGAGCACGGGATCTTCCCCCTCCGAATCCGGCGGGACGGAGGAGAGGATATGGCTCGCCCGCGCGAGCGCGGCGCGCACGGCGGCTTCGTCATCGAAGGAAAGCACATCCGCATTGGCCTGCCGCCGCACGCCGGTCACGGCCCAACCCTCGGCCCGCAGCGCCTCCGCCAGCCGCCCGGCGGTGTACCCCAGCCCCAATATCAGCATCTCTTTCGGCATGGTCACCTGTCTTGCCGCACCGGCCCTCTCCCCCTCCCAACCTCCCAATAGTGTACCCTGGTCGGGTGGTTGGGAGAGGGAGAGGGCTGGCACCGTATATCTCAATAAGCACTAAATAGCAGATGAAGCGCGATGCAAGGTGATTGTGCGGCGCGGCAGTGCACCCTAGATACGTAGGATGCTCGATATCCAGACCGCCGAACCCCATGCCACCGCCGCACCCGTTATCATCCGTCGCGAGGACTATCGCGCGCCAGACTGGCTGATCCCCGAGATCGCGCTCGATTTTCAGCTCGATGCGGAGCGGACGATCGTCACGGCGCGGCTCAGCGTCACCCGCAACGGCGTGCATGACCGGCCGCTGGTGCTGAACGGGGAGGCGCTGGAGCTGCTTTTCGTGAGCGTCGATGGTGCCGAGCTACCGCGCGACCAATGGCCTGAAGGAGATGCGCCGCTCACCGTCCCGCTTTCCGGCGCCGCGCATGTGGTGGAGACGAAGGTCGCCATCAGCCCTGCGAAAAACAGCCAGCTGATGGGGCTGTACGCGTCCGGCGGACTGCTCTGCACCCAGTGCGAGGCAGAAGGCTTCCGCCGCATCACCTACTTCCCGGACCGCCCCGATGTGCTCTCGCGCTACAGCGTTAGACTAGAGGCGGACAAGGTGCTTTATCCGGTGCTGCTGGCCAATGGCGATCCGGTCGAGAGCGGAAACGCGGAGACTGGTCGCCATTGGGCGCGCTGGAACGACCCCTTCCCCAAGCCCTGCTACCTGTTCGCGCTGGTGGCGGGCGACCTCGCCTGCAACGCGGACAGCTTCACCACAATGAGCGGGCGGAACGTAAAGCTCGGCATCTGGGTCAAGCAGGCCGACCTTCCCCGCACCGAACATGCGATGAAGGCGCTCAAGGACAGCATGGCGTGGGACGAGCGCGTCTATGGCCGGGAATATGACCTCGATGTGTTCAACATCGTCGCGGTCGCCGATTTCAACTTCGGCGCGATGGAGAACAAGGGGCTCAATATCTTCAACAGCCGCTATATCCTCGTCGATCCCGAAACCGCGAACGATCTCGATTATGACGCGGTCGAGGGTGTGGTGGCGCACGAATATTTCCACAACTGGTCCGGCAACCGCGTCACCTGCCGCGACTGGTTCCAGCTCAGCCTGAAAGAGGGCTTCACCGTCTATCGCGACCAGTGCTTCTCCGCCGATATGGGGAGCGAGCCGGTCAAGCGCATCGAGGACGTGCGGACCTTGCGCGCCGCGCAGTTCCCGGAGGATGGCGGGCCGCTCGCTCACCCGATCCGGCCTGAATCCTATATGGAAATCAGCAACTTCTATACCGCTACGGTCTATAACAAGGGCGCCGAAGTGATCCGCATGATGGCGACGATGCTCGGCGCGGAGCGGTTCCGGCGCGGCACGGATCTCTATTTCGACCGGCACGACGGCGAGGCGGCGACCTGCGAGGATTTCGTCACCGCGATGGAGGAAGGCGGCGAGATCGACCTCGCCCAGTTCCGCCTCTGGTATTCCCAGGCGGGCACGCCGCGCGTCGCCGCCGTGCTCAGCCACGATCCGGTGGGCCGGTCGGCCACGCTCACACTCACCCAATCCGTACCCGATACGCCGGGGCAGAGCGACAAGGCGCCGATGGTGCTACCCCTGCGCACCGCATTGTTCGACCGGCAATCGGGCAAGCGGCTGGAGGAACAGCTCCTGACCCTCACCAAGGCGGAGCAGAGCTTCCGCTTCGAGGGTGTGACCGCGAAGCCGGTGCTCTCGATCAACCGGGGCTTCTCCGCGCCGGTGATCGTCGACATGCATCGCAGCGCGGACGAGCTGGCGTTCCTCGCCGCGAGCGACGACGATCCGTTCGCGCGTTATGAGGCGATGCAGCTGTTGATGGTCAATGCGCTACTGGAGGCGATCGCCACCGGCCAGCTGGAAAGCGGCCCGGTGATCGACGCGATCCGCACCGCCGCGACCAACCCGGCGCTGGATGATGCCTTCATCGCCGAGGCTATCCGCCTGCCGAGCGAGGCCTATATCGGTGACCAGATGGCGCTGGTCGACCCGGAAGCGATCCATGCCGCGCGCGAGGAGTTGCTCGGCGCGATCGGCAAGGCGCTGGAGCCGCTGTGGCGCGATCTCCATTTGCGCAGCGCGCGCGGGAGCTTCAGCCTCAGCCCGGAGGACAGGGGCGCGCGCAAGCTGCGCAATGTCGCGCTGTCCTATCTTGTCGCGAGCGGCGCGCAGGATGCCGCCGGGATCGCGCTCACCCAATATGAAGCGGCGCACAACATGACGGAGCGGCAGGGCGCGCTCGCCGTGCTCGCCAACCGCAGCAGTGCGGAGCGGACGCGCGTGCTCGACGATTTCTACACGCGCTATGCGGGTGATGCGCTGGTGCTGGACAAATGGTTCCAGACCCAGGCGCTCGCCTTCCATCCCGATACGGTGGAGATTGTTCGCGGGCTGGGGCAGCACAAGGATTTCACGCTGTCGAACCCCAACCGGGTGCGCTCACTCTATGGCGCGTTCGGAGCGAACCAGTGGGCGTTTCATTCGGGCGAAGGCGCGGGCTACACCCTCCTCGCCGACCTCATCTGCACGCTCGACCCCGTGAACCCGCAGACGGCGGCGCGGATGGTGCCGCCGCTCGGGCGCTGGCGCCGCTTCGCCGAACCGCGCGCTGGCCTGATGCGCGCCGCGCTGGAGCGCATCCTCGCGCAGCCGGGCCTATCCAAGGATGTGACCGAGCAGGTGAGCAAAAGCCTGGCGGGGTGAAGGCTTAGCTTAGCCTCCCTTCACCCACGCCGCGACATCCGCCGCCACCTTGTTCGCGGCGTCGCTGATCGGCCCGGCAACGTGCTTGGCGTCGATATCCCGCACCGGCACACGCGCGGTGAAACGCTGGCGCATCGCCTCGCCCGGCGCCGCGCTGGTCAGCGTCGCGTCGAAGGTGACGACCGCCTCGCGGGTCGCGGCATCGATACCGAAATCGACCAGAGTGCCCGACAGACGCCGCCCGTTCAGCACCGCGCTCTGCTCGCCATCGGCAACATAGATGGCGCCGTCCGCCGCGATCGTGTCAGCGAGGAGGCGGCGAAACATCTGGCGCGGCGCCTCGGCCCATTGCGCTTTCTCGACATAGGCGACGCTGGTGGGGCTGGCCTGCACCGCAATGCGCAGATTGTCGAGCTTGCGCGGCACATCGGGCGCGAACACCGCCAGCACCGGCAGGCCGGCGCTGCTCTGGAGCTGGCCTGCCTGCGGGCTGGCCTTGGGCGCAATGGTGAGAAGCTGCGGCGGCGGCTTCGCGCCGATCTTGACGCAGGCGGGCAGCGCGAGACACGCCGAGACGAGAGGCAGGGTCTTGAGCGCGGTGTGGAGGGAGGATCTCATGGCCTTCAGTCCTTGTAATCCGGCAGGGCGGGTGAACCGATCAGCGACCCGGCGCCTTCATGATCGAGCTTGTCGGTGATCGCGCGGAGCGAGCGCGACATCTCGCGCAGATCCCGCACCAGCAGGTTCATTTCCGGCATGGTATCGCGCGAGAAAGTGCGTACGCCCGGCTGCGCCTCTGCAATGGTCTTGTCGAGCGTATCGAGGCTGCGGCTGGCGGATTGCAGCGTCTTGCGCAAATCGGCCAGCATCGGCTTGCCATCCTGCTCCAGCATCCCGTTGGTGGTGCCGATGAGCTTGCCCAGCTCATCCGCCGCGACACCGGCCTTTTGCATCGTCGTGCGCGTCTCGGCGATGGTGGCGCGGATATCCGGCCCGCTCGCAGCCAACGTGCCGGTCAGCGTATCGACATTCTTCAGGATGCCGGAAATGCTCTTCTGGTTCTGGTCATTGAGCAGCTCGGTCAGCCGCTCGGTCAGGGTCGAGAGACGCTCGATCAGCTGCGGCGCATTGGTCAGCAGCTCGCCCAGCGCACCCGGCTTGGTCGGGATCACCGGCACGCCGTTGGGGCAGGCGGAATAGGGGTTTGACTCCGGGCAGGTGATCGGTGGCGCACCCTTCACCGCGCCATCGAGCACGATTTCCGACACACCCGTGAAGCCGACGCCCTGAATGGTGGCGGTCGTGCCCTGAAGCACCGGCGTATCGCTCTTCACCGCGACGCGTACGCGCACGAAGCCGGGATCCTTGTCCCACAGCTCGATTTCCTTGACCTGCCCCATCGGCACGCCCGCATAGGATACGCCCGATCCCTTCGCGAGGCCGCTCACCGCCTGCTTGAAATAGATGTCGTAATAGTCGTCCTCGCCATCGGCGATGCGCGAGAACCAGAAGGCCGCGATCATGATCGCGGCTATCAGCGCGAGCACCACGCTGCCCACCAGCACATGGTTGGAACGGGTCTCCATCTAGGCGCCATCCTTTCCCGCGCTGCTGTCCGGCGCCTGCTCGCTCCCCTTGTGCGACAGCGCCGCCCGCCCCCGCGGGCCATTGAAATATTCCTGAATCCACGGATGCTCGGTTGCCAGCAGCTCGTCAAGCGTGCCGACAGCAATCACGCGCTTGTCCGCCAGCACGGCGATGCGGTCACAAATGGCCTGGAGGGTGTCGAGATCATGGGTGATGAGGAAAACGGTCAGGCCGAGCGTTTGTTGCAGCTGGCGCGTTCGCTCGTCGAACGCGGCGGCGCCGATCGGGTCCAAGCCCGCCGTCGGTTCATCGAGAAAGAGCAGATCCGGGTCGATGGCGAGGGCGCGGGCGAGGCCGGCGCGCTTCCTCATCCCGCCGGAAAGTTCCGCGGGGAATTTCGGCCCGGCATCTTCCGCAAGGCCGGTCATGCGGATCTTGTAGGCGGCAATCTCGTCGCGCAGCTCTGGAGAGAGCTGGGGATAGAATTCCCTGAGCGGCACCTCGATATTTTCGGCCACCGTCAGCGTTGAAAAGAGTGCGCCACCCTGAAACAGCACACCCCAGCGGCGACGCAGCGGGAGTGTCTCCTCGTCGCTGCGGTCGATCATCGACTCGCCGAATACCGTAATCTCGCCCGCGTCGGGCTTTTGCAGACCGATGATCGCGCGCATCAGCACCGACTTGCCGGTGCCCGATCCGCCGACCACGCCCAATATCTCGCCCCGGCGCACGTCGAGGTCCAGCCCCTCATGCACCACCTGCTCGCCGAAGCTGGTGCGAAGCCCGCGCACCCGAATGGCGATGGCGTCTTCCCCTGCCGCGCTCATGTCCACCCTACCCAGGTGAAGAACACCGCGAAAAACGCATCGAGCACGATCACCATGAAGATTGCCTGCACCACGGCGGCGGTCGTCCGCATCCCCACTTCCTCGGCATTGGATTTGACCAGCAGGCCCTGAAAACAGCCGGTCATGCCGATGATGAGGCCGAACACCGGCGCCTTGATGAGGCCGATCCACACGTCATGCAGCGGCACCACCTCGCGCAGCCTTTGCACAAAGGTGACGGGCGGGATTTCCAGCGAAATCGCGCACATGAAACCGCCGCCGATGATCGAGAGGATCGAGGCATAAAAGCCGAGCAGCGGCATCATGATCACCGCCGCCATGATGCGGGGCATCACCAGCGCCTCCATCGGCGCGACGCCGATTGTGCGCATCGCATCCACCTCCTCGGTGAGCTTCATCATGCCGAGCTGCGCGGCGAAGGCGGAGCCGGAGCGGCCCGCGACCATGATCGCCGTCATCAGCACGCCCAGCTCGCGGAAGGTAAGGCGGCCGACAAGATTGACCGTCAATATCTCCATGCCGAAAGCGCGGAGCTGCACCGCGCCCTGCTGCGCGATGACGATGCCGATGAGGAAGCTCATCAGGCCGATGATGCCGAGCGCGGACACACCCACCACCTCGAACCGCTGGATCACCGCGTTCCAGCGCATCTGCTTGGGGTTCCGGATCAGCGTCCAGCTCGAAATGACCACCGCGCCGAGAAAACCGACAAGCCCGCCCAAAGTGTTGATCGCGACCATCGTCGCCGCGCCGATCTGATCGAGCACGCGAACAAGGGGAAGGGGCTTTTCGCCGTGAAGCACAGGGGCATCGCCGGAGTCCGGCGCGGGCCGTACCGCCTCGATCAGCCGCTCCGCATCGGCATCGGCACCGGTGATAGGGCATCCCCATTGCTGAGACAGGCGATAGACCAGCCACGCACCGATTGTGTCGATATGCTCGGTCCCGCCGAGGTCGATCGCGCCGATCGGACCGGGCAGCGCCGGGAGCACATTGGGCAGATCTCCCATATGCGCGATGGAAAAGGAGCCCGAAAGCCGCAGCACCGGCGCGCCCTCGCCGCCCTCGTCCAGAGAATATGCCGCCGCTTCCGTCATGTCGGCTGATGTGTGATCCATTATCGGTTGCACGGCAAGATGAAACGCCTCATGCGTGCGATATGATCCGCACCGACCACAAACTCGCGATTTACGACATGGACCGGACCATTACCATCCGGGGCACCTACACGCCATTCCTACTGCATGTGGCGGCGCGGATGGCGCCGTGGCGGCTGATGCTGGCGCCTTTGGTGCTGATCGCGATGCTGGCCTATGTGCTGCGGTTCATCCCGCGCAAGCGCCTGAAGGAGATCAACCAGCGGCTGATGATCGGCGGCAAGGTGCGGCGCGCGGCGCTGCAACCGCATATCGAGAGCTATGCCGAGAAGGTGATGGCGCGCAACATGCGGGCGGGCGCGCTCGCGCGGCTGGCGGCGGACAAGGCGGAGGGCTATGTCCTCGTGCTCGCGACCGCCTCCTACCGGCTCTATGTCGATGCGATCGCGCGGCGGCTGGGCATGGACGCGGTGATCGCGACAGACCATCTCGGGCAGGATCTCGATTATGTGCGCGCGCGGATCGCGGGCGAGAACTGCTATGACGAGGCGAAGCTCGGCATGATCCGCGCATGGATGGCAGGCGAGGGCATCGCGCGCGAGGCCGCGCACATCCGCGCCTATTCCGACCATGTGTCAGACGCGCCGATGCTGGAATTTGCGGATGAAGCCTTTGCGGCCAATCCGCACGCCCCGCTCGCGGCTCTGGCGAAGGACCGCGGGTGGCCGAGGGTGGATTGGGAGTGAACGCCTCTCCATCGTCACCCCGGACTTGATCCGGGGTCCAGCTTTCTAATTATCAGGCGATTGAGCAAGAATAACAGCGGGATCCCGGGTCAAGCCCGGGATGACGGGTGGAACGCGAGCGTTATCACCCCAATCCAATCACCGAAATCTGTCGCCCATAGCCCGGTTCGCCCAAATGGCACGAGCGGCGGTAGCTGTAGAAATAGTCCGGCTGGGCATAGGTGTCCTGCCCCAGCATCTCGATCCGCGTGACGCCCGCAGCCGCCAACCGTGCGGCGACATAGGCCTCGATATCGAACTGAGCATGGCCTTCGCGGCCATCGGCGAAGAAGCGCTCGTTCTCCGGGTCCGCGTCCGCGAAGCGGGCGACGAAGGCGAGGTCCACCTCATAGGATGCCTTGGCGATGCAGGGGCCGATGGCGCAGGCGATGCGCGCCACGTCCGCGCCCAGTGCTTCCATCGCCGCGATCGTGCGGTCCGTCACGCCGGAGAGCGCGCCTTTCCAGCCCGCATGGGCCGCGCCGACCACGTCCGCTTGGGTATCCGCGAACAGCACCGGCACGCAGTCGGCAGTCAAAACGCCGAGGAGCAGGCCGGGCCTGGCGGTGACGAGCGCATCGGCGGGGGGGCGGGCGTCGTCCGCGAACGGCGCAGTGACTGGCACCACATCGGGCGAATGCACCTGATGCGCCGTGACGAGCTGCGCGCCGGGCAGCACCGCCTCGGCAGCGCGACGGCGATTCTCGGCGATGGCGGCGCGGTCGTCATCCGATCCAAGCCCTACGTTGAGCCCCGCATACAGCCCGGTCGAGACGCCACCCACGCGCCCGAGGAAGCCGTGCGGCACGCCTTCCAGCGCGGCGCTCTCCCATATCGCTACGCCATTTTCCGCCACTCTCATCGGAAGCCCTCCGGCCACGGCCAATCGGGATGCGTCACCCCCAGCACCTTGAACAACCGGCCCATTTCCTTTTCTCCCGCCAGCCGCTGACGCGCGGTCTCCAGTTCCGTCACCCGCTCCGGCTGCGCGCGGGCGAGTGTCTGGGCGCGCGGGCCGATACCGAGGCGTTCCAGGAACGCGCCCTGCCCCACCGGGCCATGCACGACCAGCCCCTCCTGCCGCGCGGCATTGCCGAGCAGGGTGAAATCGACGTGCGCGGTGAGGTCATTGTCGCCGATATCCTTGAACGGATCGGCGTAGCGGTGCGCACGTACCGCCTGCAACGTGTCGCCCAGCGCCGGGCCTTCATAGCCATAGTCGATAAGGATCATCGCCCCGCCCTGCCGCGCGATGCGCCGGGCGAGCGTCAGCATGATCGTCGCGCCGACGGGACAGCTCTCGTGGACAGCCCCCAAGGGAGCGTGACGCACCGCCTCGGGCACGCGCGCATCGACGCGGCGTTCTCCGGTGAGCGGCGCAAGGGTTGCACCCTCCCCACCCAGCCCCACCATTACCTCGCGCCAGCCGTCCTCGGCCTTCACAGCCTGCGCGATGGGCAGCGCATCGAAAAACTCGTTGGCGACGACCAGCAGCGGCCGGTCTGTGGGGAGGGTCTCGACATCGTCATGGAAATGCGCGTGCGCCACCGCCGTGCTCTGGTGCGCGCGCAAGGCGGGGCTGGTCTCGACCAGATGCGCCTGCGGCGCGAGTCGGGCCTGCGCCATCGCCCGCAACGCGTCCGCCGCCAGCGTGCCACGGCCCGGCCCCAGCTCGACATAATAAGGTGCGTTGGCCTGCCCCGCCCTCTGCCAGAGGTCCGCCAGACACAGGCCGATCAGCTCGCCGAACATCTGGCTGATTTCCGGCGCGGTGATGAAATCGCCGTCCGTTCCCAGCGGATTTCGCGTGCCGTAATAATGCGCATTCACCTGCGCCATGTAATTGGCGAGCGAAATCGGCCCGCCCGCGTGGATGCTGCGGACCAGGCGCTCGGCAAAGCCCAGCTCGCGGCGGCCGAAGGTGGAAACGGGCGTTTCTGCGGAATTCATCTTACGAGAATTCCGGGAGGCCGCACCGGCCCTCTCCCCCTCCCAACCTCCCATAGGATACCATATCGGGAGGTTGGGAGGGGGAGAGGGCCGGTGCCGCAACCAAACAAAACTCAAGCGACACTGGCCGTGCCTGCCGTCGCCTCCACCCGCACGCGGCGACGCTTCGCGGTGGCGATGAGATAGACGCCGCCCAATATCATCGGCAGGGTGAGCAGCTGGCCCATATGGATAACGCTGTAAAGGAAGCTGCCCTCGAACTGGGCATCCGCCTCGCGCACATATTCTACGCCGAAGCGGAACACGCCATAACCCAGCAGGAAAATGCCGACGAGCTTGCCCGGCTCATAGCGCGCTTTGGTCTTCCAGAAGGCGAACCACAGGATGAGGAACAGCACCACGCCCTCCAGCGCGGCCTCGTAAAGCTGGCTCGGGTGACGGGGAATGTCGCCGCCGGTCGGAAAGATGATCGCCCACGACACATCGGTCGCCTTGCCCCACAATTCGCCGTTCACGAAATTGGCGAGACGGCCGAAGAACAGGCCAAAGGGCACGCAGCAGGCGATATAATCATGCACCCTGAGCCAGTTCAGCCCCTCCTTGCGCGCCATCCAGATGATCGCGGTCATCACACCGATCATGCCGCCGTGGAACGACATGCCGCCGTTCCAGAGCTTCAGCACGTCCAAGGGATGCGCCCAGATGCCCGGATCGTAGAAGATCACATAAGCCAGCCTGCCGCCGAGGATGATGCCAAGCGTCGCGTAGAAGATCATATCGTCGGCATGGCGGCGCGCCATCGGCGCACCCGGCTGGTCGATCAGCTTTAGGAGATACCAATAGCCGACGAGGATGCCGGACAGATAGGCCAGGCTGTACCATTTGATCGAGAGAGGGCCGAGGCTGAGCGCGACGGGGTCCAGCCCCAGATCCTCGAAGCGGAGGGGCGCGCCGACGGCGCTCTCAAGCAGGGTTTGGATCAGCATGGACTGCCCATATCGCACAGTCAGACGCAAGGAAAGACCGTTGCGACCGCCGCCGCGTCCCCGGCCGCTTTGCTGCAGTGCACATTAAGGATTGAATAATATAAGCATAGTTATTATGTCCATCATATGGAGTCGAATATAGCCTTTCTCTGCGCCGACATCGGCCGTCAGTTCCGCAAGCATTTTTCGGATGCCGCGCGGGAATGCGGCCCGACCGGCGCACAATGGCGCGTGCTGCTTTTCCTGCAACGGATGCCGGGGATCAGTCAGGGCGCGCTAGCGGAGCAGATGGATGTCGAGCCGATCACCGCCTGCCGGATGGTCGATCGGCTGGAACAGGCCGGTCTGGTCGAACGGCGGCGGGATCCCCGCGACCGGCGCGTATGGCAGCTGTTCCTCACCGCGTCGGCGGAACCGGTGGTCGAGGAACTCAAAACTATCGGGATGGAAATGCTGGACTGGGTCACATCTGATCTGACCGAGGAAGAGGAAGCCCTCGTGTGCAGCTACCTTATGAAAATCCGCGACAGGTTCGCGTTGCTTGACGAGCGCAAACAGGTACGGGAGACTAGCAATGGCTGAAGCAGATCCGGTCCTGAAGCAGAAGGGAAGCAGCGTGACGGATTTTCCTGCCCCAGTCCCCCCGGCGGAAACCGGAGCGGCGCGGGAAGGCAAAGGCCGGCGCCTGGTCCTGATGTTGGCCGTGCCCCTCGCGCTCGCGCTCGCGGGCCTGGTGTACTGGATGTTCACGCGCGGCACCGCCAGCACAGACAATGCGACGATCAATCAGGACATCGTGTCCGTCAGCTCCGACGTCTCCGGTCGCATCGTCGAAGTGGCCGTGCACGAGAACCAGCAGGTGAAGGCAGGCGATCTGCTGTTTCGGGTCGATCCGGAGCCGTATCGCGTCGCGCTGGCGCAGGCGGATGCCGCGATTGCGGCGGCGCAGGTCAATGTCGGCGAGCTTTCCACCCGCTATAGCGGCACTGCAGCCGACATTACCAAGGCCCGTTCGGACATAGCGTTCGCGCAATCGGAATATGACCGCCAGCGCCAGCTCGCCGCACAGGGGTTTACGACCCGCGCCCGGCTGGATGCGGCCCAGCACGATCTTGAGGTGGCGCAGTCAGACCTGCGCAACGCGGAGGCTGATGCCGCCGAGGCCCGCAGCGCGCTCGCGACCGGTGGCCAGGTTCCTGGCGTCAATCCGCAGCTCGCCGCCGCGCGCGCGCAGCGCGCCAAGGCCGCGCTCGACCTGAAGCGCGCCTCGGTTTACGCCCCGGTTGCGGGTAAGGTGAGCAATGTCGACCGGCTGCAGATTGGGCAGATGCTCGTCACGGGCCTGCCTGTGGTCAGCATCGTCGCCAACAGCCGCAGCTGGGTGATCGCCAATTTCAAGGAAACGCAGCTCGACAAGATCCGCGTGGGCCAGAAAGCCGAAGTGACGCTCGATGCCTATGGCAACGTCAAGCTGCAAGGACATGTCGCGAGCATCGGTGGCGGAACCGGCTCGGAATTTTCGGTGTTGCCCGCGCAGAACGGGAACGGGAACTGGGTCAAGGTGACGCAGCGGGTTCCGGTGCGGATCGCGATCGATCAGCCTTCGCCTCGCCCCCTCATCGCCGGCCTGAGCGCCGACGTGACAGTGTATGTCGACGACTGACGCCCGCCGGGGGGATGCCTCGCCACCCGCAGGCATGTCGAGGCACCCTGCCCTGCTCAAGGCTGCAGCCATTTTGGCGATGCTGGTCCAGGTGCTGGACATGACGATCGCCAATGTCGCCCTGCCCCATATGCAGGCGGCGCTGGGCGCCAACCAGGACAGCATCAGCTGGGTCTTGACAAGCTATATTGTCGCGTCCGCAATCGCGATACCGGCGACGGGCTGGCTTTCCGATACCATCGGGCGGCGCAAGCTGTATCTCCTTTCGGTCGGTGGTTTTACTCTCTCGTCGGTCTTGTGCGGGCTTGCGGTCAACCTCGACACAATGGTGCTGTTCCGGATCCTTCAAGGGCTGTTCGGCGCCTTTCTCGCGCCCCTCGGGCAGACCGTGATGCTCGATAACACAGCGCCGGAAAAGCGCGGGCAGGCGATGGCAATCTTTGGCATGGGCGTTCTCATCGGCCCGATCCTGGGACCAGTTGTGGGCGGATGGCTGACCGACAACATGAACTGGCGTTGGGTTTTCTTCGTCAACCTGCCGATCGGGCTGCTCGCATTTGTCGGCCTTGTGATGTTCCTCCCGGAGATGAAGCGGGCGACGCGCCGGTTCGATGTGCGCGGCTTCTTGTTTTTGGGCCTCGGCCTCGCCTCGCTGCAACTGATGCTGGATCGCGGCCAGACCCAGGACTGGTTTGACAGCGTCGAAATCTGGCTGGAACTATGCGTGAGCATTTCCGCCTTCTGGATGTTTTTCATTCACAGCCGGATGGACAAAAATCCGCTTTTTTCGCCCATCCTCCTCGGCAACCGCAACCTGATGATCAGCGCCCTGCTGATGGGAGTGGTCGGCATCCTGATCACCGCCGCGATGGCGCTGTTGCCCGCCATGCTGCAAGGCCTGATGAACTATCCGGTGATGAATGCCGGATATCTGTTGGCCAGCCGCGGCATTGGCGTCCTCGTCATGACCGCCATCACCGGCCAGATTGCGAACCGGGTCGATCCCCGGCTGTGGATGACGATGGGCCTGCTGATCGTCTCCTTCAGCTTCTGGCTGTCCACCGGCTGGAACCTTGAGGTGAGCAGCACGACCATCGCGCTCAACGGCATGTTGCAGGGCGTCGGGCTGGGGACGCTGTTCGTACCGATCAACCTGCTGGCCTATTCCACGCTGCCCTCGGAATTCCGGACCGATGCATCCAGCATCATCAATCTGGCGCGGTCGACGGGATCTTCGCTCGGCATTTCGATCGTCATGACCCTGCTCGCCCGCACCAGTGCGCAAAGCCACGCCGGTCTTGCCACCTATCTGACGCCTTATACGCTGCAGGCGGATCCAAGGCTTTTCTCCCTGCCCGGCGACGCGGTGGGAACCGGGCTCGCGATGCTCAACGCCGAAGTGACCCGGCAGGCTGCGATGATCGGCTTCCTCAACGACTTCTATTTCATGGCGATCATGTGCCTCTTCGCCATCCCGCTCACCCTGTTGCTGAAACGGACCTCCGCGCGGCACGACCCGCGCGAAGCGATGGTCATGGAGTGAGGAAGGGCACCGATCCGAAACACGCGCTTCCTGTTGATAAACAAGGAAACTATTTTTACCGGTCTTTTACCAATTATTGACCGCGTTTCTATACCATCTCCCCACAAGAAAAATTGTGGGGTTGTATCAATGACTTTGAAGCAGTACGCGCGTCGGGGTAGCCGCGCCCTGATCGCGCTGGTATTCGGGGCTATCGCCCTTTCCGGAATCGCCATTCGGGAAATCAGTTTTGGCGGCCCCCTGTTCACACAGAACCAGCTTCAGAGCGATCTGATCGCGGATATATTGCCGCCGCCAGAATATATCATCGAGCCGTTTCTGGAAGCGACGACCATGGTCGAGGACAAGCAGGTCGCCGGTCATGTCGAGAGCTTCGCGAGCCTGCGCAAGGCCTATGAGGAGCGCAAGGCCTACTGGCGCACCGCAGGTATTCCAGGTGCCCTGAACGAGCAGCTGGAGGTCTCTCACAAAAGCGCCGACGCCTTCTGGCAGTCTGCTGACGAACTTATCAATGCTGCCCAAGGCGGCGACTGGGTAACCGCGAAGCAGATTCACGACACGCGCCTGACGCCCGAGTTCAGCGCACACAAAGCCGAGATCCTGAAGCTCGTCGCCCTCGCCGAAACCGAGCAAAAGCGCCTGAAAGAGCATAGCGCCATGCTGCTCTACCTCTCAGTCGGCGGCCTGCTGGTTTCCGCTGGCGCGATCATCGCCGCGCTCCTCACCGGTGCGAAATTTCTCAACCGCCGCGTGATCGCGCCGGTCGACGCGACCGCCGAGGAAATGCGCCAAATGGCCGCGGGCAACTTCAACATCGCCATTTCGGGCGCGGGCCGTACCGATGAAATCGGCCAGATGGCCGAGGCCATGCACATCTTCCGCGAAACCGGCATCGCCAAGGCCGAGGCCGACGCCAAGCAGCAACGCGTGGTGACAGAACTGGGCGAGGGGCTGGAGCAGCTTGCGGCAGGCAACATGACCCACCGGATCGAGAAGCCGTTCGCGGCCGAATATGAGGCGCTGCGGACCAGCTTCAACCGCACGGTGGCGGATCTGGGCGACATTCTGTCCCGTGTGACCGAATCCGCGACCCATGTCGACACCGGAGCCACGCAGATCCGCTCCGCCGCCGACGATCTTTCGCAGCGCACCGAGCAGCAGGCTGCCTCGCTGGAGGAAACCTCCGCCGCGATGAGCACCGTGACGGCGATGGCGCAGGAGACGGCGAAGGCCCGCAATGGCGTCCGCCAGGCGATCGACGAGGCGCACCGCGAGGCCCATGAGGGCGGCGAGGTGGTGCGGGATGCAGTGAAGGCGATGAGCGAGATCGAAGCCTCCGCGCAGCAGATCAGCCAGATCATCACCGTGATCGACGGTATCGCCTTCCAGACCAATCTTCTTGCGCTCAATGCGGGCGTCGAGGCGGCGCGGGCAGGCGATGCGGGCAAGGGCTTCGCGGTCGTCGCCAACGAGGTCCGCGCACTCGCCCAGCGCAGCGCCGATGCCGCGCGCGACATCAAGGATCTCATCACCACCAGCGGCCAGCATGTCGCCGCGGGCGTGGGGCTAGTGGGGCAAACCGGCGAGATGCTGGGCCGCATCGTCACCAAGGTCGGTGAAGTCAGCGATCTCATCACCAGCATGGCGGGCGCAACCGAAACCCAGGCGCGGAACATGGCGCAGGTCAACGAGACGGTTAGCGACATGGACACCATGACGCAGCAGAACGCCGCGATGGTCGAGGAGACCACCGCCGCCGCGCGCAGTCTGGCGAGCGAAGCCCAGGGCCTGAGGCAACTGGTCACCCGGTTCCAGCTGAGCGGGCAGGCGCCCTACCGAGAGGCCGCACCGGCGAAACCGGCGCGCGCGAAAACCCGCACCGCTCCGGCCAGCGTCGGCAATCTGGCGCTCGCGGCCGAGGCGGACGACTGGAGCGATTTCTGACGGGGGCGACCCCGCATGACGGCCTCCGTTTCACGCTGCCGGGCGCGATCAGGTAAATCCCGCAGCGCGAACGGCTCGGATACGCTCCGTTAACCAATTTCTATTAGCACTATCAGGGTCATTACAGGGACCGACGGCGTGAGGGGTTCACGCAGTAGAGAGTCCGGGGAGAATGAAAACATGGTCGACTGGTTCAAGAGGCAAGCGCCGATCCGGGTCAAGTTCAAAGCACTGCTGACAATACATACGCTTTGGGGGCTGTGCGGCGCTGGAGCAGCATTTCTCGCCGGCATGGGAATGGCCCCCGCTGGCTATGCACTCGCGGGCATCGCGCTGGCGGGCACAATGGCGACCGTGATAATCTCCGGCAAGCTCATCTGCGATCCCTATGTCGATACGGTGGTGCGGATGGAAGGCCTTGCCGCAGGCGATCTGGACAGCCACATCGCCTATTCCGACCACAGCGATTGCGTGGGGCGCATGGTGGCCGCGATGGGCAAGTTCCGTGACAATGCGCGTATCGTAGCCCAAAGTTCCAAGGTTACCCAGGAAGTGGTTGAGTTGCTCGGCACCGGCCTTTCCAAACTGGCCGAAGGCGACCTGAGCTATCGCGTCACCAACGACGTGCCCAGGGAATATGAACGCCTGCGCGCGAACTTCAACCGTGCGATGGACAGCCTGGCCGAAGCCATGACCTCGGTCACGCAGACCTCGCGGTCGATCCATGCGGGCGCCGGAGAAATCCGCTCCGCCACGGACGATCTGTCGCAGCGCACCGAGCAGCAGGCCGCCGCGCTGGCCGAATCCGCCACCGCGATGAACGAAATCACCGGCATGGTGAAGGAAACCGCCCATAGCGCCGCCCAGGTGACCACCGCGATCAGCGATGCCCACCGGGAAACGAGCGAGGGCGGCGTGGTCGTCGACAAGGCCGTGAGCGCGATGGGCGCGATCGAGAAAAGCTCCCATGAAATCAGCCAGATCATCTCCGTGATCGACGGCATCGCCTTCCAGACCAACCTCCTTGCGCTGAACGCTGGCGTCGAGGCGGCGCGGGCAGGCGATGCGGGCAAGGGCTTCGCGGTCGTCGCCAACGAGGTTCGCGCGCTCGCCCAGCGCAGCGCCGAGGCCGCGCGCGACATCAAGGATCTGATCACCACCAGCGCGCACCAAGTGAGCGATGGCGTGAACCTGGTCGGCGAGGCAGGAACAATGCTGGGCCGCATCGTCGCACGAGTGGGCGAGATAAGCGCACTCATTTCCTCCATCTCCGCTTCGACAGAAACGCAGTCGGCAGGACTTCAGCAGGTCAACACCTCGGTCAACGACATGGACAAGATGACGCAGCAGAACGCCGCGATGGTCGAGGAATCGACCGCCGCCGCCCGCAGCCTCGCGGCCGAGGCGGAAGACCTCAACAGGCTGATCGCCCGCTTCAATGTCGGCGGAGGCGTTGCCTCCCCGGCGGCGCGGGCCAAGCCTTCGGTCAATATCTCAGCCCAGCGCCCCGCGCCGAGGATCAGCGGCAATCTCGCTCTCTCGGCGGATACGGACGACTGGTCGGAATTTTAATCGCACAGGAAACGGACGAGCACGCGCATGATCATTCTTCCGGCAGTAATCGATCGAACCACGGCAAGCGCCCTGGTGTCTCACCTCGATCAGGCGCTCCAGCCGGGCACCGAGCTGATGGTGGAGGGACGCGACGTCACCCGCATCGGCCAATCCGGCCTGCAACTCATGCTCAGTGCCCAGCACACTGCCGCCGCGCGCGGCGTATCGATGACGGTCCAGGCCTCCTCCGCCATGTTCGGCGCGGCGCAAATCGCGGGGCTGACGGGCGCCTTCAACTGGATGGGACACAGCGATGACCAATGACGAAATCCAGAACATCTTCTTCCTGGAATGCGAAGAAGCGCTGGCCAACGCCGAGGAAGGCCTGCTCGCCTGCCGCTCCGGCACGGCCGACGCGGAAACCGTCAACGGGATTTTCCGGGCCGTTCACTCGATAAAGGGCGGCGCGGGCGCGTTCAGCTTCACGCTGCTGCAGGCCTTTACGCACAAGTTCGAGACGGTGCTATCCTATGTGCGGGATGGCGAGCTGGGCCTCAGCGATGGTCTCAACACGCTGATGCTCCGGGCGTTCGATATCCTGGCCGATCATGTCGCCGCCGTGCGCGGAGACGGCGAAACGCCCGATGACGCAGCGATCAGCGCCCAGCTGGAAGACGTGGCCACCAAGGCGGGAGCGGGCCTGCCCGCCTTCGACGAGCCTGCACAGGACGAGGCTCCGGAAGCCGCCGCGCCAGAAGCCGAGGTGGCGGAAGCCGCCCCTGCGGACGATCTCGGTCTCGATTTCGATCTTGACGGACTGATGGGCGATCTTGCGGTTGACGAGGCGCAGGCCGCCGCGATGGAAGCCGCCGCTGCCGAAGTGGAACGCAGCCTGGAAGCACGCGAGGCGGAAGCCGCCGCACGGCGCGAGGCCGCGAAGGGCGCCGCCGCCGGTGAAAATCATGGCTGGAATGTGTCCGTGCGTTTCCTTGACGGCGCGCTCGCCAATGGCAGCGAGCCGCTGCTGATGCTGCGGGAGCTGGAGGAGCTGGGCGCGCTGTGCGTCTCGACCGATGCAGGCGATCTGCCCACGCTCGACGCGCTCGACGTGGAAAAGGCCTATCTTTCCTGGAAATTCTTCGTTCCTCCCCATGTCGAGAAGACCGAGATCGAGGATATTTTCGACTTCATCGGCGACGAATGCGAGCTGAAGATCGAGGTGCAGACCACCCCGGTCGCGCGGACCGGCATCGATGTCCGGCTGCCCGCATTGCCGGCAGCGGCGCTGAAGCCCTTCTCTGCCGAGGCAGTGGCACAGGAAGAGCCCTCCCCTCTGGCTGAAGCCCGGGCGGAAGCGAAACCGGCACCCGCCGCGTCCGCTCCGGCTGTACCCACTCCGATCGACACGTCCGTGGCCGCGGCGACGCCCGCAGCGGCGGCGCGCAGCGTCAATTCGGTGGGCCAGACGGTCCGCGTCGACCTCGCCAAGCTGGACAAGCTGATCGACACCGTCGGCGAGCTGGTGATCGCGCAAGCGATGATGGCCCAGCGCCTCGCCAGCCACGGCCTCAACTCGATCGACGAAATGGGAATGCTCGATCTGCTGACCCGCGACATCCAGGAAAGCACGATGTCGATCCGCGCACAGCCGATCGGTTCGGTCTTCTCGCGCGTGCCCCGCATCGTACGCGAGCTGGAGACCGACACCGGCAAGCGCGTGGTCCTGACCATGAGCGGCGAAGCCACCGAGCTTGACAAGACGGTAGTGGAACGCCTCGGCGAGCCGCTGACCCACCTCATCCGCAATGCGGTCGACCACGGCATCGAAAAGCCCGACGTGCGCCTGTGCAACGGCAAGCCCGCCGAGGGCAAGCTGCATCTCTCCGCCGAGCAGCGCTCGGGCCGGATCGTCATCTCGATCTCGGATGACGGCGCCGGCATCAACCGCGAGAAGGTGTTGCAGAAGGCGATCGACAAAGGGCTGGTCACCCCCGGCGCGCAGCTTTCCAACGAGGATATCGATCACCTCATCTTCGCGCCCGGCTTCTCTACCGCAGAGACCGTGTCCAACATCTCCGGCCGCGGCGTCGGGATGGATGTGGTGCGCCAGAACGTCAAGGATCTGGGTGGCCGCATCTCGATCGAATCGCATCCGGGCAAGGGCTGCACCTTCACGCTCGCACTCCCGCTCACGCTCGCCATCGCCGATGGCATGATCGTGACCGTGGGCGACCAGACGGTCGTGATTCCGCTCACCCATGTGCTCGAAAGCCTGCGCCCCGAGGAAGCGGACGTACAGCATATCGGCAAGGATCTGATGGTCCTGAACAACCGTGGCCGGTTCCTGCCCATCGTCCGGCTCGACCATAGCGTCGGCGCGCTGGGCGCGGCGCAGAGCGCGCAAGACGCGGTGCTGATCGTCGTCGACACCGAAAGCCACGGCCAGGCGGTGCTGATGGTCGACAGCATCGTCGACCAGCGCCAGTTCGTCATCAAGAGCCTTGAGGCGCATTATCAGCCGGTGACTGGTGTGGCGGGTGCCACGATCCTGGGTGACGGCAAGGTGGCGCTGATCCTCGATGTCGACTCGCTCGTCGCCGACAACTTCGCACAGCACGGGACGTCGCTCGCGGCATGAACCAGCTCGCCCAGGACAGTTTCACGCCCTTTCCTGGGATCAGCGCGCAGGTTTACTGCCGCGCCGATTTCGAGGCGGTGCGCGATATCGTCTATGATATCGCGGGCATCGTCCTCCCTCCCGGCAAGGCGACTTTGGTCTATTCGCGCCTCGCGCCGCTGGTGCGGGACAGCGGGCAGCAGACCTTTTCCCGCTATATCGACTTCATCCGCACCGACGCCGACGCGCGCCGCAAGACGATCAACGCACTTACCACCAACCACACCTTCTTCTATCGCGAGAGCCATCACTTCGAGCATCTCGCCGAGGAAGTGCGGCCGATGCTGCTCGACAAGATCCGGTCGCGCCAGCCGGTGCGCGTCTGGTCCTCGGCCTGCTCAACCGGGGAAGAGCTGTATTCGCTGGCGATGACGCTGCTGGGGCCGGACAAAGCGGGCGCCCGCCCGTTTCTGGAGGGCGACCTCGCGATCCTCGCCACCGATCTCGCCGACCACGCCGTCGCGGGCGCCAAGGCCGCGACCTATCCCTACGAGGCGCTGAAGGACGTGCCCGCCGAACTCAAGAACGCATGGGTGAAGCGCGAGGGCGACCAGGCGATCATCGCGCCGGAGCTGTGTCGCAAGGTGCATGTAAAGCGGCTCAATCTCCTCGGCGACTGGCCGATCCGCAAGCAGTTCGACGTGATCTTCTGCCGCAATGTGATGATCTATTTCGATCAGCCGACCAAGGACAGGCTGGTGGCCCGCCTCGCGGACCAGCTGCTGCCCGGCGGCCATCTCTACATCGGCCATAGTGAGAGGGTGGCCGGCCCTGCCCAGACCCAGCTGACGCTGGTGGGCAGTACCATCTATCGAAAGGGACGAATGTGAACACACGGGTTCTGATAGTCGATGACTCCGCGACCATGCGGGCGATCCTGACGCGCCTGCTCGGCAGCGAGCCGGACATCGAGGTGATCGGCGCGGCCAAGGACGCGATGGAAGCGCGCGGCATGATCCGCGAGCTCAACCCCGATGTCGTCACGCTCGATATCGAGATGCCCGGCATGAACGGCCTCGATTTCCTCGAAAAGATCATGCAGCTCCGCCCCATGCCGGTGGTGGTTGTCTCGGGCATCACCCGGAAGGGCGCCGAAACCACGATCCGCGCGCTGGAGCTGGGCGCGGTCGATTGCTACGCCAAGCCCGACGGGTCGGTCAACGCGCTGCTGGAGAACGACGGCGGCGCACTGGCGCAGATGGTGCGCGAGGCCGCCCGCGTGCGCTTCGTCCGCGTCGCCAGCAAGCCCACCGTCAGCCCGGTGGCTCAGCAGACCATCGTCGCCTCGCGGTCCGGCTCCACCGTCACCAAGCTGATCGCCATCGGCGCGTCGACCGGCGGCGTCGAGGCGCTGCATCACCTGCTACCCGCATTTCCCAAGACATGCCCGCCGACCGTCATCGTCCAGCACATCAGCGCCGCCTTCGCGCCCGCGATGGCCGAGCGTCTGGACCGGCAGTGCACGGCCACGGTGAAGCTGCTCGAATCGGGCGAGATCCTGAAGCCCGGCCACATCTACATCGCCCCCGGCAACGACAAGCACGCCGTCATCGGCGGTGTCGACACGCTGGTCGGCAAGATGGTGCCGGGTGAGAAAATCTCGGGCCATCGCCCCAGCATCGATGCCATGTTCGAATCAGTGGCGCAGCGTCTTGGGCCTGCGGCGATCGGCATTCTCCTCACCGGCATGGGCCAGGACGGCGCGCGCGGGCTCCTCGCCATACGCCGCGCGGGCGGACGCACCATCGCGCAGGACGAATCGACCAGCACCGTCTATGGCATGCCGCGCGCGGCCGCCGATCTCGGTGCCGCGGAAAACATATTGCCGTTGCCCCGCATCGCGGAGCGCGCTCTGTCGGCGGCGGGGCTGTAAGGAATGCAGCACAACCCCGAACTTTCGATCGGTAGCCCGAACCGCGTTACGGTGATGCAGGGGCAGGTCTATGTCGGCAGCGGCGCTCCCGAAATCCTGACCACCGTGCTCGGCAGCTGCATCGCCTGCTGCCTGTACGATCCGATCGCCCGCGTCGGGGGCATGAACCACTTTTTGCTGGCCGAACCCAGCGCGGGAAGCGGCACCGTTGCCGATCAGAATTATGGAATTTTTCTGATGGAGCTTCTCATTAACCAGATGATGACACGTGGCGGTGTAAAGTCCCGCATGAAGGCGCATATTTATGGCGGAGGCAACATGCACGCGGGGATGACCCGGATCGGCGATGCGAACGCGCGGTTCGCACTGAACTTCCTCGCCGAGGAAGGAATTCCGGTGGTTCGGCAGGATATCGGCGGAGAGTCGGCCCGGCGGGTCGATTTCGACCCCGTGCTGGGGCGCACCCGCTGCCGCCATGTCGAGAAGGTCGCCGTACCCGCGCCAAAACCCATAGCCCAGTCCGTCAGTGGCGGCGATCTGGAATTGTTTTAAGGAAGAGAAGGCCTGTCTATGTCTGATACAATTCGTGTTCTGACCGTGGACGACAGCGCAAGTATGCGCGCACTGCTGCGGTCTGCCCTCTCGTCGCGGGGCTACCAGGTCTCGCAGGCAGAGGACGGTGTCGCCGCTTTGGAGTGGCTGGCTGACAACGGCAGCCATATCGACGTGATCGTCACCGACATTAATATGCCACGCATGGATGGCTTCGGCCTCATCGAGGCGCTGCGCGGCCAGTCACGCTTCCGCGATTGCCCGATCCTGGTGCTCTCGACCGAAAGCTCTGACGAGAAAAAGGCACGCGCACGCTCCGCCGGAGCGACCGGCTGGATCGTCAAGCCGTTCGACGCTGACAAGCTGGATACAGCACTGCGTCGGGTTACGCACTGATAGGACATGACATCGGGGGACTGGAGGAAAACATGGCACGTCAACTGATCACCTTTCACCTTGGCACCCAGAGCTTCGGCCTGGACATCATGGCCATCCGCGAAATCCGCGCATGGTCGCCCACCACAAGGCTGCCGCATGTGCCGCATTATGTGGCCGGCGTCGTCAACCTGCGCGGCACCGTGCTGCCGGTAATCGATCTCGCGGCGCGGCTGGGCTGGGAAGCGACCTCGCCGACCGACCGCCACGTCATCATTGTGGCGCAGATCGCCGGGCAGCTGCGTGGCCTCATCGTCGATGCGGTGAGCGACATCGTGACAGCGCAGGATGAGGACATCCAGCCGCCGCCATCCACCGGCTCCGATGCGGTCGTGCCGTATCTGGAGGGACTGGTGGCGCTTGATGACCGAATGGTGATGGTGCTCGATCTGCCGGGCCTCACCGCCGACGCGGAACTGCCCGAGGCGGCATAGCCGCGCGAAGCAACAAAACCCCTGAGCCGACGTGAATTTAGAGTGGGGAAGGTAAGAATATAATGCCTGCTATCAAGGTCCTGGTTGTCGATGACTCGATCACGATGCGCGCGCTGTTTTCCAGCGCGTTGGAGCGATCGAGCGACCTTGTCGTCATCGGCGCCGCAGCGAACGCGGACGAAGCGCGCGAGATGATCGAGGACATGAAGCCCGATGTGGTGACGCTCGACATCGAAATGCCCGGCATGAACGGCATCGATTTCCTCGAGGAAATCATGACGACGAAGCCGATGCCTATCGTCATGCTGTCCACCCTGACGCAAAAGGGCGCCGAGGTGACGCTGAAGGCGCTCGAGCTGGGCGCAGTCGATTGCTTCCCCAAGCCGACCAAGGCGACGCCGGACGAGTTCGCCAAGATTTCAGGCAAGCTGTGCAAGCTGGTGGCGACCGCCGCCAAGAGCAAGGTGAAGAAATATGACCCGGAGGCGGCCGCCGCGGCTGCCGCGAAGGCGGCTTCCGCCCAGGACACGCTGAGCACCGTCAAGCCCTACAAATGGAACGGCTCGATCGTGGCGCTGTGCGCATCGACCGGCGGCGGCCCCGCCGTGCTCGAACTGCTCGCCAACTGGCCCGCCAACTGCCCGCCGACCATCGTGTTGCAGCAGCTGGAGGAAGGCCTGGCCGCACCGTTCGCCGCGCGCCTCGGCGAGGCAATTGCGCCGGACGTCAAGCTGGCCGAGGATGGCATGATGCTTCAGCCGGGCAATGTCTATGTTCTCTCCGCACCGGACAAGCACGGTCTCGTCGACCGCTGGCCGGGCGGCGCTATCCGCCTTGTGGCGCGCGATCCCGTCAACGGGATGCGCCCCTCGGCCGATCTGCTGCTGACCACGGTGGCGAAGGCCGCACGCGACAAGGCGGTGGGCGTTATCCTCTCGGGCGCCGGCACGGACGGCGCGGCCGGCATGGGCGCGGTGAAGCAATTGGGCGGCCTCACCCTGTGTCAGGACAAGGAAAGCGCGATGGTGTTCGAAGCGTCGGCTGCGGCCATCGCCAAGGGCGCGGTCGAAGCGCAGCTTTCTATCGCGGATCTGGCCAAGACGATACTCGCCCGGTGTGAGGAGCGGGATCTTGCTGCCTGAGCCCTGTCCCCTTTCCAACGGCGTGACCTGCTCACCGCTTATCGCCCTCGAAGATCTGCGATCCAAGATCGCGGCGGAGCTGGATCAGCTGCGCGAGGACATGGAAGAGATCGGCGTGCAGCTCTGCCTCGATGAAGAGGTGATGCTGCGCTGCCTGTCGCATCTCCAGCGCCTCGACGAGATGGGCCAGCGCAGCAACTGGCTCGCCGCGCTGGTGCGCGCGCCCGATCCAACCGAGGTGATCCCGGAGATCACGCTCCAGTCCCTGGCGGACCGGATGAAATCATAATCAGGAATTTGGGGGCCAGACGCCCCCATTTTTCATTCAGGCGTAGGGCGGGCAGTGTAGCCCCTTGGGGCTCAGTGTGAAGATCTCGCAGCCCGTCTCCGTGATGCCGATGCTGTGCTCGAACTGGGCAGAAAGCGTGCGGTCCCGCGTCACCGCCGTCCAGCCATCCTCCATCATGCGCACGCCCGGCTTGCCGATGTTGATCATCGGCTCGATCGTGAAGAACATGCCGGGCTTCAGCTCCGGCCCGGTGCCCGGTGCGCCGACATGGACGACCTCGGGCGAATCATGGAAAACACGTCCCAGCCCGTGGCCGCAGAAATCGCGCACCACGCCATAGCGATGCTTTTCGGCATGTTTCTGAATCGCGTGGCCGATGTCGCCCAGATGATTGCCGGGTTTCGCCTGCTCGATGCCGAGCATCAAGCACTCGTAGGTCACTTCAATCAGCCGCCGTGCCTTGATCGGCGCCTCGCCCGCAATGTACATGCGGCTGCTGTCGCCGTGCCAGCCATCGACCAGCGGCGTGACGTCGATATTAACGATATCGCCTTCCACCAGTCTGCGGTCGCCGGGAATGCCGTGGCAGATCACATTGTTGATCGAGGTGCAGCAGCTGTGCTGATATCCGCGATAACCCATCGTCGCGGGGACGCCGCCGCCAGCGATACTCATGCGGCGGACGATGTCGTCCAGCTCGCCGGTGGTGACGCCGGGTACGACATAAGGCACCAACGCGTCCAGTATCTCCGCCGCCAGCCGCCCGGCCTTGCGCATTCCGGCAAAGCCGCTCTCGTCGTAAAGCTTGATCGCGGTGGAGCGGGTGGGCGGGCTTTCCGCCGTCATCGTCATATAATCGGTCATGAACCCGTTATAGACGCGAACTTTCCCCATGACGAGGGTTGATCGCGCTTCCGGTTCGGCGCAAGGTTCCGCCCGGCAGGAGCGACGACGGCATGGACGAGACGACAAGACATGGCGGATGCACATGCGGCGACGCGCGATACGCGGTGAAGGGCGAGCCTATCTTCGTCAACAATTGCCATTGCAGGCAATGCCAGCAGCAGACCGGCTCCACCTCGGTCGTGAACATGTTCTATGAAGCGGACCGCCTCACTCTGCTTTCCGGAGAAATCAGCCGCCATGTGGTGAAGGCGGGCAGCGGGGGGGATCATGTCATAGTGCGCTGCGCCACCTGCGGCTCGGCGCTGTGGAGCCATTATCCGCGCCTTGGCGAGCATGGCGCGGGTATCCGTGTCGGCACGCTGGACGATCCCCGCAGCATCCGCCCCGATGCGGTGATCTATGCCGCAGAGAAGATGGACTGGGTCATGCTGCCTCCGGATATTCCCGCCTTCCCGGCGCAATATAGCCCCGCCGAACTGCTCCCACCGGAGCGGTTCGCGCGGTTGAAGGCGCTCGCCGCAAAGGCGCGCCCAGCATGACTGACCGCATCTGGACCGCCGCCGTCCTCGTCATCGGCGATGAAATCCTCTCCGGCCGGACGCAGGACAAGAATGTGAGCCAGATCGCCACCTGGCTCAACGTGCAGGGCATCCGCCTGAGGGAAGCGCGCGTCGTGGCCGATGTGGAGGATGACATCATCGCCGCGCTGCACGCCTTGCAGGCGCGCTATGACTATGTGTTCACCACCGGCGGCATCGGCCCGACGCATGACGACATCACCGTCGATGCGATCGCGAAGGCGCAGGGCGTTGCCGTCGTGGTGCACCCGGAGGCCCGGGCGGTGCTGGAGCGCTATTACGAGACGCGCGGCGGCCTCAACGAAGGGCGGCTGCGAATGGCCCGCGTGCCGGAAGGCGCGGACCTCATCCCCAACCGCTATTCGGGCGCGCCGGGCATCCGGCTCGGCAATCTTTTCATCATGGCGGGCGTGCCGCACATCACGGCCGGGATGCTCGATGCGCTTACCGGCACGCTGGAGGGGGGCGACCCCGTACTCTCGGCCCAGATCGGATGCTGGGTGGCGGAAAGCGAGATCGCGGCCCTGCTGCTCTCAACCGAACGGGCGCATGAGGGCAGCCAGATCGGCAGCTATCCCTTCTTTCGCGAGGGCCGGGTCGGCTGTAACTTCGTGGTCCGCGCGACCCGGCAGGATGTGCTCGATGCCTGCGCGCAGGAGCTGGCGGCAGGGCTGGATGCGGCGGGCTGGCCCGCGATCATCGGCGGGATCTCGCTGTAAGGGGAGCGATCCTCCCGCATCTTGCGCCAGCGGGTTCGTCCCATCCCAAAATCCCCGCTTTGCGAACACGGTGCGGCTGCGGTGAATCTGAAGTTCGCTATTCCCCATCAGATCGGGTCACTAGGGCGCGATCTCGATATCCGTCGGCCCCTCCCCGTTCAGGAAGCGGTCGTAGGCGGCCTCGTAACCAGCCTCGATGTGGCGGACGAAGCCTTCGGTATCGAACAGCGGCATCGTGAGCCGGTTGGCCGCGAGGCGGGTACGCAGTTCCTCAAGCCTGGCTGGGTTGGATGCCAGCTCCAGCGCCAACGCTTCATAGGCTTCGGAAGTCTCCACCGCGAGTTCCGGCAGACCGACGGCATGGAGCAGGCTGCCCGCGACGCGCGCCGCAAAGCCCTCGCCCATGCGGGTCAGGATCGGAAGTCCGCCCCATAGCGCGTCGCTGGCTGTGGTATGCGCGTTGACGTTGAACGTATCGAGAAACAGATCGGCGAGATGCTGACGCGCCAGATGCTGTTCGACCGGGAGACCTTCGGCAAAGACGATCCGGCTGGCCTCAACGCCGCGCTTTTCCGCCTCTTTGCGCAAATTCGCTTCCGCCCAAGGGTTCGCCTTGTACAACCACAGCACACTCCCCTCGACCGCCTTCAGCAGGCGCATCCAGATGTCAAACTCCTCCGGAGTGATTTTATACGGGTTGTTGAAACAGGCGAAGACGAACGCATTTTCCGGCAGGCCCATCTGGGCGCGCGTGAATCCCGCATCGGCAATAGGGCGGCAATTGTCGTTCACCTGATAGCTGCCCGGCAGATAGATCATGCTCTCGCTATAATGCGCACGCTGCGCATCCGGCACGACGACTCTGTCAGCGATCATATAGTCAATGAAGTCGGCCCCGGACGTACCGGGATAGCCGAGATAGCTCATCTGCACCGGCGCCGCGCCGTAGGAAAGGATCCCCAGGCGCCCATCCTTGGTGTGCCCCTTCAGATCTATCGCGATGTCCAGCCCTGCCTTGCGCGCGAGCGCCGCCACTTCTTGGTCATCCATCCGGTGCACGTCATAGAAGCGGTCAAAGAGCGAACGATAGGCGCTGCTGTCTTCCGCACCATAGGAGTAGGCATGGACTTCGAAGCGGTCGCGATCATGCAGCGCGATCATTCGTCCGAGCAGGAACATTGTCGCATGGTGATGAATGTCGGACGTGAAATAGCCGACTTTGATCTTTTCCGGTCGAGCCGCGGGAGGCGCGATGGGCGTCCGCTCCGCCCCGCCAAAGCGCGCGGCAATGCCCAGCTCCGAGCGAATCCGATGGCGCGCAGGCGCATCCTCAAGCGCCAACATGCCCCAGGGGGAGACCGCCTGCGTGCCCGTTCCCAGCTCGGGCAAACGATCGAGATAGGGCGCCATGCCTTCCCAGTCGCAGATGTGCCCCTGCTGGTGCAGAAGCAGCGCGAGCGTCATGTCATCATGCGGATTGCCCTTAAGCCCCCGCTGGTAGGCCTCGATCGCTTCCTCGCGCAGATTCAGGCCCAGCAGGAGCGCCGCCATCTCGCGATGGGCGTCGCTATATTCCGGGGCGTGGAACATCGCCCGTTCGAAGGACATGATCGCCTCGCCCACCTTGCCCTGCATGTGGTGGATCAAGCCGAGATTGTAATGCGCGCGGGCATGGCCGGGCTGGAACGTCAGCACCTGATTATAATAAGCGATGGCGGATGTGGTGTTGCCGACATCCCGATAGGCATTGCCCAGATTGTTATAGGCATCCGCATAATCGGGCTTCAGCTTGATCGCGCTCTGAAGATGCCCAATCGCCTCACGGGGCTTCGCCATTGCGAGGTATAGCGCGCCGAGATTGTTATATGCCTCGGCATAGTCCGGCTTGTGGGCGATCGCCGCGTGATATGCGGAAGCGGCGTCCTCATTTTCCCGCAGCTCCTGCAACACGCGCGCGAGATTATACTGCACCTCCGCGCAGTCCGCCCGCACGGCTAGGGCGCGGCGGAAGCACGCCACGGCGTGCTCCGGCTCCCTGCGTGCGTAGTGGATCTGGCCCAGCACGTCATGCAACAGCACGGATCGGGGATAGTCGCGCAGCAGCATGGCACCCTTCACCTGAGCCTCGTCCAGCTTGCCAGCCCTGAAGAGCGCCAGAAAATATTCGATCTCCTGAGCGGGCGGCGCGCCATCGAGCGCGATCGATTCACCTCTGGCCTTGCGCACTGCATCCAGACCCTGCCGCGCGCGGACATTCTGGGGAAACTCCAGCAGCACGCCTTCATAAAGCGTCCGCGCTGCCTCGTAATCTCCGCGCTTGGTGTGGCGCCTGGCATTCATGAAGATCGTTTCGAGCGGCTTGCCCATCTGTCCCCCGCGTCGGCGCGCAGCGCCGCAATCTGTTGTGCACAGCGGTGGTTATTGCCGGTTTTCCCTAAAAAGCTGTTAACCATGATTGCAACCCTCCCACGGCATCTCCCAGGATAGGGCGAAAAAAATAATTGACCGTCCGGTCGGTTAATTATAATGGAGTCGCAGTACACACATGGGAGGACATCATGCATCACGAAAAACTGGCCGACAAAATGGAGTTTCCGCCGGAAACCCCGCAGCCCAATGTCTATCCGCTGTCCTGGCATTGCCAGACGGAGAAGCTGGAGGAGGTCTGGGATGCGTCACAGCGCGAATATTGGGATCCCAAGAAGCTGCCCTGGGACACATTCGATCCCTCGTCCTACAGCTGGGAGGAACGCGAGGCGATCGCCTATTGGTGGACGCTGCTCTCCGTGTTCGATGCTTCCGCGCCGCCCGTATTTGCCGAGGCCTTCATCAAGACCTATGAAATGCACGAGGAAGACGCGGTGCGCCGCTGCTTCTTCTCGGTAACGCGCGACGAGCAGAACCATGAGCAGATGTGCGGCATGGCGATCACCCGCTTGCTGGAGCATCCCGATCCGTTGACTTACACCCCCAAGACGGAGCTGGGCCTGAGGCTTCAGAAGAACGCCAAGTGGCTGTATCACAATGGCGGGCGCTACTGGACCGGATACAAGGCGGCGGTGCCCAAATACAGCCTCGCCGTGCTGTTCAGCTCGTTCCTGATGGGCGAGATCGCGGCGGCGACCATCTTCCACCAGATGGCGGCGGGATGCACCGAGCCGGTGTTCCAGGAAGGCTTCCGCAACATCGGGCGTGACGAGGGCCGCCACATGGCGATCTGCATGGCGCTGATGGAGCGGGATTATCCGAAGATGGACCTTTCCGAAAAGCCTATCATCACCAAGCAGGTGCGCGCGGGCTATCTGTTCCTTTCCGCCGTGCTGTTCGAGCCTCCGGCGGATTTCTGGGATTTGCCCGCAGACTTCATCGCCAACCAACGCGAAGGCGAGACGGTGGCACGGCAGGCGGGCTTCTTCATCCCCGAATATGATGGCAAGCTGGAGAACTGGAAGCAGGCAATGCTCAACCTGAAGGGCGTGCTCGACAAATATGACATCCCGTTCCCCGCCATCCCGGAAGTGGGCATCACCGGCGAGGAAATCAACGATGTCGACATGGCGGACATCATCCCTGTCTTCTGAGTCCGGATCGGATCGGCTCCGCGCCTTGCCCTCGCGGCAGGGCGCGGGCCTGCGCGTGTTAAGGAGATACACATGACCCGCATTACCCTTTCCCCTTCCGGCAAATCGGTCGAGGCCGAGAATGGGGAGACAGTGCTCTCCGCGCTCGAACGCGCCGGATATGCCCTGCCCAACAACTGCCGCGCGGGCGCGTGCGGCGAATGCAAGGTGAAGGTTCTTTCCGGGTCCTTCGATCAGGGGCTGGTGCTCGACATGGCGCTTTCCCCCCAGGAGCGCATCCAGGGCTTCGGCCTCATGTGCATGGCGAAGCCCACCTGTGACGACCTCACGATCGAATGGGGCACGGCCGACGCCAAACCCAAACTTTTTCCGCCCAAAAAGAGCCAGCCCTTCGTCGTTACGGACCGCATTGCCCGAACCGACCGGGTGGCGGAGCTGCATCTGCGCCCGGTGGGGCAGCCGATGCGCTTCTGGCCCGGCCAATATGTCGTGCTGGGCGGGCAGGGTGGCCCCGCACCGCGCTGCTATTCCATCGCCAATGCGCCCCGCCCCGATGGCGAGATCATTTTGCAGATCGCCCGCATTGATGGCCTTGGCACCAGCCAGTGGGTGCACGAAACGCTGTTGCCCGGCACCGTGCTGTCGCTCGACGGCCCCTATGGCACCTTCATCGGTGATCCGGCGGTGGAGACTCCGATCCTGTGCATGGCTGCGGGAACAGGCCTCGCGCCCATCCTCGCGCTGACTGAGGCGGCATTGCGGCGCAACTACCGCAAGCCGGTGATGCTCGTCATCAGCGCGCGCACCGAGGCAGACGTGTATGGCCGGGGGCTGCTCGATTACTGGCAGCGCCGCTATCGTAACTTCAAATACCGCATCACGCTGACACGCGAGCAAAAGGAAGGCTATCTCCACGGCCGCATCGGGGAAGTGCTGCCATCCCTGTTCACCGAACTTTCCGCGCACGGAGTCTTTGTGGCGGGCAGCCCGGAATTCGTGGAGGCGGCCTGTGCGGGCGCGCAAGCCCTTGGTGCCCAGCCCGAGCATATTCATACCGAAGGCTATTTCGGCCAGGCCATGCCCGAGACCCCGCCCCAATCGCAGCTGGTCGCCTGAGAGGGCCGGACCGGAGCCCACCCTGTGGGGCAAACGCCTTCGATGTCGGGAGACGGAGTGGTGCTGCTGGAGAGGATTGAACTCTCGGCCTCTCCCTTACCAAGGGAGTGCTCTACCACTGAGCTACAGCAGCGTCCGTAACACAAGCGAGTCTGCCAAGCAGCCCGCCGGAGCCGGGCCTATGGCCTCGTTGGCGCGGAATTGTCAAGCGAGGCTTGAGTCGTTGCCGCGTTTTTGGTTAACGCCCCTATATGGCGGAAACGGAAACAGATCGTAAAAAAAGGCTGGCCGAGCAGCTGCGTGCCAATCTGCGACGCAGAAAGGCGCAGGGCCGCGAGATGGAGCAACAGCAAGGCCCGGCAGGGAAAATCGACCGCGACGGCGAATAGCCACTGAAACTTGGCTTAGGCAGGCGGCACAAGCGGCAGCACACGATGCCGCCGCCCGGTCAGCGAGAACAGCGCCCCGGCCAGGGCGGGAGCCACGACGGGCACCCCGATCTGCCCCGAACCCGCAGGATCCGCCGAACTTGGGATCAGCTCCACCGTCACGTCGCCCATATCCGCGAGCAACGGCAGGCCGAGCCGCCCCATCACCGCACGCTCCGGCATTCCCGCACGGTAATGCGCGGCGCAGCCGGTGGCGGCGGCAAAGCCGAACACGAGTCCACCCTCGACCTGCTGCCGCGCGATATCGGGATGGGGCTGCGCGCCGAGATCCGCAACGGCGGTGATTCGTTTCGCGCGCGGGCGCCCGCTGCGCATATCCGCCTCCACCAGCACGGCGATGAAACCGCCGTCCATCGCATGAATAGCGAGACCCTGCCCGCTTCCCATCGCCCCGCCCTGCCAGCCGCCAAGCGCGCCCACCGTGGTGAGGCAGCGTGCGAGCCGCGTCTGGCCAGTGAGATGCTGGAGGCGGAAGGACATCGGCTCGATCCCAGCGCGTTGCGCCAGTTCGTCCATGAAGCATTCGGTGAAGAAGCACGTCAGACTATCCGCATTGCTCCGCCAGCGCCCGGCGGGAAGGCCAATGTCCGCCGGATAATGATCGACCGTCATGTGCGGGATCGCGTAAAGCGGCGGCAGGCCGGAGACGGCGGCGACATCGGCGGTTTCAGAATGTTTGTGCGCGGCCTCAGCGGCGGAGATGCCCTCCGAGATCCGGTCCCAGACCTCCCGGTTGGCGGACGGAGTCGCAATCTTGGCGGCAAGCGAATCGATCCTGCCACCAGCGGCCAGCTTCGCCCACAGCCGCGCCCGCGCCGGGGGGCGGGGACGATCGGACAGCACATCCTCAAGCCGCGAATATTGCAACTGCACCGGCCTGCCGATTTCCCGCGCGATCAGAGCCGCCTGTACCGCCGCGTCATGATCGAAGCGCCGCCCGAACGACCCGCCCGCGCCGAGCGGATAGAGGGACACATCCGCCTCGCCTACCCCCAGCGCCCTCGCGATCGCGCGGCGGCAGAAGGCGGGCGCCTGGCTCGCCACCCAGATTTCGACCCTGGAGTCAGCAACGCGGGCGGTGGCGCACGGCGGCTCCAGCCCCAGATGGAGCGCGGGCGCAACCTCGAAATCGGCGCGAACGAGATGCGCGCCCGCAAAGCTCGCCGCGACATCGCCCTGTTCGAAAAAACGGCGGCCGTGCTCGCCATCGAACGCGGCATCGAGCTTGCGGGCGATCAGCGCGTCGGACACGCGCGGCTCCCGCACATCGAACACGGGATCGAGGAGATCGAGCGCCTTATTCGCCGCCCACCAGCTGCTCGCGACGGCGGCGATCCAGCCCTCCTGCTTGACGACGCGGAGAAAGCCGCCCACCTTCCGTGCCGCGGCTTCCTTCGCCAAGACCAGCCGGATGGCCCCGACCGGCCCTTGCCGGATCGAGGCATAAACCATGCCGGGCAGGCGGATGTCCGCCGCGAAATTATATGAGCCATCGACCTTTGACGGAAGATCGAGCCGGGGGACATCCTCGCCCAGCAAGCGCCCGTCACCCTCGTCATCGGTGCGCATCGGCAAGACATCCGGCAGGGCGAATCCAGCCGCCTCCGTCGCCAGTTCGCCGATCCGAAGGCTGCGCTGGCCATCGCTCACCACGCCCTTGGAGATGGTGCAGCTCTCCCACTCCGTGCCCCAGCGCGCCGCCGCCGCCTTGCACAGCAGCACCCGCGCCGCCGCACCGGCCTCGCGATAGGCCTGGCCGAACATCCGCAAAGATGTCGCGCCGCCCGTCAGCATCATCGCGTTGCGCGTGGCGAACTGCCGTATTGCCCAGTCGCCCGCGCCGCCCGCGATCCGCGCCCAGTCCGGCTCCATAAATGTCTTTGCGAGCAACGTGTTGGCATAGAGCGGGCTCACCGGCGCGCCCTGCACCGCAACCATGCGCCAGTCAGCACCCAGCTCATCGGCGAGGATCTGCGGCAGGACGGTGGAAACCCCCTGCCCCATCTCCAGTTGCGGCATGACGACGATGATTTGCCCGGCGCTGTCGATCTTGAGAAAGGCGTTGATGAGCGTTTCCGTGTCGGACACCGCCACATTAGGCGCATAATCGCGCGGCCACACACCCCAAGCAAGGAGCAGGCCCGCCGTCGCGCCGCCGCCAACGAGCAGCGAGCGCCTGTCCAGCCTCATGGCTTTGCCTGCCGTCCTGTCACTCGCGCGCCGCATCGTGCTGGTTTGATACGCAGCCGGGCCGAAAAGGCAAAGCCGGAAATGCGCTCAACGGACCGGCGGAATGCCGAGGCGGGGGATTTCGATTGCCGGGCAGTGATCCATCACCACCCTGAGGCCCGCCGCCTCCGCGCGCGCCGCAGCCGCCGCGTTGACGACACCGAGCTGCATCCACACCGCCCTCACGCCCGCCGCGATCGCCTCATCCACGGTTTCCCCGGCCGCCTCGCTATTGCGGAAGATATCGACCATGTCGATCGGCTCCGCGATGTCCGCGAGGGTAGCCGCAACCGTCTGGCCGTGGATTTGTTGTCCCGCAAGCCCGGGATTGACCGGAATGACGCGGTAGCCGTGCCCCAGCAGTGTATGCATCACCCGGTAGCTTGGCCTGTCGGGCTTGGGCGATGCACCGACCAGCGCAATCGTGCGGACGGAGTTGAGCAGATCGGCGATATCAGTGTCCGCAGTCAATGGCATGGCGTCTCATTCCTTAGACCCGCACACATTTGTTACGGGCTGATCGTCGCTTCGATGACATGGATCAATTCGCGTCGTCCAGTCCTGTTCCATGATTTTCACTTGGCCGGTCATGGCCAGGAAGCAGGAGACGGACATTGAGTGAAGCGGGACATGATCTACACAGCGTTTTTCCCGACGCCGCCGAGGCGCTGCACGGGCTTAAGACCGGCAATGCGCACTTTCGCTCCCTCGCGGAGCAGTATCACGATCTGACGCGGGAGATCGTGCGGATCGAGGAAGGCGTCGACGCGGCGGGAGACGCGCGGCTGGAAGACATGAAGAAACGCCGCCTCGGCCTTCTGGACGAAATCGCGGAGCTGATCGCGGTGGAGCGGCGCGCCTCGGCCTGACTGCCGGTCAGCCCGGACGCGCGGCCAGCCAGTCCCGCACTTTCGCGGCGAGGCTGAGGAAGGGTTCCGCCTCTGCGCCTTCCCCGGAAGCGGGCGGCTGGCCCGCATCGGACGCGGTGCGGATACCGATCGAGAGCGGTATCCGTCCGAGGAAGGGCATATTCATGTGCCTTGCCGCCGCCTCCGCGCCGCCCGAACCGAAGGGATCGGACATTTCGCCGCAATGCGGGCAGACATAGCCCGCCATATTCTCAACCAAGCCGATCATCGGCACGCCGACCTGCTCGAACAGGTTGACTGCACGGGTTGCGTCAATGAGGGCAAGATCCTGGGGCGTCGAGACGATGACAACGCCTGCGGGCCGGTGCTTCTGCACCATCGAGAGCTGGATATCCCCGGTGCCGGGGGGCATATCGACCACCAGCACGTCGACCCCGTCCCAGCGTGCGTCGACGAGTTGCGATAGCGCGTTGCCCGCCATCGGCCCGCGCCACGCGATCGCCTTGCCGGGTTCGACCAGATGCCCCATCGACAGCATCGGAACCCCGCCCGCGCCGCGAATCGGGATCATCTTGCTGTCCTCCGCCAGAGGCTTTTGCCCCTCGCTCGCCAGCAGGCGCGGCTGGGATGGGCCATAAATGTCGGCATCGACCAGCCCGACCTTCACGCCCAGGCGCGAGAGCGCAACGGCAAGATTGGCGGAGACCGTCGACTTGCCGACCCCGCCCTTGCCCGAGGCGACAGCAATGATCGTGAGGCTGCGCTTTTCGGCTGTCTCCAGGATCCGTACATCCGCCACGGCGGCATCCTCACGCGCGCGCTTCCCGATCGCCGCGACCATCGCCTTGCGCTCCTCGACTGCAAGGCCGCCAACATCGAGCACGAGGCTGAACACGCCGTCGCGCAGGCGCAGCGCGCTGGCGCGCCCCTGGCTGAGAGTGGTAATGGCGGCGGAAAGGGCGTCGATTTCGATCATGCGGCGCGCCATATGCGATAATCTTGGCAAAGGCACTGTTTTTCCGCCGCGCGGCTACCTATAGAAGATGCCATGCAGCAGAACAAAACGCCGTTTCTTCACCGACTCCGCTCCCTCGTGCCTTTTCCGGGGTTCGCCATGGCCGGCCCCTGGGGCGGCAAGGGCAGCGACGACGAGCAGGCGAATGGGGGCGAGACGCCCGAGGGCAAGGGTTCGGGCGGCGGTCCACGCAATCCCTGGACCCATCCGCCCCGCAGCGGCTCGGGCGGCGGCGAAAGCGGCGGCGCACGGCAGTCCCTGATAGAGGACATCCTGCGCCGCAGCCGCGAGAGCTTCGGCGGCGGAGGCGGCGGCGCGTCAGGGGGCGGATTCGGCGGAGATGGCGAGGCGCGCGCGCTCTGGCCGATCGCGCTCGGCATCATTGTGATTCTCTGGGTTGCGATGACCAGCTTTCACCGCATCGGCCCGCAGGAGCGCGGCGTTGTGATGATGCTGGGCAGCTACAGCCGCACCATCACCCCCGGCATCGGCCTCACCCTGCCCGCGCCGCTGGAGACGGTCGAGGTCGTCGATGTCGAGGAAATCCGTACCGTCGATATCGGCTCGGCCAGTGGTGAGGAGGAGAATCTGGTACTGACCGGCGACCAGAACATCATCGATCTCGCTTATTCGGTGCGCTGGAATATCCGCAACGCCGAGCTTTATGAATTCGAGCTCAAGGACCCCGACGGCACCGTGCAGGAAGTGGCCGAGACCGCCATGCGCGCCGTGCTCGCCACGGTGTCGCTGAACGAGGCACTGGGCGCCGGGCGCACCGGCATCGAGCAGCAGGTCGCCCAGAAGATGCAGGAGATTCTCGACAATTACCGCTCCGGCATCCGCATCCAGGGCATCGCGATCAAGCAGGCCGACCCGCCCAAGGAGGTCAACGACGCGTTCAAGGAGGTGTCCGCCGCCAAACAGGATGCCGACACCTACATCAACCAGGCCACCGCCTATGCGCAACAGCTCAAGGCGCGGGCGAGCGGCGAAGCGGCCGCGTTCGACAAGGTCTATGTGCAGTACAAGCTCTCGCCCGAGGTGACGCGGCGGCGCATGTATTATGAAACGATGGAGGCAGTGCTTGCCGATACGGACAAGACCGTCGTCGAATCGAACAACGTGATGCCCTATCTCCCGCTGCCTGAAATGAAACGGAAGCCACGGGCCGCGGAGAGTGGCGCTGGCGCCACTGTCGAGGGAGGCCGATAATGGAACGCGTCCTCCGCAACCCGATCCTCGCCGCGCTGATCGCGCTCGGCTTCCTCATCCTGCTCGCCAGCACGGTCTCGATCGTGCCGGAAACGCAGCAGGCGGTGGTCGTTCGCTTCGGCCAGCCGGTGCGCATCATCAACAGCTATGATCCCAGAGAGCGCTTCGGACAAACGGGGGCGGGCCTTGCCGTGCGCGTTCCCTTTGCCGAGCAGGTCGTGTGGATCGACAAGCGCATCCAGTCCGTCGAAATGGAGCGGCAGCAGGTGCTCTCGACCGATCAGCTCCGGCTGCAGGTGGATGCCTATGCGCGTTATCGCATCACCAACCCTCTGCGCATGTACGTCTCCGCCGGGAGCGAGGAGCGCGTACAGGAGGCGCTGCGCCCCATTCTCGGTTCGGCGCTGCGTAACGAGCTGGGCAAGCGCCCGTTCGCGGCGCTGCTCTCGCCAGAGCGCGGCTGGGTGATGCATAATATCGAGACAGGCCTCAACCGCGTTGCGCGGCAATATGGCGCCGAGGTGATCGACGTGCGGATCAAGCGGGCAGACCTACCCGATGGCACACCGTTGCAAAGCGCGTTCCAGCGGATGCGCACCGCACGCCAGCAGGAGGCGCTGACCATCCGCGCGCAGGGCGAGCGGCAAGCGCAGATCATCCGCGCCGATGCCGATGCCGCCGCCGCCGAGGTCTATGCCGCGAGCTTTGGCAAGGATCCGAAGTTCTACGACTTCTATCGCGCCATGCAGGCCTATCGCCGCACCTTCAACCCGCAGAACGAGGGCCAGACCACCGTGATCCTGTCCCCGGAAAATGATTTCCTGCGGGAGTTTCGCGGACGTTAGGCGAAACCGCCCTCATTCAATTGAGGTTCAGGCAGAAAGAGCCATTCAAGTGCCGTATTCCGCACGGGATCGGCGTGCACATTGAGGACAGAGAGGAAGTTCACACGTGCGTTATGTCTATGGATTAACCGCCGCTCTTCTGCTGGGCGGCACCGCCGTCGCGATCAGCTCGCACGAGCCGCTGGGCGCCCAGACCGCGCAGAACGAGGGCAATATTGCCCCCCGTGGCGCGCCGGGCAGCTTTGCCGACATGGTCGAGCGTCTGCAGCCCGCCGTGGTCAATATTTCCACCCGGCAGCGCGTCCAGGTGCAGAACCCGTTCGCCGGCACACCCTTTGGCGAGATGTTTGGCGGCGGCACCCCCCAGACGCGGCAGGCGCAATCGCTGGGATCGGGCTTTCTGATCTCGGCAGATGGCTATGTCGTTACCAATAATCACGTCGTTTCCCCCGGTGCTGAGGGAGCTACGGTCGACAGCATCACCGTGACGCTCAACAACCGCGAGGAATATACCGCGCGGCTGGTGGGGCGCGATGTCGCCACCGACCTCGCGCTACTCAAGATCGAGGGCAAGAAGCCCTTCCCGTTCGTGAAGTTCGGCGACAGCACCAAGGCGCGGGTCGGCGACTGGGTGGTTGCAATCGGCGAGCCCTATGCGCTGGCCGGTACGGTAACGGCCGGCATCATCTCCGCCGTCCATCGCAGCACCGGCGGCCCCTATGACCGCTTCATCCAGACGGACGCCTCGATCAACCAGGGCAACTCCGGCGGTCCGATGTTCGACATGAACGGCAATGTGATCGGCATCAACAGCCAGATCCTCTCGCCCTCGGGCGGCAATGTGGGCATCGGCTTCGCCATCCCCTCCGAACAGGCGATCCCGATCATCGAGACGCTGCGCAAGGGCCAGACCGTGAAGCGCGGCTATCTGGGCATCCAGATCAGCCCGCTGGGTGACGACATCGCCGACTCGCTCGGCCTCGCCAAGAATCGCGGCGAGTTCGTGCAAGGCGTGGAGCCAGGCGCGGGCGCGGACAAGGCCGGGATCAAGGCGGGCGACGTGATCGTCAAGGTCAACGGGCAGGAAGTAACCCCCGATCAGACCCTCTCTTACATCGTGGGCGGCCAGCCGGTCGGTGCGCGGGTTTCGATCGATCTCATCCGCCAGGGCAAGCCCCAGACGGTTACGGCGATCGTAGGCGAGCGTCCGCCAGAGGACAAGCTGCGCCAGTTCGGCCAAGGTGGGGATGACGATTTCTCGCAGCCCAACAAACAGGACAATGCGAATGCCGCGCAACAGGCGCTGGGCCTTGCGGTGCTGCCGCTCAATCCCAGCATCGTCCGCCAGCTTGGCATACCGCTCGACACGCGCGGAGTCGTGATCTCGGCGGTCGATCAGTCCACCGACGCAGCTGCCAAGGGTCTGCAGCGCGGCGACGTGATCCTCACCGCCAACAATATGGCGACCACCACCGAGGCGGAGCTGAATGCCGCCGTCGCCGGAGTGCGCAAGGCGGGCCGCAACGCGGTGCTGCTGCAGCTATTGCGGCGCGGCCAGCCCGTCACGTTCATCGCCGTCCGCCTGCGGGATCGATAGGGACTAATTTCTCATGGAGCGTTGGCGGTGCTTTTCACCGTCGGCGCGCTGCGTTATGCCAATGCCCGATCGGTTTCAGGTGGGAGCAGGGCCATGAGTGACGGTATTTTCATCGGCGGGGCGGGGGACCAGCCCCAGATGCTCAACCTCCGGCGCGCCAACCGGCATGGCCTGATCGCGGGCGCGACCGGCACCGGCAAGACCGTCACTCTTCAAGGCATCGCCGAGAATTTTTCCCGCGTGGGCGTACCCGTGTTTATGGCGGATGTGAAAGGCGATCTGGCGGGGATCGCCATGCCCGGTTCGCCTACCTTCAAGAATGCGGACAAGCTGGAGGCGCGCGCAAAAGAAATCGGCCTCACCGATTATGCCTATGCCGACAATCCGGTCATCTACTGGGATCTCTATGGGCAACAGGGTCACCCGATCCGCACCACGGTCTCGGAAATGGGGCCGCTGTTGCTCGCGCGCCTGATGGATTTGAACGAGACGCAGGAGGGCGTGCTCAACATAGCGTTCCGCTATGCCGACGAGGAAGGGCTGCTGCTGCTCGATCTCGGCGATTTGCAGGCAATGCTCGCCTACTGCGCGGAAAATGCGGACATGCTGAGCGCGCGCTATGGCAATGTGACCAAGGCCAGCGTCGGAACAATCCAGCGCCAGTTACTGAGCCTCGACAGCCAGGGCGGCGCGGCCTTCTTCGGCGAACCGGCACTCGACATCAACGATTTCCTCGAAGTCGATGACAAAGGCCGCGGCTATATCAACGTGCTCGCCGCCGATCGCCTGATGCAGAGCCCCAAGCTCTATTCGACCTTCCTGCTGTGGCTGCTGTCCGAGCTGTTCCAGGTGCTGCCGGAGGTCGGTGATCCGGAAAAGCCCAAGCTGGTATTCTTCTTCGACGAGGCGCATCTGCTGTTTGACGATGCGCCCAAGGCGCTCACCGACAAGATCGAGCAGGTGGTACGCCTCATCCGTTCCAAGGGCGTGGGCGTCTATTTCGTGACACAGAACCCGATCGATATCCCGGAGGAGGTGGCAGGCCAGCTCGGCAACCGGGTGCAGCACGCCCTGCGCGCGTTCACGCCGCGCGACCAGAAGGCGATCAGGGCAGCGGCGGAGACCTTCCGCGTGAACCCGGACCTCGATGTCGAAACGGCGATCACCGAGCTGAAGGTCGGCGAGGCGCTGGTGTCGCTGTTGCAGGAGGATGGCTCGCCCAGCATCGTGCAGCGCACGCTGATCGCGCCGCCACGCTCGCGTCTCGGCCCTGTCGACGCCAAGGAGCGTGCGATCATCCAGTCGATCTCGCCGGTCGCGGGGAAATATGACGAAGCGGCGGACCGGGAAAGCGCCGAGGAAATCCTCGCCGCGCGCGGGCAGGCCGCTGCCGCTGCCGCCGAACAGGCGAAAGCGCAGGCCGAGGCAGACAAGCAGTCCGCCGCCCAAGCCAAGATCGAGGCGAAACAGCGCGAAGCAGAGCTAAGGGAGCAGGCGCGGCAGCAAGCGCAAGCCGCGCGCGAGGCGGCGAAACCCAGCAATCTGGACCGCGCGATCCAGTCTGCCACCCGCTCGGTCGGCTCCTCGATCGGGCGACAGGTCGCCAACGAGGTGGGTCGCGCCGTATTCGGCGGCGGGCGCAGATCAAGCGGCGGCGGCCTCGTTGGCGGGCTGGTGCGCGGAGTGCTGGGCAGCCTGTTCAAATAAAGCGGGGCGCTGCCGCAACGCCCCGCCCTCATCGTATTATAAATCCGCTAGCCGGAACCGCACCGTCATCACGCGCTCGCTTGCTACCGGCTCCCCATCCCGCGTGGCGGGGCGAAATCGCCAGCTTTTCAGCGCCTGCTGTTGCGTCGCCTTCCAGAAGGCGCTGTCATTGGTGTCGACCAGCTCGACCGAGATGACCTTGCCTGCCTCATCGATATAGACCTTCACTGTGGCGAAGCCCTCCACCTGAGCGCGGATCATCGCGGGAGGATAAGGCGGCTGGAAATCCCGTATCCGCTTGGGGTCCGGCGCGGCGGAGACGACCACCGGCTCGCGGATGATCTGCGTATCGACACCGAGAGTTCCGCTTCCGCCGCCTCCACCGAACACCTCTTCCGTGGACTTGCCGTCAGGATCGGCCAGCGTCTTGGTAGCCAACACGGTTTCACGCCGCGTTTCCTCGTGGCGCTGGAACGGCTGCTCCTTTTTATCCTGTTGCGGCACAACTTCCGGCTTTGGTGGGGGCGCCTTTTCGAAATGCACCCATAATATATCTGGCACCTTGTCCTTGAGCGTCCCCGGCGGCAGCATCCATACAAGCGCGCCGATGGCTACATGCACCGCGATCGTCGCACCCACGGCAAAGGGCGAGGCCCGACTGCCGGTATAGCCGGTGTATGTGTTTTCCGATGTGCGATTAAGGTTGAGGATCCACTGCATAAGCATCCCTCCTGTGCGTGGCCTGCACAGGATCGCGCAGGATCCACGAAAGCGATGCTATCACATTGCCGGTCAGTCAGAAAGACGTTTCAGTGCCTCGTCCTTGCCGATGAGGGGCAGCAGCGCAGCCATGTCCGGCCCATGATCGAGGCCGGTCAGCGCACGGCGAAGGGGAAGGAACAAGTCCTTGCCCTTGCGACCCGTTTCGGCTTTGAGACGCTCGGTGAGGGCGCGCCACACTTCGGCGTCGAACGGCAGTACGGTGAGGGTTGTCGCAGCGAGGTGCAGGAAATCCGCGTCCTCCGCTGGCCGCGCGGGCGCGGAAATCGGGCCGGTAACGATCCGCCACCATTTTGGTATGTCCGCTACAATTTCCAGATTGGGGCGCAGTGCCGCCCAGGCTGCCTCGGTCACATCTGCGGGCAGCCGATCCTTGACGGCGGCATAATCGAGCTGGTGCACGATCTTCTGGTTCAAAAGCGCCAGTTCCGCCTCATCGAACCGGGCGGGCGCGCGGCCGAAATGGGCGAAGTCGAACGCCGCGATCAGCGGTTCGGCGTTCGTCACCGGAATCACCGGATCGGAGGTGCCGATGCGCGCCAGCAGAGCAATGAGCGCAATCGCCTCCAGCCCCTGCTCGCGGAAGGTGGAAATGCCCAAAGACCCCAGCCGCTTGGAGAGCTTGCCCTCGCTGCCGACCAGCAGCGCCTCATGCGCGAACTGCGGCGGCACGGCGCCCAACGCGGTGAACATCTGGAGCTGCGTCGCGGTGTTGGACACATGGTCCTCGCCTCGCACGACATGGGTGATGCCCATGTCGACATCGTCGATCACCGAGGGGAGCATATAGAGCCAGCTGCCATCCGCGCGGCGGATGACGGGATCAGACAAAAGCTTCGGGTCGAAATGCTGATCCCCGCGTACCATATCGGTCCATTCGATCGGCGCTTCATGATCGAGCTTGAAGCGCCAGTGCGGCGCGCGGCCCTCCGCCTCAAAGGCCGCGATCTGGTCCGCCGTCAGCCCAAGCGCAGCGCGATCATAGACCGGCGGCAGGCCACGCCCCAATTGCACTTTCCGTTTGAGATCCAGCTCCTGAGCGGTTTCATAGCAGGGATACACCCGCCCGGCATCGCGCAGGTCCGCAAAGCGCGCCTCATAGAGCGCGAAACGATCTGACTGCTTTACCTCGGCATCCGGCGTCAGGCCGAGCCAGCCGAGATCGGCGCGGATACCATCCGCATATTCCTCGCGCGAGCGTTCGGCATCGGTATCATCGAGCCGGAGCAGGAAACGACCGCCGTGACGGCGCGCCCACATCCAGTTGTGGATCGCGGTGCGCAGGTTACCAACATGGAGATGCCCGGTGGGCGAAGGCGCGAAACGGGTGATGACGGTCATGAAAGGATCAGCTCGTGCGGAAAGCGTTGGTGATGGGATAGCGGCGGTCGCGCCCGAAATTGCGGCTGCCGAGCTTGACGCCGGGAGGAGCCTGCCGCCTTTTATATTCCGCGATATATAACAGCCGCTCGATCCGGGCGACCGTCTCCCGGTCGAACCCGCGCGCCACGACCTGATCGACCGACAGTTCGCTTTCGACCAGCCCGTGCAGGATCGGATCTAGTATGTCGTAGGGCGGCAGGCTGTCCTCGTCCTTCTGGTTCTCGCGCAGCTCCGCCGTGGGCGGCTTGGTGATGACGCGTTCCGGCATCACCGCACCGCTGGGGCCGAGGCCAATGGCGGGCTTGGCCTCGTTGCGCCAGCGGGAAAGATCGAACACCGTCGTCTTGTAGGCATCCTTCAGCACCGAATAGCCGCCCGCCATATCGCCATAGATGGTGGCGTAACCGACCGACATCTCGCTCTTGTTGCCGGTTGTGAGCAGCATGTGGCCGAACTTGTTGGAAAGTGCCATCAGCGTGACGCCCCGGATGCGCGACTGGATATTCTCTTCCGTGAGATCACGGCCCTTGCCGGCGAACACCTCCGCCAACATGCCATCAAAGGATTCCATAGCGGATGCTATTGAAATACTGTCGAGCCGGACGCCTAGCATTTCTGCGCATTCCGCCGCATCGTCAAGGCTGTCCTGGCTGGTGAAGCGGCTGGGCATCATCACGCACCAGACCCGGTCCGCCCCCAGCGCATCGACCGCCACGGCAGCGGAGAGCGCGCTGTCGATCCCGCCCGAAAGCCCCAGCACCACGCCGGGAAAGCGGTTGCGGTTCACATAATCCCGCAGGCCGACGATCATCGCGGAATAGACATCCTCCGGATAGGGTGCGAGCGGGGCGATTTCGCCGGGGACGCAGGCCCAGACGCCATCCGCGCCGCCTTCCCAGCGAGTGATGCGCAATTCCTCGCGCCAGTCCGCCATCTGGTGCGCGAGGGAGCCGTCGCCGTTCAGCACGAACGATGCGCCGTCGAACGCCAGCTCGTCCTGCCCGCCGACACGGTTGAGATAGGCGATGGGCAGGCCCGTCTCCGCTACGCGCGCCGCGCACACCTGCGCCACGCGACGCTCATCCTTATCGATCTCGTAAGGGCTGCCATTGGGCGACAGCAATATCTGCGCGCCGCGCTGTTTCAGATGCCCGCAAACGAACGGGAACCACACATCCTCACAGATCGGCACGCCGATCTTGACCCCACGAAACTCGATCGGCTCTGGCAGCGGCCCGGGCGCGAACAGGCGCTTCTCATCGAAGGTACCGTAATTGGGCAGCTCGCGCTTTTGCCGCACCGCCTTGATCTCTCCGCCATCGAGCAGCGCCACGCAGTTGAACAGCGCGCCTTGATTGGCGATCACGGTGCCGACCAGCATGGCGGGGCCGCCATCGCCCGTAGCCTGCATCAGCCGCAGCAGCTCCTCGCCCGCACGCTCCACCATTGCCGGCTTCAGCACCAGATCCTCGGGCGGATAGCCGATAAGCTGCAACTCGGGAAACAGGATGAGGTCCGCCCCCTGCGCCACCGCGCGCGCGCGCCACTCCAGCATGGCATCCGCATTGCCGCGAAGATCGCCCACCGACTGGGTTGCCTGCGCCAGAGCGATGGTGAGAGCCGGGGAAGAAGAATGCGTCATATCGCTGCCCGTAGAGTATTTTTGTTCGCGGCAAAAGCCTTGCCCTTTGCGCCCCGCCCGCTAAAGGGCTGGCTTATCCAGAGTCACAGGATTGCAACGAGGGGCGTTCCATGAAATTGATGACCGGTAACAGCAACCGGCCACTCGCGCAGGCGATTGCCGATTATCTCGAAATGCCGCTCACCAATGCCAGCGTCCGCCGCTTCGCCGACGAAGAGGTGTTTGTCGAGGTCCACGAAAACGTCCGGGGCGAGGACGTGTTCCTGATCCAGTCGACCAGCTATCCCACCAACGACAACCTTATGGAGCTGCTGATCTGCATCGATGCGCTGAAGCGCGCGTCGGCCAAGCGGATCACGGCTGTCGTCCCCTATTTCGGCTATGCGCGGCAGGACCGGAAGCCCGGCCCGCGGACGCCGATCTCGGCGAAGCTGGTGGCGAACCTCATCACTGTCGCCGGGGCCGACCGCGTGCTGTGCGTCGATCTCCACGCCGGGCAGATCCAGGGCTTTTTCGACATTCCGACCGATAACCTGTTCGCGGCGCCGGTGATGTCGGCCGATATTCAGGCGCGCTTTGGCGACCGGAACATCATGGTCGTTTCCCCGGACGTGGGCGGCGTGGTGCGCGCCCGTGCGCTCGCCAAGCGGCTCGACAACGCACCGCTCGCCATCGTCGACAAGCGACGCGAGCGGGCGGGCGAATCAGAGGTGATGAACATCATCGGTGATGTGAAGGGCCGCTTCTGCGTGCTGATTGACGACATCGTCGATTCGGCGGGCACGCTGTGCAACGCCGCCGCCGCGCTGAAGGCAGCGGGCGCGGAGGAAGTGGTCGCCTATGTCAGCCACGGCGTGCTCTCCGGCGGTGCGGTGGCGCGGGTCGATGCGTCGCAACTGCTGGAGTTGGTGATTACCGACTCGATCCTCGGCACAGACGGGGTGCACGCCTCCGCCAAGGTGCGCCACTTGCCCATCGCGCCGTTGCTGGGCGAGGCGATCAAGCGCATCTCGGATGAAAGCTCGGTGAGCTCGCTGTTCGATTAAGGCCGGATCGCACTTCCCCCAATATCGTCATCCCGGAAGCTGATTTTCTCCAAATCCGTCAGGATTTGGACAGACAATCGCGCTATCCGGGAGCCAGAACCCAAGCGCAGCGGGGAAAAAGCGGGATCCCGGATCAAGTCCGGGATGACGGTTTCTCAGAGCCTTAAGCAGGCCCCACCAGCACCAAAGGCAGCGCCAGCATCAACGCGATGCAGGCGGCGGCGCGCTGTTTGCCGGTGAGGAAATCCGAGAGTGGATAGAGCTTCCACAGGAACGGGCAGGCGAAGAAGCTGGCGATGAACAGGCCGGTAGAGATCGTGTCCCCTAATGCGCGCGGCAAGTCCATCTGCGCGGCGAGGCCGCCCAGGAAGCTTCCGATACAGATGATCCATCCGAGCATGAGACCGCCCACCTCCATCCGGACGTAAGAACGGATCGCGTCGCCCGAACTTTACCCCCTTGCGCCGGCGTGCCGACTTGCCCAAGGAAAGCCGATGCGCCTTTCCGACGATCTTGCCCTCGCCCACGCCCTCGCCGACGCGGCGGGCGACGCCATCCGCCCCTTTTTCCGCGCCCGCTATGACACCGAGTTCAAGGCGGACGCCTCACCCGTCACCGAGGCGGACCGGGCGGCAGAATCTGCGATCCGCGCAATCCTGGAAAAAGAACGCCCCAATGACGGCATCATCGGCGAGGAATATGGCGCGACGCGCGAAGATGCCGAGCGGGTCTGGATACTGGACCCGATCGACGGCACGAGGAGCTTCATCGCCGGCAGGCCCATCTTCGGCTCGCTGATCGCGCTCTCCCAGGCGGGATGGCCGGTTCTGGGCATCATCGACCAGCCGATCGCGCGCGAACGCTGGGCAGGCGCGGCGGGACTTGGCACGACCTATAACGGTAGTCCTGTGAAAACCCGCGCCTGTCGCCAGCTTTCCGACGCGATTCTCGCCAGCACCGCGCCGCAGCTCTTCCCCGGCTGCACCGGCGAGCATTTCTCCCTGCTTGCCCGCGATTGCCGCGACACGCTCTGGGGCGGGGACTGCTACAATTATGCGCTGGTGGCGTCCGGCCATGTTGATCTTGTAGTAGAGGCGGGGTTGAAGCTGCACGATATCGCCGCCCTCGTGCCGGTGGTCGAAGGCGCAGGCGGGCGCATGTGCGACTGGTCGGGCGATCCGCTGACCGATGCCAGCGACGGCCGCGTCATCGCGCTGGGCGATCCTGCACGGCTCGACGATGTGCTGGAGGCGCTGAACGCCGGGCATGAGGGGCATCACCACCACTAAAAGCCTTGCCTTGCTAGGTCTTCCTCCCTATAGGCGCGCCTTCGTCCGGCTTGCCGGATGATTCTTGATGGGATGGGCCGGCTAAAAGGGCTGCCGAGTTCATCCGCAACCGTCAAAAGGCTTCGGCCTGCAAAGAAGGAGACGAAAATGCCCAAGCTCAAGACCAAGAGCGGTGTGAAGAAGCGCTTCAAGTTCACCGCGACCGGCAAGGTGAAGCATGGCGTCGCTGGCAAGCGGCACCGCCTCATCAGCCACAACGCAAAGTATATCCGCCAGAACCGTGGCACTTCCGTGCTGTCCGATGCCGACGTCGCACACGTCCGCCTCTGGGCGCCCTACGGCCTGAAGTAAGGAGTAGAGAGATATGGCACGCGTAAAACGGGGCACAACCACCCGCGCCAAGCACAACCGCATTCTTGATGCGGCGAAGGGCTATTATGGCCGCCGCAAGAACACGATCCGCATTGCTCGCCAAGCCGTTGAAAAGGCTGGGCAATATGCGTATCGCGACCGCAAGGTCAAGAAGCGGAATTTCCGCGCGCTGTGGATTCAGCGCATCAACGCCGCCGTGCGTATGGAAGGCCTGACCTATGGCCAGTTCATGCACGGCCTGAAGCTCGCGGGCGTCGAACTGGACCGGAAGGTTCTCGCCGACATCGCGATGCACGAGGGCGAGGCGTTTAAGGGCATCGTGGCGCAGGCCAAGAGCGCCCTTCCGGCCTGATCCGCGGACATAAATTAGCGAAGGGCGTCGGGGGCAACTCCGGCGCCTTTTTCCTTTGGCTTTTCCTTTGGGTGAAATTGGGGTAGCGCGCGGGCATGAGCGAAGTAACTGCATTGAAGGCCGGGCTGCTGGCTGACATCGAGAGCGCCGATACGCTGGCACAGGTCGAGGAGCTGCGCGTCGGCGCGCTGGGCAAGTCCGGCGTGGTGACGGCGCTGCTGAAAACGCTGGGCGGCATGTCCCCGGAGGAGCGCCTCGAAAAAGGCCCGCCGATCCAGGATCTCCGGACAAGCGTAACCGACGCCATCGCGGCCAAGAAGGCTGCGCTGGAGGCGGCGGAGTTGAATGCGCGGCTGGCGAGCGAGCGGCTCGACATGACGCTGCCCGCAGAAGCAGCGCCGCAGGGCAGCGTGCATCCGGTGTCCCAGGTGATGGACGAGCTGGCGGAAATCTTTGCCGATCTGGGTTTCGCAGTCGCCACCGGGCCGGAGATCGAGGACGACTGGCGCAACTTCACCGCGCTCAACATCCCCGAGACACACCCGGCGCGCGCGATGCACGACACCTTCTATTTCCCGGACACGGATGCGGAAGGCCGCGCGATGCTGCTGCGCACGCATACCTCGCCGGTGCAGATCCGCACCATGACGTCAAACCCGCCGCCGATCCGCATCATCGCGCCGGGCCGGGTCTATCGCAGCGACTCGGACGCGACCCATACGCCGATGTTCCACCAGATCGAGGGACTGGTGATCGACAAGGGCATTCATTTGGGCCACCTCAAATGGACGCTGGAGACGTTCCTGAAGGCGTTCTTCGAGCGTGATGACATTACGCTCCGCCTGCGCCCGAGCTATTTCCCGTTCACCGAGCCTTCGGTGGAAGTGGATGTCGGCTACACCATCGAGAAGGGCCAGCGCGTGATCGGCGGCAGCGGCGACGCGCCCGGCGGCGGCTGGATGGAGGTGCTGGGCAGCGGCATGGTCAACCGGCGCGTGATCGAGAATTGCGGGCTGGACCCTGACGAGTGGCAGGGCTTCGCCTTCGGCACCGGGGTCGATCGCCTCGCGATGCTCAAATATGGCATGAACGACCTCCGCGCTTTCTTTGACGGCGATCTGCGCTGGCTGCGGCATTATGGGTTCAGCGCGCTCGATGTGCCCACGCTTTCGGGGGGAGTAGGCGCATGAAATTCACCCTTTCGTGGCTTAAGGAGCATCTGGAGACGGAGGCGAGCCTTGCGGATATCCTCGTGGCATTGAACGCCATCGGCCTTGAGGTCGAGGGCGTCGAGAATCCGGCGGAGAAGCTGGCCGGGTTCAAGGTGGCGAGGGTCTTGACCGCCGCGCCCCATCCACAGGCGGACAAGCTACAGGTGCTCACTGTCGATCAGGGCGACGGCATGCCATTGCAGGTCGTCTGCGGAGCACCCAATGCGCGCGCGGGGCTCGTCGGCGTGTTTGGCGTCGAGGGTGCCGTCGTGCCTGCCAACGGGATGGTGCTCAAGAAGGCTGCGATCCGGGGAGTCGAATCCAATGGCATGATGTGCTCCACCCGCGAGCTGGAGCTGGGCGACGATCATGACGGCATCATCGAGCTGCCCGCCGAGGCGCCAGTGGGGAGCGATTTCGCGGATTATGCGAGCCTCAACGATCCGGTGATCGACCTTTCCATCACCCCCAACCGGCAGGATTGCATGGGGGTGCGCGGCATCGCGCGCGATCTCGCGGCAAAGGGGGTGGGGACACTGAAGCCTTTGCGCTCAGTGTACCGGATGCCCGCCGCTCCGCTGCCGACAGATGGCCCCGATCCCGATGTCGCTACGCTCGACCCGGAGGGCTGCCCGGCCTTTTACGGCCAGGAAGTGCGTGGCGTTAAGAACGGCACAGCGCCGGATTGGATGGCGCGGAACCTCAAAGCCATCGGCCAGAAGCCGATCAGCTGCCTGGTTGACATCACCAATTTCGTGATGATCGACCTCGGCCGCCCGCTGCACGTCTATGACAAGGCGAAATTGTCCGGTGGGCTGGTGGCGCGCAAGGCCAAGGCGGGCGAGCAGGTGCTGGCGCTGAACGGCAAGACCTATACCCTCGACGAAGGCATGACCGTGATTGCTGATAGCGCCCATGTGCACGACATCGGCGGCATCATGGGCGGCGAGGATTCGGGCGTCAGTGAGGCAACCACCGATGTCGTCGTCGAATGCGCCTACTTCACGCCGGAGAGCATTGCGCGCACCGGGCAGAAGCTCGGCTTGACCAGTGACGCGCGCCAGCGGTTCGAGCGCGGCGTCGACCCGGCGTTTCTGGACGAAGGGCTGGAGATCGCGACCTGGCTGATCGTGCAGCATTGCGGCGGCACACCCAGCGATGCGACGCGCGCCGGGACACCGCCAGTTGCGCCGCGCAACTTCGCCTATGATCCCGCGATGACGGAGCGGTTGGCTGGCTTTACGCTCGATGCGGAAGCGCAGCGGGCAATCCTTGAAAAGCTGGGCTTTGGCGTAGGTGCGGACTGGATCATCACCGTGCCGACCTGGCGGCGCGATGTGGATGGCGCGCCTGATATCGTTGAGGAAGTGGTGCGCATCCACGGGCTGGAGAATGTGCCCTCCACTCCGTTGCCACGCGCGCCGGGCGTCGCGAAGCCCACTGCGACGCCAGAGCAGATGACGGAGCGCCGCGCGCGCCGCGCTGCGGCCGCGCGCGGGCTTTCGGAAGCGATCAACTGGAGCTTTATCTCCGAAAAGGAAGCAGCGTCCGTGGGCGGGGGTGATTGGACGCTTGCCAATCCCATCTCCGAAGACCTGAAGGTCATGCGCCCTTCTCTCCTGCCCGGCCTGCTCGCGGCGGCGGCGCGCAATCAGGCGCGTGGTGCGTCGTCCGTCCGGCTGTTCGAAATCGGGCGACGCTATTTCCGCGCAGAGGATGGCAGCAGCATCGAGAGGCTGACGCTGGCAATCGTGATGGCGGGCGACAAGAGACCGCGCGGCTGGCAGAGCGGCAAGGCGCGCGCCTTCGACGCGTTCGATGCCAAGGCCGAGGCGCTGGTGTTGCTGGGGGCGGCAGGTGCGCCGGTGGGCAATCTCCAGATGTTCGGCGAAGCGGGCGATGCCTATCACCCCGGCCAGTCCGGCACGTTGCGGCTCGGGCCGAAGACAGTGCTTGCGGAATATGGCGTGCTCCATCCGGCGCTGGCTAAGGCGTTTGATCTGTCTGGCACCGTGGTCGCGGCGCAACTGTTCCTCGACTCCATCCCGGCGAAGCGCAAGGCGGGCTTAATGCGCGCGCCCTATGCCCCGCCCGCGTTGCAGGCGGTGACGCGCGACTTCGCTTTTCTGATGCCGGAAGCGCTGGAGGCGGACGCACTGGTGCGCGCCGTCAGGCAAGCGGACAAGAAGAACATCGTCGATGCACGGTTGTTCGATGTATTCACCGGCGCGGGAGTCGAGCCGGGAATGAAGTCGCTTGCCGTGGAGGTCACGCTGCAACCGGGCGAGAAGAGCTTCACCGAGGAGGAGCTTGTCGGGATCAGCACGGCGGTGGTGAAGGCGGCGGAGAAGCTCGGCGGGGTTTTGCGCGGCTGATCAGGCGCGGGGCGCACGGCCGATCAATGGCTCGTGCGCCTCATAGCGCTCCATCGCATCAATGAGCGCGGGCAGGCTGGCGCGCGCGATCAGGATCCCCGCGTGCTGCGAGCGGATGAAGCCGCACTCCGTCATATGGCGGTAAAAGGCAAGCAGCGGATCGTAGAATCCTTCCACATTGAGCACGCCAACGGGTTTGGCATGATAGCCCAGTTGCGCCCAGCTCACCGCCTCCCACAGCTCGTCCATCGTTCCGACGCCGCCGGGCAGGGTGAGGAAGCCATCGGAGAGGCTGGTGAACAGCGCCTTGCGGCTGTGCATATCCGGCACGACATGCAGCTCAGTCAGGCCGCGATGCGCGAGTTCGGCATGGACCAGCGCCTCCGGGATCACGCCGATCACTTCGCCACCTGCACTTAAAGCGCCGTCCGCCACCGCGCCCATCATGCCTACGCACCCACCGCCATAGACGATGGCAATGCCCCAGCGAGCGAGCTGCGCGCCCACATCGCGCGCGCAAGCCATGAACGCGGGATCAGTTCCTTCCGAGGAACCGCAATAGACGGCCAGGCGCTTCAGTTTTCGCATGTCATCCTTCCAGCATCAGCCCGGCGGTGAGCTTGGCACCCGCGAGGACATAAGGTACGCCCGCGCCGGGATGCGTCCCCGCGCCGACGAGATAGAGGTTGCGGATCACGGCATCGCGGTTGTGCGGGCGCAGGCAAAGGCTCTGGCTGTTCACGGGCGCAAGCGAAAAAGCGCTGCCGAGATGCGCGCGCATGTCGCCCGCGAAATCGGACGGGGCAACATGATGCCGCGTAATGATACGGGCGCGAATGTCCGGAATCAGGCGGCGCTCGATCTCGTTGAGGATGCGATCCGCATAGAGGGGCGCCATATGATCCCAGTCGATCGGCAGCTTGCCCAGGTGCGGCACCGGCGCGAGCGCGCTGAACACGGAGCACCCCTCCGGCGCAAGGCCGGGGTCGGTCACGCTCGGATGATAGAGGAAGATCATCTGGTCGGCGGGCAGCACGCCATGCTGAAAGATGTCGGTCAGCAGCCCTTCGTAACGCGGACCCAAAAGGAGGCTGCGGTGTGGAATACCGGGCCATGTGCCGCGAATGCCGAAATGGAGCGCAAACAGCGCCGGTGACCATTGCTTGCGCGCGAGCTTCTCGGCATGGCCGCGCCCCCGCGGATGCTGGCCGAGCAGATCGCGATAGCTGTGCATGAGGTCGGCATTGCTGGCGATGACATCCGCATCGCCGCGCCAGCCCCCCTGCGTGACGACCCCGGTCGCCCTGTCTCCGATCATCTCGATGCGCGCGACCGGATCACCTAGCCGGATCGCGCCGCCCAGCCGTTCGAACAGGGCCACCAGCGCTCCTACCATCCGGTTGAGGCCACCCTTGGGATGCCAGAGGCCGGTGTCGTGCTCCAGCCGGTGCCGCCAGCCGTGCAGCGCGTTGGCCTCCAGCGGGTTGCCGCCGGCGAGCAGGCTTTCGAACGAGAATGCCTGCCGCAATTTGTCCTGGCCGACCTGGCTCGACACCATGTTATAGAGGGAACGCCAGCCCTGATGCTGGAGGAGGGTCGGCACGGCCTTCAGCATCGCGCGCATGTCTGAAAATTCCTGCTGCGCGAGGCCACCCAGCCCTTCTCGCAGCGCCTCTCCTCCAAGATCGAGCAGACGTTGCCAGCCGGGGAGATCCCGTCCATCCATGCGGGCAACCTCCTGCCGCATCAGCGCATCGTCCGCGAGCAGATCCATCGCGCTGCCATCGGCCCAGCTCAGCCGCCACAGCGGGGAAACCGGCTCCAGCGTCACGTCCCGCGCCATATCCTGCCCGGAGAGCCGCCACAGCTCGGCGAAGCTGTCGGGATCGGTGATGGCGACCGGCCCGGCATCGAAGATAAACCCCTCGCGTATGCTCCACGCGGCGCAGCCACCTGGCTTCTCCCGCGCTTCGAGGAGCGTCGTCGCCACGCCCGCCGATTGCAACCGCACGGCGAGTGCCAGCCCGCCTAGCCCCGCGCCGATCACGATGGCCCTTTTGCCTTCCCGCTGGTGATCCGCTGGAGGCGTCATGCGCGCGTTGAGATGAACTTCGGCAGCATCGGCGCTCTTATGCGCATGGGCAGGCAAGGAAACAAGCCCGCATGACAGATTGACGTCAAAGCGGCGTAAGGCGTAGGCAGGAGGGCATGAGCACCGCGCCCCATGAGCACAGCCATTATTACGATCATATCTACCTGCCCGAAACGCACGACCGCAACGCACGGCGCACGCACTGGGTGATCGGCCTCACCACGCTGACGATGGTGGTGGAGATCGTCGCGGGCTGGCTCACCGGCTCTATGGCCTTGCTGGCGGACGGGTTTCACATGGCGACCCATGCGGGCGCGCTGGCGATCGCGGGCCTCGCTTATGCCTTCGCGCGCCGCCACGCGCGCAATGCCCGCTTCACCTTCGGCACCGGCAAGGTGGGCGATCTTGCCGGGTTCACCTCGGCGATCCTGCTGGGGGTGGCGGCGCTGGGCATTGCAATCGAGTCCGGTTCGCGGCTGATCGCGCTGCACAAGATCGATTTTTCGAGCGCCATACTGGTCGCTGTGATCGGGCTGGGGGTCAATCTCGTGAGCGCGTTCATGCTGATGGAGCGCGGGCATCATCATGGTCATGACCATCACGCTCATGGCCACGATCATCATGGACATGGTGAGGGCCACCGGCACGGCCATGCCGATACCAATCTGCGCGCGGCCTATCTGCATGTGCTGGCCGACGCGTTAACATCTGTCGCGGCAATCGCGGCGCTGCTCGCCGGGCGCTATCTTGGATGGCTGTGGCTCGATCCCCTGATCGGCGTTGCCGGCGCGGTCATCATCGCGCGCTGGGCCTGGGCGCTGATGCGCGACGCCGCCGAAATATTGCTCGACACCGCCGAACCAGAACAGGCGGCCGCGATCCAGCGGATCGCGAATGAAGCAGGCGCCACCATCGCCGATCTGCACGTCTGGCGCCTCGGCCCCCACGCCAACGCGGCCATCGTCAGCCTCAAGGGGGAGACCGGCGACCTCCATAGAATCAGGCAGGCGCTGCATGCGCTGCCCCACTTCGTGCATGTCACCGTGGAACGCCTGACTTGACTTACCAGACCGATTAAGGACGTTCTCCAAGGAACAATTAGTCTAACTCGCTCATTATCCTTCCTGTCGGGAGTGAATAAATGCGTCGCAGACTGGAAATATATGTTTTCTCGGCTGCATTTTGCGTGATGAGCTTCGCCAGTCCTGCGCGAGCGCAGGACAGCGGCAATGACGACAATGAGTTGACCATCGGCGTCGGGGCGGCCGCGATCCCCACCTATGACGGTTCCGACGATCATGTCGTCACGCCGGGCGCGATCGTCCGGGGCAAGATCTCCGGCTATTCCTTCTTCACGCGCGGCACGAGTCTCTATCTGGACGTGATCCGCAAGAGGGAGTCGTCGTCTTCCGGCGTCGATGTAAGCTTTGGGCCGCTCGCCACGGTGCGCCTCACCCGCACCCGCAGCATCAAGGATCCGCAGGTCAATGCGCTGGGCAAGCTCGATACCGCAGTGGAAGTGGGCGGCTGGGGCGAGATCGGCAAGACCGGCATATTCACCGGCGGCTATGACTCGCTCTCGTTCCGGGTCGCATACGGGCACGATGTCACGGGTGTGCACAAAAGTTATCTCATCAAGCCATCGCTCGAATACGGCGCCCCGCTCTCGCCCACTACCTTCGTCGGCGTGTCGCTCTCGGCAGATTATGTCGGCAAGGGCTTTGGCCATTATTATGATGTCGACCTCGCAGGCAGCCAGGCGAGCGGTCTTGGCGTCTATGGCGCGGCAGGCGACAGAGCGGGCTTCGCGAAACTCAGCCTCGGTATCGTCGGCGCGAAGTCCCTGTCAGGCGACCTGCGCAAGGGCTGGGCGGTGTTCGCGCTTGGCGGCTATGGCCGCCTGCTTGGCCGATACGCTGATTCCCCGCTGGTGAAGGACGCGGGCAACCGCAACCAGTGGCTGGGCGGACTGGGCGTCGCCTATACGTTCTAGGCTCGGATCAGCCCGCCACGTCGCCGTCCAGATCGATCTCGCCGGATTGTTCGGCCTCAATTTCCACATGGTGCGGGTGGAGGGGCGCCAGACGCAGCACCGCATATCCCAGCAGCGCCGAAAGCAGAGACCCCGCCAATATGCCCGCTTTCGCTTCCTCGATCAGTTCGACACGACCGGGAAACGCGAGCGCACCGATGAACAGGCTCATCGTGAAACCGATTCCGCAGAGCAGCGAGAGGCCATAGATCTGCGTCCAGGTTGCGCCGCGCGGCATCTGCGCGATCCGGAAGCGCACACACAGCCAGATGCTGCTGAATATTCCCGCCTGCTTGCCCAGCGCCAATCCTGCCGCCACGGCAAGCGGCAGCGGAGAGAGCAGCGCCTCAAGGCCCAGCCCGCGCAAATCGACGCCCGCATTGGCGAAACCAAATAAAGGCACGATCACATAGGCGCTCCAGGGATGTAGCCCGTGCTCCAGCCGGTGCAGCGGGCTATCCACCGCGTCAGGCGCGCCCGGCGTGACCCGGATCGGAATCATGATGGCGGTCAATACGCCCGCGATGGTCGGGTGCACGCCGGAAACCAGCACCGCAGCCCAGAGGGCGCACGCGAGCATCAAATAGACCGCGAGGCTTTTCACCCCAAGCCGGTTCAGCAGCGCCATCACGCCGAGAACCGCCACGCCTGCTCCCACCGCGCCCCAGTGCAGCGCGCCGGTGTAGAACAAGGCGATGATCACAACCGCACCGATATCGTCGACGATGGCGATGGTCATCAGCAGCAGTTTGAGCGCGGTGGGCGCGCGCGAACCGAGCAGGGCCATGATGCCGAGCGCAAAAGCGATGTCCGTCGCCGCCGGTATCGCCCAGCCACGCGCGAGGCCGGGGGTGGCGCCCGCTATCCCCAGATACACCAGAGCGGGGATCGCCATGCCCGCCGCCGCCGCAATGACGGGCAGGATCCGTCGGCGAGTATCAGACAGGCGCCCATCCAGGCATTCGCGTTTGATCTCCAGGCCGACGAGCAGGAAAAACACCGACATCAACCCATCGTTGATGCCATGATGGACCGTCATCCCCCCGCCGATCCGGGTATCGAGGAGCCGCTGATAAAACGCTGCGCCCTGCTCCCCGGAGTTAACGAGCACCAGGGCCAGCACTGCCGCACCGATCAGCAACAGCCCGCTTCTCGCCTCGCCGGTGAGGAGGTCGCGCAGCACGGATGGGGGAGATTTCAAGCGCACCGCCGGATTCTAGCCGTCCAAAAATACAACGTCAAATGGACCTAAATCCATTTGGCCCCCGTTCCGGACCTGCCTATCCTTTCATTTGCCGAATCGTAGTGCTCAAGGAAGCAATATTCCATGCAAGGGGGCGTGCTTGGAATTTTGGGGAAACATTGCGGGCTTAGGGTCTGCGCTACAGTATGAATTTCTTCTGTTTGCACTTGCCGGTCTTCTGATCGGCGGGATAGATGACTTTTTCTTTGACGGAATTTTCCTTGCCCGAACGGCATGGCGGAAGATGTTCATCTATTCGCGACATGAACGGATGAACGGCGATAGCCTGCCGCCCTCCGCGCGGCCCGGCCCGATCGCGATCTTCATTCCCGCCTGGCACGAGGCCGCCGTGATCCGCCCCATGCTGGACACCTGCCTTGCGCGCTGGGGTAAGGGAAATTTCAGAATCTTCGTCGGAGTCTATCCCAATGATCCCGAAACGATCCGGGAGGCGAGCGCGGTGGCGGAGGCCGACGCACGCGTCCGCGTCGTCATCCTCCCCCATGACGGCGGCACGACCAAGGCCGACTGCCTCAATCATATATGGCGCGCAATGACCCAGTTCGAGGCGATCCACGGGCGGCACTTCAAGGCCATCGTGCTGCACGACGCGGAAGATGTCGTCCACGCCGACGAAATCCGCCTGTTTGACGCGATGATTGACCGCTTCGACATGGTGCAGCTGCCAGTGATGCCGCTAATCTCGCCACGCTCGCGCTGGGTTGCGGGACATTATGCCGATGAATTTGCCGAGGCGCACGGCAAGCACCTCGCAATGCGCGAGGCAATCGGCGCGGCGGTGCCGTCCGCCGGGGTGGGCTGCGCGTTCGCGCGTGACATGATCGGCGCGATTGCTCGGGAGCGCGGTGGCGCGCCCTTCGACGCCGATTCCCTCACCGAGGATTATGAAATCGGCCTGCGCATCGCCGAGAGGAAAGGCCGCACCGCATTCGTCTCCATGCGCGACGCGTCCGGCCAGTTGATCTGCGTGCGCGAACATTTCCCCGAGACCCTGCACGATGCGGTGCGGCAGAAGGCGCGCTGGCTGGCGGGCATATCGCTCTCAGGCTGGGACCGACTCGGCTGGGCGGGCTCATGGCGCGAACGCTGGATGCGGCTGCATGACCGGCGCACCAGCCTTTCGGCCCTGGTGCTGTTCGCCGCCTATTGCGCGACCATCGGCTATGGTATTGCGCTGGTACTGGCACAATTGGGGCTGGAGCCCGTGCGTCCCATGCCGCACTGGCTGGAAACGGCGCTCCTCATCACCGCGTTCCTGATGCTGTGGCGGCTTATCTTCCGCGCCTACTGGACGACGAAATTTTACGGCTGGCGCGAGGGGATACGCGCCATCCCCCGTGTAATCGTCTGCAATCTGGTCGCGATGATCGCGGCGCGAAAGGCGATGACGAGCTATATCAAGCAACTGCGGAGCGGCCATGTTGTCTGGGAAAAGACCGCCCACCGCTTCCCCGGAAAGGCCGATCTGCATGACGGCACCCCGGCCTGAGCCCGCGCGACCCCGCAGAGGGCAGCCGCTGCGTTTCCTCGCGGTGGTGCTGGCGCTCTGGGCGAGCAGCCGTCTCGTGGTGGCGTCCGCGTGGCTCGAAAGCCCCAAGGCGGCAGCAATCGCCGCATCCTTGACAATCCAGAACCAGAAAATGCCCATCCCGCCACGTGCCTATGCCAATTCCGGCGCAGTGCTTCAAAATCCGTCCCGATGGGCCGCGCGGATCGAACAGGCGCCCATAGCACACACCCGTGCTCTCTGGGCGCCACAGATCGATCGCGCGCCGGTGTTCCACCGCGAGACAAGGCAGACCGCGCTCGCAGTCGCCCAAGCTCCTGACGCTGCCGCACTCGCAGACGCCGCGCCGGCTCTTGCCGCCCCCGCCTCCCTCCCCGCACCCGGTGCCGCCCCTCCCCGCGCACGACGCTGGAGCGGGAGCGCGTGGCTGTTCTGGCGCGAAAATGGCGGCGGCGCGGCGCTGAGCCAAGGCCAACTCGGCGGGCCTCAGGCCGGGCTTCGGATTGAACGCCGTCTTTTGGCGATCGGCGCGAAAGCCATGCCCGTGCTGTTCTACGGACGTGCCACCGCTGCGCTCAAGACGCCGCATCAAGGCGAGGCCGCGCTCGGGGTCGCCCTGAGACCTGCCTCGGGCCGAATGCCGCTCACCATCGGCATCGAACGGCGGTTCGCGCTCGATCGCACGGGCCGCAACGCCTTCGCGCTGCTGATGGCGAGCGGCCTCAACCCAACCCGCATCCGCGGACCGCTGATGGCGGAAGGCTATGCCCAGGCTGGAATGGTCGGCCTTTCACGACGGGACATGTTCGCCGACGGGCGCATTGCACTGTCCGTTCCTCTCGACAAGGCGGCACGGACCCGCGGGGGAATGAGCCTATCCGGGGGCGCGCAGCCCGGCGTTGCCCGACTCGACATCGGCCCGATGGTCGAGGCGCGGATGCCTATAGGTCCGCTCCAGACGCGCCTGGTGATGGAATGGCGTCAACGCGTGGCCGGGCGCGCGCGACCCGGCTCCGGCGTTTCGGTCACGCTAGCCAGCGATTTCTGAAACCGCGCGGGAAACGGGTTCCGTTACCTGCGATTTCCGGTAAATGCTAAGGCATGGATCTTTACCTGCCCATTGCCAATCTGCCAGTGAACATGCTGGTAATCATCGGCCTGGGCGGGATTGTGGGCCTGCTCTCCGGCATGTTCGGCGTCGGCGGGGGGTTTTTGACCACGCCGCTGTTGATTTTCTATGGCATTCCACCCACCGTGGCCGCGGCTTCGGCGACAACGCAGGTGACCGGCGCCAGCGTCTCGGGTGTGTTCGCGCATCTTTCGCGCGGCACGGTCGATCTGCGCATGGGCACGGTGCTGGTCGTGGGCGGAGTGCTGGGCGCGGTCCTTGGCGCGGGCCTGCTCGATCTGCTCGAAGCGATCGGCCAGACCGATACCGTGATTGGCCTGCTTTATGTGATATTGCTCGGATCGATCGGTGGGCTGATGGCCTGGGAGTCGGTGCAGTCACTGGTGCGCCGCAAGCGCGGCGTTGCGGCACCAGCGAGCAAGCGGCGACATCATCCGCTGGTCGCGGCGTTACCGATGCGCTGGCGCTTCTACAAGTCTGGCCTCTATATTTCCCCGCTCGCGCCGCTGTTGCTTGGTGTGCTCACCGGCATCCTGACGATGCTGCTCGGCGTGGGCGGTGGGTTCATCATGGTCCCCGCGATGATCTACCTCCTCGGCATGTCGACGCAAGTGGTGGTCGGCACTTCGCTGTTCCAGATCCTGTTCGTGACAATGGCCTCGACACTGGTCCACAGCCTCACCACCAAGGCGGTCGATCTGGTGCTCGCGATCCTGCTGCTGATCGGCAGCGTGACCGGGGCTCAGCTCGGCACTCGCATATCCCGCAAGGCTCGCCCAGAATATCTGCGCATGATCCTAGCCTTCATCGTGCTCGTGGTGGCGATCCGCATGGCGCTGGGGCTGGGCTGGCGCCCGGATGAAATCTACACGATCGAGGCGGGATGATGCAGCCCGGCAGGCGCCTCTCCCTTCTGCTCATCCTGCCGCTGCTGGGCCTCGCGCTCGGTGGCGCGAGCACGCCGCTGCTGGTGCCGGACGTGTCGCAGCGCCAGATCGACATTCAATACAGCTTCAAGGGCGCGGAGCTGCTGCTGTTCGGGGCGATCATCTACCCCGGCGGCCGCCCTCCGAACACCCGGACCGACGTCGTCGTCGTGCTGAAAGGTCCGGAACAGCAGATCCGTATGCGCGAAAAACGGAAGATCGCCGGCATCTGGGTTAATGCCGACAGCCTGCAATTCCAGTCCGCCCCCAGCTTTTACGCGCTTGCGAGTTCGCGCCCGATCAAGGACATCGCCGACGATCGCACCGCCGCGATCTACGAACTGGGCATCGACAATATCCAGCTTTCGCCCACATCCTTCACCGACAGCGCAGAGATCAGCCGGTTCGAAAACGGCCTTGTCGACCTGCAAAAGCGCAAGGGCCTGTTCGTGCAGGCGCCGGGTACGGTCGAGATCACAGATGGCGTCCTTTATCGCGCCCATCTGCCGCTCTCCGCGCGCGCCGTGGTGGGCAACTACACCGCGGAAACCTTCCTGATCCAGAATGGCCGCGTCGTCGCGGCCGCCGTACGCGACATCGATGTGCGCAAATCGGGGCTGGAGCGGTTCGTCGCCAACGCGGCACAGGACTGGTCGCTGCTGTACGGGTTGGCCGCGATGGCGGTCGCGGTGCTGATGGGCATCCTCGCGGGCTGGATCGGCCGGAGATTGTAAATCCATCGCGCCCGAATATTTCCGCCGATATTTCGCGTCGTCTAAAACTCTTCTTTACCTTGTTTCTCTATTTCGGTGGAGCCGCATCGTGCGGAGCAGTGGGCGCAGGATATTCTTATGAACGACATGACGGGCACTTTTTCGCTGGCATCGCAGCTTCGCGCCGCGAAGGCCGAGGCTCCCGGCCAAGTGCCCCAGCAGGTAGACGAGATCGGCTTCGTCTTTCAGATCTCCGGGAGCAGCTCGCAGATATTGATCGATCTGAAAAGCATAGAGACCCTCGGCGAGCACCCCGATCCCTGCATCGCGATGACCGGCCAGGTCGGCAGCCAGGTGAAGATGCGGCTGGGCAGCATGTGGATCATCGCCAATATCCGCTCCATGGTGCTCGATCGCCGCGATCCTTCCCGGGTGGTCGCGGATATCGACTTTCTGGGCGAGGGCAACGAACAATTCGGCACCGGCCGCATTGCCAACTTCCGCCGCGGCGTGACCCGCTATCCCACACCCGGAACCGAAATCTACCCGGTATCAAGCGCCGACATGGACCAGATCTACGCCGCCAGCGACATGCCGCACGTGCAGATCGGGACGGTCTATCCCACCACCCACACCCGCGCCGCCCTCTATGTCGACGCGCTGCTCGGCAAGCACTTCGCGCTGCTGGGATCGACCGGCACCGGCAAATCGACCTCGGCGGCGCTCATCCTGCACCGTATCTGCGATCAGTCGCCCAAGGGCCACATCGTCATGATCGACCCGCATGGCGAATATTCCGCCGCCTTCGCCGACAACGGCGCGCTGTTTGACGCATCCAACCTCGCTCTGCCCTACTGGCTGATGAATTTCGAGGAGCATTGCGAGGTGTTCATCACCTCAACCGGGTCGGACCGCAATATCGACAGCGAAATCCTGGCCAAGTGCCTGCTCGCCGCCCGCGCCAAGAACCGAGCCGCGGAAGGGATGGCGCGCCTCACGGTCGACTCGCCGGTCCCGTATCTGCTCTCGGATCTCACCACGATCCTTTCCAACGAGATGGGCAAGCTCGACAAGGGCACCACCTCGCTGCCCTATATGCGCGTCAAGGGCAGGATCGACGAAATCAAGGCCGATCCACGTTACAGCTTCATGTTCTCCGGAATGCTGGTGGCGGACACAATGCAGGATTTCATCGCCAAGCTGTTCCGCCTGCCCGCGAACGGCAAGCCGATCTCGATCGTCGATACCTCGGCGATGCCGTCAGAAATCACCTCGGTGGTGGTCTCCGTGCTTTCGCGCCTCGTCTTCGATTATGCGATCTGGGCACGCAACGAACCGAAGCGCCCGATCCTGCTCGTTTGCGAGGAGGCGCACCGCTATATCCCCAACACCACCACCGGCGCGGGCCAGTCCGTCCGCAAGATCCTAGAGCGGATCGCCAAGGAAGGCCGCAAATATGGCGTATCGCTGGGCCTCATCACCCAGCGTCCGTCCGACCTCGCCGAGGGCGTGCTGTCGCAATGCGGCACCATCCTCTCGATGCGCCTCAACAACGACCGCGACCAGGCGTTCGTGAAGGCTGCGATGCCGGAAGGCGCGCGCGGCTTCCTCGATTCCATCCCCGCGCTCAGGAACCGGGAGTGCATCATATGCGGCGAGGGTGTTGCCATTCCCATCCGCGTGTCGCTCGATGATCTGGAGGAACGGCGCCGTCCGGCCTCCGCCGACCCGAGCTTCTCCGAACTGTGGAAACAGTGCGGCGGCGAAGACGATATTCTTGGCCGCACCATCACGCGCTGGCGCAACCAGGGGCGCTGACAGCCGCAAACCGGTGGTCATTGGCGCGGCGCTTTGATAAACCCCGCGCCCATGACGAAATATCTCCACACCATGATCCGCGTTACAGACCCGGACGCGACGATCCGCTTTTTCGAGCTGATCGGCCTGAACGAGGTGCGCCGCATCGACAACGACAAAGGCCGCTTCACCCTGATCTTCCTCGCGGCGCCGGGCGACGAGGAGGCGCAGGTGGAGCTGACCTACAACTGGCCGCCTGAGGGCGGCACGGCGGAGACATATTCCAGCGGGCGCAATTTCGGCCATCTCGCCTATCGCGTGGATAATATATACGACACCTGCCAGCGGCTGACGCAAGCGGGCGTGACCATTAACCGCCCGCCGCGTGACGGACATATGGCGTTCGTGCGTACGCCGGACGGCATCTCGATCGAGCTGTTACAGGGGGGAGGCGCGCTGCCGCCACAGGAGCCCTGGGCTTCCATGCCCAACACGGGAGAATGGTGATGATCGAAGTGGTGGGCGTGCCGGTGCTCAGCGATAATTATGTCTGGCTGATGCACGAGGTGGTGACGGGCGACACGGTGGTGATCGATCCCGCAGTCGCTGCCCCTGTTCTGGAGGCTGCCGAGCAGCGTGGCTGGACCATCAGCCAGATATGGAACACGCACTGGCATCCCGATCATGTCGGCGGCAATGCGGAGATCAAGGCCGCGACCGGGTGCCGCGTCACCGGCCCGGCGGCGGAAGCGGGCAAGATCGATACGCTCGATGTGCGGGTGAAAGGCAACGACATCGCCACCATCGGCGGCCTGCGCGCCGAGGTGTGGGATGTGCCGGCGCATACGGCGGGCCATATCGCCTATCATCTTCCCAGCGCGGGCATCATCTTCGTCGGCGATACGCTGTTCGCGATGGGATGCGGGCGGCTGTTCGAGGGCACGGCGGCGCAGATGTACGACAATATGCTGCGATTCGCGGCGCTGGATGACGCGACAAAGGTCTATTGCGCGCACGAATATACCCTCTCCAACGCCAAATTCGCGGCGGCAATGGAGCCGGACAATGCCGACATAGCGGCGCGCCTGGCGGAAGTCAGCGCAATGCGTGAACGCGGCGAACCGACCGTGCCGACCACGATCCGACAGGAGCGGGCGACCAACCCCTTCATGCGCGCGGGGACTGTGGAGGAGCTGGCACGGCTAAGGACCGCGAAGGATAATTTCTGAAGGCTATTGATTCAGGCGGAGCAGATGCGAGGTGCAGAGCGCGCAATCGCTGCTACCGAAGCCGGGGATCGGTGCCTGAAACGCTCCTGAGTCCATCAACCGGCTGATGATCGCACATTCCCTGCCACGCTCAAGTGCAAGCGCGCTGAGCCTATCCGCCGCGACCGTCAACGCATCAATGTGCCAGTGCGGGCGCTTCTCCGCGCGGAAATGCCGCCGCAACCGTGCGCGCAGACCGCCCGGGCCATAGGCGCTTCCGGCATAGATGTAAGCTCCCGGAGTCAATTGGTGCACCGCCCCCTTGTGCGTGAAGGCCAGCGGCCTACAGAAGGTCAGGATCAGCGCATAGGCTCCGGGCGCGGAGATCGCGTCGTCCGCTGTCTCGCGCTCGACCCGTATTGCGCCATCCAGCAGCGCCTGTAGCGCTGTCAGCAAGCGCTAGACCCGATCCGCCTGCGCCACGAAATCCAGCGCGCGCAGGGCGGAGAGGATGCGCATCAGGTGCTGCGCATCGGCCACTTCGAGATCGATGATGTCCGTGTGGAACGGCCCTTCGCGGTTCACCAGTTGCAGGTTGAGGATGTTCGCCTTGTTGACGCCGAAGATATTGGCGACGGCGGCCAGTGCACCGGGCTGGTTCTTGACGATCACCTGAAGCCGCGCCGTGCCGCCTTTGGATTTGGTGTCCCACGCGAGGTCCACCCAGTCCGCGTCCTGCCCGCTTTCCAACGCCAGACAATCGATGGTGTGCACCTCAATCGGTTCGCCGGTCTGGCGGATGCCCACAATACGGTCGCCCGGCACCGGGTGGCAGCATTCGCCGAGCTTGTAGGCGATGCCCGGCGTCAGGCCGCGGATCGAGACCGGCTTGTGCTGGCCGTGCGGATCGACGCCTTCGCTCTCGGTCGAACCGGGGATCAGCGCCTCCATCACCTCGCCATCGGTGACGCGGTGGGTGGCAATGGCGATCATCAGCGCGGCCTTGTCCTCCAGCTTGAGGCGCTTGAGGGCCGCCTTCACGGCCTTGTCACCGATCTCGACCGGCAGGCGGGACACGATGTCCTCGTAGAGCTTTTCGCCGAGCGCGATGGTTTCGTCGCGCTGCTTGTGGCGGATATAGCGGCGGATCGCGGCGCGCGCCTTGGCGGTGATCGCAAAGGTGAGCCAGCCGGGCTGTGGCTCCTGCCCCCCGCTTTTCAGGATTTCGACCTGATCGCCATTCTCGAGCACGGTGCGCAGCGGCACCACGCGGCCATTCACCTTGGCGCCCACGGTCTGGTCGCCCAGATCAGTGTGGATCGCATAGGCGAAGTCGACCGGCGTCGCGCCCTTGGGCAGCTGGTGCAGCTCGCCCTTGGGGGTAAAGGCGAAGATACGGTCCTGATACATTGCAAGCCGCGTGTTCTCGAGCAATTCTTCCGCGTCGTGGCTCTGGTCGAGGATTTCGATGAGGTCGCGCAACCAGCCCGCCTGCCCGTCCGGCGTCGCGCTGCCGCTGCGCTTGTAGGCCCAGTGCGCGGCGAGGCCGAACTCGTTCTCGCGGTGCATCTCGGTGCTGCGGATCTGGATCTCGATGCGCGCATTCTCGCCGTGGATCACCGTGGTATGGAGCGAGCGATAGCCATTGCGCTTGGGCGTGGAGATATAATCCTTGAAGCGGCCCGGCACCATTTTGTAGCGGCCGTGAATGATGCCGAGCGCGCGGTAACAATCGTCCGTGCTCGCGGTGATGACGCGGAACGCCATGACGTCAGTCAGCTGTTCGAAGCTGATGTGCCGCTCCTGCATCTTGCGCCAGATCGAATAGGGATGCTTCTCTCGCCCCGAAACCATGACCTTGAGCCCGGCGCTACCCAGCAGGAGCTGAAGGCCGGACGCAATCCGCGCTACCTTATCGCCGCCGCCCTCGGTCAGCTGGGCAAGGCGGCGCGTGATGCTGTCATAGGCCTCCGGTTCGATTTCCCGGAAGGCGAGAAGCTGCATCTCGCGCATGAAGTCATACATGCCGATGCGCTCGGCCAAGGGCGCGTATATCTCCATCGTTTCGCGGGCAATGCGGCGGCGCTTGTCCGGGTTGGCGATGAAATGCAGCGTGCGCATGTTGTGCAGCCGGTCGGCGAGCTTGACCAGCAGCACGCGAATGTCATCCGACATGGCGAGCAGGAACTTGCGCAGATTTTCGGCCGCACGCTCGTTCTCGGACTGCGCCTCGATCTTGGAGAGCTTGGTGACGCCATCGACGAGCCGCGCAATCTCCTCACCGAACAGTTGCTCGACCTCTTCATAAGTAACGAGCGTGTCTTCAATCGTGTCGTGCAGCAGTGCGGTGACGATAGTCTTGTCGTCCATGTAGAAATCGGTGAGGATGCCCGCCACCTCGATCGGGTGGCTGAAATAGGGGTCGCCGCTGGCGCGCTTCTGGCTGCCATGCTTCTGCACCGAAAACACATAGGCGCGGTTGATCATCGCCTCATCCGCATCGGGATCGTAGCGTTTCACTTTCTCGACAAGTTCATACTGACGTAACATCAACAGAACGATGCGGCCTCAGCCTGTTGTGACGCAACAAAAAAATCGGGCAAATGCGAAGATATGGCGTCGACATGGCCTTTGGCCGCCGCGCAAAGCGTCGAAACGGGTTCGCAACCGCGATTTTAGCGGTTATGACCAGTGCCAATGTCCGTGAACCCGTTTCAGCCCAAACCCTTTTTTCAGGACAAGAGCCGCGCGTTCTGGAACCTTCAGCTCGCCGGATGGGCAGGCGCCTTCATCCTGCGCGGCATCTCGGGCCTCGCCAACGGGCAGCCGATCTCGTTTCTCATTCCTGTCCTGATCTCGACCATCACCGGCTATTCCCTGACGCTGATCATGGCGGTGATCTTCCGCCTGCTGCTGCGCCAGCGCCCGCTCGTCACCTGGGGAGTGTCGATCCTCGTCGTGATCGTCGCTGCGGCGATCGGCGCGTTCATCGATGCATGGGTATTCACGATGCAGAACCGGGGCGGCGGTCTGGCGAGTCTGCAACTTCTGCTCGGCGCCTATTATCTCACCGTGACATTGCTGTTCGCATGGTCGGCGCTCTATTACGCGATCAACTTCTACCTGACTGTGGAGGAACAGGCGGATCAGCTCCAGCGCCTCGAAGGACAGGCCTCCGCCGCCCAGCTGGCAATGCTGCGCTATCAGCTCAACCCGCATTTTCTGTTCAACACGCTGAACAGCATCTCCACGCTGGTGCTGCTGAAGCAGACCGAACCCGCGAACGCGATGCTCTCGCGCCTGTCCTCGTTCCTGCGCTATACCCTTATCAACGAGCCGACCGCGATGGTGCCGCTCAGCCAGGAGGTCGAGACTCTCAAGCTCTATCTCGACATCGAGAAAATGCGCTTCGAGGACCGGCTGCGTCCCAACTTCGAGATTGATCCTCTGGTGGAAAAGGCCCACCTGCCCTCGCTGCTGTTGCAGCCTCTGGTGGAAAACGCGATCAAATATGCCGTGACCCCGCGCGAGGAAGGCGCGGATATCAGCATCGTCGCGCAGCCTGCGGGAGGGAATGTGCGTATCATCGTTTCGGACACCGGGCCTGGCTTTGGCGCGGAAAGCGGAGAGGATATCGTGTCGACCGGGGTGGGCCTTGCGAACATCCGCGACAGATTATCTCAGGCGTTCGGGGAACGACATCGCTTCGAAACGCGTTCTACCTCTGGCGGCGGTTTTATCGTGACGATCGAGCTGCCCTATATGACGCAACAACAAGAGTGACACTATGACGATCCGTACCATCCTCGTCGATGACGAGAGCCTTGCAATTGAGGGACTTAGGCTACGGTTGGAGCCGCACGAGGATGTAGAGATCGTTGAAACCTGCCAGAATGGGCGCGAGGCGATTCGGGCGATCAAGACGCACAAGCCCGATCTCGCCTTTCTCGATATCCAGATGCCCGGCTTTGACGGTTTTTCCGTGGTGCAGGGGACGATGGACATCGAACAGCCCCTGTTCGTGTTCGTCACCGCCTATTCCGACCATGCGCTGAAAGCCTTCGAGGCGCAGGCGGTGGATTATATCGTGAAGCCCGTGGACGAGCAGCGCCTTGCCGACGCGCTGGAGCGCGTGCGGCAATGCCTGGGCGACAGGCGGCAGGCACAGGAAGCAGAGCGGCTGCGCGAGGTGCTCGCCGAAGTCGCGCCCGAGGCGATGAGCCATTTCGATCAGGGCGACGAGGAAGCGCCCGCCGCCAACCGCTATGAGAAGCTCATCAACATCAAGGACCGGGGCCAGATCTTCCGTGTCGATGTCGACAGCATCGAACGTATCGACGCCGCCGGCGACTATATGTGCATCTACACTGCGGACAATTCGCTCATTCTGCGCGAGACGATGAAGGATCTCGAAAAGCGGCTCGATCCGCGCAATTTCCAGCGTGTACACCGCTCCACCATCGTCAATCTGGGGCAGGTCCGGCAGGTCAAGCCCCATACCAATGGCGAATGCTTCCTGGTGCTCGAATCCGGCGCGCAGGTGAAGGTCAGCCGCTCCTATCGCGACGTGGTGGCGCGCTTCGTGCATTGAGCATTTCGCCTCGGCCTGAACGAAATGAGCTTAGCGAAATACCCATTTCTTGTTGATGACGAACACCAGGGCGGGCGTGACGAACAGCATTGCGGGAATAGGCGTCCATGTCGGCCAGTGCCGCCAAGAGACGCAGAGCCACACCCAGATCGCGTTCAGCCCCCAGCTCACCAGCGAGGCGGCGACGAACTTGGTTCCGCGCACCGCGTGCGCCGCGCCGCTGTCCGGCCGGTCCGCCTCCGCGAAGGTGTAGCGCCCGTGGAGAAAATACCCCCCCGTCACCGCGACGAGATAACCCGCGAAGTTGGCGATCTGGCTGTGCACATGCGCCTGCTCGGCGAGCACCCAGTAAACCAGCGCCTGCGCACTCGTGACCGCGAGACCCACCAGTCCGTACCGCACGATCTGCAAGAGCAGCGCGCGCCGTTCGGCGGGAATTCCGTTCCAAAGGTCAAGCATATGCGCGCGCGGCTCCCGTTCCCGCGCAACAAGGCCATTGCGCTTTGCTGCAACGCGTCTAATCCGTCTATGCGATGAGGGAAAGCGCCATCAGTCTGGGCAGGGGCCGGTTTGCGGCGCACGGTGCGGCGGCCATCGGCTGGGCGAACGGCAACTGGAAATTCCTCGTCTTCCTGATCTGGGTCGGCATCAGCGCCTATTATTTGAGCTTGCGCGCCGACGCGGTGCACTGGTTCGCACTGGGCGATACCGACGACAATATGCGCTATCTCCAGGTGCGGGACTGGCTCAACGGGCAGAGCTGGTTCGATCTGCGGCAGTACCGGATGAACCCGCCGGAGGGCGCGAACATTCACTGGTCCCGCATCGTCGACCTGCCGATCGCGGCGTTGATGCTGCTGTTCCGGCTGGTGTTGAGTGCACCTCTGGCCGACCGCTGGGCCTGCGCCGTCGCCCCGCTGCTTCCGCTGCTCCCGCTGATGTGGAGCCTTGCCTTCATCACCCGCCGCCTGTCGCGCGAGGGCAGCCTCGCGTGGGTCGTCGCCGCGTTCGGGCCGCTCGGCGCGCCGATGGGGCTGGGTATGTATATGCCGCTCCGCATCGACCATCATGGTTGGCAGCTGGCGCTGGTGGTGGCGATGCTTGCCGGGATCGTCGACCGCAAATGGCTGCGCGGCGGCCTTGTCGCGGGGGCGGCGAGCGCGCTTTCGGTTGCCATCGGCATGGAGATGATGGTCTATCTCGCCGGGGCGGGCGGCCTCATCGCGCTGCGCTGGGTGTTCAAGGAAGGCGCGGCGCGGCGCATGATGCCCTATGCTCTGGCCCTGGGCGGCGGCACCGGGCTGTTGTATGTCGCCTTCGCAAGCAACGACAACCGCAGCATCGCCTGCGACGCGATCTCGCTTAACTGGACGGCGACCCTGATTCTCGCGGCGGGCGGTATGCTGCTATTGAGTGTCATGCACCTGCGGGGCTGGCCGAAGCGGCTGGCGGCGGGCGCGGTGATCGGCGCGGCGGTGGCGGCGTTCAGCTGGCATTTCTGGCCGCAATGTTTGACCAGCGCCTATCAGATCGACCCTGAGCTGGACCGCCTGTGGCTCTCGCACATTCGCGAGGCGAAGCCCATCACAGGCCAGTCGCTCTCCTCCGCCATTCCGATGATCGCGCTTCCCATTGGCGGCCTTATCGCGGCACTGATCGGCTGCTTAGCAGCCCGCGCAGACAAGGAGCGGCTGTGGGCCTGGGCCAGCGTCATGTTGATGGTGCTGTTCGCCTTTGCGCTGATGTTCTGGCAGATTCGCTCCGGCCCGGCGGCGCAGCTGATCGCGATCCCGGCGGTGGCGTGGGTCGGTTATGGTGCGCTCGAATGGCTGGTGCGCGGCTCGGCGGGCGAGCGGGCGAGCGCCCTTCTCGGCCTCGGCGCGGCGGCGCTCGCGTTCAACGGTAGCTGGGTCTATCCGCAGCTCCAGAATATGGGACTGGTGAAGCCCGCACCTGCGCCCACGGCAACATCCAAAGCCCGTAGCGCCCGCTTCAAGAAGATCGACACCGCCAATGCGCGCTGCCGCACGCAACCGGCCTTGAGCGTGCTGGACCAGTTGCCGCCCGCGACGATCATGACGCTGGTGGATCTGGGTCCGCGCCTCATCGCGGTGACGCATCACAGCGTGATCGCGGGGCCGTATCACCGCAACGGCAAGGCGATCCTCGATCTGCACCATGCCTATGACGGCAATGAGGCGACCTTCCGCGATGTCGCGCGGCGGCACGGGACGCGCTATTTCCTGCTGTGCCCCGACTTCCCCGAAGGCACCATCTACCGCGCGCGCAGCCCTGGCGGCATGTATGACCGGCTGGAAAAAGGGCAGATCCCGGCGTGGCTGAAGCCGGTGGAGCTGAAGAGCGGCTTTGCGCTGCCATATAGGGTGTATCGGATTGAGGGTGGGGCCGCACCTAGCGCCGCTTCCCCTCAAAAAAACCCCTGAGCAAATCCGCCGCTTGCGGCTCGCCCAGCCCACCATAGACCTCGGGCCGATGGTGGCATTGGGGATGCGCGAACACCCGCGCGCCATGCTCAACGCCGCCGCCCTTAGCGTCTGCCGCGCCATAATAGAGGCGGGCGATGCGGGCGTGGGAGATCGCGCCCGCGCACATCGGGCAGGGTTCGAGCGTCACATAGAGGTCGCATCCCGCGAGGCGATAGTCGCCAAGGCGCGCCGCCGCCGCGCGAATCGCAACCATCTCGGCATGGGCGCTGGGGTCGTTATCGCGGCGGTTGCGGTTTTCCCCTTCGCCGAGTATCGCGCCATCGCGCACCACCACCGCGCCGATCGGCACCTCCCCCGCTCGCTCGGCCGCGCAGGCAAGCTCCAGCGCGCGGCGCATGGGGGCAGGCAGGGGGAAGGGCTGGCTCATTGCTACCCTATCGGCGGAAAATCGCGCCGCCGCAAGCGGGGGCCGCTTGACGAAACACCCCATAACCGCTATCCGCCCCGCTTCCCGGAGTTTCCGAGCAACAGGATTTTGATTATGTCGCGCATTTGCGAACTGACCGGCAAGGGCCGCCAGGTGGGTCACAACGTATCCCACGCCAACAACAAGACCAAGCGGGTGTTCCTGCCCAACCTCCAGAACGTCACTTTGATGTCCGAGGCGCTGGAAACCAGCGTGAAGCTGCGCGTTTCGACGCATGGCCTGCGCTCGGTCGAACATAATGGCGGCCTCGACAACTGGCTGTTGAAGACCGCCGACGACAAGCTGTCGCTGAAGGCGCGCCGCTTGAAGCGCGACATCGCGAAGAAGAAGGCCTCTGCCGCCGCCTGATTCGCGAATCGGTTCTGGATTACAGGGAAGCGGCTCTTTCGGGCCGCTTTTTTGTTGGGTTACCTTGATCCGAAACAGGCAGCTCCGCTGCGTTCGGATGTTCGGCACCAACCCTCTCCCCCGCCCAGCCACCCGATAGCATATCGCACAATATCGGGTGGCTGGGCGGGGGAGAGGGCTGGTGCCGAACCCTTACAGAGATTCATCCAGCGCAAATTTCAGCAGCAGCGTGCGTTGCAGAAACAGGTGGTTGTCATCGGACACCATCCACAAGATCCGCTGGTTGCCGACCCGCTCCAGCGCCAGCCCCTCGAAATTGTCGGCCAGGATGGGCGGAGCGAAGCGCGCGATTTCCGGCCCGGTAATGACCGCGCCCGGCCTCATATGGCCAATGTCGACCAGCTTCAGTACCGCAGTAAAGCCATCGTAAAGCGTCGCGCGGCGATTGAGCACCAGCAGCTTGCCGTTGCCGATATAGACCGCGTCGGTCGGGTCATAGCCGGTGGGCGGCAGATAGCTCATGCGGATGGGCGGCGGCGTCCGCGCCTCGACCGGGTCGCCCGCGAACACAAGCATGTCGCGTCCGCCGTTCCGCCCCGGCGCGCCTTCGGAAATGGATATGAAGCGCCCGTCCGGCAGGCGCACCAGCGATTCGATGCTTTCGGTATCGGACCAGTTCGCCATCTCCCTCGGCGCGCGGCAGGTGCCGATGCTCTTAAGATCGCTCTTGTAGCGGCATATGAGCTGCATCAGCTCATAGCCGACCCAGACATGGGAGAAATCGGCAGCGGCGGCGAGGGATTCGCTGTCTTCCGGGCGCGGCATCCATTTCTTCTGGGGCTTGGCGGTGCGCAAGACCCGCGCGAGACCGATGAACCGGTCATGGCCAGCCGGCTCGGGGAACTCGAACATCGCGCCGCCGTCACTGAGCGTCCAGATTTCGCCTCCTGGCCGGATCACCACCGACGACAACCCGCCGAACAACGTCCGGCCGCTCTTCAGCTGCCAGCCCCCCAGATAATGTAACGGCCCCACTGCCACCTGCCCCGGATCTGCGGAATTGAGCACGAGCGGAATCGCCTCGATCGCCACGGGTCCGTCAGTAGGCCGCCCCGGTTTGGTATTCAGCGACAAGCCTATCCCGGCAACCACGAGACAGACGAACAGGACGGCAATCAACCAGCGCATGGGCCGGACCTAGGCTATCGGCTCGATAATTTCACTCATTATTATCGAGCCGATAGCGCCGCTTCGGCGCTCATAACAAAACTGAACATTTGCTGACACGGCCATTCAGTATAGGCTCAACGCCAGGAGCCGATAACGGTCATGACAACGGAACGATGATTCGGCTTTCGCACAAAGCCAGCGCTCCGGGTCGGAATTGGCAAGGAGCACAGACATGACCATGACAACCGGAAAAAAGCTCGTCGCCGCCCTGAGCCTCGGGCTGGTATCCCTGACTGGCGCAGCGGCCACCCCGGCCTTCGCCCGTCATCATGAGTATCGCCCGGGCGACTATTACCGGGGTTATGACTATTCGCGCGGCGGCTATGAGGACGGCTATTATCGGCGTGGAAACTATTATGACGGCCACCGTCGCGATCGTGGCCATTACGACCGCGACTGGAACTATCGCTGCCGGGACGAAGGCAAGGGCGGCGCAGTGATCGGCGCAATCGCGGGCGGGCTGCTGGGCAGCGCCGTGACCGAGCGCGGCAGCAAGACAACCGGAACCGTGGTCGGTGCGGCGGTCGGCGCGGTGACCGGCCATCTGATCGACAAGAGCGACGGCCGCCGCTGCTAAATGATCCCCGAGAGCCTTGCCGGGAGCTGGGGGATAGACGGCTAGCGCGTGTAACCCCGGCCTACCCTTTCCCGCCCCTTGGGCGAAAGAAATATGGCTCCAGCGGAGACATGGCTGCCGCGCATGACCAGCACGATCTGGTCGTCAGCCATGATCTCCACCGTCTCGCCGGGATGAACTATGCTGGGGCCACCGGGCCGGTCGATCTGGACGATGAAGAACGCGCCGCTTGCCCGCCGTTCCGCCTCACCGACCGTGCAGCCGGTCAACGCGCCCTTGGGCGCCGCTGTGACGACTTCCATCGCCAGCCCATATTCGCGCAGCCTGCGCTTCATCTCTTCCAGATGTTCCTGTTCGCTGGCGGAGCGCGCGGTCGCGGGATAGAGAATCATCTCGGCGATACGCTCCGCGCCGATATGGGTCGGCAACACCACCTTGTCCGCGCCCGCGTGGAACAGCTTCCCTTCGGTGGAAGGCAGCTCTCCCCGCGCGATGATCTCCAGTTTCGGGTTGAGGTTGCGCGCGGAGAGAGTGATGAACACGTTTTTGGCGTCGTCCGGCAGGACCGTGGCCAATACCCGCGCGCGCTCGATCCCCGCTTCCCGTAACGCCTCTTCGTCGGTCGCGTCGCCCACAAGGCACAGATATCCCAGCGCTTTCGCCTGCGCGGCCTTGGCAGGATCCCGCTCCAGAATGACGAAGGCGCTGCCTGCCGCCGCCAGCTCCTTGGCCAGCTGGTTGCCGATCCGGCCCAGCCCGCAGACGATGGCATGGCCATTGAGCTTGTCGATTTCACTGTGCATCCGGTCCATCCCCAGCAGCCGCGTGATCTGATAATGGGCAAATACCTGCACCAGCGCGCCGGTCGTGACAATCATTCCCGTGCAGCCAAGGATGATCGTCCCCATCGCGAGCAGGCGCAGCCAAGGGGTATCGATGGGATGAACCTCGCCATAGCCGACCGAGAAAATGGTGAGCGTCACCATGTAGAAGGCGTCAGCCACTGTCCATCCGGCAGCGACGAAACCAGCGGTCGCCAGCACATAGACGACGCCGACAAACGCCAGCGCCCGGGCCAGATTCTGAACCGGGGAACCGAATACGCCCTGCTCGGCGAAATCCGCAGGATGATGGAAAGTCTCGCTCATGGGGGCAAGACTAATATGCTGCGCCCATCACGCAAAGGAAAAGAGCCTTTGGGGCGCGTTCAGCGGCGTAATGCGTCTTCCAAAGAAACGGCGACCAGCACCAACATGAAGATACCGGCGGCGACAACAGCGCCCAGTACAGGAAGTTCGTTTAGCATGGTCATTGAGCCCTCTCCCTTTTCAGAGAGACGGATATCCCCGGAAAGCGGCCCTGCGTCCTTGATTCAGGTCAACGGACGGGTGGGCGTATTGAGGGCGTTGATGGCCGCTTCGGCGCGCGCCTCCGCCTCGGCGCGTGGCAGACCCGGCGGGATGATCTCGCCCACCTTGTAGGTGATGACGCCGGACCGCTTGAGGAAGCTGTTGCGCGGCGAGACCAGACCGCTGTCCACCGCCACCGGCACGACAGGGAGGCCCAGCATCTGATAAATCCCGGCAAAACCGGAGCGCAGCGGCGGGCGCTCCCCATGGGGCACGCGCGTCCCTTCGGGAAACAGGCAGATCGGCCGCCCGGCCTCGACCGCCTTGCCGACCTCACGGCGTAGATGGCGGATCGCCTTTGCGCCATCATCCCGCCTCAGGCCGATAACGCCGTGCCGACGCGCGACCCAGCCCCAGCCGGGAATGTCGATCAGCTCCTGCTTTGCGATTACCACCGGCTCGGCAAACAGGCAGAGGATGTCGATCGTCTCGAATATCGACTCATGCTTGAACACATAGAGCTGCGGCTCGCGCGGCAGATCGCCCACGATCCGTATCCGTTGCCCCAGTACATAGCGGCACAGGCTGCGGTGGATCTGTCCCCACAAGGTAACGATGCGGCGCATGAGCGGGGCAGAGACGAAAGCCGCCAGCACGCAGGCGAGCACGCAGAGCGTGGTGAAGAAATAAAACAGAAGCGCAAACAGGGCGGAGCGCAGGGCAACGACGGGAATTGCGTTCATGGGCGCTCAGATCCCCAGCAGCGCGGCGAGGCGACGCAGCACATATTTGTTATACTCCCAGAACAGCGTCGAAAAGCTCGGCTGGCTCGGCACCGCGTCGTACACCACCACGATATCGCGCGGCAACGCCTGCCTCAATTCAAACGCCGCGCGCCGCATATGCCAGTCGCTGGTGATGAGACGCACCGTATCATAGCCTCGCCGCTCCAGCCATTGAGCCGTCTCGATGCCGTTGGAGCGCGTGTCGATGGCTTCCCGCCCCAGGGTGACGCAGCAATCGAACAGCTTGTCCGGGGCGTCGTAGCGCACCGCCAGCTCGTGCGGTTTCACCGAGCGGTCCACGCCGGATATCAGCATTCGCTTGGCCGCTCCCTCACGCATGAGCGCAAGCCCCCGATCAAGCCGGCCCGGCCCGCCGGTCAGCACAACGATGGCGTCCGTGGTGCGCCCGTCAAGCGGCTGGGGCAGCAGCAGCGCGAACCAGCCGAAGCCCAGTCCCCACACGAGCAGCATGAGGGCGCCAAGGCGCGCGGTCACAGGTTGCGCTCCAGCGCGCGCATCACCGTGATTCGCGCCGTGAGCGCCGCGACCAGCACGGCAAAGAGGGGCAGGCCGAACAATATCGCGACCGAACGCCACGGCAGGCGGATCAGCCCCGCCAGCTCAGACTGGCTGACATGGAGATTGCTGTCGAGCAGCCAAAGCAACGCAGCAGCCGACACCGTTCCCGCCATCGCGCCCAGCGCCGCATCCAGCGCAATGCGCCGCTGGAACAGTCGGGCGAGCTGGAGATCTGTCGCGCCGAGCATATGGATGATATCGATCGTGCCCCGATGCGCGGCATGGGCGCTGTTCGCGGCCAGCACCACGACCGCGCCCGTCATCAACAGCATCAGCGCCACGAGCCCGCCCGCAAGCCACATCAGGGTGCGCATCAGCCCCTCCACCGGGGCGAGATAGCCCTGATGGGCATCGATCCGCGCGGAGGGCAAGATCCGCTTCACTGCCTGCTCGATCTGCGTGACCCGGGCACTTCCCGCGGCCGGTCTGAGCGACAGGTCGATCAGCGCCGGGATCGGCAGCTCGTCGGCGCGCGCATCCTCCCCCAGCCACGGCGCAAGTTGCGCCAGCATCTGGGCCTCCGGGACGACCTTATAGGTCCGCACGCCGCGGGCACTGTCGAGATAGGCGGAGATGCCGCGCACCGCCTGCATCCGTTTGGCCGCGTTCGCCTCCACAATCTGGATCGTATAGCCACCGGCAAGGTCGCCGCGCAGCCGCGTCAGCGCGTGCCCCAGACCCAGGGCGCAGGCGGCGGAGAGCACGGTGAGGAACATCATGATGCCGATGATCCACGGCATCGGCCCCCGCCGCCCTTCCGGCAACCAACGGTTGCGCGCGGCGCGTGAGGAGCGCGCGGACGTCATTGCGGCTTGCCCAGCGGCAGGCCTGCGCGGTCATCGCGCGCGGGGCTGGCGGGCGGGAAGCGCAGCGCGCCCGTAGGATCGATCAGGCGCCCCTTGTCGAGCCGCATCATCTGCGCATGGGCGATCTGCCCGATCAGTGGCAAATCGTGCGTCGCGATAACGATCGTGGTCCCAAGCCGGTTCAGCGCCTCGAACAGGGCAATCAGCCGCTTTGCCATCTCGGCATCGACGTTACCGGTCGGCTCGTCCGCCACCAATATGTCGGGCCGTCCGATGACGGCGCGGGCAATCGCAATGCGCTGCTGCTCCCCGCCGGAGAGCGAAGCGGGCAGCGCGCCTTCCCGACCGCCCAAGCCAACCCAGGCGAGCATTTCCTCGACCGGCCCGGCAATGTCCTTTTCCTCGATCCCTGCCACACGCAGCGGCAGCGCGATATTGTCGAACGCCGAGAGATGCGGTACCAGCCGGAAATCCTGGAACACCACGCCGATGCGCCGCCGAAATCCGGGCAGGCGGCCACGGTGCATCATCACCACATCCTCGCCGAAAAGCCTGAGCACCCCGCGTGTGGGTCGCTGCGCGAGGTAAAGCAGCTTCAGCAGCGAAGTCTTCCCCGCCCCGGAGGCGCCGGTGAGAAAATAGAAACCTCCGGCGGAAAGGGAAAAATTGATATCCCTGAGCACCTCGGCGTCCGCCCCGTAGCGCAGGCCGATATTCTCGAACTGGATGACCCTTTCCATCACCGTGAAGCACCGACCCCCGCGCAAATCCCGCAACCGGAGCCATCGCACAAGGCTCCGCACAGGTAAAGCCCGCGCGACTTCAACCGCAATGGTTAACAACTCGTCAACATGGCTTGCGCGCGCGTTCGATGCGCGCTTAATAAGGGACATGATCCTGATCTGCCCCCAATGCGCCACGCGCTACCTGGTTCCCGACGAGGCAATCGGTGTAACAGGGCGCCAGGTGCGCTGCGCCTCATGCAAGCACAGCTGGTTTCAGGAAGGGATCGCGCTTCCCGCGCGCGAGGAAAAGGCCGCCGCACCCGTTGCGTCGCCTGTGCAGAATGCGCCCCCCGAGGCAGCCACCGCGGCCCCCGAAAGCGCCGCCGAGCGCCCGGTCGACCGGGTGGCGGATGATTTCGGATTTGATGCCGTCAACACGGAAACCGGCGGCGATCCCGTGCCGCAGGGCCAGGCGCGCGAAGTCGATGTCACCGATGTCGGCCCCACCAATCCGCGTGTCATCGATGCGCAGGCGGGCAAGCGCGCCGCCGATCTGGCCGAGGCGGAAGACTATGCCGACGAGGAAGAGGACGAACCGTTCCGCCCGCGCCGCAATCCGGCACGGCTCTGGACCTGGGCGGCGATTGTCTTTGCCCTGATGCTCGCGGCCGCGGGCGGTGCCCTAGCCTATTTCGGCCCGCCGCAATGGGCGGTGCGCGCCGGTCTGCTCGCAGATGCCGAGGAGCCCGCCCTGCTGTTCAGCCTCACCAAACCCGCCGAATGGCGCACCCTGCCCAATGGCGCGGAGTATTTCGCCTTCGCGGCCCAGATCCACAATGGCGGCACGAATGTCGAGCCGGTGCCACCGGTTGAGGTGCAGCTCCGGGACCGCCAGGGCCGGCTGGTGTTCAGCTGGATCACCCGTGCCGACAAGGCAGAGTTGAAGCCGGGCGAGGAAGCAAGCATCAACGAAAGCCGCGTCGATATCCCCAAGAGCGTCGAAAACATCTCGCTGGCTTTCGTCAACGCACCCTAGCCGCAAATATTCTCGGTTGTGGCACGCGAGGGCGCTTGCATGGCCCTGCCCCCTTTGCTAAGGGCCAGCGCCTGCCAGGTGCCGGGTTGCCGGTTTCCTATCTGATGTGCGGTCGTGGCGGAACTGGTAGACGCGCAACGTTGAGGTCGTTGTGGCCGAAAGGCCGTGGAAGTTCGAGTCTTCTCGACCGCACCAATCAGTCTTCATGACAAACTGAAATCAACCCCTAGGGGGCGTCCCGCGCGAGAATGGCGCGGTTCCGCGAGGTTTCGCGGCACATCCTTTCGGCACTGCAGCCAGAGACGCGGTCCCACCCGCCGTTTCACGCAAGAAAATCGTCGGATTCTCTGGTCGGAAGAATATGGCTTCACTGTCATTTGCTGGATGGTCCGACGATCAGCCGGCGAAGCCGAGCATCCGCTCCTGCGCTGCCCAGTCAATCGGCAGGTTCGCCGCAAGGAGCATCTGGCGGTTGAGCTTACGGAGCTGCACTCCCTCAGTAATCGCCTCCACGATCCGGGGGCTGAGCCACGCGATACGCAGAAGACGCGCGAGATGGGTCCGACAGCGCCCTTTACTCTTGCCGATCTGATGCAGGCTGAGTTCCGGGCTGGACTGGACCAGTTCCAGTGCCGCGCGCGCGTCCGTCAGCAGCGCCAGTAGATCGTCATTCACCGGCCTGCCGGGTTCTCCACTGTCGATCCTGAGCCTGGCTTCGCGATATGGCTTGCGAGACGGAAGCGGGATACTCCAACGCCAGCATGGCTGATTGGTGAGACCGAGCGCGGCGGGCTTGAGGGTGAGATCGAGGTTGCCTTTCTCCACCTTGATCAGCGCGACCAGTGACCTGATCGCTGTCTGCGCATCGCCCGTCTGCTTGAGGCGGCTCCTTAGAAATCTGGGGCCCTCGAACATGGTGCGCAGCAGATCGGCCTCCTCCACCTCCAGGTTCGCCAGCCTGCGCAGAGCATGGCCATCAAGTGCACCCTGCCCGAATCGGCTAGACGGCGGATCGGCGGGGCGTGCGAGGTCTTTACGGGTCTCGTAATAGGAGTAGCGGCGCGCCCCCTTTGTGGCATAAGTCGGTACGATCTGGCGGCCATGCGGATCAGCAAGCAATCCGATCAGCAGCGCGTTTTGCCGATCATTCTTTGGCCGCTTGCGGGGCGGCGCCTTTTCCCGCAGCTGCGCCTGCACCGCGTCCCACAGTTCCTCATCAACGATTGGCACATGCTCACCATCATGAACCGTGCCTCTGTGCACGATCTTGCCGCGATAGACCGGATTCTTGAGTAGGTAGAACAGACTGCCCCGCCGGAACGGAATGCCCCCACGATGAGGGCTGCCGACCCGGTGCTGGACCTTCGTCAAAATGCCTTCCCGCTCCAGCCGCACTATGTGTTTAGTCCCGGCATTTGATGGTGCATTATTCGGCCAGGAATGGCAGGATGCGCTATGGGACAGATTTTACACGGGAGCGCCCGCACGACAGAGGCAGTCCCCCGGATCAAGTCCGG
>JALCRK010000009.1 GCA_022652485.1 Sphingobium sp.
ACGCCGTCGAACTCGTGCCCCTGACCGGAAGCGGCGACGAGTTCGACGGCGTGGCCACAACGCTCAACCGGATGCTCGACCGCATCGCCGGGCTGATGGAGAACGTACGTCAGGTGTCAAGCGATGTCGCCCACGACCTGCGCACGCCGCTGACACGATTGCAGAACCGTCTCGACGAGGCACTGCGCGAGCACGACGCCGTGTTGCAACGCGAGGCCATCGAGGCTGCTGCCGGGGAAGCAGGTGAGCTGCTGGAGGTCTTTTCCGCCCTGCTGCGGATTGCGGAGGTCGAAGGCTTGGCCGCCCGCTCACACTTCCAGACGGTGGATCTCAGCGCGGTAGTGGCCGATGTGGCAGAGGCGTTCCGACCTTCGATGGAGAGCAGTGGACACCAGCTCGTGGTCAGCATTACCCCTCGCGTGACCCTGCCGGGAGACCGCCGGTTGCTGCAACAGATGCTCACCAACCTCCTCGACAACGCCGTTCAGCACACGCCCCGAGGAACCACTGTGCGCATTGGCCTCGACCTCGCCGATGATCGTATACGCCTGAGTATAACCGACGACGGTCCTGGCGTGGAGGAGCACGATGCCCCCGAGCTGTTCAATCGGTTCGCGCGTGTCGACCGCAGCCGGTCAACACCAGGGCATGGGCTCGGGCTGGCGATGGTCGCGGCCATCGTTGCCGCGCATTCCGGCAAGGCCGCCATCGCGTCCCGCCCGGGCTTCGGCGTCCACATAACGGTTTAACCAAAGCTGCGTGCACCAGCGCGAAGGACTGGCAGCCCGATCAGGCGGCACTGCCGGGCGGCCCACTCTAATCTGGCGTTTGGCCAGAGCCGTCAGCTTTACCGACCGAACTCCGCTGCGGGACCAGAACGACTAGCAAAATGATCGCCGCAATGAGAACGGCCGAGGCGATCGGGCGGCTGAGTTCAAGACCGCCACTGGCCACCGGCTTGTCAAGAAAATCGCCCACGGTTGCGCCGAGCGGGCGGGTCAGGATGAAGGCCGCCCAGAACAGCCCCACCGTGCTGATCGCGGTTTGCCAGTAAAGCAGGGCGAGAATGCCCAGCGCTGACCCGAACACGGCGGCGGCGCCAAGATAGCCAAGCGGGCCATCGGCAATCCAATCGCCCAGCGCCGTGCCCAAGGTCTGCGAAAAGGTGATCGTCACCCAGTAAAACACTTCTGTCCGCGGCGCATGAATATCGGCAACATCGATCGAGCCCATCGCCCGATACCAAATCCACAGGCTCGCCAGCACCATGGCGAAGAGCAGCAAGGAACCACCCGGATAGCCTATGCCGATCGAGCGAGTCGCGAAGTCGGCCATCGTGGTGCCCGCTGTCGTGGACGCGATGATCGTCGTCCAATAAAGCAAGGGATGGAAGCTTCGCGCGCGGATCTGCGCCGTTACCAGCACCACGAGCAGGCTCAGGAAGATCGCGGTTCCTACGAGATAGCCGTTCAGGCCACCTTCGCCGGCCGTAGCGGTCGTTTCTCCCAGCCAGCTCATGCTAACAGTATCGCCGGCGGTTTCGCCGAAAGTCGTTGCAAGGATCTTGATGGCCCAGAAGCCCAACGTAATCGCTGGCACCTTGCTAAGGGCAGCAGACTGATTCGTATCCATGGCCGTCCTCACATCGCCGAAAAGCTATCCAAACGGGTTCAAGCACTGAACCCGTGGTGAATGTTAGCTCCCCATCCAGCTGCAGTCATCAAGGGGTGCACTGCTCGATCCTGAAAGGCGTCTGGCGGCTTTCAACGGATTCAGACATTCATTGATCGCATCGGGAACGACCGGGTCTGGTCGCGCGCTGCCGGATCCTGCCGATCAATCCTGCAACAAATGTTGACCGGTCAGTGGCGCGGTCACTGTCAGCACCACGGTTCCCGACGCCCGGTCCATGTGCGAGCCAGCCCCTCACGCACAAGCTGATCCCCAAGTGATTGGCCGCCCCGAACAACGACCCGAAGCTTACGTCCAAATCGGTCTTCATCGCGGTTTCCAATCGGCCTGACCTCGAAAGTGCCTTCGTTCAAAAGGTCGCGAAGCCGGTAAGTCGCCTTCATACCAAGCTGATACTCAGAATCGCACTTGGGCTCGCTGATCTCGGGGGTGTCGATGTCTGCGATCCTGATCTTCTCACCCTCAAGCCAGAAGGTATCTCCATCAACGACGCAGGTCCGACGTGTAACTCCGCAAAGCTCGAAGCGCGGTGAGGCGCTTCCGGCCATCAGCGAAAGTTTAGGCGGGAGTTCTGACGGGGCGGTCGAGGTCAGACCGGACACTGGCCAACTCAATGCCAACATCCCGCCAGCGACGACGATCGAGAATGCGCCTAGACCAAACATCCACTCCTTGCGCCGACGCTTGTCGTGCGGCTTCTTCAGTTTGTCCCGGAAATCGAAGCGAACGACGTTGTCATCCTTTGTGCCTCGACCTTCTTTTCGAGCCATCAAACTTGGCCTTCCCTACTCAAGCAATCGCTTCTTCATTTATCAATAGACGAACGCCTTTCATATGCGCGAGCCAATTGCTTGCCATCGTTCGAGCACGCTGCGGACATAGCCGGGCGTCTCGCTGTTTTTGGGAATGCCACCAGCTCGCGAAACCGCTCCAGGTCCAGCATTATAGGCAGCGAGGGCGAGATGTATCTGCCCAAACTTGTCCAGCATCTCGCGCAAGTAGCGTGCCCCGCCATCAATGCTCGCAACAGGATCATGCCGGTTCGTGATGCCGAGGTAGCGAGCCGTGCCTGGCATCAGCTGCGCCAGCCCCGCCGCGCCAGCAGGGCTGATCGCCATCGGATTGAAGCGCGATTCAGTCCAGATCAACGCCTGCAGCAAGCCAGTGGGTAGGCCATATCGAAGCTCTGCCTCCCGCACATTCGCCAAATAGATCACCTCGCGGAACGAGGGCGCGAGCGCCGCCTTGCGCAGACTCAAGTTCATCTCACCGTGTGCCGGAATGGCCGGCTCTACAGCCTCAGGCTCTACAGGAGTCGGTCGATGTTCGAATATTGCGAAGGATGGCGCGTCTGCCTGGGCTGAAACCTGCACCGCCGGAACGGTCATCAGGAGCATGCCGATCATTCCAAATCTGATCATCTTCCATCTCGCCGCATTGCTTCGAATCAATATGGAACATATGGTGAACATAAAGGTGTAGGAAATCGCGACCGTCGTTCGAGGCCTGACGACCAAGCAAAAAGCGACATCAGCCGGCGTGTGAGCCGGGAATCGCGCTGCCTTGATCTCTTTGAGCGCCGATCTGGCCGAAGATCGCGCGAACCGGGCCGGAGTCTGCGCCGAAGCGGTCGGCTTCTGCGCGAATCGCTGAGCCCGACTGATTCGCGCCTTCCTCAATGTTCCTTTTATGTTCTTTTCGTTTTCCTACACCCTTCCTCTTCCGATAGCCGGTGAGTCGATCATTCAAGCCAGAGGAGAAACAGCAATGATCGACATGGGCGTACTTGGTGAAAGCCAGACCCGGCGCGACCTCGCGCACCTTCTGCACACGGCGGTCGAACGGAGCGGTCGCAACCGCTGCGAAATCGCGCGTGAGGCAGACCTTCATAAAGACGCGCTACGCCGGACGCTGTGCGGCGAACGAAGCCCGAGCCTTGGCGAAGCGCTGCGCATCCTCGCCTCATCCGGCATGGCGCCGCACGCTCACCTGCTGCTGTTCTTGGGGGCCGGCGGCGACCAGGCAACCCGGTGGCTTCAGACCGACATCGCCCAATTCTTCGAGGAACTGGTCGGCGAACTTCCCTCCGCGCTCGAGCGAGTGCTTGGCAACCAGGTCCATGACGTGAAGCCCCGTTGGGCCAAGGGAACCGCCCACCGGGTGGCGAGGCTGCTCGCTGATCACATCGACGAGCTCGAACGCAAGGATGCACTGCTGGGTGAAAGCGGCACGGGGTTCGGAGGGCGTCATGGCTGACACAGAACCATTGCCCTCACCCGAGCAACGCCGGATCACCCGGCTCATCCGGCTCAAGGAGGTCCAGCATCGCGTCGGCCTCGGCCGATCCACGATCTACCGGTGGATGGCTGAAGGGAAATTCCCCAAGCCCGTGCAGCTTGGCGGGTATGCCGTCGCTTGGGCGGAGGACGACATTCAGCAATGGATATCGTCGAGACTGGCGTGACCAGGGCGCGTACTGGCTAACTGCCACGGGACTAAACCAGGTCAAAAATCGTTCAATCGCACCCTCCCTTGCGCAATCGGCAAGCCCTCGTTAATGCGTTACCTATTAGGTAACGAAAATGAGCCATTCTCTTGGATATCGATTTTCGAAAGCGCAAGCTCGAGAAGACCTTCAATGCGCAGGCAGAATTGCTCAAAGCCTATGGGGCACCCATGGCCAAGGCGATCATGAAGCGCATGACGGTGCTTCGTGCTGCGCGCGACCTGAGTCTGGTGCCGGTTACGCCTCCCGAACGAAGGCATCAGCTGACCGAGGACCGGGACGAGCAGTTTGCAGTCGACTTGGTCCATCCCAAGCGACTGATTTTTGAAGTGAACCATGATCCAATCCCTCGCAACGAAGACGGGGGAATCGATCTAACCAAGGTGACAGCGATAACGATCATCGAAGTGGTCGATTATCACTGATGGAGAATGCAACGATGGCGACCGCAGCCAATCAGTTCCGACCGGACTATGCCGTTCCACCCGGCTGGATCCTCGAAGAACGCCTGGAAGTCCATGGCATGTCACAAGCAGAGTTCGCTCGGCGATGCGGGCGCTCGGCCAAGCTCATCAGCGAGATCATTGCCGGCAAGGCACCACTCGAGCCGGAAACTGCAATCCAGTTCGAGAAGGTTCTCGGAGTTGACGCCGATCTGTGGCTGTCGATCGAGTCCGGTTACCAGCTCCATCGAGCCCGTGAGGCTGACGCAGCACGGGCAAAGGACGCTATCGCCTGGTCAAAGACATTCCCCATCAATGACCTGGTAAAGCGCCGCTGTTTCCCAAAGCCCGTCAATCCCGTCGACGCGGTCTCGAAGCTGCTTGCGTTCTTCGGCGTAGGATCGCTCGACGCTTGGAATAGCCAGTACGGCTTGGCGAAGGTTGCCTATCGGCACTCACCGTCGTTCAAGAGCAATGAGGTTGCGCTCGCGACCTGGCTCCGTCTCGGCGAACTCGATGCGGAGCAGCAGGAATGTGCAGATTATAGCGAAACGCAGTTCAAGCTGGCGTTGAAGCAGATCCGTGCACTCACGCGTGAACCCGTCGAGCAAGCCATTCCCCTTGCGCGCGCGCTCTGCAATGAGGCCGGTGTCGCAGTCGCTTTGGTGCCGCCGCTTGCAAAGACCGCGCTTAGCGGCGCCGCGAGGTGGATTTCGCCTCGCAAGCCCGTGATCCAGCTCAGTGCGCGCCATAAATCAGACGACCATTTGTGGTTCAGCTTCTTTCACGAAGCCGCGCATATCCTGCTCCACAGCAAGAAGAGCGTTTTCGTCGATGATAAATCGCGCGACGGCACTGACGAGGAAAAGGAGGCCGATGCATGGGCCTGCAACACCCTCGTTCCGACTACCGCTTGGAGACAGTTCGTCGCAACCGGACCGCGCAGCGAACGGGCAGTACTCGACTTCGCTGACAGCCAAGGTATCGCGCCAGGCATCGTCGTCGGCATGCTTCAACACAGCGGCATCTTGCCTTGGACCCATTTGAACGGCCTGAAGATCCGCCTCAAGTGGTCAACCGGCGCCGAGGATTGAGCGGTCGTGCGCCTATTGCGCTCTGACGGGGCAACGCTCGAGGCCGCGGATTCACGCTAGCTGCATGCCGATCCAGATGACGCGCCCTACGATCTGTATCGCGTTTCTGATTAGTCCATCCCAGTTGGGATAGTTTGGATTGTCAGTCAGTACGGCGATGCGATTTCGCGCCGGTTCGAGCGCGATCCTTCGTACCAGCAATCCGGTATCGGCTCGGATGACGTAGAGTCCGTCGCGAGGATTTTCGTTTGCGAGATAGCGCTGAATCAGCACCTCATCGCCATCCCGCAAAGTCGGATACATCGCGTCGCCCTCGACCCTGACGATCGAAACTCCCGTCGGCTTCTGACTGAGACTGCGCAGCCATGCCTCGTCGACCAGACGGACAGGCCCAAGACTATCGTCAGCATCGGTGGCGCCAAGAACCGGGATCGCGATCGTCGATAGCCCCGCGCTTTCCGGAACCTCGTCTCCGCCAAAGACAGCGGCGGGGACGCCAAAATGAACCGACAGCTGCGCGATGTCGCTGTCGTCGAGATGCGCCGGGCTACCTCGCTTGATGAACTGTTGGATATAGGCCGCATTCCGGCTCAGCAGGCGCGAGACTGACGAATAAGACTCGCCGCGTTCCTTGATGAGCTCATCGAGCGCGCGGCGAGGATCGAGCTTGGCCATTCCTACGATTTCCTACAACATGTTTCGTGATTCAAAGGACCAATCCCATTCGGCGAATCTATTTCCGATTGCTACCCTCACATCGGTTTGCGGACGTCGGAAGTTTGCAGGGCTCCTGCCGCGAGATTAAATGACGCCGCGCCAAAACTCTATGTTTTCATGGGGGATAGTGTTGGCAGGTCGGAAGTACTGGGTTGGTCTGGATACCGGAGTTGCGGAAACAGCAGTGTGCCTTATCGACGAATTCGGTGAAATCCTATTCGAAGGAAAACGAGAAACGCATGCTGGCCAGATAAAGGATATCCTGCGCCCCTTTGGTGTCGAAGCGGTGCAGCGCATTACCATCGAAGCGGGCGTGGGCACCCACATGGTGCGTGAACTCCAGGCTCAGGGCTTTCCTGTCTATGTCGCGGAGGTTCGTCGTGCCTCCAAGTTCCTCGCTATCCGGCGGCAGAAGACTGACTCCAACGATGCGCGAGGGCTTGCAGAGCTCGGCCGCGTCGGACGCACCATCGGGGCAGAGGTCTTCGTAAAGCCACTCGACTGTCAGAACCTGCGCAGCCTCCTCAATGTCCGCAAGAACCTCATTCAGCAGCGCATGAAGATCGACGCCCTGGTTCAGTCCATCGTCCGTTTGCACGGAGGAAAGCTGAAGACGAGCAGCGGGGTTGGCAGGCTCGCCAGCGGCATCGAAGATCAGCTGGAAATTCTGCGGGCGGACGGGCTCGATGTCGATGCCGACGTCCGGCCGCTCATTTCGATCGCGGAAAACCTTCGTTCGCATATTGCAGGAATGGACAAGCGGCTCCGTGCGGCAGCTCTTGCTCATCCGGTCTGTTCAAACCTCATGACCGTCCCTGGCGTCGGTCCAATCACCGCCTTGTCCTTTTACAGCGCCATCGGCGATCCGTCGCGCTTTCAGCGAACCCGCGATGTCGGCCCCTATTTCGGATTGACCCCATCAATCCATCAGTCGGGCGTTCTCGCCCGGGTCGGCCGGATCAGCAGGTTCGGTAGCAAGCTCACGCGGACTCACCTGGTTTCGGCTGCCACCGTCTTGCTGTGCTCGACAAAGACGGAAAGCGCATTGCAGGCATGGGGGCTGACACTGAGGAAGAAAGTCGGATTGTCGAAGGCCAGGGTTGCTGTCGCGAGAAAGCTGGCAGTCGTCATGCTTCACATGTGGAAGTCTGGATCTTCCTTTGATCCGGCGCGCACATGACAAGTTCCTCCTGACGGAGGGGCAGGCCTGGACCCCGCATCGTTTTCTGGGGCTCTCACCCCGGCGTAGGTAATTGGGCCAGGCCTGCCGATCACAGCCGCCAGACTATCCATTCCAATCGCGTGTTGGACGAGATCGCCTGAGAGTAAGCGGGCCAAGTTGGAACGCTTCATGAACGGTTTTCTGCGGGCCTTTCGGTCCCTACAAGGCTAGATTTTCTGCTTTTGTTCACGGTGCAAAAATGGCGGAAATCCGCCATTTCTTGAAGATTCGAGTCCCAGCAAAAGACTCGAACCTCTAAACCACACCGAAATGCGGGCTTTTGTGCGGGCCTTCGCAAAAACCACATCGTCTATGTTGCTGTTATAACACAGAAACTATTATCCGATGCGAGTCCTCTTCTGGCACCATTTTTTCTTCGCCTTCAGGCGCCGGGCGCCCGTTCGGCTTTAGGGATCCTATCGGGTTCGAAGGTGCGCCATAGCGGTTATATTTGCCGAAGCGCGTAGCCGCGCCAGCGCTTGATATGGCGCAGCACAAAGCTGGTATGCATCGACGAAACCCCCGGCAGCTCGGCCAGATAGCGGCGGTGGATATCCTCGAAATCCGCGAGATCGCGTGCCGCCACCCGCAGCCTGTAGTCCGCCTCGCCTGACACGAGCTGGCATTCGAGGATGGCGTCATATTGCAGCACCGCAGCCTCGAACCGCTCCATGCAGGCGCGGCTCTGGTTATCGAGTGTGATGTCGATCAGCGCATGAACGCCTATTCCCGCTCTCGCCGGATCGATCCGCGCGCCATAGCCCGCGATCGTACCGCTTTCCTCCAGGGCGCGCTGGCGACGGTGGCAGGCGGAGCTGGAAAGGCCGACAGCCTCGCCCAGCTCCGCGATCGAACGGCTGGAGTCGCGCTGAAGCTCGGATAATATTCTTACATCTATCGCATCCACGGCAAAATATCCCGAATATCACTATTATTTCGGGATATTATTGCATAAACGCAGTGCCGTCCACCGATATCCGGGAGCCTTTTGCGCCGTCATTCGATTATTATTCGCCTGTTCAAAGGGAGATTAAGGTCATGCACGTCGGCACAGTCAGGGAAATCAAGAACCATGAATATCGCGTCGGGCTAACGCCGGAGAGCGTGGAAGAGCTGGTGGCGCATGGTCATGCCGTTCTGGTCGAGACCGGAGCCGGCCTCGGTATTGGCGCATCGGACGACGCCTATCGCGCTGCGGGCGCGAAGATTTCCTCCGACGCGGCGGACGTGTTCGCCCGCGCGGAGATGATCGTGAAGGTCAAGGAACCGCAGGCGGTGGAGCGCGCCATGCTGCGCGAGGGGCAGATCCTCTACACCTATCTGCACCTTGCGCCGGACCCGGAGCAAACCAGGGATCTCGTCGCATCCGGCGCGGTCTGCATTGCCTATGAGACCGTTACGGACGCGCATGGCGGCCTGCCCCTTCTCAAGCCGATGAGCCAGGTGGCGGGGCGCATGTCGATTCAGGCCGGCGCGACGGCGCTGCAAAAGGAACATGGCGGGCGCGGCGTGCTGCTGGGCGGTGTGCCGGGGGTTCTGCCCGCCAATGTCGCGATCATCGGCGGCGGCGTTGTTGGCTTCAACGCGGCGCAGATGGCGGTGGGCATGGGCGCGAACGTCACGATCCTCGATCGCAGCGCCGAAGTGCTGGAGCGGCTGTCCAACCATTTCGAGAATCGTGCCCAGACGCGCTTCTCCAGCAAGGCGAACATCGCGGACTGTATTGCCCATGCCGATCTCGTGATTGGCGCGGTGCTGATCCCCGGCGCAGCGGCGCCCAAGCTGGTGACGCGCGAAATGCTCCGCCTGATGACGCCGGGGTCGGTGCTGGTCGACGTCGCGATCGATCAGGGCGGCTGCTTCGAGACCAGCCACGCCACGACCCATGCCGAGCCGACCTATGCGGTCGATGGCATCGTGCATTATTGCGTTGCCAACATGCCCGGCGCAGTGGCGCGAACCTCCACTTACGCGCTCAACAACGTCACCCTGCCCCATGCGCTCCATATCGCCGATCTGGGGTGGAAGGAGGCGCTGCGGCGCGATGCGCATCTGCGCGCGGGTCTGAACGTGAGCGGCGGCAAGGTGACGTATAAAGCCGTCGCGCACGATCTGGGCTATGATTTCACGCCCGCCGAGCAGCTTCTCTGAACCAGGGCGTCATGCGCTTCAGCGCTTCGGCAACGAGTTCGGTCGACACCGCGAAGCTGAAGCGCATGAAACGGCGCCCTTCCTCGGGATCGAAGTCTATGCCGGGCGCGGCGGCAACGCCTGTCTCGCGCAGCAGCCTTTCACAGAAGGCGAGGCTGTCGTCGGTCAGGTGGCCAATGTCCGCATAGATATAGAACGCGCCATCGGGAGGCGCGATGCGCCGCAACCCGAGCGCGGGCAAGGCATCCAGCAGCATCGCACGGTTACGGCGATAGGTCTCGACATGCCCTTCCAGCTCGTCGCGACAATCGAACGCGACCAGCGCGGCGTGCTGGGCGAGCGAGGGCGGCGTCAGGAAAAGATTGCCCATGCGCGCGCGGGCGGCGTCGATATAGCCTTCCGGCACCACCAGCCAGCCCAGTCGCCAGCCCGCCATGCTGAAATATTTGGAAAAGCTGTTGACGATGAAGGCGTCGTCCGTCTTTTCCAGCATCGAGACGGCGCGGCCTTCATAAGTGAGGCCGTGATAGATCTCGTCTGACAGAAGGGCGATGCCCCGCTCCTCGCAGACACGCGCAATGGCCGCCATTTCCGCGTCGCTGATGATCGTGCCGGTCGGGTTGGCGGGACTTGAAACCAGCACGCCATCGGGCGCGGGATCAAGCGCCTCGATAGCGGCGGAGGTCAGCTGATAGCGCTCCGCCTCGCCGCAGGGCAGCTCGACCGGAACCAGATGCATCGCCTTCAGCGTGTTGCGATAGGCGACATAGCCCGGCCGCGCGATGGCGATGCGGGCTCCGGGCGCAAACCGGCTCGAAAGCGCCAGCACCAGCGCGGGCGACGCGCCGCAGGTGAGGAATATCCGCTCCGGATCCACCACCACCCCATAGGTTTCACGATAATGCCGCGCGATGCGCTCCTTGAGCGGCTGGCTTTCCCAATAGCCCATGCCGTCATGATCGAGCACATGGTGCGCCTCGGCGATGGCGCGGGCGGGTGCGCCGGTCGAGGGCTGACCGAACTCCATATGGATGATCGACGCCCCTTCCGCCTTCATGCGATGCGCGAGGCGGCTGATGGCGATGGCGTGGAACGGATCGATCCTGGGCGGCAGCGTCATGTCAGGCCTTCGCGAGCCTGGCGGAGCGGGAGGCAAAACCGGCACTGCCGAACATGGCGTCGAACAGCGCGTCCATTTCCCCATCGCTGTCGGCGTCGACGAGACTCAGCGTTGTCTTGAGGGCGCGAACGCTTGCGGGGTCGTTGGCGGCCATCTGCTCCGCCAGCGCACGCGCCTGCTGTGCGGGCGTGGCCGAAATAGCGTCAACCAGCCCATGATCGGCAGCCTCCTCGGCACCGATAGCTTGTGCGGAAAACAGCAGCCGCGCCGCCTGCGCACGCCCCACCGCGCCGACCAGCCTGCGGATGTCCTGCACCGGATAGCTGATGCCGAGCTTGGCGGGCGGCACGCCGAACTGGGCTTCGGGCCCCGCGATCCGCATATCGCAGGCGAGCGCGAGCGCCACGCCCGCGCCAAAGCACGCGCCTTCGATCACCGCGACCACCGGCACCGGCAGCTCGGCAATCCCGTCGAGCGCAGCGCGCATGGCGAGGCGGAACTCCTCACGCGCGGGTATATCGGTCGCCAGACCCACGATTTCCTTGAGATCGGAGCCGGAACAGAAGGCCCGCGGGGCAGTCGAGGAGAGGATGATCGCCGCGCAGTCAGACTGCCGGAGGTCATCCGCCAGCGACGCCAGCGCCTGCCAGTCGGCCAGCCCGAGCGCGTTGCGCGTTTCGGGCCGGTCGAGCCATATCGTCACAACGTCGTCTTCACGGGTGGAGGAAATCATGCGTTCTCCAATGCGGTCCATCGCGGTTCACATATGCAACCATGCGCGCAGGAGCAAGGCCGCCAGGCCGCACAGCCCCAGGATCGTCACGATGCCCATCCGCGCCCAGAACAGCAGCGCAAAGGCCAGCGCAGAAAGGGCCAGCGCCTGCACATTCAACATGTGAATATCGGGAACGGCGACGCTCAGGGGGCCGAGGCGCGCATTCCCCACCTCCCAGAACAGGACATGCAGCGCGAACCACAGGGCGACGTTCGCCACCACGCCGACCACTGCGGCGGTAAGCGCCGAGAGCGCGCCTTGCAAGCGCTGCGCATGTTCGAGCCGCTCGATCCAGGGCGCGAGCGCGAAAATCCAGAGGAAGCAGGGAACGAACGTCACCCACGTCGTAACCAGCGCGCCCAGCATTCCCGCCACCAGCGGCGAGAAGGGTTCCGGCATACGAAAGGCAGCCAGGAATCCGACGAACTGCGTCACCATGATGAGGGGGCCGGGCGTGGTCTCGGCCAGGCCCAGCCCGTCCGCCATTTCGCCGGGCTTCAGCCACTGATAGGTCTGCACCGCCTCCTGCGCCATATAGGCCAGCACCGCATAGGCGCCACCAAAGGTCACCACTGCGAGGCGCGAGAAGAAGGCGGCAATATCCATCAGCACATGGTGCGGGCCGAGCAACAGCGCGATCAAAACGAACGGCAGCGCCCACGCGGCGGCGAGCGCGACAACCACAGCCCGAACGGGTGTGCGCGATGCTGCTTCATCCTGCGCGGGTGGAACGTCCTTGAGTTTCAGCCACTGAGGGCGCCTGGCAGCCGCCAGCGCGCCGATCACGCCCGCGCCCAGCACGACGAGTGGAAAGGGTGCATTGAACAGGGTGAGCGCGAGGAAAGAGGCGATGCTCAGGCCGAGTTTGAAGCGCGTGTTGAGCGCCCTTCCGCCGATGCGCAGCAGCGCCTGCACCACCAGCGCCAGTACCGCCGCCTTGATACCGAGAAACAGCACCGGAAACCAGCGCACGTTCGCGGCCAGCGCATAGACCATCGAAAGAAGCAGCATCACCAGCGCGCCAGGCAGCACGAACAACCCGCCCGCAGCCAGGCCGCCCCGCACCCCGTGCAGCCGCCAGCCGACCCAGGTTGCGAGCTGCTGCGCCTCCGGGCCGGGCAGCAGATGGCAGAAATTGAGCGCGCGCAGGAACTGCTCCTCGCCGATCCACTGGCGCTCGTGCACCAGCTCCTTGTGCATCAGCGCGATCTGCCCCGCCGGTCCGCCGAAACTGACGAGGCCGATCCGGCCAAACAGCCGCACCAGCTCCTGAAATGACGGCTTGTCCATACGCTTCCACCTCGATTGCTGGAGGAGGAAGTGCATGATTTCCGGCGGAGATCAAATCAATTCGGCGCGCCGATTCTCAAAAGAAAATCCCCCTCGGGCGAGACCCGAAGGGGATTGATCATTCGCAAAGGGCAGAACCGCCCTTTCGCAATTCCGGCACTATCAGATGACGCCGTTCACGGCGGCGACATCCACCTTCACGCCCGGGCCCATCGAGGAGCTAAGCGCGATCTTGCGGACATATTTGCCCTTGGAGCCCGAGGGCTTCGCCTTGACGATGGCATCGACGAACGCATCGAAATTCTTGCGCAGGTCGCCTTCCGAGAAGCTCGCCTTGCCGAGACCGGCGTGGATGATACCCGCCTTTTCGACGCGGAACTCGATCTGGCCGCCCTTTGCCGCCTTAACGGCTTCGCCGACATTCGGGGTCACGGTGCCGAGCTTCGGATTCGGCATCAGACCCTTGGGGCCGAGCACCTTGCCGAGACGGCCGACGAGGCCCATCATGTCCGGCGTCGCGATGACGCGCTGGAAGTCGATATTGCCGTTCTGGATGCTCTCCAGCAGGTCTTCCGCGCCCACGACATCGGCACCGGCGGCGGTCGCCGCCTCGGCCTTGTCGCCGCGCGCGAACACCGCGACGCGCACATCCTTGCCCGTACCGGCGGGAAGCGTGACGACGCCGCGCACCATCTGATCGGCATGGCGCGGATCGACACCGAGGTTCATCGCGATCTCGACGGTCTCGTCGAACTTCGCGGTCGCGTTGCTCTTGATGAGCGCGATCGCCTCATCGACGCCGTGCAGCTTGTCGCGGTCGATTGCCGAAGCGAGAGCCTTCGCCTTCTTGGTCAGCTTTGCCATGTCTTAGCCCTCCACCACGGTGAGGCCCATCGCGATAGCGGAGCCTTCGATGATCTTCGTTGCCGCCTCGATGTCATTGGCATTGAGGTCCGCCATCTTCGCCTGCGCGATCTCCGCGAGCTGGGCGCGGGTGATCTTTCCGGCGGAAACCTTGCCGGGCTCCTTCGAGCCGGACTTGAGGTTCACGGCCTTCTTGATCAGGTAGGTGGCCGGCGGCTGCTTGGTGATGAAGGAGAAGCTGCGATCGGCATAGACGGTGATGATGGTCGGCAGCGGAGTGCCCTTGTCCATCTTCTCGGTCGCCGCGTTGAACGCCTTGCAGAATTCCATGATGTTGACGCCGCGCTGACCCAGAGCCGGGCCGATCGGCGGCGAAGGATTTGCGGCGCCCGCGGGCACCTGGAGCTTGATATAGCCCGTAATCTTCTTTGCCATGTTTCACTCACTCTATAGATGGGCCGCGCCACGTTGCCGCGGTCTGGCCCGGTTCAAGTTTAGCGGTGTTTGCGGAGTGCCTTTCGGCGCTCCTCCCGCGCTATTCCATCCCGAGGGATGGGTTGTGTTCCTGCGAAGGCAGGAACCCAGGAGCCGCTCGCGCCGCGCCCGGAACCCTGGGCTCCTGCCTGCGCAGGAGCACGGGGAAATTCACTTTACCAGCTCGACATCCTCGAACGCCAGCTCCAGCGGCGTGGCGCGGCCGAAGATGGAGATGGAAACCTTGACGCGATTCTTGTCGAAATCGAGCTCCTCGACCGTGCCGGTGAAGCTGGCGAAGTTGCCACTCGTGACCTTCACCTGATCGCCGATCTCGTAATTGACGGTAATCTTGTTCTTCGGCGCGGCGGCGGCCTCTTCCTTCGTGTTGAGGATGCGCGCGGCCTCGGCCTCGGTGATCGCCTGCGGCTTGCCGGACGAGCCGAGGAAGCCGGTAACCTTCGGTGTATTCTTGACGAGGTGATACACGTCGTCATTCATGCCGAGCTTCGCCAGCACATAGCCGGGAAAGAACTTGCGCTCGGACTGCACCTTCTTGCCGCGGCGCACTTCCGTCACGGTCTCGGTCGGCACCTCGACGGCTTCGACCAGCTGGGACAGACCCAGACGCTCCGCCTCGGCGAGGATCGATTCGCGAACCTTGTTCTCGAAGCCCGAATAGGCATGAATGATGTACCAGCGCGCCATAACTTTATCGTTCCACCCGTTCGTTTCGCCGTTCAGCCCTGTTCACTCAGCCCTGCTCACTACTCAACCCTGCCCACCGGCCAGCTGCAGCAGCATCGTGACCACCCAGCCGAAGAAGCTGTCGATCCCGAAGAAGAACAGGCCGAGAACGGAAGTCATGATAAGCACCATCACCGTCGTCATCATCGTCTCGCGCCTCGTGGGCCAGACGATTTTCTTCGCTTCAACCTTCACCTGGTTGATGAATTCGCCGGGGCTGGTTTTCGCCACGCTTGCTCCGCCTGTTCCAAATAAACACCAAATTGCGGAGTAAACGCCTCCCTCCGGCCCCTCAGGCCCGGATGAAAGCCGCTACCCCGCGACGTCCTTCGCCCATAGCCATACGCTCCGAAAAGCGCAAGTTTGGCAGGAGTGGAGGGACTCGAACCCCCGGCATTCGGTTTTGGAGACCGACGCTCTACCAGCTGAGCTACACTCCTGCACCACGGCGTGCGAAGGCGCGTCCTTAGCCGCGCGCTTTCTCAAGTGCAACCGGAAATACCCCTTGGAAGGGCGGCCATGCTCTGCCACGGTGGGGCAGATGGTTCTCGATCCGCTATTGCTGCTGCGCGCCTATGCCATTGGCGTGTTTCCGATGTCGGATGATCGCGAGGCCGACGAGATCTATTGGGTGGAACCCAAGACCCGCGCGATTCTGCCGCTAAACGGCTTTCACCTGTCACGATCGCTCGGCAAAGTATTGAAATCAGATCGTTTTCGCGTCAGCGTGAACGCCGATTTCGCGCAGGTCGTGCGCCTCTGCGCCGAATCCGCATCTGACCGGCCGACGACCTGGATCAGCCATGACATCGAGGACAGCTACACGCAGCTCCATCGTCTTGGCTTCGCGCACTCGGTAGAATGCTGGGAGGGCGATACGCTTGTCGGAGGGCTCTACGGCGTGTCGCTGGGCCGTGCCTTTTTCGGCGAAAGCATGGTCTCGCGCCGCACCGATGCCTCCAAAGTAGCGCTGGCCTGGCTGGTGGCGCGGATGAAGCTGGGGGGAATGGAGCTGCTCGATTGCCAGTTCATGACCAGCCATCTGCAATCGCTCGGCGCGATCGAGATCAGCCAGCGCCGTTACCGCGCGCTGTTGGATGCCGCGCTTTCAGGCGTTTCGCTGGTGGACGAATCGGCGCTGTTGTCTGCCGGGCCAGCGGCGGCATTGGCATTCGCGCCGGACCTGTCCGCCGCCTTGACCGTGTCCGGGCCGGTCTCGGGCCAGACCATCGCACAGCTCTTGACCCAGACATCATAGACCGGGTGCTGCACCACATTCCGCTCGGGCCGCTCCTTGAACAGCCAGCCGGAGAATACGCGCCGCCATTCCTCCTTGCGCGGGGTGCGGACATCGAGCTGAACGAAGGCGCCGACTTCCTTCTCGCCCTCCCACGGCGCTGTCGCCTCGCAGGCGCGCAGGCGCACGATGGCGTCTCCCACGCGGAACGCCTGCCCCGGCTTCATCTGTAGATCGCGCGTCAGGCCGTTACGCTTGTTGAGGAGGCCGATCACCGCGACGCGCTGATTCATCGGCGTTATGCCCGCCATATTGCCCAGCGCCTCGACCGAGAGCGGGCTGCCGTCGGCCGCCACCGGCTTGGAGGCATTGCCCTGGGGCAACTGGTTCGCGCCATCGCCGCAACCGGCAAGCCCGGCGAGCAGCAGCGTCAGAGGAACCGCGGCGCGACGCAGGATCAAGCCTCCGGCGTCCATGCCTCATAATCTCCGGTAGCGGCGGCGCGCGCCCCACCCTTGTCGATGGAGCCACGCGGCATATAGGCGTTGGGCGTTCCAGTCTGGTTCGGGACATAGTCCTTTTCCCAGATGCGCGGCGGAGGAAGGAAGCTCTCCGGCGCGCCCTCAATGCTGTGATGCAGCCAGCCATGCCACTCGGCGGGCACCCGGCTGGCGTCGTTGGGGCCGTTGTAGATCACCCAGCGGCGCGGATTGCCATCGAGCCCCTTGCCGCCTTCATAATAGACGTTGCCCATATGGTCCTCGCCGACCTTCTTGCCCTTGAGGGCCGAAAAGAGCGCGGTGCCGATGGTGGCGCCTTCCCACCAGGTGAAGATGTTCTTGAGCAGTCCCATGCTGCGCGGATTAGGCCGAGCGAAGCTGCTTGGCAAGAGCGGAGAACGGTACTCGCAAGCAGTCCCGTCATCCCGGAAGCTGATTTTCTCCAAATCCATCAGGATTTGGCCAGAAAACCAAGCTATCCGGGATCCAGGGCGAGGCGCCGTACCTGGAAGCGGGATCCCGGATCAGGTCCGGGATGACGAAGAAAAGCGATCAGGCCGGGCAGAAATTATCCATCTCCGCGCTCGGTTCCGGTTCGGCCTCGCTGGCGCACGTCCCCCAATTGACGCTATCGCCCTCCGCGATGCCGAGCCGCGCGGCATCGCCTCCTCGCAGCTCCAGCACGCCCGCGACAGGCTGCTCGGCGAACAGGGGCGTGCGGTCGTTGGGCTTGGCGCCGGCAACGAGATGCACCACCGTGCCATCCATCGCGATGAAGAGGAGATCGAGCGGCGTCGGCGTATCCTTCATCCAGAAATTCGGCATCCGCGCCGGTATCATCGGGAAGAGCATACCGTCGCCGGGTCCAAGGTCCGTGCGATGCATCAGGCCTTCCTCCTGCTCTTGCCTGCCGAGCGCAATCTCGATCGAGAGTTTGACAGGCGGCCCGCCATTCGCGCGGGTGATCACCACCGGCACCTTGGGCAGATGCTGGCCGGAGCTGGCAACGGCATCGCCTTTCGCATCCGGACCGGATGCATTTGCACCCGAATCTTGTGCTGCCGGAGAGCAGGCCGCAAGCAAAGCGCTGGCGACAAGCGCAACAAAAGACGGTCTCATTCAGTCGCTCCGTTCGGGAAAATCGCCGGGGTCGGAATGCACCCAGGCGCGCGCGGTTCCCATATCATGACCCGCGCGCAGGAAAAGCGCCAACTGCTTCTCGCGCCGGGCGGGATCGGCCTTCTCGGCGGCATAGGGGCCGATGCGTCTGCGCCGCGCCAGCACGTCCGCAGCCTCCCATCGCCCTTCCCGCGCCTCGTCCAACGCAGGTTCGCGGTCCCCCTCCGCAACGCCATCAGCCGCCAGCGCCCCCCGTATCCGCGCCGCGCCCAGGCCACGCCGTTGCATCGAGGCGCCCTTCATGCGCGCATAGGATGCGTCGTCGAGGTAGCCCAGCTCCGCGAAACGCGTGGCCAATGCCTCCGGATCAGCCTCCGCCTCCCCTGCCCAGCCGCGCTCGCGGATCTTCCGATCGAGATAGCGCACCAGACGCGCTCCGCTGGTGGCAAACCGGCTGACATAGGCCAGCGCCAGCTCCCGCAAGGCCGCCTCGTCGAGGGCGGGCCGCTTGTTTTGAACGCCATATCGTGCCATGCGCCATTTTTGTGCCACACTCGCGTCCGAATTTGAACTTGAGTTATGCGCTAGAGACGTAAACCATAGGAAAGGCGCTACAAGCCTTCAGGTCGCGTAATGAAGGGACTGATTTTGGCCGGGATCGAAACCACAGACAGTGCAGTAATGACCAGGCCGGAAAAGGCCGCAGGCAGTCTGCGCCCGCTTCCGACGCACGACGCCCTGCCGCGCCGCTTTTCCGATTTCGCAACGATGGGCGAGGCGCTCGATTATGCCGCCTCGGGCACCCGCGGGTTCAATTTCCACGATGCGCGGGGCAACCTTGCCCGCCCCTATCCCTATAGCGAGCTGCGCGCCGACGCGCTTGCCTGCGCCTATCGCCTGATCGCTCACGGCATCAAGCCGGAGGACCGGATCGCGCTGGTCGCGGAGACAGGCGTCGAGTTCGCGCAGATGTTCTTCGGCGTTATCTATGCGGGTGCATGGCCGGTGCCGCTGCCCCTCCCCACCAGCTTTGGCGGCAAGGAAAGCTATATCGACCAGCTCTCCGTCCAGCTTTCGAGCTGCGATCCCAAGATCCTGTTCTTCCCCGCCGAACTTGCCGAGATGGCGGGCGAGGCCGCGCGGCTGAACAAGGTCGAGGGGCTGGCGTTCGAGGATTTCATCGCGCGTGAAGCCGTCCCCTGCCGCCTGCCGCAGGCGCATACCGACGAGATCGCCTATCTTCAGTACAGCAGCGGCTCCACGCGCTTCCCGCATGGCGTCGCGGTGACGCACAAGGCGCTGCTGTCGAACCTTTCCGCCCATAGCCACGGCATGGAACTTCAGGACAGCGACCGCTGCATCAGCTGGCTGCCCTGGTATCATGACATGGGTCTTGTCGGCTGCTTCCTCTCGCCGGTCGCCAATCAGGTGTCGACCGACTATATGAAGACCGAGGATTTTGCGCGCCGTCCGCTCGCATGGCTCGATCTCATCAGCCGCAACGAGGGCACGACGATCAGCTATTCGCCCACCTTCGGCTATGACATCTGCGCGCGCCGCATGTCGAGCCAGACAAAGGCGTCGGATCGGTTCGACCTCTCACGCTGGCGGCTTGCGGGCAATGGCGCGGACATGATCCGCCCGGACGTGATGCAGAGCTTCGTCGATGCATTCGCCGATGCCGGGTTCAAACCGTCCGCCTTCCTGCCGAGCTATGGCCTTGCCGAGGCGACGCTTGCCGTCACGATCATGCCTCCGGGTGAAGGCATCATGGTCGAGCTGGTGGAGGAAACGGATCTTTCCGGCGGGGACGCCGCCGAGGGCCGTCCGCAGCGCTATCGCGCCATCGTCAACTGCGGCAAGCCGGTGAAGGACATGGTGGTCGAAATCCGCGACGAGGATGGCTCGCTGCTCGGCGAAGGGCAGATCGGCAAGGTATGGACCACCGGACCATCCCTCATGGTCGGCTATTTCCGCGACGACGAGGCGACTGCCGCCTGCATGGTGGACGGCTGGCTCGACACCGGCGACATGGGATATATGTCCAGCGGCTATCTCTATATCGTCGGCCGCGCCAAGGACATGATCATCATCAACGGCAAGAACCACTGGCCGCAGGATATCGAATGGGCGGTGGAGCAGCTCCCCGGCTTCAAGCAGGGCGACATCGCCGCCTTCGCGATCACCACGCCCAATGGCGAGGAGGCGCCGGCAGTGCTCGTCCATTGCCGTACCTCGGACGATACCGAACGCGCCAGGCTGCGCGACCAGATCCGCGACCGGGTTCGCGCCATCACCGGCATGAACTGCGTGGTGGAACTCGTACCGCCGCGTACCCTGCCGCGCACCTCATCGGGCAAATTGAGCCGCTCCAAGGCGCGCAAGCTCTATCTTGAGGGCGAAATCGTACCTTACGCCATCGCGGCATAACAGGCAGTTAGGCGAACATATTTTTCAGCTCGCGGTTCCTGGTGAACCGCGCGGGAACGGCGTGCGTTCCGCCCGGTCGACAGGCCAAACCATGCCATAACGCCCCTGTTCCCAATTTGAACCACTCCCGCCGCTTCGGTTGGCCGCAAAGATCGCCCGCGTCATGGAACTTCCCGGCGCAGCGGGATTTACGACTGTGATGACCGTGCGGAGACCATCACCGCTCGCCGCATGTCTCTCACCTTGCACCGCAACTGAACAGGGACAGGAACCATGCGCGTCTTTATCCGATTAGCGACCTCACTCGCTCTTGCCACCGCCTCACTCGGGGCCGCCCACGCCTCGACCTATGTGTTCGATTTTCAGGGCACTGATAACAGCACCACCTTGGGGACGACGGGCAATGCCCGCCTGGCCTCGGCGACGAGCGGGTCAACCACGCTCGATCTTCGCGCGACGGCGTGGAATTTCTCAGGCGGCTCCACGCAGGCGAGCTATCTCGGCAATTACCCGCTCGGGCTGGGCGCCAAGAACGGCGCGACCGACGAACATTTCGTCGACAGCTACGGCTCGACCGATTTCCTCCTGCTTCAGTTCAGCCGCCCTGTCACGCTGAGCAGCGCGATCTTCAACGCCTATGGCAGCCCCAATTTTCAACAGAGCCTGAAGGATACGGATGCGAATATTCTCGTTGGCCAGCCGGGGATGCTCTGGACCGCCAATCCGTTCAGCAATGGCGCATCGCAGGCGTCCGTGCTGGGCATGTTCCCGACATCTTTCTCCTCCTATGTCACCAGCAATTCCGGCAACCCGCGCCTGCTTAACTCGGGCAACCTGAGGAGCACCTCGTGGATCATCGAGGCGGGCGGCGCAGACAATCTGATCGACGGGTTCAAGATCGGACAGGTCACCGCGAGCGCGGTGCCGGAGCCGGGCACCTGGGCGCTGATGATTCTGGGCTTCGGCGCAGTTGGTGCGGCGACGCGTTCGCGCCGCAAGGCGCGGGCTCCACGGGGCAGCCTCGCTTTTTGATTTCCGGCACTCCGGTGGTTCCGTCTGGAACGACCGGAGGCCAAGGGTCAGAACCTATTTCCGGAACAGGGCCGCGAGTTCGCGCGGTTCGATGGGCGCCGCACCATTTTCCGCCACAGGCCTCGCTGCGCGGGAGGCAACAGCTTGCCCGCGCAGTGCATCCGCTTCCTCGAAGCGCACCCAGCCGCTCGGCCCGAGCCGCTCCAGCGGCTGATATTTGACCTTGTACTGCATCCGCCGCGAGCCCTCGACCCAGTAGCCGAGATAGACATAGGGCAGGCCGGATTTCGCCGCGCGCAGGATATGATCCATGATGATGAAGTTGCCCATGCCTGGGCGCACATCCGGGTCGGGCTCGAAGAAGCTGTAGATCATAGAGAGGCCATCGCCCTGCTTGTCGGTCAGGCAGGCGCCGACGAGCTTGCCGGGTGAGCCGTCACGCGTCGGTTCGCGATATTCGATGATGTAGCTGTCGACCGGCGAGTGCTCGACCATGTCGGCATAGTCGATCTCGTCCATCTCGGTCATCCCGCCGCCGGGATGCCGCGTGTGCAGATAGCGCCGGAGCAGCGCATATTGCTCCTCGGTCGACCACGGCTTGCAGACATTGACGACAAGGTCGCTGTTGCGCTTCAGCAGCTTGCGCTGGCTGGCATTGGGCGCAAACTCGTCGGCGACGACGCGCACGGACACACAGGCCGCGCAATCCGCACAGCTCGGGCGGTAAGCGACGTTCTGGCTGCGCCGAAACCCGATCCGGCCCAGCGCATCGTTCAGCTCATTGGCGTTGTCGCCCGAAAGCTCTGTGAAGACCTTACGTTCGCTCTTCCCCGCCAGATAGGGGCAGGGGCTGGGGCTGGTAACGAAAAAACGGGGGAAACGAAACGGCGCGGTCAACGTCTTCTCACCCTCTCATCATGAATGCGACACATGGCATTTGACTATGCCATTGCCCCTATAATGCCCAGCATCCCTCGCCATTAAAAGGGGGTTTACCACAAAAAGATTTAGGAAGCGTTTTCAGGCCTTTCGGGCGCCATACCCGCCTTCACCCGCGGCTGCCGCGCGGCCCCTTGCGCGTGCCGGAAATGGTCAGCCGGTCAAAGCTGTACCCGGCATCCGCCAAGGCCTGCTCCAGCGCCATTGCCGCAGCGGGATCCTTGATCTCATATTCGATCTCGGTCGTAGTGCTCTTGGCGGAGGGTACGCCGAAGATGCGCTGGTGCGCCACCTCGATGATATTGGCATCGAAGCGGGTAAAGATCCCCGCCACCTCCATCAATGCGCCCGCCTTGTCCGGCAGCACGACCGACAGCCGCCCGATCTTGCCCGAGCGGGCAAGGTTGCGCAGAATCACGTTGGCGAGGAAGCGCGGATCGATATTGCCGCCGGAGAGGACGATGCCGATGGTGCGCCCGGCAAACTCGGGGCGCGGGTTGCCATCCTTGGTCGGCAGCAAGGTCGCCAGCGCAGCCGCCCCCGCGCCCTCGACCACGGTCTTCTCGATATCGAGCAACAGCGAGATCGCGCTCTCGATGATCGATTCGTTGACGACGCGCATCTCGTCGACGAGCTGGAGCACGAATTGCGAGCTGAGCTGCCCCGGAAACTTGACCGCGATGCCCTCGGCCAGCGTATCGCCGCCACCCTCGATCTGCTTCCCAGTCTTGAGACTGTAGAGCGCGGGATAGCGGTTGGACTGCACGCCGATGACCTTGATCCCCGGTTTCAGCGCCTTCGCCGCGACCGTGCAGCCCGAGATCAGGCCGCCGCCGCCGACAGGCACCACCAGCGTATCGATCTCCGGCGCGTCCTCCAGAATTTCGAGCGCCACCGTGCCCTGCCCCGCGATCACATCCGGGTCGTCGAACGGATGGACATAAGTGAGGCCGCGCTCCTTTTCGAGCACCCGGCTATAGGCGTTGGCCTCGTCGAAATTATCGCCGTGCAGCACCACGGTCGCGCCATGCCCCTGCGTCTGCGCGACCTTCACTGTTGGTGTGGAGGTGGGCATCACGATCGTCACCGGCAGGCCGAGCCGCGCGCCATGATAGGCGAGTCCCTGCGCATGATTCCCCGCCGAAGCGGCAATGACGCCCCGCGCTTTCGCTTCATCCGACAGCAGAAGCAGCCGGTTCAGCGCCCCACGCTCCTTGTAGGCGGCGGTGAACTGGAGGTTCTCGAACTTGAGATAGACCTTCGCGCCGACGATCTGCGAGAGCGTCTTGCTGAGCAGCGTGGGCGTGCGGACGATGGAGGGCCGAATCCGGTCATGGGCGGCACGCACGTCTTCAATCGTCACGGGCAGGCTCGCCGCCGCCGCTTCGACTTCCCGTGTGTCCATTTCCTGCGCCATGATACTCCCCGTCTCCCTGAATTGCGGTCGTCCGATCCCGGTCCGTGCGAAACAGCCCTAGGCGCGGACGCCCGGAATGTCTATGCAGCGGCTATGGCGAAGATAGCGTTTATAGGCCTCGGTGTCATGGGCGGACCGATGGCGGGACATCTGGCACGGGCGGGGCATCAGCTCACGGTCTTCAACCGCACCATGAGCAAGGCGTCGGCCTGGGTGGAGGCGCATGGCGGCACGCTGGCGGTGACGCCCGCGCAGGCGGCGGACGAGGCAGAGGTCGTTATCAGCTGTGTCGGCAATGACCAGGATCTTGCGTCCGTGACGCTGGGTCAGGACGGCGCCTTCCGCACCATGACGAAGGGCGCATTGTTTATCGATCACACGACCGTTTCGGCGCGGATTGCGCGACAGCTGTTCGAGGAAGGGGAAAGCCGGGGTCTTCACTGTGTCGACGCGCCGGTCTCCGGCGGGCAATCGGGCGCGGAGAACGGCGTGCTTTCCGTCATGTGCGGCGGCACCGAACCTGCGGTGGCGGCGGCGCGGCTGGTGATGCAGAGCTATGCCGCGCGGGTGGTGCATGTGGGCGGCGCGGGCGCGGGGCAGACCACCAAGATGGTCAACCAGATCTGCATCGCGGGCGTGTTGCAGGGGCTTTCGGAAGGGCTGCGTTTCGCACAGGCGGCGGAGCTTGATCTCGACAAGGTGTTCGAGGCGATATCGGGCGGCGCGGCGCAGAGCTGGCAGATGGTCAACCGCTGGGGCAGCATGGCACAGGACTCGTTCGATTTCGGTTTTGCGGTGGACTGGATGCGCAAGGATCTCGGCCTGGCGATCGAGGAGGCGCGGGCCAATGGCGCGACCCTCCCCGTGACCGCGCTCGTCGATCAGTTTTATGCCGAGGTGCAGGCGCTTGGCGGTGGCCGGCAGGACACCAGCTCTCTGGTCCGCAGGCTCGCCAAAAAGTGAGCCCCCTCCGCTGGGTGCGTGCGCTGACCGGCGCGGCGCTGATGCTGGGATTGGCGGCGGCGCCTTCCTCGTTCGCGCGCAAAAGGCCGGCGGAGGTTCCTCCGGCAACATCCGGGCTGATCGACAATGTCAACGGCATCGCACCCGCGAAAAACGGCGGCGTCGAGCGCTTTTCCGGATTGCTGATTTCAGGCGACGGGCGCGTCGAGCGCAGGCTGGGCGTGGGCGAGCCGCGCCCGGAACGCCTGCTCTTTCGCCTGGATGCGAAGGGCCAGACCCTGATCCCGTCCTTCATCGCCCCCCATGTCAGGCTCATGGCCGCGGGGATCGCGTTGATGACGCTCGATCTTTCCGAAACGCGCTCGCTCGCGGACGCGCAGGCGAAGATCGCCGATTATGCCCGCGCCAATACGGGCAGGAAATGGATATTGGGGCAAGGCTGGGACGCGGCACGCTGGTCTGGCACAAGCGCCGTCCCCGCGCGCCTGCCTTTCGCTTCCGATCTCGATGCCGCCAGCCCATCCACCCCCACCTTCCTCGTCAGCGCGGATGGCGAACTGGGATGGGCCAACAGTGTAGCATTTAAACTGGCAGGAATTTCCCCGGATCGTGCCATCGCCTCCCCAATGGCCGGCGACGCAATGCAGAAGGTCGCACGTGTCGCCCCCGCCCCGCTCCCCAAGGACCGCGACATCGCGTTCGACAAGGTGCAGCGCCGCTATATCGCGCTCGGTTATTCCACCGTGACCGACATGGGCACGACCATCGACGACTGGCAGTCGTATCGCCGTGCGGGGGACAGGGGCGCGCTGCGGCTGAGGATCATCGGCTATGCCGAGGGGCTGGGCCATATGCTTACCATAGCCGGTCCGGCACCGACGCCGTGGCTTTATGACGAGCATCTCAAACTCAACGGCGTCCATTTCACGCTGGATGGCACGTTGGCATCCGGCACGGCCTGGATGAAGGGATCGCCTTCGCCCGGCCCGCGCATCGAGGGCACGCGCCTGCGCAACCAGATGAGCCGTGCCGCGATGGATGGTTTCCAGCTCGTCCTTTCCGCGCATGGCGACGCCGCCGTGGTCGAGGGGCAGATGGCGTTCGCCGAAGTCGCGCAGACCTATGGGGCGGGCCTGCGCTCGCGGCTGGAAACAGGCGCAACCATAGGGAGTGACGCCACCCTGCCCTTGCCCCCGTTTCAGGCACTCGCCCAGATCATTAAAACGTCCCCGGATCGTGGCTTCGCGACCGCCCTCGCCGCGCTGACCACACGCCCGGGCTTCGATGCATTCGCCGAAGCGCGGATCGGTGCGCTGGAGGAGGGGCAATGGGCCGATTTCCTGCTGATCGACCGGGATATCAGCGTGCAATCACCAGATGATATCGCGGAGACGCGCATTGCCGAACAATGGATCGCAGGCAAGCGGGCCTGGCGACGGGACGATCCATAGCCTCACTCCCGATGTTTGTGGTGTCGGATCGCATTTACCGAATCCCCCCTGTTCGGCCCGAAACCTTTAGAGCGCGCTGCGTCAAATCTGACGCAGGACGCGCGCTCTATATTTTTGGTGTCGCATCGTTTTTTGCGCAAAACCGGTTCCCACTTTTGCGCACGATGCTTTAGTTGGCCGCCAGGGATTTCAAAGGTGCGGTCAGCGAGCAGACCAATCCCTCCGGCGCGAAGTCCATCTGCACCTTGCCTCGAAACTCGGCCGCCAGTGCGCGCTCGATCAGCCGTGAGCCGAACCCCCGCGCCACGGGCGCCTGCGCAGGCGGCCCACCCTGCTCGCGCCACTCGAATCTCAGCATTGGGATATCGCCCGACTTCCCGATCGACCAACTGATCGCGACGGTTCCGTTGACCGACGAAAGCGAGCCATATTTCATCGCGTTCGTGGCTAGCTCATGGATGGCCAACGCCAGCGAGAGTGCCTTGCTGGCGGCGAGATCGATCGGAGGCCCAGAGACGATAAAGCGTGTCTCCGCGCCCTCGTCCTGATAGGCCGCGAGCGCCCCTTCGACGACCATTGCCATGTCCGCGCCGTTCCAGGCCGATTTTGTCAGGATGGCCTGCGCCTTGCTCAGCGCACTGAGGCGATTGACGAACAATTCCGACGCCTTTTCCAATGTGGCGGGCGGGCGCAGTGTCTGGTGGGCGATGGCGGACACCACCGTCAATATGTTCTTCACGCGATGATCGAGCTCGGCCGCAAGAAGTTCGCGCTGCTGCTCTGCCCGGCGCTGATCGGTGATATCGCGCGTAATGGCGAGCACGAAACGGATGTCGTCATGCTCGCCCTGAAGACGGATGGGCGTCAGCTTGACGTCCCAGTGCTTTTGGGCGCCCCGAAGATCGGGAGCCACTCCCTGAAAATGCCCCGTCCTGCCCGCGCAGGCCTCCGCCAGTGCCGCCGCAGCCGCCTGCTCCTGGCTGTCGGACCACCGCTTGAGCCAGTTGCGCCCTTTGAGCTGTTCCGCGCTATCCGCCGAAAGGAGCCTTACGCCTCCATCGTTGATATATTGAATGATGCCGGAGGGATCGAGAACCTTGATGCAGTCCACCGAAGAGTCGAGCATACTCCGGAGGAAGGTGCTCGCCCCCAGCTGATCGAACACATGCTCCTGCGGGGCACGATTGTCTGCCGTCAGGAAACAGTCACTTTCCAAATGCGTGCCCCTCGGCCCCGGACCAGACGAACCGGTCGGCGCGGCACAAGGCGGATGTCCATCCTCGTGACAGATCGCAGTTTCCGCTCACATCGTCGATTTTCGATAAAGGACGAAAAAATTTCCCCAAGGGGCATCCTGCAGGGAAAGCGCGCCATATCCTTGGGTTAAATACGGTCGCATCCATGTCTCCTGGCAGCAATGGAAAGGCTCCAACTGAACCTCGCACTACCGCACAGGGAACCTGCCTACCACAACATTTGTTAAATATACAGAGCAGAACATAGGATAAGGTAATGCCATCGCTTGTACGATATCCGGACCGCGGCGACCCAATACTTCCTGAATTCGTGCCCAACGGAGACCGCACCATCGACCGCAATCAGATTTCCGAGATGATTATTGCCAAACTATCTCGACGCAATTCCCTCGATGCAGAGGATCATTTGGCAATCCGGGGGCTCAGTATGGACTTTCGCCATCATTTCGCATCCAGCTATCTGGTGCGGGAAGGCCAGCCTCCCAGCCGCTGCGCCTTTCTGGTCGAGGGATACGCCTACCGCCAGAAGCTGACGATAGACGGCCATCGCACGATCTGTTCGCTGGAAGTTCCAGGCGATTTCGTCGATCTCCAGAACATCTACCTGCGGGAATCGGATCACGATGTTCTGGCGCTTACAGACGTTATTTCCGTGGATATTCCGGTCGCGGAGATGCGCGTGCTAGCCGAAACCGCGCCTGCGGTCGGTCGGGCCATGTGGGTCGACGGCCTGATCGAGGGGGCCATCTTCCGGGAATGGCTGCTCAACATCGGCCGCCGCAATGCACGCAGCAGGGTCGCACATATCCTGTGCGAATTCTCGACCCGGTTGCAGGCGGCTGGCCTTGCGCCCGAGCTGACCGCGGACCTGCCGATGACGCAGGAGCAACTGGGAGACGCCCTCGGCCTTACTTCGGTGCATGTGAACCGTATCCTGCGGACGATGGAAGCCGAAGGGCTGGTGACGCGTGGCAAAAGGCAGATCACCATCACCGATTGGCAGGGCATCCGCCGCGTCGCCACCTTCAACCCGCGTTACCTGCACCTCCATCAGGAACAGCCGGGCAAAGTCGTGAAAAATCGGTGAACTATCGAACCATATGGCGTGACGCCGCGTTAAAGGCATCCCGGAGGCCCAAAACAGTGTCGAGATCATGATGATGCCACGATATTTCTTCGATCTCGCCAACCATAATAATGATGTGGATGATACCGGGTCAGAGCTTTCCCACGCTGCGGCGGCGCGGATCGAGGCGGTCGTATTTGCCGGGCAATATCTCAGCAACAATCCCGAGGCCGTGTGGGACGGCAGCCAGTTTTCGGTGCGGGTCCGAAACGAGAGCGATGAGCTTCTCTTCATTGTCGATGTCACCGTGAGGGACATGAAGAAGGAGCAGGTCGCTCCCGATCTTCATCGCGAACCGCTGCCGTGATCGGCAAGGCAAATGCCTTCTCTCTGCCGCAGCCTGAAGGTGACGGCGCAAGGTGATGGCGGTCCGGCCATCGCCCGCAGATCTATCGACATAGCGAACGACAGCCAGCGGGGATATGTGCGCCCCGGATCAGGCCGCCGTGGTCTGGACTTTCGCGTGGCTTCCTTCATCCTCTGCATGGATCTTGCCGCCCAAGAGCATATTGAGCCTGCCCTTGAGGCTCAGGTCCGTCTCCCACAGTTCCGCTTCATCGATATCCAACCGGATCAGCGCCAGATTGGGATCGGTCTTGCCGCCCGGAAACCACGCCTCGACCTGCCTGTTCCAGAGCTTGTCGATCTTCGCGGGATCATTGTCCATCGCCACGCTGCCGGCCAGACACGCAAAGAAATCCTGCCCCTTGGATACGAACTGCCCCATCGCCGCTCCTCCGCCCACCAGCCGGTTGTCCTTGCCGACGAAGAACCAGATCCGGTCCGTCTCGTCCTTGTCGAGCTGCGCCGTCAGCGGGACGGCATGGCCGTGGCCAACAAGGCCCAGCATCATGAAGGGGCCACCTTCCAGTTTCTTCCAGAGATGTTCGGCGAGTTTGCTGGCAGTCTTCATCATAACCTCCTGATAGGACAGAGGGGTAACGAGCGAATGCCGGGATCGTTGCATTCCTGCGCGCGGCGCGCGGCATCCCAATTGGGGAGGCGGGCGCAGCCCTGACTCTGGCTGATGCCGATCGAGGCGGGTTCGCTGGTGCCGCGAATGCCACGGCAGCAAGCAGTGATTCGCGGTGTGGCGGTCTCGCAGGGACCGTTTTTTCGTTCCGGACCAGGGTCGCAGGCAGCAAGCAACGCAAGGGTGGCGAGAAAAAAGCCGGATTTGCACGGTGCGGCTTTCCAGTAGAATCGGCGCGAGCTTCGCTCACCGGCTCTGTTTCCGCAGCCCTTCTGACCATTTTTCCGATTTCCGGATCGACCAACGCGCCCGGTTTTGATAGTTTGCACCATAATGAACGAACGTATCAGCCAGTTGAGTGATGCTCAGCGGACATGCCTCCGGCTTGTCGCACTGAATCTGAGCTCCAAGGAAATCGCGCAACAGACAAAGCTTTCTCCTCAGACTGTTGACCAATATCTCTCGAAAGCGGCGGCTTTGCTGGGCGCTTCCAATCGTCGGGAGGCCGCGCGCCTCCTCCTGGAATGGGAAGATCCGGCGTTCAACAAATCTGAATTCAAACCAAACCGGCTTGCTTCCGCCGAAAATTCCCCCAGCATGACCGAACAAGTCAACGTGGACGGGGGACAGCATGGCGGCGCCTTTTGGCTCGCCAGGCAACTCCCTCCCCTAGGAGGAAAGCGCCATGACCTAGAACCGACGGAAGTTCTTTACGCGATACTGCGCGTCTCACTGTTTACGATGGGGGCGGCCGGGGCAATCATAGCGGTAGTAATCTGGCTTAATCGTCTGGCGCTCTAGCACACGCATCATTTCTGGAAAAACAAACGCAATCGAGTGCGCCGGTGTCCGGCGCCAAAGGAGGTCGTATGTCTAAGGAATTTCGAGCAGCCCGTGCGGCGAACACTTCCCTGAAGTTGAGCGATGCCCGCTTTCTGCAACTCACGGCGCAGGTAAGACAGGTTTATGAGAGAATTGATGGCGCGCTGGCGCAAGCCCTGCGCCTCAACGCCGACATGATCGAGACGGCGCAGGAAATCGGCCTGGAACCCGAGGTCGGCCAGAAACTGTTTGTCGATCTCACCGAATGTGTGGGGACGATGATGCAGTCGCGTGAAAAGATGGTTGCGGCCCATACCCGCAGCACCGGCATCCGGATGCGCACCAGCCAGGCCGCGCGGGCCGATGGCTGCTGGCCGGGCGGTATCACCAACGAGCCGGTTGTTACCCATCTGCGTACCGTCGCCTGAGCCTGAACCCGAGCCTGAACACGGCTTGACCCGCAAACCCATTCATGGTCGAGTTGAGCCGTGACAGTCTTTCTCGCTTATCTGGTCGCCCTCCTCATTACCTGCCTGTATCTTTACTGGTACGGAGGGCGAACAGGCCTTTGGAGCGGCGCTGTATTGCTGAGCATGGCGCTGATCTCGGCCGCACTGGCCCTGACGGAGCACAATTATGTGGTATTGCAACCCCGCATGTTGCTCTGCGACACCGTTTCGCTGGCGCTGAAGTTTGCCATAGCGCTTAAAAGCAGGCGGCGTTGGCCCATCTGGGTCGCGGCATTCCAGCTCAATACGGTTCTGGCGTCCAGCGCGATCATGCTGGCACCGGCGTTCCGAAACGATTTTTACTACGCGATGGCGACGATCTGGGCGGTTCCCACGCTTGTTGTCATGGTTGTCGGTACGAAACTGGACCGGCGCTACGACACCAAATGGGGCCACGCTGGCCACGCCACCGCGTCCTAACACACACGATATTGAAGACGTTCATCGCGTTTCCGCCACCGCGTGGTGGAAAGGAGCGACATCGAGGAGTTGAGCTGTGCCTACCGAACAATATGCCGAGGAAAATCTGATCCGGATGGCTGATTACACGGCCAATGTGGATCGTCTTGCCAATGTTGCCCGGAGCATTCTGGATGAGGTCGACAAGCGCAGCGCCTTTTTCGACAATGGCCTGTTCGGCGATCCCGTCTGGTATATTCTGCTGGATCTTTATATCCATGCGGCAGAACGACGCACAGTGTCTGTCAGCAGCCTGTGCGTTGCGGCCCGGGTCCCCGCGACAACCGCTCTCAGGTGGATCAACAACCTGACCAACAGGGGCCTGCTGGAACGGTTTAGCGATCCCTCCGATCGCCGCCGGGCGCATATCCGCCTCAGCCGCGCGGCCCACGAACAGATGTCGGCCTATCTCGCTATGATCGAGAGTGATCGGGGTCTTCGGGAGCCGGCAAAGGCGCTTTTCCGCCAGCCACCTCTATCGCCAGGCTGAGATAACAGGCGGCGTTGGGATCCTCTGCATCGAGGATTTCGAGCGCCCGGTGCATATAGGCCAGGGCAGCGTCCATCCTCGTACCTTCAGCATCCTGCTCGTGGTTCGGCGAGTTTTTCATTGGTATTTTCTACTCCGCTGATGAGATCAGTGTATCACTCCCGCGAACAGCAACAACAGCCATTCGCTCGAAAATGGATAAATGGTTGCTAAAAGCGCCGCCCTTTGGCTAGGGGGAGGAGCGCAAGCGGGGAGAATAGCCATCAGCACCACCAAAATACTTGGTATGGGCGCCTTGATTCTGTGCCCCATCACCAGCGTGCAGGCGCGCCCGGCCGACGAGATCATCGTGACGGGCGAGAAGTTCGCGCGTCCACTCCAGGCGACGACGTCGAGCGTCACGCTAGTTCAGTCATCGGACATCACCACGCGCGGCCTGACCCGGTTACAGGATATTATCGGGCGTACCGCGAATATATCCCCCGCAAACGGCCCTGCCGGATTCAGCATTCGCGGGATCACAAATTCCGGGGTGTCGGGCGCCGGTGAGGCGGACACCGCCGTCATCTATATCGACAACACGCCCCTGGCCTGGACCTATCTTCAGGCCGCCCCTACCCGGCTGTGGGACATTGCCAGCGTGGAAATCTGGCGCGGTCCGCAATCGACCTTGCGCGGGCTCAATTCGCTCGCGGGGGCAATCATGATCCAAAGCACGGATCCCGATCTCCATGACTGGGATGTGCGTAGCCGCGTATCACATAGCGATGAACCCGCAAAAGGATTCGCGATCGCGGGCGGCGGCCCCATCCAGAGCGATCAGCTGGCCGTGCGCGTCGCGCTGGAGACGCAAAGCCGGGACGGTTTTATCCACAACCTCACGCGTCACACGCACGAAGACCGCGAAGAGAGCACGACCGCTCGCCTGAAGCTGTTGTGGACGCCTGCCGCCCTGTCCGGCTTTTCGCTGAAGCTCGGTTACAACCGTTTTCGCCGCGAGGGCGGATTTTACCGTGTATATGCACGCACCGACAGCGCCAACTTCCTGCACCATCCCATCGCCACCGACAACGTGCCCAATACCACCGATCTCGATTTCGACAGCATCAGTGCACAGGGCCGTTATGACGTGACGCCGGAACTGTCGCTCATCAATGAGACCAGCTGGAGCCGCGCCAGGGAGCGCAGCTCGTTCGATGGCGATTACGGCCCCACCAACGCGGCCTACAGCCGTCAGGCGCGGAATTACCGGACGTGGACGCAGGAGTTGCGGCTTCAGATCGACACGGCATCGCTCAAGGGTGTGGCGGGTCTTTTTTATTATGACCGCAATCTCGCGTCGGCCACGCAAAGCCGCACCAACGTGCCGACGCCCGTCTCTACCATCGCTGCCTTGCTAAGTGCCCAGCATGTTCCTCAGGCGAACGCCATCGCCTCAGCCTATGGCGCCGCCCTCCCGGTCGTCACGGTCGATTTCGACGGCGCTTTCCCGACGCACGTGAAGAGCTATGCGGCCTTTGCCGACCTGCGGTACGGGCTGACGGAGAGGCTGTGGTTGCTGGGCGGGTTCCGCTACAATCGCGAGAGTACGCGTAATCAGGTCATCCAGACGAGCCAGTTCGCCGGCACTTTTCCCAATCCGCTCGCGTTCGGCCCGCTCGCGCCCGCCATCGCCCAGATCAATCTCGCGGTGGGATCGTTCGTCCAGCAGGCCAACGCCGCCGCACCAGCCGGCAAACGGAATTTTTCGGCCTTCCTTCCCAAGTTCGGTCTGCAGATGAACTGGAGCGACGATCTCGCGACATCGGCAGTGGTGCAGCGGGGCTACCGCTCGGGCGGCCTTTCGACCAATATCGCCCGGGCCCAATCCGTATCCTATGATCCCGAATATATCTGGAATTATGAACTATCGCTCCGTTCCCTCCTGCTGGGAGGCAAGCTGCGGCTCAACGCGAACGCCTTTCTCACCGACTGGCGGAATCAGCAGGTTTCGGTCAATTTCGGCCTCAACTCCTTCGACATAAACACCGTGAATGCGGCACGCTCACGGCTGTATGGCTTTGAGGTGGAGGCGGTGGAACAGCTGTCCGACGAATGGTCGCTTTACGCGAGTATCGGGCATACCCATACTCGGTTCAGCCGCTTCACCCTGCCCCTGACAGGAACCGCCGCCAACCTCAAAGGTACGGAATTTGCCCATGCACCCCACTGGACCCTGTCTGGTGGCGCGGACTTCCAGCTGCACAACAACCTGTTCGGTTCGCTGAACGCGAGCTATTCCAGCCGGAGCTTTGCCGCTGTCGGCCCCAGCCAGTATCTCTACCGTGTCGTTCCCCACACCATCGTCAACGGCAGGATTGGTTATCGCACGGAGCGCTGGAGCGTTGCGGTGGAAGTACAGAACCTTCTGGACAAGGTGTACGCGGTCTATAAATCCCCCACGGAGAGCAGGGCCGTGCTGAACGCACCCCGCACATTCGGCGCGGAATTTTCCGTTCATTTCTAATGCCAATGGAGAGCGGCGCGAGCGGCGTTCGCAGCGGCCTCCCCGTCAGGATGCGGCGAGTTGGGCCGCAGCGCGCTTGAAGGCCTGCTCGATCGTGTCCTTGAGCAGCGCCTGACTGAACGGCTTGTTCAATTTGATGATCTTTTCCTCGAACCCCGGAGGCAACTCGCCATAGCCCGTCGCGAGAACGATAGGCAGGCCGGGCCGGGTCTCGGTGATCCGCTCCACCAATTGCACTCCGGTCATGCCCGGCATCGCCTGATCGGTAATCAGCAGATCGATGTCCGGGAACTGGTCCATCAGCTCCAGCGCCTCGGCGCCGGAAGATGCCTCCAGCACGGTGTGGCCAAGGTCTTCCAGCAGCGCGGAGGTGTTGAGGAGGATAAGGCCGTCGTCATCGACCGCGAGAACCTTGAGGCTCCCCACCCCAGATCCATCGGCGCTGTCACGGACCCAGGGAGACGAGCTTTCCACTGGCGTTTCCTCCTCTGCTGCGGGAAGCCATAAGGTAGCCCGCGTCCCCTTGTGCTGAGCGCTGTTCAATGTGAATGTCCCCTCCAGCTGCCGTGCAAGACCGTGGATCATGGAAAGCCCGAGACCGGTCCCCTTCCCCACTCCCTTGGTGGTGAAGAACGGCTCGGTCGCGCGCTCCAGCGTTTCCGGGTCCATGCCGTGCCCCGTATCCACGACCGAAAGCCCGATATAAACCCCGGGCTGGACGCCGCTGATTTCCCGGTCGGGCAGATCGCGCCGTTCGGTAACGATCTGGATAGTGCCCCCTCCCGGCATGGCATCGCGGGCATTGACGGCCAGGTTGACCAGCGCCATTTCCAGCTGGTTCGTATCCGCCAGAACGGGAGGCATCTCGGCGGGAAAGCGCAATTCAAGCGGCCAGCTCGGACCAACGGTACGCTGGATCAGCTCCGCGATATTGCGCACCAGCTCCTCCACGTCGAGGCGTTCCGGGCTGAGATCCTGCCGCCGCGCGAAGGCCAGCATCCGCTGGGTGAGAGCCGCACCGCGCTCTGTCCCCTGCAGGGCGTTGTCGATCAGGCGATGCAGGGCGGGATCATCCGGCACCCGGCGCCGCAGCAAAGTGAGGCTGCTCATGATCGCCATCAGGAGATTGTTGAAATCATGGGCGACGCCCCCGGTGAGCTGGCCGATCGCCTCAAGCTTCTGCGATTGCCGGAGCGCATCCTGCGCCCGTGTCAGCTCCGCCGTGCGTTCGATGACACGGGTTTCGAGCGTTTCATTCATTCGGCGCAGGCGTTCCTCGTTCTCCCGCAACACATGCTCCATCTTACGCCGGGGAGAGATGTCGTTGAACAGCACCGCCACCTGCCTTCCGGCGGGGTCTCCGGTCTTGAAGGCATAGACGTCATACCAAATGTCACCCATTGCCTCGGCATGTTCCTCGAAACGGTGATGCCCGCCATTTTCGGCCACTTTTGCATAGATATCGAACCATTTCTGCTCGTGCTCAGGCACCATTCCCCTGATGGACCGTCCTACAGCGCTCGCGAGGCCGGTCTGCCTTTCAAAGGCGGGATTGGTTTCCAGAAAGACGTAATCCACGGGGTTTCCGTCCGGACCGTACACCATGTCGATGATGCAGAAGCCGGCGTCGATCGAATTGAACAGCGAGCGGTATTTTTCGGCGCCGCGCTGGAGTTCCTCGAGACGCGAGCGTGCCTCATATTGCCGCCTGCGGCCGCGCAGGGCCGACTGGGCAAGGCTGATGAGGGTTGTGGGGTGAAACGGGCGCTCCAGAAAATTTACGTTGCCGAGCACGTCGAGAAAGCGCTGCGCCGCAGGATTTCGTTCGATCCCGCCGCCCTTCCGGGTCAGCAATATGAAGGGAAAGTCCGACCACTCCTGCTGTGCGTCCAGCCATGCTGCCAGCGGATGAAGGTCGGCCGAGTGGAGGCTCTCCTCCGTGAGCAGGGCGCACCCCGCCCCCCGCGCGACAGCCGCCTGCAGATCGTTCATGGTGCCGCAGATTCCGGTCAAAAAGCCAGCCTCGCGCAACATGGCATCCGCAAACTGCGCGTCGCGACCATGCGGAGCCAAGATCAGCACCCTCTCGGACAGATGCGGGATCACGGGATATCTTCAAGCAGCGCGGGAATATCTCCAACGAATGTCGGCACGCCCCGGAGCACGCCCTGAAACCCGACGAGCGGCGGTCCTAGCCGGATCCCGTATCTGCCGATGCGGAATTCCCGAATGGTATCCTCATGCATCCCCGTTCTTTTCTTGATGATCGATATCGCGCGGCGCACGCGCCCTGATGCCTCGAAATACCGCAGCAGGACAACAGTGTCGGCCAGATAGGTCACATCGACCGGCGACTTCATGTCTCCCACCAGACCATGCTGCGCCACCGTCAAAAAGGTGGTCACGCCCTGCCGGTTCAGATATTGCAGCAGCTCGTGCATGTGCAGGATGAGCGCGTTTTCTTCCGGCATCGAGGCCTGGTAGCCGTTGAGGCTGTCGATAATGATGGTGCGCACGCCGTGATGCTCAACACACTGGCGCACCCTCTCGGAAAACTCTCCGGGAGACAGTTCCGCGGCGTCGACCTGTTCGACGATAAGGTTGCCGCTGTCGACCATCGCCCGCATGTCGATGCCCAGCCCCAGCGCGCGGGAAAACAGCAGGCCGATCTCCTCGTCGAAGATGAACATCGCCGCCTTCTCGTCGCGCTGGATCGCCGCCGACACGAAGCTCAGCCCCAGCAGGGATTTTCCCGTGCCGGCCGGCCCCAGGATCAGCACGCTCGAACCCCGCTCCACCCCGCCACCGAGGAGCGCGTCAAGCTCTCGCGAATCGCTTTTGACGATGTCTCGGGACATATGAATTCTGTGCTCAGCGGAAACCAGCCGGGGAAATACGCGCACACCGCCCGTTTCTATCACGAAGTCATGAAATCCTCCCCGGAAGCGCCGACCTCGATATTTGACCACGCGCATTCGCCTGCGGTCGGGGCCGTATCCGGGCGAAAGCTCCTCCAGCCGGATGACGGCATGAGCCACGCTGTGAACGGTCTTGTCGGCTACGTCGGCGGTCAGGTCGTCAAGCATCAGCACGGTCGTTCCCCGATGCGCGAAGAAATGCTTGAGCGCGAGAATCTGGCGGCGATAGCGGAGGGAGCTCTGCGCAAGAAGGCGTATCTCGGAAAGGCTGTCCAGCACGATCCTGTCCGGTTTCAGCTCCTCGAAAGCCTGGAATATCCGCTGGGTCGTCTCGCCGAGTTCCAGATCGGAGGAATAAAGAAGACTTTGCTGCTGTTCCTCATCGAGAAGGCTATCCGGCGGCACGAGCTCGAAAACCGTCACTCCGCCAAGATCCCAGCCGTGCGACGCGGCGCTATTCCGCATCTCGGCCTCTGTTTCGGACAGCGTGATGTAAAGGCAGCGTTCGCCCGCAGCCGCGCCAGTCATCAGAAATTGTGTGGCAAGAGTGGTCTTCCCCGTACCGGGGCTTCCCTCCAAAAGAAACAGACGACCCCGCGCGAAGCCTCCTGCAAGAACATCATCCAAACCCCTGACGCCCGTGAGCGCCGCGTCCTGCCGATCCTCTGTCACAAACCGCTTATTATCCTCTTGCTATGCCCTCGGCTGAAACGAGAGACGATCCCTTGGGCGAAGATAACCACCGCAAGCCACTCCGAATCGGAACGAGCAACGGGGGGAATGGTTCCGCGACCTTGGAGGAGGCGTTAGGCGGCACACCGCCGCATCCACGCGCACACCCGTCTCCCTCCGTTCTCGACGACACCGGCCAAAAGGCGCCGCGAACAAAAAAGGGCGCCAGAGGCGCCCTTTGTCCGGTCTATACCGAAGGCCGCTTACTCGGCCTTGTCGCGCACATATTTGGGTGCGGCCTCGTTGAGGATATCGAGGATCTTTTTCAGCGCGGCGCGCTCGTCCGTCTCCTCCATCGCGGCGAGTTCGCGCGCGAGCCTGCTGGACGCGGCCTCGAAAATCTGGCGCTCGGAATAGCTCTGCTCCGGCTGGTCATCCGGGCGGAACAGATCCCGCGTCACCTCCGCAATCGACACCAGATCACCCGAATTGATCTTGGCTTCATATTCCTGCGCCCGGCGCGACCACATGGTGCGCTTGACCTTGGGCTTGCCCTTCAGCGTATCCAGCGCCTCGCTCAGCGTCTTGTTCGACGACAGCTTGCGCATACCGACGCTCTCGGCCTTGTTCGTCGGAACGCGAAGCGTCATCCGCTCCTTCTCGAAGCGCAGCACATAGAGTTCAAGCTCCATGCCGGCGATCTGCTGGCTTTGCAGCTCGATCACCCGGCCAACGCCGTGCTTGGGGTATACGACATAATCGCCGACATCAAAGGACAGGGCTTTTGCAGCCATTGGGGACCTTTCCATAATCTCAAGAGAAGCGTCAGGACGCATGGATGCACCAGAGCATGAGAGCTTCCGATGCGGCGCGCGCGGACGCATGGGGCATTACGAATCTACTCCTGACGGGACGCGACTTTCCCGCCTCGATCCCTTCTTTAACAGATTCGTAACAAAATTACCAGCCCGGCCCCGATGATGCATCGGAAAGGCCGGGACATGCCCCCGGATTACAGCGGAATACGAAAGGTCTAGCTTCCCGAACCGGGCTCCGCCGAGAAATATTTCTCGAACTTGCCTTCTTCGCCCTTGTGCGCGTCGGCATCGGCGGGAGCGTCACCCTTGCTGGTGATGTTCGGCCATTCGGCGGAATATTTGGTGTTGAGCTCAAGCCACTGCTCCAGACCGTTCTCGGTATCGGGCAGGATCGCCTCGGCGGGGCATTCCGGCTCGCACACACCGCAGTCGATGCACTCGTTGGGATTGATGACCAGCATGTTCTCGCCCTCGTAGAAGCAATCCACCGGGCATACCTCGACACAGTCCATATATTTGCAACGGATGCAGGCGTCGGTCACGACATAGGTCATTGGTTAGTCTTCCCTGTTACTGCGCCCTCGGAGCGCAGGAGCACACTGATTTCCGTCCTGCTATTCCGGCCCCGCCGCCGCGTCAATATCAACTTTCCGGATTGTGGCCCAGCGCCAGCTCTTCGTAGCAGGCCATCGCTTCGGGTGCCGGGCCGCGGCGTGCCGGCAAGGCAAGGATGCGGACCACGCGGATGCGGTCTCCCTGCGCCAGAGTGACGAGATCCCCCACGCGGGCCGGGCTGTGGGCACGGTCTATGCGCCGCCCGTTGAGGCGCATGATGCCCTGTTCGGCCATCGCCTGCGCCTGGCTGCGGTTGCGGGCGAGACGCGCGAACCAGAGGAACTTGTCGATCCGCATGGAAGGCCCGTGCTGGGGAGGAGGCGCGGAGGGAAGCGGGGCAGCGGCCAAACGCGGCGGCTCCGTTATTCTTCGCGCCCGAGCAGGGCGGCGAGGCCCGCGAAGGCGCCGCCACCCGCAGGGCGTGCGGGCTCGGTAATCCTGGCAGTGCCGCGATCCGGCTTATGCTGCGGGCGAGGACCGCGAGGGCCGGCATTCGCGCCGGGAGCACCGCCGGGATGGCGGGAGCGAGGTGCTTTCCCCTGCCTGCCGCCCTCGGTACGCTCCTGCCGGTCGCGCGGCTTGTGCCGACCGCGAAACACCCAGTTCGCACCGGACGCGACGAGCGCCTCGGGCACCGAGTCGGGCGTGGGCTGGGGATCGGCGGCGGGTATCTCCGTCGGTTCGGCGGCGGGGAATTCCTCCGGGACAGGCGGAGGAGCCGGGTCGTCGGGCAGCGGCGGGGTTTCCGCCGGAGTCTCGCCCGGCTGGTCTTCGGAGGGGGGAATCGGGGGGAGTTCGTTGGGATTGTCGTTGAGAACTACGACGGCCTCGGCCACCGATCCAACAAGCTCCTGTCCAACAGGCTCCGATCCAACAGCGGCTTCGGATGGACGCGGGGTGATCGCGCGGAAACCCGCGCCGCGCATGATGTGGTTGAACAGCGGTTCCGACAGGCCCAGCGACACGATGAACGGAGACGTCGCATCATAGCGCTCGTTCTTCGCGATCGCCTCATGCCCGCCGCGCGCGATGCGCTCGATCATATCGATGCGGATCTGCGTTTCGCCAAAGCTGCGATACCCGGCGCGCGCCGCGCCCATCAGCTCCTCGCGCGCCTTGAGGGTGAGAACGACCGCGCCCGCAGGAGGCGAGGGCAGCATCGGCTTGGTGCGGTGAATGGCCATAAGGGCCAAACGCCACAAGGCCGCGCCCGGTTTCAGCAGCGCATGATGAAAAATATCCAGCACGCCGATGGTGAAGCCCGCCTTGCGCACAATCTGGCGCTGTTCCTTGTCGAGCCGGTTCAACGCGTCATCGAGATCATGCCGCGCCATGATGCCGCCGCTGTCCGCGAGCTGGATCAGCAGCGCGCGCACGACCGCAGGCGTCTCCGCGAGGGTCGAGAGTTCCAGTATCTTCAGCAGCGGCGCAAGATGGCGCTCCTGCTGCGCCTTCATCCACGCCTGAAGGCGCGCCGTTACCCGGTTGGCGACATCCTGCCCCAGCGCGAGCACGGCCTTGTCGAGCCGCACCTCGGGGTGGAGCAGCGACGGCCCGGCGTGGAGGCTGGCTACCATTTCCTCGCGCCAGCTAAGGGAGGGCATGTCGCCGGGCGCGGCAACCAGCGCAAATTCGCCATCCGGTGCGGCGATCAGTTCTTCGGCCTTCACGGTCAACATCTTTCCCAAGCGCCGCTCCGCAGCGGCCAGCAGCAATTTCCTGTCCCCGCCCCGCGCCTGCGGATCGACACGAAAGCGGAATCCATGAAGGCTTCCTAGCGGTTCGCCATCGACATGCACAGACCCATCCGCATCAATATCGACCGGCAGATGTTCGTTTTTGCGTCCAATATCGCGCAAAAGCACCGATGTCCGCCGATCGACGAACCTTTGGGTGAGCGCGGCGTGGAGCGCATCAGAGAGTTTTTCCTCCAGCGCGCGGGTGCGCTCGGCCATTTCGGCGGGATGCTCCAGCCAGTCCTGCCGGTGGGCGATATAGGCCCAGGTGCGCGCCGCCGCGATGCGCCCCGAGAGCGTATCGACATCGCCCTGCACATTGTCCAGCCGGGCGACATTCTGGGCAAACCAGTCCTGCGGGATATGGCCGTTGCCCTCGCTCAAGAAGCGCCACAGCCGGGCCACGGTCGCGCGATGATGCTCCGGCCCCAGCTTCTGGAAATCGGGCAGGCCGCAGACATCCCACAGGCGGCGGACCTGCGCGGTGGAACGCACCCGCGCCCGCACATCGGCCTCGTCCGCCATCGCCTTCAAGACGGCAAGATCGACAACCTCCGGCGCGGCGCGCAGGCCGGGCCGATCCGGGCGCGCCTCCAGCGCGGCGATCAGGCCATCGATCCCGGTATCGAGCGGCGGCGTGCCGTCGCGCCAGTAGAGCTGCTCCACCGGGGGGAAGCGATGCTCCTCGATCGCCGTGATTTCCTCGGGACGGAACGCGCCCTCCCCTTCCTCGCCCCCAAGCGAGCCGAAGGTGCCGTCGCGCTGGTGCCGCCCGGCGCGCCCCGCGATCTGCGCCATTTCGGAGATGGTCAGGCGGCGGGTGCGATGGCCATCGAACTTGCGGAGCGAAGCGAAGGCGACATGATGGACATCGAGGTTGAGTCCCATGCCAATGGCGTCCGTGGCGACGAGATAATCGACCTCGCCTTCCATGAACATGCGCACCTGCGCGTTGCGGGTGGAGGGAGACAGCGCGCCCATCACCACTGCCGCGCCACCACGCAGCCGCCGCAGCATTTCCGCCACGGCATAGACCTCCTCCGCCGAGAAGGCGACGATGGCGGAGCGCTTGGGCAGACGCGAGAGCTTCTTCGCGCCGGCATAGGACAGGGTCGAGAAGCGCGGGCGGGAGATGATCTCCGCTTCCGGCAGCAGCGAACGGACGATGCCCGAGAGCGCCGCCGAGCCGAGGATCATCGTCTCCTCCCGCCCGCGCGCACGCAGCAGGCGGTCGGTGAAGATATGACCGCGTTCCGGGTCCGTCCCCAGCTGCGCCTCATCGACCGCGACGAAGGCGAACTCCCGCTCCTGCGAGAGAGGCATCGATTCGGCGGTGCAGAGATACCAGCGCGCCTGTGGCGGCTCGATCTTTTCCTCGCCGGTGATGAGCGCCACCTCCGCCGCGCCCTTGATCGCCACCACGCGATCATAGACCTCACGCGCGAGCAGCCGCAGCGGGAAGCCCATCATGCCGCTCGAATGAGCGCAGAGCCGCTCGACTGCAAGATGGGTCTTGCCGGTGTTGGTGGGACCGAGCACCGCCGTCAGGCTGGCGCGGGAATATTGGGTCATGCCCCTATGTCGACGATCCGGATGGCGGGCGCAAGGGTGGATGCAGGTAAGGATTGCCGCGATGCATTTGACCGTCATCCCGGACTTAGTATTGCCCGGAAAAGCGAGAGCTTTTTCGCGGCAATGCTTGATCCGGGATCCAGCTTACCCCACCGAGCCCTGTTCACTGGATCCCGGATAACGCGATTTTCTGGCCAATCCTTGCGGATTGGAAAAAATCGGTTTCCGGGATGACGATGCGGGATGCGCTTGTCGCCGCGGACGCACAGTCTGCCCCGAAAAGGCGCGGAAATCCGTCGCTTTAAATTGACATTAACTATTTGACGCCAGAGAAGAGGTTCGGAATTTGCGCGGAAACGGGCCGTGCAAGGGTTGAGAGCGGGGAAATCCGGCTTGTTTGCGAACGATGAACTGGATGTGACACAGGCGGGCGCAGGCGTGGCCGCGCTGCCGTTGCGTCCCTCTCCTCTCGGCGGCACGCGGGGTTTCGGCAGGGCCGCTCCTGCGGTCGCCGCCCCGCAGCACTGGCGCGCGCGCGTCCAGTATTGGGCGGAGGACATCAATCTCGTTCCCGATCTAGGGGCAGACATCGGCTCGCGCACATGGTGGCGCGGTGCGGCAACCTGCGCCGCGCTGTGCTTCGTCACCTTCAAGCTCGCCCCGCAGCTCACCCCCCTGCCCAGCCTCTCCGGCCCGGTGATGACCGGCGCCCAGTATGAGGAAGTCCGCTCGCAGATGGTCACCCCGCTCGCCTATGGCGCCAACAGCGGGCGGCATATGGGGCCAACGGACCTCGTCTCCCCGCTGGCGTCGACGCCCGAGCGGCCGATGGTGCAGATGTTCTCCGCCATCGGCGAAAGCGGCGGGCTGTCTCACGCGCTGAAGCGCGCAGGCGTCTCCAGCGCGGACAGCGCGGAGGCGATGCGGGCGCTCGCAGGGATAGTCGGGCCGAACGCGCTCGCCGCCGGGACGCGCCTCGACATCACGCTGGGGCGGCGGCCCAACCCGAAGGCGGCGCGGCCGCTCGATATCCTCTCGTTCCGTGCGCGGCTCGATCTCGCCGTGGAGCTGCGACGCGAGAACGGCGCGCTGGTGGTGCATCGCACGCCGATCGCCATCGATGACACGCCGCTGCGCATCCGGGGCGTGGTGAGCGACAGCCTCTATCAGGCGGCCCGCGCGGCGGGCGCGACGCCCGCCACCATCCAGACCTATCTCCGCGTCATCGCCCAGCAGATGTCGCTGGAGAATATCGGCGTGGGCGACCGCTTCGACATCATCGTTTCGCACCGCAAGGCATCGGATGGCCTCTCCGAAACCGGCACCCTGCTTTATGGCGGTTTGCAGCTCGCCAGCGGGCGCAAGCTCGACATGCTGAAATGGGCCTATCAGGGCCGCGAGCAATGGTTCGAGGCGTCCGGCGTCGGCAAGAAGCGCGACGGCCTCGCCAAGCCCGTCGAACTGGCACGCATCTCTTCCGGCTTCGGAATGCGTTTCCACCCGGTCCTCGGCTATTCGCGGATGCATCAGGGCGTCGATTTCGCCGCGCCGACCGGCACTCCGATCTATGCCGTGACGGATGGCGTGGTGCGCTATGCCGGCTGGCATGGCGGGCATGGCAATTTCGTGAAGCTGCAGCACAGCGGCGGCATGGGCACCGGCTATGGCCATATGAGCCGCATCGCGGTGCGCTCCGGCGAGCGGGTGCGGAGGGGCGAGGTGATCGGCTATGTCGGCTCGACCGGCCTCTCGACCGGCCCGCACCTGCATTATGAAGTCTATCGGAACGGCGAGACGGTGAACCCGCTGTCGGTGAAGTTCCAGCAGCAGGCGCTGCTTTCCGGGCGCGAGCTGGCGGCGTTCCGCGCGCGGCTGAATGCGCTCAAGTCCGAAGCGCGCGGGTCCGATGTCGCGGTCGTGCCTGCCGATACGGTCAGGGCCGAGGAAAGCCGCAAGCGCAGCGTGAAGGTGGCGACGCGCTGAGGCTCCGCCCCTAAGCCGCTACACGCAATCCATCCATCCAGGCTGGCAGTTGAGAAGCGGGATCCCGGATCAGGTCCGGGATGACGAAGGTTTGCAGTTTCTTTCGCTTGTCCCGCAGTCCGCCTGACCGTAAAAGCCGCGCATGACCAATGCATCCTACCCCGCGCTGCGCATGCGCCGTACCCGTGCCACCGCCTGGAGCCGCGCACTATTCGCTGAGCACCGCCTCCACCCTTCCGACCTCATCTGGCCGCTGTTCGTTACCGAAGGGAGCGGCGTCGAGGATCCGATCGCCTCGCTTCCCGGCGTATCGCGCTGGTCGGTCGATCTCATGGTGGAGCTGGCCAGGCAAGCGCGCGATGCGGGCATTCCCTGCCTTGCCCTGTTCCCGAACACCCAGCGCGAGCGCCGCTCGGACGACGGCAAGGAGGCGCTCAATCCCGATAACCTGATGTGCCGCGCCATCCGCGCCATCAAGGATAAGATGCCGGAGATCGGCATCCTCACCGATGTCGCGCTCGATCCCTATACCAGCCACGGACAGGATGGGCTGGTGGACGACCGGGGCCGCATATTGAACGACGAGACGATCGAAGTGCTCGTCGGGCAGTCGCTCAATCAGGCGGCGGCGGGGGCGGACATCATCGCACCCTCGGATATGATGGACGGGCGCGTGGGCGTGATCCGCGCGGCACTGGAGGATGCGGGGCATCAGGATATCCAGATCATGGCCTATTCCGCCAAATACGCCTCCGCTTTCTATGGCCCGTTCCGCGATGCGGTCGGCTCGCGCGGGCTGCTGAAAGGTGACAAGAAGACCTATCAGATGGACCCGGCGAACGCCGAGGAGGCATTGCGCGAGGTGGCGCTCGATCTGGCCGAGGGCGCGGACAGCGTGATGGTGAAGCCCGGCCTCCCCTATCTCGACATTGTGCGCGCGGTGAAGGAACGGTTCGAGGTGCCGGTGTTCGCCTATCAGGTGAGCGGCGAATATGCGATGATCGAGGCGGCGGCGGCCGCAGGCGTCGGAGACCGTGACGGGCTGGTGATGGAGACGCTGCTGGCGTTCAAGCGCGCGGGCTGCTCAGGGATCCTGACCTATCACGCGCTCCATGCGGCGCGGCTGTTGGGGTAGGATGTGACGGGAGGGTGCGATAGCGTACTGTCCGGACGCGACAACAAAGCCGCCTATCTTTCACCGTCACCCTGAACTTGTTTCAGGGTCCATTTCTCCAGATTGAACAAGGCATTGTGGTGCAAGATGGATGCTGACCCGTCAGGGCGGCGAAGCCAAACAAGTTCAGCATGACGAAATAACAACCTCCGCTCCCCACACCTTATCTGACGCCTCTCAAGGCTCCATCTGACGCCTCAAGGCTCCTTAAGTACCGCTTTCAGCGCATCCACCCGGTCGTTCTGCTCATCGACCGTGGCGAGGGCGGCGTCGCGTGCGGCGCGGATCTCGGTCGCGCCGCCCTGCACCTCTCCGGCAGCCAGTGCCTTCAGGCGCTCGGCATAGAGCGTATCGAGGCTGGCGAGAGCATAGACGCTGTCATAGCGGGCCTCGTCGAGCTTCGAGAGATCGACATGCGCCGCGACCCATGCCTCACTCGATACCGTAGCCCTCGCCGCCGCGCGGATATGATCCGCAGCCTCCGGATAGAGCGCATCGAACGCGCCCTTGCCCTTATCCGCCTGCGCAGAGAGGTCGGCGAGGCGCTTCGTCAGATCCGGATCGGTGGGCGCTGTCTGCGCGACGGGCTCGGGCCTATCCGCCACCTCGCCGCCGACGCGGGCGGATTCGGCCGGGCGCTTCGCCAGCGACGGATAGCCGCGCCCGTCCTGCCCCATGCCGGTGCAGGCGGAGAGGAAGAGGGCGAAGGCGGTAAAGAGGCGCTTGTGCATGATCTCCCGCATTTAGGGTGCGGAATGGCCGCGCGCAAGCGGCGGCGGCTTTTCATTGGCGCAGGCGACAAATGCGCATAAAGGGAGCCGATGCTCTCCACCCTCGCCACCATCGCGCCGGTGTTCCTGATGATCGCGGCGGGGTATTTCGCCCGCAAGCTCGATATCATGCCGGAGGGGTCTGGCGCGCTGCTGACCCGCGTCGTCACCTGGATCGCGCTCCCGGCGCTGATGTTCCACATCATCGCCACGACCGACTGGAGCGCCCTCTGGAATACCCGCTTCGTCATCGCCAATCTGGCAAGCGCGGTGATCATCTTCATGGCCGGCATGGGCATCGGGCGGCTGCGCGGGCTGCCGATCGCGGATATCGCGGTGGACGGCCTCAACGCCAGCTATTCCAACGTGGCCTATGTCGGCCTGCCGCTGTTCCTGCTGGCGCTGGGGCCGACGAGCACGCCTTATGTCATCATCGCCGCGACGGTGATGCTGATGCTGCTGTTCACCGCCGCCGTCGTCGCGATCGAGCTGGGCCATCACCGGGATCAGGGCATCGGCCATGCGCTGGGCAAGGCCTTGACGGGCGTGGTGAAGAACCCCGTGCTCGCTTCATCCGCGATCGGCTTCGCCTGGTGGCTTACGGGGTGGACATTGCCCGACGTGCCGGAGCGGTTCACCCAGCTGCTGGGCGCCGCCTCCAGCCCCACCGCGCTGGTCGCCATCGGGCTGTTCATGGCCGAACGGCCGCTCGGCGAGGCGATGAGCAACCGTTTCGTGCTGATGCTGACCTGCGCCAAGCTGATCCTCCACCCGCTGATAACGGCGGTGATCGCTTATGGGATACTGGGCTTGAGCGGCTTGCCCGCCATCATGGCGGTGGTCATCGCGGCTCTGCCCACCGGGACGGGGCCGTTCATGGTCGCAGGCTTTTATGCGCGCGACGGCAAGGTGACATCGGGCACGATACTCGCGACCACCCTGCTGTCCGTCATCACCCTGTCCGTGCTGCTCGCGGTTTTGCCGCGCTGAGAGGCGGCGCGGGCTGGCGCCATCTTCAAACCGGAAGCGCCCGAATCCGGTTGACAGCCAGGGGCCGATCCATTAACGGCCCTCACTCCGCGCAGGCATCGGGGGCACGCCTCTTTTGCCTGTGACAAGCATTTTTGAATGAAGAGATAAAGCCATGTTCGCTGTTGTGCGCACAGGCGGCAAGCAATATCGCGTCGCCGCCGGAGACAAGATCGTCGTCGAGAAGCTGGCGGGTGACGCCGGTGATACCATCACGCTGGACGATGTCCTGCTGGCCGGGGAAGGTTCCGACCTCAAGGACACCAAGGGCCTGACCGTCTCGGCAGAGATCGTCGCGCAGGCGAAGGGCGAGAAGGTCATCGTCTTCAAGAAGCGCCGCCGCCACAATTATCGCCGCCGCAACGGCCACCGCCAGAACCACACGATCCTGAAGATCGTGGCGATCGGCGGAGACAAGCCGAAGAAGGCCGCCGCCAAGAAGGCGGAAGCCCCCGCAGACCAGGCCGCCGAAGCCTGAACGCGCGCAACTGAATTCAAGGAGTCTTGAGAAATGGCACATAAGAAAGCTGGCGGTTCGTCGCGCAACGGTCGCGATTCAGAGTCGAAGCGCCTTGGCGTCAAGAAGTTCGGCGGTCAGCACGTGATCGGCGGCAACATCATCATCCGTCAGCGCGGCACCCGCGTCTATGCCGGTCGCAATGTCGGCATGGGCAAGGACCACACGCTGTTCGCACTGACCGAGGGCCGCGTCGTGTTCCATGACGGCAAGCTTGGCCGCAAATATGTGTCCGTGGACATGATGGCGGAAGCCGCCGAATAACAGGACGATCTTTTTCGCCGGATCGTCCTTTGAGGGATGCTCCGGCAAGGATCGATTCGCACCAGAATCGTCACAAGCGGGGCGCCCGGACAGGGTCTGCCCCGTTTTTGTTTTTCCAGCCTGACGCGCCCGGGAACATCCGCTCGCCTCATGCGCTGCACAGCCGGAAACAAGACGGGCCAGTTTGTCCTATAATGTCGTCAAACTGTCACCATATTTCCCGATTGAGCGGGCATACGAGAGGACCACACCGATGTTTTCAAGAACAGAGCGCCTGCTGCTGCGCCCGGGCTGGACCGAAGACGCGTCGGCCCTCGCCCGGACGATCGCCGACCCCGCCATCGCCCGCAACCTGACACGGTTGCCCTGGCCTTATGGCGTGGCCGATGCGCAGCGTTATATCGCCGAGCAGCAGGAGCAGGAATTCCCCGATTTCCTGATCTTCAAGCGCACGCGCGGCGCGCCCCAGCTGATCGGCGGATGCGGCATCTCGACCAGCGAGGACGGCGCACCGGAACTCGGCTACTGGATCGCGCGGCATTATTGGGGGCTGGGCTTCGCCACCGAGGCCGCCGCCGCCGTCATGCGGATCGCGCGGGCAACCGGGCTGCGGCGGATCAGGGCCAGCCACTTCCGGGACAACCCCGCCTCGGCCGGCGTGCTGCACAAGCTCGGCTTCCGCTCCACCGGCAAGGTCGAGACGCGGCATAGCCCTGCGCGCGGCGGAGCAGCGGAGTGCGTGCTGTTCGAGGATGATGGCATCGCCCCCATGCGGAGCGACCTGTCGCTGGATCTCTACCGCGATCTCGCGCCGGTCGCGGCCTGAGGCGGCAGAGCCAGGAAATTGCGCGGGCGGCGGGCCTTATGGGCATAATGGCTGGTTCGACAGGCTGGAGGACGTGATCGACTTCTATGCCACGCGCGATGTGAAGCCGACCTGCACCAGCGTCATGCTCAGCTCCTCGGCGGCAGTCGCGGCGGGATGCTGGCCGGGCGCGGAGTTCGCCGACCAGATGAACACCGACGAGCTGGGCAACCTGCCGCTCAACAGGTGGGAAAAGCAGAATATCGCCACCTTTCTGGGAACCCTCACCGATGGATATCAACCCGGCGCCATCCCCGAACCCGCCACCTGGGCACTGATGATTCTCGGCTTCGGCGGGATTGGCGCGCGGATACGGCGTCGCCGCGCGCACAAAGCTGCCCTCGCCACGGCCTGATCGCATCTTTGCTGGATAAAGTGGGGGAGCCACTGTAAACGCGCCCCCATGCACTTTCTCGATCAGGCAAAAATCTTCATCAAGTCCGGCGCGGGCGGGCCGGGAGCTGTCAGCTTCCGGCGCGAGAAATATATCGAATATGGCGGGCCGGACGGCGGCAACGGCGGCAAGGGCGGCGACATCATCATCGAAGCCGTCGCGGGCCTCAACACGCTGATCGACTTCCGCTACAAGCAGCATTTCAAGGCGCAGCGCGGTATGCCCGGCGCGGGCAAGAACCGCTATGGCGCGGGCGGCGCGGACCTCCTCATCAAGGTGCCGGTGGGCACGCAGATCATCTCCGAGCCGGATGAGGAAGGCTATAGCGAGTTGCTGGCGGATTTCACGCAGGTCGGCCAGCGGCAGGTGCTGCTGCGCGGCGGCGATGGCGGGCGCGGCAACCTCAGTTACAAGACCAGCACCAATCGCGCTCCGCGACAGCATGGCACCGGCTGGCCCGGCGAGGAGATGTGGGTGTGGCTGCGCCTCAAGCTGCTCGCGGACGTGGGGCTTGTCGGCCTGCCCAATGCGGGCAAATCGACCTTCATCAATCAGGTGACGAACGCCAAGGCCAAGGTCGGCGCCTATCCCTTCACCACCACCAAGCCGCAATTGGGCGTCGTTTCGCATCGGGATCGCGAGTTCGTGCTGGCGGACATCCCCGGCCTGATCGAGGGCGCGTCGGAAGGCGTCGGCATCGGCGACCGCTTTCTGGGCCATATCGAGCGCTGCCGCGTGCTGATCCACCTGATCGATGCCACGCAGGACGATCCTGTCGCGGCATGGGAGATCGTGCAGAACGAGCTGGAGGCCTATGGCGAAGGGCTGGAGGACAAGCCGCAGGTCATCGTATTGAACAAGGGCGACCTGTTGGGGCCGGAACTGATGGAAGACATCGCGGACCAGCTGCGCGCGGCGACGGGGATCGAGGAGATCTTCACCATCTCCGGCGCGACCGGCGAGGGCGTGCCCGCGCTGCTCGACGCGCTGCTGCCGCTGATCGGAGACACCGGCGCGGCGCGGCAGGCGTTCGACGCATTCGACGAGGATGAGGACGGGGACGAACCGGAAACGGAGGATAAGCCGTGGTCGCCGCTCTGACGGGATTTCCGCCCGCCACGATCAAGCGCCTCGTCGTCAAGATCGGGTCGGCGCTGCTGGTGGACAAGGCGGGCGCGATCCGCTCGGAGTGGCTTGCTGGCGTGGTGGCGGATATTGCGGAGCGGGTTGCGGCGGGCCAGCAGATCATCGTCGTGTCCTCGGGCGCGATCGCGCTGGGTGCACGGCGGTTGCAGCTGCCCAAAGGCGGGCGCGGTAGCCTCGACGACGCGCAGGCAGCCGCCGCCGTGGGGCAGATCGCGCTATCCGGCCACTGGGCGCAGCTGTTGGGCGAGCAGGGCCTCACCGCCGCGCAGATGCTTTTGACGCTCGACGACCTCGAAAACCGCCGCCGCTATCTCAACGCCGCCGCCACGCTGGAACGGCTGTTGTCGCTGGGCGTGATTCCCGTGATCAACGAGAATGACAGCGTGGCGACGACCGAGATCCGCTTCGGCGACAATGACCGGCTCGCCGCGCGCATCGGCCAGGCGGCGCGGGCGGACGCGGTGGTGCTGCTCTCGGACGTCGACGGGCTCTACACCGCCAATCCGCACAGCAACCCCGACGCCCGGCTGGTGCGCGAGGTGAAGCGCATCGACGCCGATATCCTCGCGATGGCGGACGGCGCATCGGGCAGCGGCATGGGATCGGGCGGCATGGCGAGCAAGATCGAGGCGGCGCGGATCGCCTGCTCGGCGGGCGCGCATCTCGCGATCATCTCCGGCGAGCCCGATCGCCCGCTCTCGGCGTGGGAAAATGGCGCGAACGGCACGATCTTCCGGGCCTATACGGCCAAGCGCGCGCGAAAAATCTGGCTCGCGGGCAGGCTCGTCGTGAAGGGACGCATCAGGATTGATGCCGGAGCACATGCGGCGCTCCTCAAAGGCAACAGCCTGCTGCCCGCGGGCGTAACCGCGGTCGAAGGCAGGTTCACGCGCGGGGACATGGTGGAAATCTGCGATACGGATGGCGCGTTGCTGGCGCGCGGCCTCGCGGAATATGATGCGGACGACGCCACACGGATCGCGGGCAAGCGCCGGCAAGAGATCGCCGCGCTGCTCGGCGATGCGGTGCGCCCCGCCCTCGTCCACCGCGATCATCTGGTGATGCTGTAATGCGTGTTGTGGCCGTCACCGGCGCGACGGGGTTTGTCGGCGGCGAGACGCTGGATCAGTTGCTGGACGCGGGCTTCGCCGTGCGGGCGCTGGCGCGGCGCGCACAGCCGGAACGCGCGGGCGTGACATGGGTCGCGGGCGCGCTGGATGACCCTGCGGCGCTGGATGATCTGGTGCGCGGCGCGGACGTGGTGCTGCATATCGCGGGGGTGGTGAACGCGCCTGATCGCGCCGGGTTCGAGGCAGGGAACGGCCAAGGCACCGCCCACGTCATCGCCGCGATGGGGCAGGCGGGCGTGAAACGCCTCGTCCATGTCTCCTCCTTTGCGGCGCGCAATCCGCAACTGTCCGATTATTGCTGGTCCAAGCATCTCGCCGAGGAGAAGGTGCGCGCCTCTGGCCTCGACTGGACGATATTGCGGCCTCCCGCCGTCTATGGCCCCAGGGATACGGAGTTCATCGAGGTGATGAAGGTCGCGCGACATGGCCTGATGCCGGTGCCGCCCACGGGCCGCGCCTCGCTCATCCATGTGCGGGATCTGGCGCGGGTGCTCGTCAGCCTGTGCGGCGAGGCGGGCGCTGCCTATGCCGGCCAGACATGGGAGGTGGACGACGGCGCCCCAAATGGCCTCTCGCATATCGAGCTGGCCGCCGCCTTCGGGCGGGCATTGAACCGCCGCGTGATCCCCCTCCCCCTGCCCCAAGGCCTGCTGATGCTGTTCGCGCGGGGAGACCGGCTGGTGCGCGGGCCGCGCGCCAAGCTCACGAAGGACCGCGTGCGCTATATGTGCCACCCCGATTGGGTGATCGACCCGGCGAAGCGGCCACCGGCAAACTTCTGGCAACCCCGCATATCCGCCGATGAAGGGCTGGCGGAGGTCGCCGCCTCACTCGTAAATTAAAGACGCAGGCCGGTTATCAGCTCCAACACCAGGAGCACGAAGCTGCCCACCAATCCGGTCAGAAATGCCCGGTATGCATAGCCAAGAAAGCGATATTTCTTGCGCGCCAGAACCTGTCCGTTCTGATAAATATCCCGCAGCATCATGCGGTAGGCGTCTTCATCGCATTGGAGCCGACCGAGTACCTCGTCCGAGAAGTTTTCTTCGCTCAGCTGAGAATAGACACCAAAAAACAGCAGATTGTCGCCGGGGCCGAGAGCGCCTTTCGCTTTGCTCACTCTCGGCAGCACACATATGATCGCGCAAATCGCAGCCAGAAACGCTCCCGTCGCCAGAACGGCAATAGGGAGCAGCATCGTGCCAGCATGGATCTGCCCTACGGAGAGGGTAAAAATCACAAATGAGGCGCCGATTATCATATTGGCCTTCTGATCCGCCATCTGACTGAGAGTCAGATTGCCTTGCATCGTCGTCCGCAATACATAGATCGCGTTGGGGATGAACTCCGAAGGCTTATTCAGATTATTCATTATGTTACGCCCTATTATTGGCTGATCATCAATCATGCCATTATCAGTTTTTGTTCCGATCAAGCCCACTTCCCGCCATATTCGCTTGCCAAAGAACGTCAAGCGCGGGCATGACCCCGTCACATACACTTCCACGGGAAAAAGACAGTTCGATGACTGACCGCAACGACATTCAGGATCGCGTTCTTGAGCAGATTGCTCCGTTCAACAAAAAAGGGGTGGAGCTTTCCGACGCCACCACCTTCGCGGGCGATCTGGAGTGGGACAGCCTGACCGTGATGGATTTCGTCGCCGCGATCGAGGATGAATTCGACATCATCATCAGCATGAACATGCAGGCCGAGATCGAAACGATCGGCCAGTTGATCGACGCCGTGGCGAAGTTGATCGGCTGAGGGGCGCACGCATGACCGACCTGTTTTCCAAATTCGATCCGCTGATCGAGATGCGCGCCAACCTGCTCTCCAGCGGAGTCACCGACCCGTTCGGCCTCGTGATGGAGAAGGTGATCTCGCCCACCGTCGCGCTGTGCAACGGGCGCGAAACGATCCTGCTCGGCACGTACAACTATATGGGCATGACGTTCGACCCGGACGTGATCCAGGCGGGGAAGGACGCGCTCGACCAGTTCGGCTCCGGCACCACCGGCAGCCGCGTCCTCAATGGCACCTATGCCGGGCACAAGGCGGTCGAGGAGGCATTGAAGGACTTCTACGGGATGGACCATGCGATGGTCTTTTCCACCGGCTATCAGGCCAATCTCGGCATCATCAGCACGATCGCGGGCAAGGGCGACTATATCGTGCTCGATATCGACAGCCACGCCAGCATCTGGGACGGCTGCAAGATGGGCGATGCCGAAGTCGTGCCGTTCAAGCACAACGACATCGACGCGATGGAAAAGCGCCTGAAGCGCATTCCCGAGGGCGCGGGCAAGCTGGTGGTGCTGGAAGGCGTCTATTCGATGCTGGGCGACATCGCGCCGCTGAAAGAGATGATCGCGGTCGCCAAGGCGCATGGCGCGATGGTTCTGGTGGACGAGGCGCACTCTATGGGCTTCATCGGCCCCAACGGGCGCGGCGTGGCCGAAGAACAGGGCGTGCTGGACGAGGTCGATTTCGTGATCGGCACCTTCTCGAAATCGGTCGGCACGGTGGGCGGCTTCTGCGTCTCCAACCATCCCAAGTTCGAGATCATGCGGCTGGTGTGCCGCCCCTATGTCTTCACCGCCTCGCTCCCGCCGAGTGTGGTCGCCACCGCCACCACCTCGATCCGCAAGCTGATGCACGCCAGCAACAAGCGCGCACATCTGTGGGAGAACAGCAAGACGCTGCACAAGGGCCTGCGCGACGCGGGCTTCCAGCTCGGCACCACAGAACCGCAGAGCGCCATCATCTCCGTCATCATGCCGGATCTGGAGCGCGGCGCGGCGATGTGGGAGGCGCTGCTGCACGAGGGGCTGTATGTGAACCTCGCGCGCCCGCCCGCAACGCCCGCCGGGATGACACTGCTGCGCTGCTCGCTCTGTGCCGAGCATAGCGCGGAACAGGTGCAGACGATCATCGGCATGTTCACCCGCGCCGGCAAGGCCACCGGGATTATCGGCCAGGAACACACTCTTAGCGCGTAAAACCGGGAAATCTGCGGCTTCCCTTGCGTGGGCAGATGGTATAGCCTCGGCACATGAACGACTATTCTGGCGGGATTGCAGAGGAGAGTACGCCCTGGAAAGAGCGCGTCGATCGCCTCTTGCCGATACTCATCGGCGTTTCCCTCGCCATGACTATCGGCGCCCTGCTCTATTTCGCGGGAACCGCCGCGCGGGAGCAGGAACAGGCGCTGATCCAGCAGCAGCGCAGCTACGAGATCGTGTCGCTGGCGCATCAGCTCGACGCCTCCGTCGCGAAGGCGGAGTCCTCGCTCGCCCGCTACGTCATCAGCATGGACAAGGATATTGGCCGCCAATATCAGGACGAGTGGGACCATGCGGCCACCGAGCTGGCGACGCTGCGGCGGGTGACGCTCAACGATCGCGTCGAGGCCGCGCTGGTCGATCAGCTCGATGTCGCCTTTCAGGAACGCGGGGCCGCGCTTAGCGACATCGCGCTGCGCACGACCTATGACCAGAAGGAAACCTCGCTCGGTAAATTCTACCTCGCGAGCAAGGCGCAGAGCCTCAGGCGCATGAACGCGCTGCTCGATCAGGTGATCGAGGAAGAGAACACCCGGCTCGATGAGCGCAATGTCGATGTGGTGCGCGCGGGAGACAGCGTGCAGCAGGTGACGACAACATATCGCCTCGTCGGGCTGGTGCTGATGGTCGCGCTGCTGCTGATGCTATGGGTCGCGCGGGCGACGATGAAGGAGCGGCGGCAGGAGCAGAGGCTGATCGACGAGGAATATCAGCGGGCACTGGCGCTGGAGGCCGCCGTCGCCGCGCGCACAGAGGAACTGCGCCACGCCTATGCCAAGCTGCAACGCGAATCCGAGGATCGGGCCAAGGCGGAGGAAAGCCTGCGCCAGATGCAGAAGATGGAAGCCGTGGGCCAGCTTACGGGCGGCATTGCCCATGATTTCAATAATATGCTGGCCGTTGTTGTGGGTGGATTGGAGCTTGCGCGACGGCGCGTAGCCGACGAACCGGAGGCGGTGCGCCATCTGGACAATGCGCTGGAGGGGGCCGAGCGGGCCGCCGCCCTCACCCGCCGCCTGCTCGCTTTCGCGCGCGCCGAGCCGCATATGCCCGAGGCGCAATCGCCGGACGGGGTCGTCACCGGCATGGTCGATCTCGTCGATCGTGCGATCGGCGACCAGATCAAGGTGGAGCTGGATCTCGATTGCGGCGACTGGCCGGTGTTCGTCGACCGGCATCAGCTCGAGAACGCGCTGCTCAACCTCGCGGTCAACGCGCGCGACGCGATGGACGGCAAGGGCACGCTGCTGTTCCGTACGCGCCAGACCCGCCTGCGCGGCAACGAGATCGGCGAGTGTACGCCGGGCGAATATATCTGCCTCTCCGTGATCGATACCGGCTGCGGCATGACGGACGAGGTGCGCGCGCGGGTGTTCGAGCCGTTCTTCACCACCAAGGCGCATGGCAAGGGCACCGGGCTGGGCCTCAGCCAGGTGTTCGGCGTCGTGCGGCAATGCGGCGGCGAGATCGAGATTCTTTCCACCCCCGGCGAGGGCACCGAGGTTCAGCTCTATCTGCCGCGCCATATTCAGGCCGGAAAGCCGGAAGGAGCGGCCCCCTCCCCGGCTGCGACGGATAGCGCCAGCCCGGCCCTTTCCGGCTCCGGCCAGACCCCACTCAGGATATTGGTGGTGGAGGATGATCCGCGCGTGCTGGCGCAGACGCGTTCCGCCATCGTGGAGCTGGGCCACATGGCGATCTGCTGCGATCATCCCTCGCGGGCGGTCGCGATGCTGGACGAGAATCCGGGCATCGACATTATTCTGAGCGACGTGCTGATGCCGGACATGACGGGGCCGGAGATGATCGCGGCGTTGCCGCCGCATTATCGCTCCATCCCGGTGATGTTCGTGACCGGCTATGCGGGCGATGTGCAGGACAGCCGCATGTTCGAGGGGCATTTCCTGCTGCGCAAGCCCTACACCCTCGCCGCGCTGGAAAAAACGATAGCGCAGGCGGCCGTCAGCCGATTGCCCGGCTTGCAATCAGACGTGGCACCAGCAGGATAGCCGCGACCAGCGGGTGCCGCCGCTGCCACGGTCGCAGGACGATGCGGGTTCCGGCATGGCGATTGATCTTCCACGCGAGATACTCGATCCCGCCCGCGAAGGTGAAGCTCGCCTTGATGAGACGCAGGACGCTCAAGGTCTTGCCGCGCCGTCGCAGCTGCTGCCAGCGAAGGGTCGCGGCGTTCGCCTCCGCACGGCTGACGGCGGCAGCAGAACCGATCCGTCCGTCCGCTATCGCGGCATCAAACAGGGCCGCATAATAATCCGGCGCGCTCTCGACGATGGAGCCGGAGCGCCCTTTGCGTTCGGCGCGCAACTCGCAGGTGTAGGTCATGGCAAAGCCCGCCTCGAACACGCCGCGCGCGCCTGCCCGCTCCGCAGGCGACACACCCGGCAAGGCGAGCGCGAGCAGGGTCGACCCAGCCTCGGCGACAGATGCGACGACATTCCGCCTTGCAGCTTCATCCGCCACCCATGCCAGCCGCGAAGGCTGCGCGAAGCGTGCCCAGACAGAGACATTGTCCGCCTTATCGCTGCACAGCCGGGCGAAATCATCTTGAGACAGCACCGCATATTTGGCACTCAGGCCATTCAAAGCAAATGGAAAAACATTAGGCGGGATCAGGCGGTTGGCGGAAGCCAGCCAGCTCTTGCCATAGGCGGCGCGATAGTCTGACACGATGAGGTAGAAATCGAGCATCAGCCCATCCAGCTGGCTCTCGCGCAGGCAGGAGCCGTAGAACAGCACGGCGCGCGCGGCGGCGGGATGGAGCGCGGCGATGGCCGCCGCCATCTCCGCAACGCGTGGATCGACAGGCTGGGCAAGCTCGGCGCCGACCAGCGCCGCGACGGCGGAACCGCTCACGCCGCGAGACGCAGGAACGGCACCGGCGGGGTCGATGTCAGTACGATCGGCCGCCCCTCATCGGCGTGGAAGATCTCGCCGTCCAGAATGACGCTGCTGTTCTCGCCCTCGATGCGGATTTCGTCGCCATGTTCGAGGTGGATGCCATCCATCTTCTGCCGCCCGAAACGCCCGAGCGCGCTTGCGAAAACCATGCGCAGCATCGCCCCGGCGCTATGATCGACCGCGAGCAGCTTCAGCCTGCCGCCGACATCGGCACCCCCGGCGGGGCGCGCACCCAGCAGCAGCTTCTCGAGCGTGGTGACGATCAGCACCGCATAGCGCCCGACCATCTGGCCCTTGCGGATGAAGGAGATGGAAACGGGCCGCGCGGCGGGCGGCATATATTTCCCCTTGATGCCGAAGAAGACACCGGCCAGCACCGCAAGCGCGGTGAGAAAATGCGAGATGCCGTTGGAAAGACCGAGCGGATAGATGCGGTTGCGGCAATAGAGGATGGAATCGGCCAAGCCTGCCCCACCGAGGAACATGCCGAGCACCGGGCGGCTCGTCGGCCCGCCATCGGACAGCGCGATCAGCTCGCGCGCCACGACATGCCCCTGTACCCCCTCCCGCGCGATCGCGACAATCTGCTCGAGCGCCTTGATCGGATCGCCCCTGATGCCGAGATCAAGCGCGATGAGGTTGGTCTTGCCATTGGGCAGCACCGCGACCGGCGGCGGGCTGGCGCCCTCGAAATAATGCCCCTGATACAGCTCGGTCAGGGCGGTCTGCACGGTGCCGTCGCCGCCGTTGATGACGAGGACCGCCGGCTTCACATGCGCGATCATCTGCATCGCGCGGCCGATCTGCTCGACGCACTCCACCTCATAGTGGAAAATGTCCTGATTGCCCGCGCAATAGCTGCGAACGCGCGGAAGCAACTGGCGGTTGCCGGTCGACTTCGGGTTCGAGAGGAGCGCGACGAGAACCATGATCCTACATATACTGGAGCGAAATGGCGATGATGACCGGCGTATTGCCGACCGCGACCGCGGCCTTGTCCACCGAGGGCTTGCCGAGGTTGAAAATGCTGACCTTGGGATTATTCGAGAATCCACCGCCGTCGCGACTCAGATCGGTCTTGCCGTTGCCGTTGACATCATGACGCACGGCGACGCCATAGCGGCCCGAGGCGGGCAGCGGCATACAGAAGCGCATCTTGCCGTTTACCGGACGCGCCGGCGCCTCGATCCGGTTGATCCAGGCGCCCTTCTCCAGCCAGGCAGTGCGGGTGGCGGGATAGGACTGAAGCCGGATGATGCCCGTCGACGCCTCGAACCCGGAAACCTCGACAATGATCGAAGGACCGGCATCGGCGGCGCAGCGCGCCATGTCGTTATCGATCACCTGACGCTGGGCATAAGCAAGAACGGGGGACGCGACGGAGCCGCCAATCACGAGCGCCGCAGCAACGGCACAGAGCGCCGCCTTGCGAAACACACCCGAAATTTTCGACATGACCAAGTTTCTCCTCGAAGCTATAGCCCGCTCAGGATAGAACGTCCCGCGCGAGCTGGCCCTGTTCGCCCTGATGTTGATATGGAAGGCATTTGCGGCCAAAAAATGGTGACGGGACGACGATAAGTTGAAAATGTTCAATTCCACCGATCGCTACATCGCGCGCCTGATCGCGGTGCCGCTGACGAGTACGCTGGTCATCGCGGCGATGCTGCTCGTGCTGGACAAGATGCTGCGCCTGTTCGATTTCGTGGCGGCGCAAGGCGGCCCGGTGAGCGTGGTGTGGCGGATGCTGGCCAATATGCTGCCCGAATATCTCTCGCTCGGCATCCCCATCGGCCTGATGCTCGGCATTCTGCTCGCGCTGCGGCGGCTCGCGCTGTCATCCGAGCTGGACGTGCTGCGCGGCGTCGGCATGTCTCCCGCCCGTCTGATGCGTGTGCCATATATGTATGCCGCGGCGCTGGCGCTGGTGAACCTCGCCATCGTCGGCTTCATCCAGCCCTATTCGCGCTATGCCTATGAAGGCCTGTCCTACGAGCTGCGTTCCGGCGCGCTCGGGGCATCGATCAAGATCGGCGAGTTCGCCAACCTCGGCAAGGGCATGACGCTGCGCATCGAGGAAAGCCACGACACCGGGCGCGACCTGCGCGGCATATTCGTCCGGATCGAGCAGAAGCCGGGCCAGTCGCTCGCCGTTACCGCCGCGCGCGGCACCTTCATGGCCACCGACGACCCGGACACGATCATCCTGCGCCTGACCGATGGCGTGCTCGTGCAGCGCTCGGCGAAGCTCGCCAGCCCGCGAATCCTGAGCTTTTCGGGCCACGACCTGCCGATCGCGCTGCCCAAGATCGAGAATTTCCGCAGCCGCGGCAATGCCGACCGCGAGCTGACCCTGCCGGAGCTGGTGCGGGTGGGCGTCGCCGACACTACCCAGCCCAAGACCCGCAGCGAGGTGCTGGCGAACATGAATTTCCGGCTGGCCGAGGTGGCGATGATGTTCCTGCTGCCACTCGCCGCGCTGGCCTTCGCGATCCCGCCCAAGCGATCCACTTCGGCGCTAGGCGTGTTCCTCTCGATCGTGTTCATCGTCACCTATCACAAGATCAACCAATATGCCGAGGCGCTGGGCTCCAGCGGCCGGGTCAGCCCGTTTCTGGCGCTATGGGTGCCTTTCGTGCTGTTCTCGGCGTTGATCCTCTGGATGTATCATGTCGCCGCGCACCGGCCGGGCGGCCAGCCGATCGGCGCACTCGAAGCGGTGTTCGCCAAGATATCCAAATGGATGGGCAAGTGGCTGCGGCTGGGTCGCAGAAAATTGCGGCACGCCCTGTAGGCCGGAGAGGACAGACCCATGCAGCTCCAGTTCTTTCCCTCGCGCCGCCTCGCCATCTATATGGCGCGGACGTTTCTCATCCGCTGCTTCGCGGTGCTGGCGATGCTCGTCATCGTGCTGATGACGCTCGATCTGCTGGGCGAGAGCGGCGACATCCTTGCCGTGCCGGGCAATGGCGAGGCGCAGCTGTGGCATTATGTATCGTTACGCCTGCCGCAGATCGTCGCCACATTCCTGCCCTTTTCGGTCCTCCTCGGCACCCTCATCACGCTCGCGACGATGAACCAGCATAGCGAGATCGTCTCGATGAAGGCGGCGGGCCTCTCCGCGCACCAGATTCTCGCGCCGATGATCGCGGCGGCGATGGGCATCGCGCTGCTGAGCTTCGCCTTCAACGAGCGCATCGTCACCCACGCCAGCGCCGCGCTGTCGGCCTGGAAGGCGGTGGGATACGGCGAGATCCCCCGCGACACCGGCCTCAAGACCAATGTGTGGGTGCGCGAGGGCAACAACCTCGTCACCGCCGGAATCGTCGGCGGGCGCGGCAATGGCGTGGTGCTGCGGCAGGTGGAGATATTCCACCGGCTCGACAATCACCTGATCGACATCGTGCGCGCGCCGAAGGGGCATTATGATCCCGCCGCCAAGGCCTGGGTGCTGGAGGATGCAAAGCTGTTCGACGTGAACAGCGGCACCAGCCGGGCGCTTGGCACGATCCTTAACGGCAAGGGCATTCGTCCCGATCAGTTCACGCTCGCCAAGGTGGACGCAGACGGGCTGGATTTCTTAGCGCTGCGGCAAGCGATACAGGATCTGCGCGATGCGGGGCGGCCCACGGCCTCGCTGGAGGCGGACCTGTGGCACAAGATCGCCCGGCCCTTGTCGGCGCTGCTGATGCCGCTGCTCGGATCGGTGGCGGCCTTTGGCCTCGCGCGCTCGGGCCAGTTGTTCATCCGCGCGGTGATCGGCATGACGCTGGGCTTCACCTATTTCGTCGCCGACAATTTCGCGCTGGCGATGGGCAATCTCGGCGCCTACCCGCCGATGCTCGCGGCCTGGGCGCCGTTCCTGCTGTTCCTGATGCTGGGCGAAGCGGTGTTGATACGGACGGAGGAGTGATGGGCGTCTTTTCCTGACCGTCACCCCGGACTTGATCCGGGATCCCGCTAAATTCATTAACAAGAGAAGCGAAAAGCGGGATCCCGGGTCAAGCCCGGGATGACGATTGGGAAGCTACCGCCTCACCATCGTACTGCGCGCGATCTTGCCGAGGAGCGGTATCATGCCGCCGTAATTCGCGCCATCATAGGTCGAGCCCGCGCCGAGGTGCGCCACGATCCGGCGGTGCGCCTCGTCCAGCGCATGATAGGGCAGGCTCGGCAGCAGGTGATGCAGCGCATGATAGCGAAGTCCCACCGGCGCCCAGAGCGGCGCGATCCAGCCCGGCGGCGGCACGTTCACCGAGTCGAGATATTGCGCCGTCACCGTCATGGCCGCGCCGTCATTCTCCCACAGGTGCGCGACGAGGGTGCGGAGCTGGTTGAGCACGGCCGTCACGGAAAACACCGCGAGCGCTATAACCAGCGGCCGCCAGCCGATGAATTGCGTCAGGCCAAGCATCGCGATCGCCCACAGGCTCGCGCCCAGTTCCTGCCAGAAGACCATGCGGGCAAAAGCGCCTTCGGGCGGGCGGCGGCGGAAGGCAGGGTTGATCGAGAGCGCCGAAAAGCGCTCCCACACATGGCGGCGCAGCGGCGGGACAAGCGCACCCAGCGGCACCAGCACGGCGCTGCGGAACAACAGCGCCACCGGCGCCAGCGCCGCCACGATCACAAACACGGGCAGCGACCACGGCTTCATCAGGGCAAGCGGCAGATATTCCGGATCCTCCGCCGTGCCATAGCGGGTGCGAGCGTGGTGCAGCGTATGGACGCCCTCGTACATGAAGCTGGGGGTCAGCATCGGAATGCCGACGAACAGGTTCCACGCGAACCGGAAACCGGGCAGCGCGTTGCGGTGAATATGCGTCAGTTCATGGATGAACAGCAGCGCGCGATAGAGCGCCAGCGCGGCAAGCACGCCCAGTCCCGCCATACTCAGCGGATCGTGGCTCAGGATCGCGCCCGCGAGCGCCCCATAGCCGACCAGCGCGGAGACAAAGCAGTCAGGCCAATAGATCGCCGCCCGCGCGGTGGAGAGATCCTTGGTCAGATCCACCGCCGCGCGCAGCATGGCCGTATCGTCTGGGATGGCGGATTTGCGCGCCGCTTCGATCTTTGTCTGTGCCGTCATGACGCCATTCCTACAGTCCAAATATGCGCGGATCATGGCAGCAAAGTGACATAATCATTGTCCGCGCCGCACGTCCGCCCTAACAAGACCGGCGCATCTTTCCCTGTCACCGATCAAACATAAGGCAAACGCAGTGGCTGCATCCGACCTAGTGATCTCTCCCGTCTCCGGCAAGGCCGACTTGAAAGCGTTCGTCGATTTCGCGTGGGAAGCGTACAGGCAAGATCCCGCCTGGGTGCCGCCGCTGAAGGACGAGGTGATGGGAATGCTGACCCCCGGCAAGAACCCGTTTTTCGGGCACGCCGAGGCGCAATATTTTCTGGCGAGGCGCGATGGAAAGATCACCGGGCGCATTTCCGCGCATATCGACAGGCTCGCGCTCACCATGCCGCCGGAGCAGGGCATGGGGCCGGGCACCGGCTTCTGGGGCATGTTCGATGCACTGGATGGAGCAAGCGCTGCGGCGCTGATCGCGGCGGCGGAGGGCTGGCTGCGCGACAAGGGGATGACCCGCGCGCTCGGCCCGATCTCCCTCTCGATCTGGGAGGAGCCGGGCCTGCTGACGCAGGGGCATGACCATCCGCCAACGGTGATGATGGGCCACCACCTGCCCCAATATCAGCCGTGGATCGAGGCCGCAGGCTATGCCTCCGCGAAAACGCTGCGCACCTATGAGCTGGACATCACGCATGAATTTCCTCCGCTCATTCAGCGCATCATCCAGTCGGGCGAGAAAAACGAGCGTATCCGCATCCGCAAGGTGGACAAGAGCCAGTTCGACAAGGAAGCGGCGATCATCCTCCACATCCTGAACGACGCATGGGGCGACAACTGGGGTTTCGTGCCGATCACCGACGCCGAGGTCGCGTTTACGGGCAAGAAGCTGAAGCCCATCGTGTTCGAGGATCTGATCCGCGTGGCGGAGCTGGATGGCGAGCCGGTCGCCTTCATGATGACCCTGCCGGATCTCAACGAGGCGCTGACGCCGCTCAATGGCTCGCTGTTTCCGTTCGGCTGGGCGAAGCTGCTGTGGTGGCTGAGGAAGCCGAAGGTCCGCACCATGCGCGTGCCACTGATGGGCGTGGTGAAACGGCTTCAGGCCAGCCGCATGGCGAGCCAGCTCGCCTTCATGATGATCGAGTATATCCGCCGCGCTGCGGTGGCGGACTATGGCGCCACGCGCGGCGAGATCGGCTGGGTGCTCGATGACAATCAGGGCATGAACGCCATCGCGGAGGCAATCAACAGCGAGGTGAACAAGGTTTATACGGTGTACGAACGGGCGCTCTGATCGCGCCCGCCCGTCCCGCGACCCCTAATCCATCTCCCAGCCGCGTTCGCCGTGGCTCGTAAGGTCGAGGCCATCGTGCTCGGCCTCGACCGACACCCGCATCGGCACGAACAGCGCCATCACCCGCGCGGCGACCCATGTGCCCGCGCCGGTCCACAGGATCGTGACGCCGACCGCGAGCGCCTGCGCGACGAGCTGCGTCTGAAAGGTGGCGCTGGCGCTGAACCCGCCGCCGCCCAGCGCGGGCAGCATCGTCACGGGCATCAGCAGCGAGCCGAGCATCCCGCCGACGCCATGCACCGCGAACACATCCAATGAGTCGTCGATGGCGATCTTCTGCTTCACGATCTGCACCGCGAAGAAGCAGATCGCACCGCCCGCCACGCCCAGCAGCATCGCACCCATCGGGCCGATATAGCCCGCCGCCGGAGTGACGGTCGCCAGCCCCGCGATCGCGCCGGTGACGATACCGACCGAAGTGGGCTTGCCGATGCGCCAATGCTCGATGACGATCCACACCAGCGCCGCCGCGCAGGCCGCGAAATGGGTGTTGAGGATCGCTCCCGCCGCCGCGCCGTTCGCCGCGAGCGCCGAGCCGCCGTTGAAACCGTACCAGCCGACCCAGAGCAGGCCCGCGCCGGTCATGGTGAGCGCGGGACTGTGCGGCAGCATCAGGGTCTTGTTGAAACCCTTGCGCGGCCCCAGCAACAGCACGACGACCAGCGCGGCGATCCCCGCCGTGGTGTGCACCACGACGCCGCCCGCGAAATCGAGCGCGCCCCATTGCGCCGCGAGCCAGCCGCCACCCCACATCCAGTGCGCGACCGGGAAATAGACCAGCAGCGTCCAGAGCAGCGAGAAGCCCATCACCCAGCCGAACCGCACGCGCTCGACGAACGCGCCGACGATGAGCGCGGGCGTGATCGCCGCGAAGGTCATCTGGAACAGGGCGAAGGCGTTTTCGGGCAAGGTGAGGCCGGAGCGCACATCCGCAAGATTGGCGAGGAACAGATTGTTCGTTCCGCCGAGCCACGGCGCGGTGCCATCGAACACCAGGCTATATCCCGCGATGGCCCAGAGCAGCGACACGCCGCAGGCGATGGCGAAGCAGTGCATCAGCACCGAGAGCACGTTGCGCGCGCGCACCAGCCCGCCATAGAACAGGCCCAGCCCCGGCAAGGTCATGAGCAGCACGAACGCCGACGCGGTAAGAATCCAGCCGGTATCGCCCGTGTTGACCGTCGCCGCTGCTTCCTGCGCGTGCGCCGCAACCGGCGCAACGAACGCGGCGGCCAGCGCCGCCTTGATGCCTCCCAATTTCATCCGTACCCCCTGCTTATGCTTTGCGGCTGCTATGCCACAAATGGCGCAGGGTTCAAGCGCGGAACTCGGTCGCCTCGAAACGGACGGGCTCGCCGATCGCGTCGTTAGCGAGACTGTCTTCCCACATCACCCGCTGGCCGCGAATGATCGTGCCCACCGCCTTGCCCGTGAGCGTATCTCCCTCGAACGGCGACCAGCCGCAGCGCGAGGCAAGCCATTCCGGCCCCACCGTCCAGCGCTTCTTGAGGTCCACCACGGTGAAATCGGCGTCATAGCCGGGCGCGATGCGCCCTTTGCCGACGAGGCCGAAGATGCGCTGCGGCCCGGCGCTGGTCAGATCGATGAAGCGCTGGAGGCTGAGTCGGCCCTGCGCCACATGATCGAGGAACAACGGCACCAGCGTCTGCACGCCGGGCATACCGCTGGGGGACGCCGGGTAGGTCTTCGCCTTTTCTTCCATCGTATGCGGCGCGTGATCGGAGCCGATCACATCCGGCACGCCCTGATTGAGCCAGTGCCACAGGCCATCGCGGTGCGCGGCGCTGCGGATCGGCGGGTTCATCTGGGCATAGGTGCCGAGGCGCGGATAGGCGTCCTCCCCAGCAAGCGTCAGATGCTGCGGCGTTACCTCGCAGCTGGCGATGTCCTTATGCTGGGCGATATATTCCAGCTCGGCGGGCGTGGTGACGTGAAGGATATGGATGCGGCGCTTCGCGGCGCGGGCGAGCGCGATGATCCGCTGCGTCGCCAGCATCGCGCTCTCGTCGTCGCGCCAGACGGGGTGCGAGGCGGGATCACCCTCGACACGATGGTCCTTGCGCGCATTCATCCGCGCCTCGTCTTCGGCGTGGATGGCGACACGGCGGGTGCCGGAGGCGAGCACGCGGGCGAGCGCGGCGTCATCATCGACCAGCAGGCTACCCGTCGAGGCGCCCATGAAGATCTTGACCCCCGCCGTGCCGGGAATGCGCTCAAGCTCGCGCAGATCCTCCGCATTGTCCGCCGTCGCGCCGACATAGAAGGCATGGTCGCACCACATACGGTGATGCGCGCGGGCGAGCTTGTCATGCACCCGATCGGCAGTGTCGGTATTGGGGTTGGTATTCGGCATCTCGAACACAGCCGTCACCCCACCCATCACGGCGGCGCGGCTGCCCGACTCGAGATCCTCCTTATGCTCCAGCCCCGGCTCGCGAAAATGGACCTGACTGTCGATCACGCCGGGGAGAACATCGAGGCCAGTGCAGTCGATCGCCTCGCCCGCATCGCCCGGCGCGCTGCCCAGCGCGACGATCTTGCCTGCGCGCACGCCTACATCGGTGCTCACCGGCCCCCCGGGGGTGTGGACGGTGCCGTTCTTGAGGATCAGGTCGAATGTCTCAGGCATGATGACTTACTCTTGGATATTGCGCCGCGCCGTCCTACCTAAAGGGCATGGCCGATACTACCCTCAAAGACCGCGCGATTATACGAATATCAGGTGAGGAGGCGCGCCCGTTTTTGCAAGGGCTGATTACGCAGGATGTGCTGACCTTGGAAAATGGCACGCCGCGCTGGGCGGGATTGCTGACCCCGCAGGGCAAGGCGCTGTTCGATTTTATCCTGTGGGCTGATGGCGACGATATAAACGTCGACTGCGAGGCTAGCCAAGCGGAGGCTTTAACCCGCCGCCTCACCCTCTATCGCCTACGCCGCAAGGTGGAGATCGGGCGCGACGAGACCCTCGCCGTGCATTGGGCGCCGGATGCGCGCGACAAACCGCACGATCCGCGCCTGCCTGAGCTGGGACACCGCTGGCTCGCGCCTGCCGACGGGGGCGACGCCTCCGCCGCCTTCCGCGCGCATCGGCTGTCGCTCGGCGTCACCGAAGGCTTGTCTGAAATCGGCAGCGACAAGACCCTATGGCTCGAAGCGAATGCGGAGGAGCTTGGTGGCGTGGATTACACCAAAGGCTGTTATGTGGGCCAGGAGAACACCGCCCGGATGCATTATCGCAGCAAGGTCAACCGGCGGCTGGTGGTGGTTCCGCTCGGGGCTTCGGACCCGGCGCGGCAGATGACGACCTACCCCGACCTCGGGCTGGCGATAGACCATCGCAGGGTCGAGGACATGGGCGCCCTCGCCCTCCCCGGCTGGCAGGCGGCGGCGATTGCGGATGCGCCTGCATGAGGCTTTGGGTCGCGTCAGTGCTGTTGCTCGCCCTCGCCTCCCCCGCGCGAGCCGAGACGCGCTGGAGCCTCGTGCGCGCTTATCCGCACGACGAGAAGGCGTTCACCGAGGGGCTGATCTGGCTTGACGGGTCGCTCTATGAAAGCACGGGTCAGTTTGGGCAATCGGAGCTGCGCGAGGTGGCGCTGGAGGATGGAGCGGTCCGGCGCTCGGTTCCGCTCTCCCCGCTCTATTTCGGGGAAGGTGTGACGGATTGGGGCGATCGGCTGATCTCGCTCACATGGCGCAACGGGATCGGCTTCCTGTGGGATCGTTCGACCTTCCGCCAGACGGGCGCCTTCCGCTACTCCGGCGAAGGCTGGGGGCTGACGAACGACGGCGCGCGCCTCATCATGTCCGACGGCAGCGCGGAGCTACGCTTTCTCGACCCTGTGACCTTCGCGGAAACGGGGCGGCTGCGCGTGACCTATCAGGGCAAGCCCGTGCCGATGCTGAACGAACTGGAAATGGTGAAGGGCGAGATCCTCGCCAACATCTGGATGACCGACCGCATCGCGCGGATCGACCCCAAGACGGGTGCGGTGATCGACTGGATCGACATCAGCCGCCTGACGCGGAAGTTGCGGCTAACGAACTATGACGCGGTGCCGAATGGTATTGCCTATGACGCGAAGAGCGACCGGCTGTTCGTTACGGGGAAATACTGGCCGAAGCTGTTCGAGATACGGCTGAAGCGGTAAATCCTCGCTCTGTCATCCCCGCGAACGCGGGGATCCAGCATAGGCAGCATTCTCATTCACTGGATTCCCGCTTTCGCGGGAATGACGATGTAGATTCAACCCTACACCCGCATCGGCATCAGCACATAGAGCGCGGGCGAGCGGTCGTTTTCGCGGATGAGCGTGGGTGCGGCCTGATCGGCGAGGTGGAGTTCCACCACATCCCCCTCGACCTGCTGCAATATGTCGAGCAGATAGCGCGCGTTGAAGCCGATCTCGAAGCTGTCGGCGTTATAATCGCCCGGCACTTCCTCCGCCGCCGTGCCGTTTTCGGGGCTGGTAACGGAAAGCGTGATCTTGTCCCTATCCAGCGCCATCTTGACGGCGCGAGTCTTTTCCGTCGCGATGGTCGCGACGCGGTCCACGCCTTCCTCGAAGCTGCGCGGATCGATGCGGAGCAGCTTGTCGTTCGCGGTGGGGATCACGCGGTTGTAATCCGGGAAGGTGCCGTCGATCAGCTTCGAGGTAAGAATCGCGTTGCCGATACCGAAGCGGATCTTGCTCGCCGAGAGCGAGATTTCGACGCTGCCATCCACTTCGTCGAGCAGCTTGCGCAGCTCGCCGATGCATTTGCGCGGCACGATGATGTCCGGCATCCCCTCGGCGCCATCGGGGCGCGGCACGGTGACGCGGGCGAGGCGGTGGCCATCGGTCGCGGCGGCTTTGAGCACCGGCTGCGGATCTTCCGAGACATGGAAGAAGATGCCGTTCAGATAATAGCGCGTCTCTTCGGTGGAGATCGCAAAGCGAGTCTTGTCGATGATCTGCTTCAGCGTCTCCGCCGGCAGCTCGAACTGGGTCGGCAGGTCGCCCTCGGCGATGATCGGGAAATCATCGCGCGGCAGGGTGGACAGGTTGAACTTGGCCCGGCCCGCCTGAATGAGCATCTTGCCCTCGGCCGCTTCCAGCGACACCTGGCTACCCTCGGGCAGCTTGCGGGCGATGTCGAACAAGGTGTGCGCGGAAATCGTTGTCGATCCCGGCGTCTCGACCTGGGCCTGCACCTGCTCCACCACCTGAAGATCAAGGTCTGTCGCCATCAGGCGGATCGTGCCGCTCGCCGCCGCCTCGATCAGGACGTTGGAAAGAATGGGGATAGTGTTGCGCCGCTCGACCACCGACTGGACGTGGCTCAGGCTCTTGAGCAGCGTTGCGCGTTCGATGGTTGCCTTCATTCCCTGTTCCCGCTCTTCTTCTCTGCGTCCGGGCGGACACCCCCGCCCCCTTAAACCGGACATCCTTCATTACCGACTATGCGGCGCATCGCAAGCGGCGCGGCGCACGCGGGCGCACTATTTCTTGCAAATGCCGCCGCCTTGGGCTTTGCATGTACCCATGAAGCGCGTGGTTACGGGATTTGTGGTGGCGGGGCTGATGGCGAGCCCGGCAAAGGCGCGCGATTCGCTCGGCGTGTTCGGCGGATGGGGTGCGTTTCGCGACACCGCTGGTCCACGCTGCTACGCCATTGCAGAGCCGAGCCGCACCAGCGCGGGCAAGGCCGACTGGCGGGCCTTCGCCTCTGTCGGCACCTGGCCGAGGAGCCATGTGCGCGGGCAGCTCCACATCCGCCTGAGCCGCCCGCTCCCGCCGGGCACCAAAGCCTATCTCAGCATTGGTGAGCGGCGATTCGCGCTCGTTTCCGGCAAGGCGGACGCCTGGGCGCAGGACGCGCGGATGGATGCCGCCATCATCGCCGCCATGCGCTCCGCCACGACGATGAGCATCGAGAGCAGCGCCACGAACGGGCGGCCCTTTTCCGACCTGTATGAACTGAAGGGCGCAGCCACCGCGATGGACGCAGCAGCCCTCGGTTGCTCGAACGCCTGATGGAGAAGGACCAGACCGCGCCTCCAGCCGCGCCGGAACGCAAGCGCAACCTGCTCAGCGTGCTCGGCCCCGGCCTCGTCACCGGTGCGGCGGACGATGACCCATCCGGCATCGGCACGCACAGCCAGGTGGGCGCGCAGTTCGGCTATAGCCTTTCCTGGACCTTCGTGCTGAGCTTTCCGCTGATGGTCGCGATCCAGATGGTCGCGGCGGAGATCGGGCGGGTGACGGGTGCGGGCATCGCGCGCAACCTGCGGCGCCATTATCCCCGCCCGCTTCTCCACAGCATGGTCGGTCTGTTGCTCGTCGCCAACATCATCAATCTGGGCGCGGATCTCTCGGCGATGGGCGCCGCTTTGCAACTGCTGATTGGCGGCAATACGGGCCTTTATACGCTGCTGTTCGGCATTGCCTGTGTGGTGCTGGAAATCTGGCTCAGCTATCCGCGCTACGCCTCGATCCTCAAATGGACGACGCTGTCGCTGTTCACCTATATCGCGGTGGTGATGGTTGCGCAGGTGCCGTGGGGCGAGGCGCTCACCGCGCTGGTGGTGCCCGATGTCGAGTGGAGCGCCGCCTACATGACCGCGCTGGTCGCGATCCTCGGCACGACGATCAGCCCCTATCTCTTCTTCTGGCAGGCTGGGCAGGAGATCGAGGAGCAGCATCGCCGCCACGCGAAGCCGCTGTGCATCACGCCCAGGCAAGCCGGACCGGAGCTGAAGCGCATCCGCATCGACACTCTGACCGGCATGGCGTTCAGCACCCTCGTCTCGCTCGCCATCGTCTATGCGACAGCGGCGACACTCCACGCCCACGGCATCCGCGATATCGAGACCTCGGCCCAGGCGGCGCTGGCGCTGCGGCCGATCGCGGGGGACATGGCGTTCGCGCTGTTCGCTCTGGGGATCATCGGGACGGGTCTGCTTGCGGTGCCGGTGCTCGCGGGGAGCGCCGCTTATGCGGTAACGGAAATGGCGGGACAGGCGGGCAGCCTCGATGCGAAGCCCCTCTCCGCCAAACTGTTTTACGGCACCATCGCGGTGACGACGCTCGCGGGAGCCTCGCTCAATGTCATCGGTATCGATCCGGTGAAGGCGCTCTATTGGGCGGCGGTGGTGAACGGGGTGCTCGCCGTGCCGCTGATGGCGGTGATGATGCTGATCGTGCGCAACCCGCGCGCGATGGGGCGGCTGACGCTGGGGCGCCGGGATAGCGCGCTCGGCTGGGCCGCGACCGGAGTGATGGCGCTCGCGACGGCGCTGTTTTTCGCGTTTCAGCTCTAATCACACCGAGGGCTGGCTCTTTCGACCAAGCCGCACTATATCGCGCCTCCATGCAGATCCCCGGACATATCGACCCCGTGCCCGTGCCGCGCGCCATCACCCCGCGCGAGGATGGGCGCGTCGACCTGCTCGGCCTGTCGCGGGAGCAGATCCGCGCGGAGCTGGAAACGGCGGGGCTGGACGCCAAGCAGGCGAAGTTGCGCGCCAAGCAGATCTTCCACTGGCTCTATCATCGCGGCGTGACGGATTTCGACGCAATGACGGACATTGCGAAGGCGCAGCGGCCGTTCTTTGCCGAGAGGTTCGTCATCGGCCGCCCGCAAGTGGTGGAGGCGCAGGTCTCCTCGGACGGGACACGCAAATGGCTGCTCCGCTCCGACGACGGGCAGGATTACGAGATGGTGTTCATCCCCGACGCGGACCGGGGCACGCTGTGCGTCTCAAGCCAGGTCGGCTGCACCCTGAACTGCCGTTTCTGCCACACCGGCACGATGCGGCTGGTACGCAACCTGACGCCGGGCGAGATCGTCGGGCAGGTGATGCTGGCGCGCGATGCGCTGGGCGAATGGCCGCGCGGATCGATGGCCTCAATGAGCGACGACGAGAACGAGGACGACGACGCGCCGCAATACAGCCCCGATGGGCGGATGCTCACCAACATCGTGATGATGGGCATGGGCGAGCCGCTCTATAATTTCGAGAATGTGCGCGACGCGCTGAAAGTGGTGATGGATGGCGACGGCCTTGCCCTCTCCAAGCGGCGCATCACCCTCTCCACCTCCGGCGTGGTGCCGATGATGGCGCGCGCGGGCGAGGAGATCGGCGTCAACCTTGCGGTCTCGCTCCACGCTGTCAGCAAGGATATTCGCGACGAGATCGTGCCGATCAACCGCAAATACGGCATCGAGGAGCTGCTCTCCGCCTGCGCCGCCTATCCCGGCGCGAACAATGCCCGGCGCATCACCTTCGAATATGTGATGCTGAAGGACAAGAACGACAGCGACGAGGATGCGCGCGAGCTGGTGCGGCTCATCAAGAAATACAAGCTGCCCGCAAAGGTGAACCTGATCCCGTTCAACCCCTGGCCGGGCGCGATTTACGAATGCTCAAGCCCGGAACGGGTGAAGCGGTTCTCGGACATCATCTTCGAGGCGGGCATTTCCGCCCCGGTGCGGACCCCCAGAGGGCGCGATATCGCGGCGGCGTGCGGACAGCTGAAGACGCAGGCGCAGAAGCTGAGCCGCGCCGAGCTGGACCGGCTGGCCGAGGAGAAGCAGGCGGCGCTTGGTTGATCTGCTGACAGGAAGCCTCTTCGCGCTGCTTGCCGGGATGGTAGGCGGAGCGATGAACGCGCTCGCGGGCGGCGGCACCTTCGTAACCCTTCCGGCGCTTATCGCGCTCGGTCTACCCTCCAATATCGCCAACGCCACCTCGAATTTCGCGCTGCTGCCGGGAGCCTGCTCCAGCGCATGGGTCTACCGCCATGAACTGAGGCCGCTTGGGGGTGTCAGCGTCTGGGCGTTGACGTTCATCACCTTTGTCGGGGGGCTGGCAGGGGGAATATTGCTGGTAATCACCCCGACCCATGTCTTCGACGTGTTGGTGCCGTGGCTATTGCTGTTCGCGTTCCTGGTCATGCTGTTCGGGCTCAGAGCCAGCCAGTGGCTGCACAGCCGCGTGACGATCGGACCACGGACCCTCGTCGTCGCGCAGGTTCTGCTCGGTGTCTATGGTGGCTATTTCGGCGGGGGCGTGGGCCTGATCATGACAGCGGTGTACGGACTGCTGGCGGCGGTAAGCGCGAGAGACATGCTCGCCCCCCGCACGCTGATGCTGGCAATGGCCAATCTTGCGGCGGGCGTTATCTTCCTGTGGTTCGACATGGTCGATTGGCGCACATGCCTGCCGATGCTGACAGGAGCGGTGCTCGGCGGGTGGATAGGCGCCCATGTCGGCAAGAAGCTGCCGCCGACGATCGTGCGCCTGTGGACGCTGCTCGTTACCGCCATTACCACCGCGGTCTTCTTTGCCCGCGCCTACGGGTAGCCGGCCCGGCGAGACATCAGAGCGAGCGCCGCGTTGCGCGGCGGCTCACCCTCAAGCCGCCCTTTGCAGCTCCATCTCCATGCGGCTCCAAATTTCCACCAGCGCGCCCACCAGATTTACCATCATCGCCTCGGAATGTGCGGGGCCGGGGGTGAAGCGCAGGCGCTCTGTGCCGCGCGGCACGGTGGGGTAGTTGATCGGCTGCACATACACGCCATATTCGGCGAGCAATATGTCGCTGATCTTCTTGGCCTTGACCGGATCGCCGACCATCAGCGGCACGATGTGAGTGACGGAGGGCATCACCGGCAACCCGGCTTCCGCCATCAGGCGCTTCAGCGTCGCGGCGGCGGCCTGCTGCCCCTCACGCTCCTCGCTCGATTGCTTCAAATGCCGCACGGCCGCCAGCACGCCCGCAACCAGCACGGGGGAGAGCGATGTGGTGAAGATGAAGCCCGGCGCGTAGGAGCGGATGCAGTCGACGATCATCTTGTCCGCCGCGATATAGCCGCCCATCACGCCGAACGCCTTGCCTAGGGTCCCCTCGATGATGGTGACGCGGTTCGCAACATCATCGCGCTCGGTAATACCGCCACCGCGCGCGCCATACATGCCCACGGCGTGAACCTCGTCGCAATAGGTGAGCGCGTTGAACTCGTCGGCAAGGTCGCAGAAAGCCGCGATCGGCGCGACGTCGCCGTCCATCGAATAGACGCTCTCGAAAGCGATCAGCTTGGGGCATTCCGGGTCTTCCGCTGCCAGAAGCTCGCGCAGATGCTCGACATCATTATGACGGAACACGCGCTTTTCGCAGCCGGAATTGCGGATACCGGCGATCATGCTGGCGTGGTTCAGCTCATCGGAGAAGATGATGCAGCCGGGCAGCAGCTTGGCGAGCGTCGCCAGCGTCGCCTCGTTCGAGACATAGCCCGAGGTAAAGAGCAGCGCGCTCTCCTTGCCGTGCAGGTCGGCAAGCTCGGCTTCCAGATCGATATGATAATGGGTGTTGCCGCCGATATTGCGCGTACCGCCGGAGCCCGCGCCGACATCGTGCAGCGCTTCCTCCATAGCAGCGACCACCTTGGGGTGCTGGCCCATCGCGAGATAATCGTTGGAACACCAGACGGTGATCGGCTTGGGGCCGTTATGCCCGTGGAAGCAGCGCGCATCCGGGAAGGAACCCCTGTTCCGCAGGATGTCGATGAAGACCCGATAGCGGCCTTCGGTATGCAGCCGGTCAATCGCCTGGCTGAAAATATGCTTGTAGTTCGTCATGTCCCGCGTCGCCGACCCCTTGATGCCGCATCGCCCTTGGCCGCCCCTTTAGCGTGGGGCACATGCCATTGCCAGCGATAATAGCTCGCATCTATTTATAGACCATTATAGGGCATTGATCTGCGTCAAGCCATAAGACTTTAGCGCGGGTTGCAAGGCCTCGACATCCGGATCCATGCGGGTGAAGACGGCGCTTCCGGGCGCGGGGTTTTGAGGCCAGGGTGCCTCGCCGTTCAAGAAGGCGATGCGCCGCGCGATCCCCTCGCCGCCATGCAGGAAGGCGAGCGGCCGGGTGCCGAGTTCCTGCGCCGCCGCCTCCAGCTCCTGCTGCACCAGCGGAAAGTGCGTGCAGGCGAGCACGACGCTGTCCATCTCCTCCCCCCGCGGCTGGTCGAGCAAACCCGCCAGCGCATCGCGCGCCACGGCCGGATTGAGCGCCTCGCCGCGCAACTTCGCCTCGGCGAGCGCCACCAGCGCCGCGCTCCCATGCCGCAGCACCGTGCAATCCGCGCCATGCTCGGCCGCCAACCGGTCGACATAGGGCTGGCGCACGGTCGCCTCGGTGCCGAGCACGCCGATGACCCGTGTCCTGGAGGAAAGCGCGGCGGGCTTGATCGCCGGGACGGTACCCACGACCGGAATATCGAGAGCCGCCCGCACGAACGACAGCGCGATCGTGGACGCCGTGTTGCAAGCGATGACGGCGATGCGCGGGCGATAGCGCTCCACCAGCCGCCCGAGCAGCGCGGGCACGCGGGCCGCGATCTCCGCCTCGCTCTTGGTGCCGTAAGGATAGCCCGCCCGGTCCGCCGCATAGACGACGGGCATATGCGGCAGCAGCTTTTGCGCGGGCGCCAGGATCGAGAGGCCGCCGACACCGGAATCGAAAAACAGGACAGGCGCGTCCTTATGCTCATGATCGGCGGTCATGCCCGCCTGTCTCTCCGTTCGTCGCCGCCAAGTCAAGCCAGCCGCATCTTGTATCGGCCATGCAACGCCCGTAGGCTGCGCGCGTTACACCGCTCTTGAACCGTTTTCCATCGACAGGAACAGTGCATGGCCGTGATAGACCGTTTCCTCGAACGCCTGATCAAGCGTGGCACCCTCACGCTGATCCGCCCCGACGGATCGAGCCGGACCTTCGGCGTGGCGGACCCGGCGTTCCCCGATGTCACCATGCGCTTTGCCGATGCCGGGGTCGGGCGCGATATCGTGCTGCATCCCCGGCTCGGGCTTGCCGAAGCCTATATGGATGGCCGGGTGACGATAGACTGCGATGATATCATGGGCCTCGTCTCGCTCGCGCGCAGCAACGCGCCGTGGGAGAAGAAGGGCAGCCTCGATGGCGCTGCCCCGCTCAGGGCGCTGTTCAAGGCGCTGTTCAAGAAGATTTCGCGCCGTCTCGACCAGATCAACCTGCGCGCCGCCTCGAAGGCGAATGTCGCGCATCATTACGATTTGTCCGGTGCGCTCTATGACCTGTTCCTGGACAAGGACCGCCAATATAGCTGCGCCTATTGGGACGGGGATCATCAGGATCTCGATCGGGCGCAAGGCGACAAGAAGGCGCACATCGCAGCCAAGCTCGCGCTCGAACCCGGCATGAAGGTGCTCGATATCGGCTGCGGCTGGGGCGGCATGGCGCTCTATCTCCACCAGAAATGCGGGGTGGACGTGACCGGGATCACGCTCTCCGAGGAGCAGCTCGGCGTTGCGCGTGCCCGAGCGGCGGATGCGGGCGTGGCGGATCATGTGCGCTTCGAGCTGATCGATTATCGCGACATCCGGGGCAGCTTCGACCGCATCGTCTCGGTCGGCATGTTCGAGCATGTCGGCGCACCCTATTTCAAGGAGTTCTTCCGCTGCTGTCATAATCTGCTCACTCCGCAAGGCGTGATGCTGCTCCACACCATCGGCCGTATGGGCGGGCCGGGCAGCACCGACGCCTTCACGCGGAAATATATCTTCCCCGGCGGCTACATCCCCGCGCTGTCCGAGATCGTGCAGGCGAGTGAGCCCAACCGGCTGATGGTGACGGATGTCGAGGCGCTGCGGCTCCATTATGGGCGCACCTGCCGCGCCTGGTATGAGCGGGCGCAGGCCAGACGCGCCGAGATCGAGGCGCTCTATGATGCGCGCTTCTTCCGCATGTGGACCCTGTATCTGGCCGGCGCCGCCACCGTGTTCGAACATGGCGGGATGCTGGTCTATCAGATACAATATGCGCGCGACCGGCGGGCCTTGCCGATCACGCGCGATTATATGATTGAGGCGGAAAAGGCGCTGCGCGGTTCCAGCTGAATTTCCCTTACCCGTTCGCTTCGAGCGCAATCGAGAAGCCGTCAGCCGGTGTCTCGATTACGCTCGGCAGGAACGGGCTCGACACGAACGGGTCCGGATCAGGAGCCGCCGGGCGTACCCTTCCACTCCTTCATCCGCGCCTTCATAAAGTTGAGGCGTTCCCCGGCAGTGACGGTGCCGTTCTTGTCCGCATCCATCGCGGTGAAATGCGTGTTCGCCGCCTTCAGCGCCTCGGCGAGCGTGACCTTGCCGTCGTTGTTGGCGTCCGCCTTGTCAAACATCCGCTCGCCCATCTTCATGCCCATCTTCATATCCATGTCGCCGTGCATCATCGGGGGCGGCGGAGGCGCGGGAGGGGTCGCGCCGCCAGCGGCGGGCGGAGCGGGAGGCGGCGGCGGCATGTCGCCATGCCCGCCCATGCCCATGTGGCCTTCCATCGCCTGATGCGCGGCGACGAACTCGTCATGGCTGATCGAGCCATCGGCATTCTTGTCCATCGCCTTGAAATGATCCTCGATGCGGTCCTCCCGGCGCTCGTCCATCCGGGATTTCATCTCGTCCTGCGTCACGACGCCATCCTTGTTGGCGTCTGCCCCGGCGAACATCTCCTTCACCTTGGCTTCCATCTGGGCGCGGGTCATGTCCGGCATCATCATCGGCATCTTGCCGTGAGAATGCGCATAGAGCGCAATCGCGGGCACCGCGAGCAAGGCGGCGGCACCGGCGCCGAGCAGAATCTTCTTCATTGGGTTTCTCCCGAGAGATTGGACTGATGACCGCCTGATACGCCCCGCCGCCTGCATGGGCGATGAATGGCCTCCGTGGCGCCTTCAAGAAATGCTGGCACCGGTTAACCATTTCTGTATGGTCTCGCGCGATGAGCGAAACCGCCTCCCCGCCAGACCTCGCCCCCGTGGCGGCCGCCCCGCGCGGCAGGGGCAGGCCGCGCCAGTTCGACATCGACCGCGCGATGAAGAGCGCTGCCGCATTGTTCCATGCGCGGGGCTATGACCGGGTGACGCTCAACGACCTCACCGGCGCGATCGGCATCAATCCGCCCAGCTTCTATGCCGCATTCGGTAACAAGGCGCTGCTCTTCATCCGCATTGCCGACAGCTATTCCAACGAATGGATCGGGCAGGTGCGCACAGCATTCGAGGAGGAACCGAGCCTCGCCGACGCGCTCGAAAGCATCGTCCTCAGCGCTGCGCGACGCTTTGCCTGGCGCGAGGACGAGAGCGACGAAGGCAGCAGGCGCGGCCGAGGCGGCTGCCTCATCCTGGAGGCCGCCAGCAACTGCTCGGACGCGGGCATCACCGCGCATCTGCGCAAGGCGCGCCTCTCCATCGCCGCCGCACTCTATCGGGGTATTTCCCGCACCGCGCCGGAGCGGGTGGTGGAGCTGACCGACCATGTGATGACCCTGCTGGTCGGCTTTTCCGCTATGGGGCGGGATGGCGTCGGGCAGGACCGGCTGATGGCGGTGGCGAGCCGCACGGTTCAGTCCTTGTGCGAAAGCGGACTTCGGGACTAACGGGCTTTTCATGAATATCATCCTCACATCGACCGCGCTGGTCGCGCTCGCCGAAATGGGCGACAAGACCCAGCTTCTCGCCATCCTGCTCGCCACGCGCTTCAGAAAGCCGCTGCCGATCATCCTCGGCATTCTCGTGGCGACACTCGCCAACCATTTCCTCGCCGCGCTGGTTGGGCATGGGGTGAAAGAGCTGCTCGACAGCCCGGCGTTTCGCATTGCGGTGGCGCTGGGGTTCATTGGCATGGGGCTGTGGACCCTGGTGCCGGACAAGATCGATGACGACGAGCTGAAGGCGCCGGGAAATGCGGGCGTGTTCCTCTCCACCACGATCGCGTTCTTTCTCGTCGAGATGGGCGACAAGACCCAGATCGCCACCGTGGCGCTCGGCGCGCAATTCGGCGCGAACCTGCCGGATGTCGCGCTGGTCACGCTCGGCACGACCCTGGGCATGATGATCGCGAACGTGCCCGCTGTGCTGCTCGGCGAGGCGCTCGTGAAGCGTGTGCCGCTGGGCCTGATGCGCGGAACCGCCGCCGCATTGTTTATCGGACTGGGGCTGTGGATGCTGGGCAGCGCACTTAACTTGTTTTGAGTGTACGGCACCAGCCCGCTCCCCCTCCCAACCTCCCATAGGATACCATATCGGGAGGTTGGGAGGGGGCGCGGGCTGGTGCCGTCCAAAACATAACCGAGGGACTGTTGCGATTCTTGGCCATCGCTGTTAGGCGCGCGCCAGATTATCCCACCGCTTTGAAAGTGTGCCCATGTCAGACAAGATCAACAGAGTAGTCCTCGCCTTTTCCGGCGGCCTCGACACCAGCGTGATCCTGAAATGGCTGCAACAGGAATATCAATGCGAGGTCGTGACCTTCACCGCCGATCTGGGCCAAGGCGAGGAGCTGGAGCCCGCGCGCGCCAAGGCGAAGCTGATGGGCGTCAAGGACGAGCACATCTTCATCGACGATCTGCGCGAAGAGTTCGTGAAGGATTACGTGTTCCCGATGATGCGCTCGAACGCGCTCTACGAAGGCCTCTATCTGCTTGGCACCAGCATCGCACGGCCCTTGATCGCCAAGCGCCAGATCGAGATCGCGAAACAAGTCGGCGCGGATGCCGTCTCCCACGGCGCGACCGGCAAGGGCAATGATCAGGTACGGTTCGAGCTGGGCTATTACGCGCTCCAGCCCGATATCAAGGTGATCGCGCCGTGGCGCG
>JALCRK010000010.1 GCA_022652485.1 Sphingobium sp.
GTAGCCGGCCTCGACCAGCGTCTCGAAGCCCGCCATGATGAGGTGGGAAAGGCCGCCGCACAGCACCGCCTGCTCGCCGAACAGGTCGGTCTCGCACTCTTCCTTGAAGTTGGTCTCGATGATGCCGGAGCGGCCGCCACCGACGCCCGATGCATAAGCGAGCGCGATGTCATGCGCATTGCCGGTCGCGTCCTGATGGATCGCGATGAGGCAGGGCACGCCGCCGCCGCGCTGATATTCGGAGCGGACGGTGTGGCCCGGACCCTTGGGCGCGATCATGATCACGTCCACGTCCGCGCGCGGCTCGATCAGGCCGAAATGGACGTTGAGGCCGTGCGCGAACGCCAGCGCCGCGCCGGGGCGGATATTGGCGTGGATATCCGCGTTGTAGATGTCCATCTGGAATTCGTCAGGCGCGAGGATCATCAGGATGTCGGCCCAGGCGGCCGCCTCGGCGTTGGGCAGCACCTTGAAGCCTGCGCCTTCCGCCTTCTTGGCGCTGGCGGAGCCAGGGCGCAGCGCGATGGCGACTTCGGCGATGCCGCTGTCGCGCAGGTTCTGCGCATGGGCATGGCCCTGGCTGCCATAACCGAGGATGGCGATCTTCTTGTTTTTGATGAGGCCGAGATCGGCGTCACGATCGTAATAAACCTTCATGATGAGAACTTCCTTCGACTGATTTCACAAAAAAGCGCCGGGCCGCGCAAAAACGACCGGCCTATGGTGGGAAAAACGGGGGTGGTCAATCCTTTCCGCGCACCATGCCGACGATGCCGGTGCGTCCGACCTCGACCAGCCCGAGCTCGCGCATCAGGCTGACGAAGGTGTTGATCTTGTCGGTGGGGCCGGTGAGTTCGAAGATGAAGCTCTCCGTCGTCGTGTCGACCACCTTGGCACGGAAGATGTCGGCGATGCGCAGCGCCTCGATTCGGGCCTCACCCGTGCCGGCGACTTTCACCAGCGCCAGCTCGCGCTCCACGAACGGGCCGTTCTCGGTCAGGTCCGCAACCTTGTGCACCGGCACCAGCCGGTCGAGCTGGGCGATGATCTGGTCGATCACGCGCGGTGGCCCGTTGGTGACGATGGTGATGCGGCTCACCTGATGGTCGTCCGATATGTCCGCCACGGTCAGGCTTTCGATATTGTAGCCGCGCGCGGTGAACAGGCCCGCGATCTTGGCGAGAATGCCTGCCTCGTTGGTCACGGTGATCGAGAGGACGTGCCGCTCGCTGGTTTCTTCGGTGATATGCATGTGGTTGCCCCTCAGAGTGATTTCGAGTGAAATGGAACACTTCACGGCTCCGAAATCACGGTAAACACTGTTAGATCTCTTCTTCCTTCTCGCGGCGGACGGAGAGCATCCCCGCCATCGCGTAATGCCATTCGCCGTTCAGCCTGTGGGCGATGCGCACTGGAAAGCCGACAATGGCGTCCAGCACTTTGAACAGATGTTCGCCCACATAGCGCGGGCTGACGAGGATGCGGGTATGCACGATGTCGTGCAGCTTGTAGCCCGCATCCAGCGTGATCTCCCATTCCTCCAGCTCGACGATCTCCTGGTCGTGGGTCCAGCCGGTCAGTTCCTCGCGCCCTTCGTTCTGCCGGGCGAAATCCCACGGTTCGGTGACATGCACGCGCAGTTTCAGAAGTTCAGACATGGGGCGCTCCGGTTGAAAACGAGCCCCTATACCAGAGCCTTGGCCTCGTCCGCCAGTGTGCCTTCGATCTGGCTGGGATCGAGGATCATGTCGGTATGGGCGGCGCCGGACGGGATCATCGGGAAGCAGTTGGTCAGCTTCGCCACCCGGCAATCGACCATCACCGGCCCCGGCGTCTCGATCATCTGGCGGATGCCCGCCTCCAGCTCCTGCGGCCCTTCGATGCGGATGCCGATCCAGCCATAGGCTTCGGCCAGTTTCACGAAATCGGGCAGGCTGTCCGAATAGCTTTCGGAATAGCGGCTTTCATAGGTCAGTTCCTGCCACTGGCGGACCATGCCCATATATTCGTTGTTGAGGATGAACACCTTGACCGGCAGGCGATACTGGGTCGCCGTGCCCAGCTCCTGGATGTTCATCTGGATCGAGGCGTCGCCCGCGATGCAGATGACGAGGCTGTCGGGATTGCCCATCTGCGCGCCGATGGCGGCCGGGAAGCCATAGCCCATGGTGCCCAGCCCGCCGGAGGTGAGCCACTTGTTCGGGGCGTCAAAGCCATAATGCTGCGCGGCCCACATCTGGTGCTGGCCCACCTCGGTGGTGATGATGCAATCCTTGCCGCTGCGGCGTGTCGCCTGATACAGGTCGGCGATCGCGCGCTGGGGCATGATCTCTGTGCCGCTTTCGGGATAGGAGAGGCTCTTGCGCGCGCGCCAGCCGGCGATCCGCGCCCACCATTCCTCAAGGTCCGCCGCCTTGCGACCGCTCGCCTTCCACTCCGCGACCAGATCCCTGAGTGCGCTCGCGGCGTCCGCGACGATGCCAAGATCGGTCATCACGATCTTGTTGATCGAGCTGCGGTCGATATCGATGTGGATCTTTTTGCTGTGGGGCGCGAACGCGTCGAGCCTGCCGGTCACGCGGTCGTCGAAGCGCGCGCCGATGTTGACGATGAGGTCGGCCTTGTTCATCGCCATATTGGCTTCGTAGGTGCCGTGCATACCCAGCATTCCCATCCATTGCGGAGAGGCAGCGGGAAACGCGCCGAGGCCCATCAGCGTGGAGGTGACGGGCGCGCCGGTCAGTTCGGCAAGCTCGCGCAGCAGCGCGGACGCCTCCGGCCCTGCATTGATGATGCCGCCGCCGGTGTAGAAAATCGGTCGCTCGGCGGCAGCGATCATCGCGACCGCCTGCGCGATCTGCGCCTTTTCCGCCTTCACCTGCGGGCGATAGCTGACATGATTGGAAAGGTCCGGCCGCTCATAGGGCGCGGTGGCGACCTGCACATTCTTCGGAATATCGATCACGACCGGGCCGGGGCGGCCGGATGTGGCGATATGAAACGCCTCGTGGATGACATGCGCCAGCCTGTCCGGTGACTTCACCAGATAGTTGTGCTTGGTGCAGTGGCGGGTGAGGCCGACCGTGTCCGCCTCCTGAAACGCGTCGGAGCCGATGAGGTGCGTCGCGACCTGTCCGGTGATGACCACCATCGGGATCGAGTCCATCAGCGCGTCGGTGATGCCGGTAATCGCGTTGGTCGCGCCGGGGCCGGAGGTGACAAGCACGACGCCCGGCTTCCCGGTCGAGCGGGCATAGCCCTCCGCCATATGGGTCGCGCCCTGTTCGTGGCGCACGAGGACATGCTTGATCGTGGGATGGTTGTACAGCTCGTCGTAAATCGGCAGCACCGCGCCGCCGGGGTAGCCGAACACGACTTCCACTCCCAGATCGACCAGGCTCCGCACCAATATCCTCGCGCCGCTCATTTCGGCCACAACCAGTCTCCTTAATACCGGGCGCTTTTGCCGTCAGTCGCCCCAGCCATGCGAATGCGCGAAATGCGCACGAATCGCAACCTTCCCTCGATCAGATGCCCCTAAGAGACATAAAAGTTTATGTCAACACCGTATTGAATAATTTTATTACATTTTTGATGTCTAAATTATTATGAATTGTCTCTACATGCCGCTGCCAGCCGGGCGGAGGCTGGCGGGAGAACCAGGTGTATTGCCGCTTGGCATATTGGCGGGTGGCGAGCTGGGCGCGGGCAACCATCTCCTCGCGGGAGAGCGTGCCCTCAAGCCATCCCGCGATTTCCGGGACGCCGATCGCGCGCATCACCGGCAGATCGGGCGAGAGACCGCGCGCGAGCAGGGTCTCCACTTCCTCCACCGCACCTTGGCTCAGCATCGCCTCGAACCGGGCGTCGCACCGCGCGGTCAGCCAGTCTCTGGGAGGGAGGAGGATGAGCGGATGCAGGCTCACCTGCTCCGCAATCCCTCCGGCCTTCTCCTCCCGCCAGTCGAGAATACTGCGTGCCGTGGAGCGGATCACCTCCAGCGCGCGGGCGATGCGCGCGCTGTCCGCAGGCGCAAGGCGGGCGGCGGCGGGTGCGTCTTCGCGCGCCAATGCGGCATAGGCCTCTGCTGTATCCATCGCGCGCACGCTGGCGCGCACTTCGGGGTCGATCTCCGGCACGGGGGCAATGCCGTCCAGCAGGGTGCGGATATAAAGGCCGGTGCCGCCCACGAGGATCGGCAGCCGCCCCGCCGCGTGCGCAGCCGCAATCTCGCGCTTGGCCTCCTCCGCCCAGCGCGCGGCGGAGCAGGCCTCCGCCCCATCCATGAAGCCGAACACCCTGTGCGGCGCCCGCGCCATTTCCTCCTGTGTCGGCCGCGCGGAGAGCACGGAAAGGTCGGCATAGACCTGGCTTGCGTCGGCATTGATGACGACGCCGTTCGCATGTTCCGCCAGCGCCAGCGCCAATGCGCTCTTGCCGCTGGCCGTCGGCCCGGCAATAAGCGCCAGCCGTGGGGGCGCAGATTCGCCCGGTATGTGTTCAGGAGTGCTCATGTTCGTCGCCACCTTAGTCGCTCAAACCGCGCTCGGGCAGGGGGATATTGACGAGGCGCGGGATCGCGTGGCTGCGGCGGGCGCGGACGTGACCGGCAGCACCGTTCTCGAACCCGGCAAGGCGGCCGACATCTTCTTCACCGGCGAAGCGAAGGCTGTGCGCGCTGCGCTACAGGCGCTGCCCGGCGCGATCGACGTCATCGTGCAGCGCCAGGCCGCGCGCGAAAAGAAGCTGCTGGTGGCGGACATGGATTCGACCATGATCACCATCGAATGCATCGACGAGCTGGCGGACTATGCCGGGATCAAGCCGCAAATCGCCGAGGTGACGGAGCGGGCGATGCGGGGCGAGCTGGACTTTGCCGAGGCGCTGAAGGCGCGGGTCGCGCTGCTCGCCGGGCTCGATGAGGCGATGATTGAGCGTTGCCGCGCCGAGCGGGTCAGGATCATGCCCGGCGCGAAGGCGCTCATTCAGACGCTGCGCGCGCGGGGCTGCCATACCGTGCTGGTGTCGGGCGGCTTCACCCGCTTTGCCGAGCCGGTGGGTAAAGAGATCGGCTTTCACAAGGTGGTGGCGAACGTGCTGGATATTGCGTGCGGCGCACTCAGCGGCACGGTGCAATTTCCCATTGTCGACTCCGCGCGCAAGAAGACCGAGCTGGAGCAGGGGCTTGTCCAGCTCGCGCTCGATCCCGGGCAGAGCATCGCGATCGGTGATGGCGCGAACGATATTCCGATGATCGAGGCGGCGGGCCTGGGCGTCGCCTATCATGCGAAGGAAAAGACCCGCGCTGCCGCCGATGCGGAGATCCGCCACGGCGACCTTTCGGCGCTGCTCTATGCGGCGGGCATCGTGCGAACGGGTTGGGTGGAGAGCTGAGTGGGGCCAGCCCTCCACCCTCAAGCTCAGAAGTGAAATTCATACTCCAGCACGAGGCGGAATTGCCCATCCGTCTCGTCGCGCGATTTGCCGAGCGCAAACAGATAGCCCGTTTCGATCTCCAGCTCGCCATTGCCGGGCAGATGCTCGATCTCGGTGCGGATCATGGGCCCGGCAAAATGCTCGTCGCGCGGCAGGAAATCCCTGGTGGTGCCGAGATTGCCAAACGCCTCCGCGCCGAGGCGGAATTCGCCGAACGCGGCCCAGTCCGCCGATGCGGCATAGCCCAGCTCCACCGGCGCGCCCTTTTCCAGCTCCTTGCCGAACTTGAGGTTCAGCCGCGCGTCGAACGGGCCTTTGGTGTGCTGCAACAGCAGCTTCGCCTCGATCTCGTCCGCGCCGTGGCGTACCGCTTCATATTCGCCATAGAGCGCGACATCGAGGCCGAGCGAATCGATGCGCCCGATATGGCCGATGGTTTCGATCGAATAGGCTTCCACCTTGCGGCTCTGATGCGGCTCGCGTTCGGTCTCGACCAGCACGCCTGCAAGGAAATTGTCGGTAAAGGCGTGCGACAGCTCCAGCACCGCTGCGTCCTCGCCGTCGGCGGCATCGCCGGAGAGGCGGCCATAGCGCAGCTCGACCTCCGTCACGCCCTTCTCGATGCGCGCGCCATAGACCTTGCCGCCCACGCCCGGCGCGGCGGCGGCGGGTGTCGCGGCGAGCGACGCGGCCACAGCCGCAAGAGCAAAAGATTTTTTCATTGAGTCCCCCCTTTGATGATGAGGGGCTACTAATGCGAACTGTTATCATTAGCAAGCGATAATGCGAATCTGTCGCATTGAACCGCCCCCCGCTTGGAGGGCGTTCTATTGGGGCAGGGGTTTCGCGATGCAGGCGCCTCCGCCCGCCGTCACGCGCGCGCACAGCGCTTCGGCATCGGCGCGAGTCTTGAGCGGCCCCGCCAGCAGCCGCGTCATCGCCCCGGCGCTCTGGGTGCTGTGCTGATAGGCCGCGAGGGCGGGTATCTTTGCCGAGAGCAGTTTCCACTGCGTCTCGGCCCGCGCCTTTTCGCCAAATGCGCCCAGCTGCACCTGGAAGGCGCCCCCGGCGGATGCGTGCGGCGGGGCGGCGGGGGCCGGAGCGGGCGGCGGCGCAGATGGCGCGGACCTGGCAACCGGGGCCGAAGGCGGCAGCGCCGTGGTCCGCACCGGCGTGGTGGAGAGCGGAGGCCGTAACGGAGCCTGCGCCGCCGCGCCAGCGACGCGCGCCGACCTTGCCGCGCCCGTTTCCATCGCCGCCGCCAGCGCCAGCCCGTCCCTGCGCTGCGCCTCCGGGATGAAGCGGTCCATATGCTCCAGCGCCCTGGTGGCCTGCTCGACCCCCGCCGCTGAGGCGCGGGTCATCATTGCGTAGGCGCGCACCCAGTTGCGGGGCGCGAAATCGCCGTTGAACAGCGCGATGCCGAGCAGATATTGCGCGCGCGATTCCCCCCGCGCTGCCGCATGTTCGAGATAGGGCACCGCCTCCGCCTGCCGACCCTGCTGATAGAGCAGCAGCCCGGCCTGATCCTCCGCCTGCGCATGGCCCTGCGCCGCCGCTTTCTGATAATAATCGAGCGCGCTCGCCATGTCCTGCGGCACGCCCCGGCCCAGCTTATAGGCCTGTGCGAGGTTGAACTGCGCGTCTGCGTCTCCGGCATCGGCGAGCGGCCGCCACAGCTTCAGCGCGCGCGCATAATCGCCCTGCTCCCACGCATCGACGCCCGCCTTCACGTCCGCCCGCGCGGGCACATGCGCGCACGCCAGCGCCACCGCCACCAGTCCCACCGCGTTCCAACGCTTCATCCTTATGCTCCCACGCACCACGGCCTTTTAACGAACCGGCCCGAAATGCCGCCTCTATGCGCCGAAAAAGGTGGAAACATGGTTAACCATATTCCTCCGATATGGGGCAAGCCGGGGTGTCGAATTAACAGGATGTTAGGACTTCGCCGGTTACTTTCCACCCGACTAATTCCATCTGGGGGAAGTGCGTGCGCGTATTGGCTATGGCTTCGCAAAAAGGCGGTTCGGGCAAGACGACCTTGTCCGGGCATCTGGCCGTACAGGCTGAACGCGCGGGGGCTGGCCCTGTCGTGCTGATCGATATCGACCCGCAGGGCTCGCTCGCGGACTGGTGGAACGAGCGCGAGGCCGATGCGCCCGCCTTCGCGGAAACCACTGTCGCGCGGCTGGCGCATGATCTCGAAACGCTGCGCCAACAGGGCTTCAAGCTCGCTGTCATCGATACGCCGCCCGCGATCACGATGGCGATCCAGAGCGTTATCTCGGTGGCGGAGCTGATCGTCATTCCGACCCGCCCCAGCCCGCATGATCTGCGCGCTGTCGGCGCCACGGTCGATCTGTGCGAACGCGCGGGCAAGCCGCTGATCTTTGTCGTCAATGCGGGCACGCCCAAGGCGCGCATCACGCAGGAGGCTGCGATCGCCCTCTCGCAACATGGCACCGTCGCGCCGGTCATCGTGCATCAGCGCACCGATTTCGCCGCCAGCATGATTGACGGGCGCACCGTGATGGAAATTAACCCGGAAAGCCGCTCCGCGATGGAGATCGAGGCGCTCTGGGCCTATATTTCGGACCGGCTGGAGAAGAATTTCCGCCGCACCGTCTTTGCCGTGCCCGGCACCAACCCCGCCACCGCCGCCGTTGCTGCGGCGGGCATCAAGCGTCCGGTCGCCGGTTTCGGCCGCCGCACGGTCGGCCAGTAAGGGAGGGGCGGCGATGATCGAACCCAAGCCTTTCGCGTCGCTCACCTCCGGCCTGCTCGCCCGCAAGGGCGGCGCGCGTCCGGCGATGCGCCGCACCTATGTACCCGGTTCCCACGCCCAGCCCAACCTGCCGCTCTCGGTGCAGGAGGATCTCGGCTGGAACGACATGGGCCATGATGAGGCGGAAGAGGCCGCACCTGCACCCGCGCCGCTGGCGATGATCCGGGGCGATGCGCCGCAGCCCGCGCCACGGGCGGAAGCCCCGCCCGTTGTAAAACAGCAGGAACAGCTCGCCGACCAATTCCCGGCGCCGCAGCCCGAGCCGCGCGAAGCATGGCAGCCCGTTCCGATGGCGCGTCCACGCGGGGCCAAGGCCGCGTTCACGCTGCGTCTCGATGCCGATCGCCATCTGCGCCTCCGTCTCGCTTGCGCTGTCACCAACCGCAGCGCGCAACAGATCGTCACGCAGGCGCTCGATGATTTCTTGAACAGCCAGCCGCAGGTCGAGGCGCTGGCGCAACAGGTGCCGGGGACCGGCGGCGCCAATCCAACGCACAAGCCGTGAAGGTGGGGACCGTCATGAACCGTAAACGCACAGCATTTTCCAAACTAGCGGCATCCTCGCTGCTCGTCGCCACCTCGATGGTGGGCTGCACCGGCCAGGCGCTGCACCGCCAAGCCGGGGTCAGCGCGGGCAAGCTCGGCACAATGGCCGACGCGCAGGCGCGCAACGCCGAGGCCGCTCTGAAGCAGCACGATGCCGCCAAGGCGATCCAGCTTGCCGAAGCCGCCGTCGCCGCGTCGCCCGACAAGGCCGAGTTCCGCACCCTGCTGGGCCGCGCCTATTTGATGGACGGGCGCTTCGCTTCGGCGCGGCAGGCGTTCGAGGACGCGCTGACGCTGGGCAGCACCGATGGCCGCACGATCGTCAACCTCTCGCTGATTCACGTCGCTGAGGGAGACAGCAAGGGCGCACAGCGTCTGCTGACCGACCGCGTCGATGTGCTGACCGCCGCCGATTATGGCCTCGCAATGGCGATGGCAGGCAACCCCGATGAAGCGATCCGCGTTCTCTCTCAGGCGATCCATGCGCCGACAGCGGGGGCGAAGGAGCGGCAGAATCTGGCCTATGCCTACGCGCTCGCCGGTCAATGGACCGAGGCGCGTCAGGTTGCCGCGCTCGATCTCGCGCCGATCGATGCCGCCAGGCGGGTGCTGCAATGGGCGGAAAGCGCGCAGCCGGGTGGCGAAAGCCGCCGCGTTATCGCGATGATGGGCGTTGCGCCGCGCGCCGACGATGCCGGGTTGCCGGTCAGGCTCGCGCTCGGCCAGCCGCAGGCGCAAGCCCCGGTGCAGATGGCGGAGGCTGCTGCTCCCGCTGCCGTTTCCGCATCCCAGGATTTCGTGCCGCTGCCGGTCGAGGAAGCCGCAGCGCCTGCGCCGCAGCCTGTGGCGGCTCCCGCGAAGGTCGCGGCTGCTGCTCCGGCTCCGGCGCCCGCTCCCGCTCCCACTCCCGCCAAATGGGCCGTGGCCGAAGACGATGCCGTGACAGTCCCCGCCTTCACCCCCGCGCGGCGCGCCTCGGCTGCGCCCGCGCTCAAGGCTCCCTTCGCGCCCGCAGCGCGTCCAACACGCGCGCCGCTGCTCAAATCCAACATTCCAACAGCCACCCCCGCCAGCCTGTGGAAGCCGGTCGACGCCGCTCGCGGTTCCGCCTGGGTCGTCCAGCTCGGCGCCTTCTCCACCTCGCAGTCCGCCCGCGCCGCCTGGAAACGCTTCGTTGATCTCAACGACAGCCTCAACTTGTTCCCGCAGGTCGTCAGCCAGGCCAACGTCAATGGCACGAATTTTCACCGCGTCGCCATCGCGGGCTTCAGCGATCGCGCCGGGGCGGACCGTCTGTGCCGCGCGATCCGCGCGCAGGGCGGCGGCTGCTTCGTGCGTCTTGGCGGCGCCGAGGCGCAGCCAGTGCGCTGGGCGCGAGCGAAAGCGCCCGCGATGCTGGCGATGCGCTAACCCCTGTCCCTCTTCCTCCCTGTGGGGAGCCTTCGGGCTCCCCTTTTTTATCGGTAGAAGATGCCGCCCTTCATCAGGCGGCGGACCCGGCCCTGCACCGGCATCCGGTCGAACGGCGTATTGCCCGCCTCGGCCGCCATGCGATTGCTGTCGACGATCCAAGGTGCATCGGGATCGACCAGGATGATGTCCGCCGGGCTGCCCGGCTCGAAGCTCCCGGCATCGACGCCGAGAATGCGCGCCGGATTGGCGGCGAGCAGCCGCATCAGGCCGGTGATGCCGATATGCCCGTCCCGGACCAGATTGAGCGCCATCGCCAGCAGGGTTTCCGCGCCCGCCATGCCCGGCGCGGCGTCTGCAAAGGGCAGACGCTTGTCCTCCGGACCGCGCGGATCATGGCTGGAGGTGAGCACGTCCACCGTACCATCCGCCACCGCCGCCAGCGCGGCCTTGCGGTCATCCTCGCTGCGGAGCGGCGGCGAGAGGCGCGCGAAGGTGCGATAATCGCCCGTCTCGCGGTCGGACAGGAAAAGATGGGCAGGGGTAATGCCACAGGTAGCACGCAATCCCTCGCGCTTTGCCGCACGGATAAGATCGAAACCCGCCGCTGTGGTGACGATCCGGAAATGGATCGCGGCGCCGGTTTCGCGGACCAGCGCGATGTCGCGCGCGATCGCCATCGCTTCCGCGCAGGCGGGTGCGGCGGCAAGGCCGAGCCGCGTCGCCGTTTCGCCCTGGGTCGCGACCGCCTTGCCCGCGAGCCCGGCGTCCTCCGCGTGGGAGATGACCGTAAGGCCAAGGCCGCTTGCATAGGCCAGCACGCGGTACATAACGCCCGAGTCCGCGATCCAGCTTCGCCCGGTGCCGACAGCCTTTGCGCCCGCGCGCTGCATTAGGCCGATCTCTGCCATCTCCGTGCCCGCGAGGCCGCGTGTCGCGGCGGCTATGGGGTGGACCCAGAAGTCGGGTTTGCCCTTGCGGCTCGCCTCGCGGATCAGGCCCACGTCATCGAGCGGCGACGACTGGTCGGGCATCAGTGCCGCGCGGGTGATGCCGCCGAAGTGGAACGCAGGCTTATCTGTCTTGAACACGCCGAGGTCGACCAGCCCCGGTGCAACGACGAGGCCGGACGCATCGACTATCTCCGCGTCCGCTGGAATATCCACCGCGCCACTCGCGAGAATGCGCGCGCCTTCGATAAGGAGCGAGCCGTGCGCTGGCGCATCTCGCGCGGGGTCGGCGAGCAGCCCGCCAGTGATGGCGATTTTCCGGTCGCTTACCATCCGTCGACACCTCTCGCTCCGCGCGTCAGCACATCGAGGCACGCCATCCGCACCGCGACGCCCATCTCCACCTGCTCGGTAATCGCGGAGCGTTGCGGGTCGTCCGCCACCCCGCTGGTGATCTCCACGCCCCGGTTCATCGGGCCGGGGTGCATCACGAGCGCGTCGGGCTTCGCCTTGGCCAGCCGCTCTGGCGTTAGTCCATAGAGCGCATGATATTCGCGGGGGGAGGGAATGAACGCGCCGTCCATTCGTTCATTCTGAAGCCGCAGCATCATCACCACGTCGGTGCCATCGAGCGCCGCGTCGAAATCGGAGTAAGGGGTTGCGCCCATGCACTCGACAGCGGCGGGCATCAGCGTCGGCGGTGCGACAACGCGCACCTGCGCGCCCAGTGCCGCGAGGCTCAGCATATTGGAGCGCGCCACCCGGCTGTGCAGCACATCGCCGCAGATGGTGACGATCTGCCCCTCGATATAACCGCGCCGCCGCCGGATGGTGAGCGCATCGAGCAGCGCCTGCGTGGGGTGCTCATGCCACCCGTCGCCCGCGTTCAGCACGGGGCAATCGACCTTGTCGGCAATCAGCTGCACCGCGCCGGAGCTGCCGTGGCGGATCACGATCACGTCCGCGCGCATCGCGTTCAGCGTCACCGCCGTGTCGATCAGCGTTTCGCCCTTCTTCACGCTGGAGGTGGCAGCGTGCATGTTCACCACATCCGCGCCGAGGCGTTTGCCAGCGATTTCGAACGAGAGCAGCGTGCGGGTGGAGTTCTCGAAAAAGGCGTTGATCTGGGTGAGGCCCGTGAGGCGGTCATCGTGCTTGCGCGCCGCGCCACGGTTAACGCCGACCCAATGCTCGGCCTCATCGAGAAGGAAACGGATTTCCCATGGCTTCAGCTGCGCGATGCCGAGCAGATGGCGGTGAGGAAACATCTCCTTGCCCCCGGAGTCGGCGGGGCGGCTCTGCCCTGAAGGCGCATCTTCTTCACTCGGCATGGCTCGGTGCATTAAGGCAGGAGCATCAGAGGGTCAATGCGTCGATTGCCCCCTGCAATATATAGCTCGCGGCGAGCTTGTCGACGAGTTCGCTGCGCCGGGCGCGGCTGGTGTCGGCCTCGATCATCATGCGGGTGACGGCCTGCGTCGACCAGCGCTCGTCCCATAAAAGGATGGGCAATCCCAGGTCCGCCATGTTGCGGGCGAAGGCGCGGCTTGCCTGCGTGCGCGGGCTGTCCGTTCCATCGAGATTGAGCGGCAGGCCGATGACGATGCCTTTCACCTGCTGCTCCCCCATGAATGCCGCGAGCTGGACCTTGTCCTTGCTGAACTTGCCGCGCGCGATGGTGTGGGCGGCGGAAGCGATCATCCAGCCAGCGTCGCAAAGCGCCAGGCCGATGGTCCTGGTGCCCACATCCATGCCGATAAGGCGCCCGCCGTGAGGCAGTGCGATCCGAAAATCGGCTGCCGCTGTCGTGATGATCGCGTTTTCGCTAATGGGCCATTTCCTTATCGCTTCCATTCGGGCGCAAGCCGCGTTATCGGCCATCTCCATGTCGATAGATAGCAGCACCGTCAAGAAAGTCGCCAGCCTTGCGCGCATCGCCGTCACGGACGACGAGGCCGAGCGGCTGGTCCCCGAACTCAACAATATCCTCGGCTGGGTCGAGCAACTGGGCGAAGTAGATGTCTCCGGCGTGCAGCCGATGACCGCCGTGATCCCCAACGCTCTGCGCCTGCGCGATGATGTGGTGAACGCCGATCCGCTCACCGGTGGCGATGTGCGCGACAAGGTGCTCGCCAACGCCCCGCAGGCTGAGCATGGCTTCTTCGCCGTGCCGAAGGTGATCGAATAATGACCGAAGGGCATCATTCGATCATCCCCGCGCAGGCGGGGATCCAGAATCATAAGCAGGGCTGGGCTCCTGCCTGCGCAGGAGCACGCAAGTGAGCAATCTGACGGACCTGACAGTCGCTGAGATCCGCGATGGCGTGGCAGCGGGTACATTCTCCGCGCGCGAAGTGGCGAGCGCGTTTAACACTGCGGTGGAAAGCGGGCGCGCGCTTAACGCCTATATCGTCGAGACGCCGGAGCTGGCGCTGAAAGCCGCCGATGCGGCGGATGCGGCACGCACGAGCGGAGAACTGAAGCCGCTTTCCGGCCTGCCGATCGGCATGAAGGATCTGTTCTGCACCGAGGGCGTGCAGACGACCGCCGCTTCGCACATCCTTGAAGGTTTCGTGCCGTCTTATGAGTCGACTGTGTCGGCCAAGCTCTGGGCGGCGGGTGCGGGGATGCTCGGCAAACTGAACCTCGACCAGTTTGCGATGGGCAGCTCCAACGAGACCAGCGCGTTCGGCAAGGTGATCTCGCCGTGGCGCGACGCCAGCGGCAAAGACCTTGCTCCCGGCGGCTCCTCGGGCGGTAGCTCCTCGGCCATTTCCGCGCGGCTCTGCCCGGCAGCGACCGGCACCGATACCGGCGGCTCGATCCGGCAACCGGCTGCATTCACAGGCATATCCGGCATCAAGCCGACCTATGGCCGCTGCTCGCGCTGGGGCATCGTCGCGTTTGCTTCTTCTCTAGATCAGGCGGGCGCTATGGCGCGCACCGTGAAGGACAACGCGATCCTGCTGGAAGCGATGGCAGGCTTCGACGCGAAAGACGCGACTTCGCTCGATCTCCCGGTGCCGCAGTGGGAAGCGAACCTCTCCTCCGATCTGCGCGGCAAGAAGGTCGGCATCCCGAAGGAATACCGCCCCGATGGTTTGAATGCCGAGATCGCGGCGCTGTGGGATCAGGGGATCGCGTGGTTGAAGGACGCGGGCGCGGAGGTGTTGGAAGTGTCGCTGCCGCACACCCAATACGCCCTGCCGACCTATTATATCATCGCGCCCGCCGAGGCCTCGTCCAACCTCGCCCGCTATGACGGCGTGCGCTACGGCCAGCGGGTGCTGCCTGATGGCGCGGGGCTACAGGATATGTACGCCGCCACCCGCGCCGCGGGTTTCGGCGACGAAGTGAAGCGCCGCATCATGATCGGCACTTATGTCCTCTCCGCAGGATTCTACGACGCCTATTACACGCAGGCGTGTAAGGTGCGGGCGCTCATCAGCCGCGACTTCGATCTCGCTTTCGAGAAGTGCGATCTGCTCCTGACGCCGACCGCGCCAAGTGCAGCCTTCCCGCTGGGCGAGAAGCAGGACGATCCGCTGGCGATGTATCTGAACGACGTGTTCACCGTCCCCGCCTCGCTCGCCGGGTTGCCTGCGATGGCGGTGCCGGGCGGCCTGAACAGCGCTGGCCTGCCGATTGGACTTCAGATCATCGGCAAGGCGCTGGACGAGCAGGGCGTGCTGAATGCGAGCCTGGCGCTCGAAGAACGCGCGGGCTTCACGGCACGACCGGAGAAATGGTGGTGAGCAATATGGATCGGGCAGATAACAGCGAGCTTAGAGTGTTTGTGGCTGAGACACTTCGCGCGGTCATGTCTGGAATAAGCGAGGTGTTGGCGGATACACGGTTTACCTCGATATATGGTAGCGGCGAACATGCTTTCGGTGTTCCTGAAAAAGTTGACTTCGACGTTGCAGTATCTGCCGAACATTCTGGTGCATCCTCAGGCGGCTTTAAATTGCAGGTCTTTGGGGTAAGTGCCAACACTGGAGGCGAGGCAGTGAGTAAAGGGTCGACTATCAGCAGAATCGCGTTTTCAGTGCCGACACAGTTTAAGAAATACGAGGATAGATCAGAGCCTGAAGATCGATATGGCGAAATTGAAAATGACTAACTCAATCTATCGCATACAGGGCGCAACCGGCGAGTGGGAGGTCGTGATCGGCCTTGAGGTCCATGCGCAGATCACCACCAACGCCAAGCTGTTCTCCGGCGCGGCGACGGCTTTCGGCGCGGAGCCGAACACGCAGGTTTCGCTCGTCGACGCCGCCATGCCCGGCATGTTGCCTGTGCCGAACCGCGAATGCATACGTCAGGCTGTCCGCACCGGCATGGCGATCGACGCGCAGATCAACAAATGGTCGCGCTTTGATCGCAAGAATTATTTCTACGCCGATCTGCCGCAGGGCTATCAGATCAGCCAGCTCTATCACCCGCTGGTAGGCGAGGGGCAGATCGAGATCAGCCTCGACGACAAGAACCCGGAAGCGGATGTGAAAACCATCGGCATCGAGCGCATCCATGTCGAGCAGGACGCGGGCAAGCTGATGCACGATCAGCACCCGACGCGCAGCTATGTGGACTTGAACCGCTCCGGCGTCGCGCTGATGGAGATCGTCTCGCGGCCCGATATGCGCTCGCCTGCCGAAGCGGGCGCCTATCTCTCGAAGCTGCGGACGATTCTGCGCTATGTCGGCTCATGCGACGGGAATATGGACCAGGGTTCCATGCGCGCGGATGTGAACGTCTCCGTCCGCAAGCCTGGCGAAGAATTCGGCACCCGCACCGAGACGAAGAACGTCAACTCCGTGCGCTTCGTGATGCAGGCGATCGAGCATGAGGCGAACCGGCAGGTCGATGTGCTGGAGAGCGGCGGCAAGATAGTGCAGGAAACCCGCCTGTTCGATCCCGATACCGGCAGCACACGCTCGATGCGCTCCAAAGAGGATGCGCACGATTATCGCTATTTCCCGGATCCGGATTTGCTGCCGTTGGAGCTGGACGACGCGTTTTTGGAAGAATGCCGCGCCTCGCTGCCGGAGCTGCCGGATGCCAAGCGCCATCGCTATGAGAATGCGCTGGGCCTCTCGCCCTATAATGCGGGTGTGCTGACGGCAGATGCCGACACGGCCCGCTGGTTCGAGGCGCTGATCGCGGCGAGTGCGGCAAAGCAGGGCAAAGCAGAGGGCGATGTCGCCAAGGCGGCGGCGAACTGGCTGCTTTCGGAGCTGTATGGCGCGCTCAACCGGCTCGGTAAGACGCTGGAGACCAGCCCGGTCAACCCGGAGCAGGGCGCGGAGCTGCTTGCGCTCGTCGCCGATGGAACCATTTCGGGTACGATTGCCAAGCAGGTGTTCGAAATCATGCTGGACAGTGGAGGCAATGCTGCTCAGATTGTCGAGGAGCGGGGGCTCAAGCAGACGTCTGATACAGGCGCGATCGAGACGGCGGTGGCAAAAATTCTTGCCGACAATGCCGATAAGGTTGCGCAGTATAAGGCGGGCAAGGAAGCGCTGTTCGGCTTCTTCGTCGGCCAGACAATGAAGGCGATGCAGGGCAAGGCTAACCCGCAGGTGGTGAATGAACTGCTGAAGAAGATGCTGGGGTAGGTAAACCAAACTGGATTGATATGGGCCAAATTGTCTGCCCCTGAGTTGGTCGGTCGTTAACGCCGATGGCGCAATGTTTGTTTTGGGGGAGTGACATGAAGTATAGAGCTATGGTCCTAGGCGCGCTTGCGGCGCTTTCTGGCTGTGCGTCGACGCAGAAGGTTCTCGACAAGGCGCCAACCGAGGTGTTCCATTCGGAAAAGAGCCAGAACGAAGTAGCCTTCTGTTTGGCTAACAAGAACAACACTGCGGCGATGGATCGCGATGATGGCGCGAAAGTCGTGCTTATCAAGAATGGCTATGGGGGCGTGTCCCTGGCCTTTTCCGTCTACCAGGAAGGTACAGGGAGCAGGATCGAATATCGCAAGCAGTTCGGCACGATAGGCGGTATCTGGAAACAGTGCGTAGGGATGAAGGACGCAAAATAAAAGCGTCTGGCGTGATTAGCCCATCGCGTTCCACATCGGCCTGAGCGGGTGACTCAGACAATGGTTGCGGCTAGGTGGCGTGAGCAAGCTATCAAATTCCGCAGGTTTTGTTGGAATATTCTGTGGCTGACTTTTATGATCGTCGCGCCTGCCCATGCCAATTCTTTTACCATCCCTCCTGCGGTCAGTGTCCCGGAGCTGCCTTCCGATTTAGAAACCCGGCCGGTGCAGCTTTCGCGGCTCGTTCTCAAACAGCCGCGCGGGACGAGGATCGGCAAGGTCAAGCTGGGTCTGTTGTGCATCGGCGGATACTCCTTCACGTGGAGAGGACGGAGCGGGGAGCTTTCGACCGAAGATTTCGACGATGCTTTCCGGGGCCAGCTGAAGGCGCTCGGCTATAATGTGGTCAGTACCAACAGCGATCTGTTCGATACCGAGGGGGACTCCCGGGCCGAATATCTGATCGGTGGACTCATTACCACTATGCAGGTCGATGCCTGCACGCCCAATTCTGGCTTGGGCGACCGCTATTCTGCCAAGGGTCAGGCGCTCATGGAGGTGGAATGGCACATATATGATCGCATAGGCCGCACTGTGGTAGCGAGGGTCATCACCAGACAGGGCTACAGTACCAAGAAGGCTACACCGGACGGGGTTACGGGGCTGATCATAGCTGCCTTTGGAGAGAATGTGCGCGCTCTCGCAGCAAGTGATGCGGTGCGTCAGAATCTCATAGGTGAAAGGCGGGATCCCAACCTTCGCCGTACTCCCTCCGCCAATCTGGCCCCAATTAGCCTGACCCTGCCGACAAAGGGCGTGCAGCGTCTTTCGGAAGCGGTAGGCAGCACGGTTCTGGTGCAGTCCGCAGGAGGGTTTGGTAGCGGGTTTCTGATCTCAAGGGACGGGTATTTCCTTACGAACCATCATGTGGTTGCTGGAAATAAATATGTGAAGCTGCGCTGGGCCGACGGGTTGGAAGAACTGGGCGAAGTCGTCCGTACAGACAAAGGGCGAGACGTTGCATTGATCAAAGGCGAACCAAGGGATCGTGCTCCGTTGAAAATAGCGACGAATACGCCCGATGTGGGGTCGGAAGTCTATGCCATAGGCGCACCATTAGAGATGAAACTTCAGAGCACGCTGACCAAAGGCATTCTGTCGGCCAGGCGTGTTGAAGACGGATACACCTTCTTGCAAAGCGATGTTTCTATCAATCACGGCAATAGCGGCGGACCCCTCGTCAATGCCCGAGGGGAAGTTGTAGCGGTTACGGTTTCCGGGGTTTTTGCGAGTAAAACACCCCTTGGTATCAATTTCTTCATTCCGGCACAGGAAGCGCTGGAATTTCTCTCTATTCGACCGAAATAGGCCGTGGCCACTCTCTCGGATGGCCACGGCTTAAGTAAAGTATCAGAACTTTGCGACAAGTCCCGCCATTGGGCGAATGGAGCGGAAGTTGCCCATCGTATCCATTTGCAAGCGAAGGCGCAGATTACTGTTGTCGCCCTGTTGCAGGCCTAGGTCGACCGGCGAAATCTCGACGCCGGCGCCATAGACAGTACCATCATGATCCGGGCCATTGACGCCCTGACTATCCAGATTGACCCACTGATAGCCGACCTTGCCGAAAAACATGCTGTCCTTGCCAGCGCGAATACCTACCCGGCCCGCGACGCCATATTCCCAGTCGATGTCGCCGGTGAAGCCTTTTGTGGCATTGCCTTCAGCACCCACAGTCAGTGGGCCAAGGTCGAAATTGAAGCCGACAACACCTTCGACGATGCCGCCCTTGGTGCGTCCGGGAATGCCGAAGCTGTTGCGCTCGCGGTCGAAACTTTCATACCCGCCAAGCACGCCGACATAAGGCTGGAAGCGGGTGTTGGTCGGCACGCCGGAATCCCCGCCATCGTTCTGCGCATAGGCAGTGGCGGGAATGATAGACACAGCGCCGAGCGCTGCCAGAAGCAGTGTTTTCATATCTCTGAACCTCTTGCTATTGATACTATCCCGGTGTGGACCCGGGCGGCTGGCAGCAGCGCCATGTTCCGCGGCGCCAGCGGGGGACTAATGTCTCGCGCAAGCAGACAGTTGCACCGTTCACCGCAAACGCGGCGCATCATGTGTGCGGTGCGGCAATAATGTCACTGAATCTGAACCCAGGATAACGAATCCAGCGGCTGTAAAGAAAAAGGCGAGGCTTGCGGCCCCGCCCTTCAGAACTTTCACTGCGACGGATCTGCCTGATCAGGCGACCGTGGCCTTGATAATTTTCCCAGGCGTGCGCGGCGGCTCGCCCTTGGGCAGTGCGTCGACATGCTCCATGCCGCTCTCGACGATGCCCCATACGGTATACTGCCGATCGAGGAAGGTTGCATCGTCGAAGCAGATGAAAAACTGGCTGTTCGCGCTGTTCGGGTTCTGCGCGCGGGCCATCGAGCAGACGCCACGCACATGCGGCTCGGCGTTGAACTCGGCCTTGAGGTCGGGCAGCTGCGATCCGCCCATGCCTGTGCCGGTCGGGTCGCCGCCTTGCGCCATGAAACCGGGGATCACGCGGTGAAACACCACGCCGTCATAGAAGCCCTCCTTGGCGAGGGTGGCGATGCGCTCGACATGGCCCGGCGCGAGATCGGGCCGCAGCTTGATGACGACATCGCCGCCGCTATCGAGGGTAAGGGTAAGGGTATCGTCGGCCATGCTCGTCTCCGTATCACGTCATCTTTCGTGCGGCCCATATAGTGGCTTCAGCGGGGAGGAAAAGGCAAATCGGCATTGCAATTCCCGGTCGCATGGGCGAAAGCAAAAACATGATTGACGAACCGGCAACCGAAGGAGGCGCGGATGACAGAGACCGACGCTTTCGTCGTGCGCGCGAAAAGTCCTGACAACGAACCTGAAATCGATATCGTCCCTGTTTCCGAATCCCGGCATGACGAGGATGACCGGCTGAAATCGGAATATGTCTCTGCCGTTCGTGACGCGGTGGAGGCGGGCAATATCGAGCGTGCGCGCGAGCTGGTCGCGCCGCTCCATCCCGCTGACGTTGCCGACCTTATCGAGCTGACCCCCAGCGACGAGCGCCCGGACATGGTCGCCGCGCTGGGCGATCTCGTAGGTGCGGAGGTGTATTCCGAGCTCAACGAGTATGTCCGCGATGACGTGATCGAGGAGATGGCGCCCGCGCAGGTCGCGGAAATCGCGTCCGAGCTCGATACGGATGACGCTGTCGCGATCATCGAGGACATGGAGGAAGAGGACCAGCAGGCGGTCCTCGAAGCGATGGAGCCGGAGGATCGCGCTGCCATCGAGAGTGCGCTGTCCTTCCCGGAGGAGTCTGCAGGCCGTCTGATGCAGCGCGATCTGGTCGCGGTGCCGCAGCATTGGTCGGTGGGGCAGGTGATAGACTATCTGCGCGACAACAGCGAACTGACTAAGGACTTCTGGGAAATATATGTCGTCGACGAGCGGCACCATCCTATTGGCTGCTGCCTGCTTTCCTGGCTGCTCACGACGCCGCGTACGATCGCCATCTCCGATGTAATGAAGCGCGAACAGACACTGATACCGGTCGATATGGATCAGGAGGAAGTGGCGCTGCGGTTCCAGAAATATGCGCTGATTTCCGCTGCCGTGATCGATCCGACCGGGCGGCTGGTCGGCATGATCACGGTCGACGATATTCTCCATATCGTGCAGGAAGAAGCCGGTGAAGACATCCTCCGTCTCTCGGGCGCGGGCGATGGCGACATCAACCAGCCGATACTGCTCACCGTGCGCACGCGGCTTACCTGGCTAGTGGTCAATCTGGGCACTGCCATCCTCGCGGCTTCGGTGGTCGGCCTGTTCCAGGAAACCATATCCCGTTATGTCGTGCTTGCGGTGCTGATGCCGATCGTTTCCGGCATGGGGGGCAATGCGGGCACGCAAACAATGGCGGTGGCGGTCCGCGCTATTGCTACCAACCAGCTGACAAGCTCCAACACGATTCGTCAGATTTTGCGGGAGTTCCGCATCGCGCTCGCCAACGGGCTCACGCTGGGCGTATTGATCGGCGTAGCGACGGGCCTGATCTATCAAAATCCAGATCTTGGGCTGGTGATCGCCCTGGCGATGCTGTTCAACAATATCGTTGCCGGGCTGGGTGGCATCCTCGTTCCGGTGTCGCTGGACAAGATGGACGTCGACCCTGCCGTGTCTTCGGCGGTATTCGTTACGACCCTCACGGATGTAATGGGCTTTTTCAGCTTCCTTGGCCTCGCGACGCTCTGGGGGCTTTGAGCCCATGCCGCTGAATCTGACCAAGATCGCCTATCGCGCCGAAAGCCTCGACGAGATGATGGGGTGGTTCGCCGGGCGCGGCCCGGAAATCCGTCTCACCACGCGCTATCTGCCAAAACGCCATGCGGAGCTGATTGGGGGATCGCTTTACTGGATCCTGCGCGGGCAAATGGTCGCGCGGTCCCTCATAAAGGGCTTCGAAGAGGCAGAGGGCGGCAAGACGCATATCGTTATAGAGTCCAGCCTCATCGCGGTAATGCCGGTTCCAAAGCGTGCGCATCAGGGCTGGCGTTATCTGGAGGAGAAGGACGCGCCGCCGGATCTCGGCACGGGGCAAGAGGCGGGAGACGCCCTCCCCGCGACAATTGCGGCGGAGCTGGGGCGTCTCGGGCTGGTGTAGTTACTTCGCTTCGGTGGCTGGTGCGCCAGTGGCAGGAGCTTCCGCGGCGCTGGCACGCGCAGCGGCATCGGCTTTCGCCTTTTCCTCGGCTTTCGCCTGCGCCTCGATTTCCTCCGAATCCTTGTCGATCGTGCCGAGCCGCTTGGCCCGCGCCGCCGCCACCAGCTCGGACCAGCTCTTGTCACCCATCGCCTGCCGTTCGGCCTTAGCTTCCTTCGCGATCTTCGAGAAGCAGCCGGTGAAGCCGCCCGCGCCTACCGGCGAGCAGCTTTGTGTGCCGGATGCGCCGACATATTCGATCGAGCGGACGCGGCTCGTCCAGCTCTCGTTCTTCGTGGAGCCGATTTCCTCGCGACGCAATTCCTTGGGAATGCGGTAGCGCTCTTCCTCGCCCTGCCGCGCGCAGACGAGGATCTCGTCGCCCTCACTGATCGGGCAGGGGTCCGATCCATAGACGATGACCTGCTTCACGCGAGGTTCGGCCGGTCCGTTCGCCGCCTGAGCAGCGGCGGGGGAGGCGGAGGCAAGCGCGAAAAACGCAAGGACAAGCGCGGAATGGGTTTTCGTCATCTCATATCCTTTTCGAAAGCGCGATGGCGGCGCGGCACCCGAGGCGGATTGCCCCATACAGCAAGGGGTAGGCGGGCGCATTCTCCGCCCCCTGCGCGAGGGCGGTATCCCGATGCTCCACCTCTTCCGCCTGAAAATCCCCGATGGCGGCGCTAAGTTCCGGGTCGGCATCGCCCAGTGCCTCAAGCTGCTCGGCATAGTGCCGGTCGATCTCAGTTTCGATCGCGGCCGTGCAGGCCATTGCTGCCTGCGGACTCAATGCGGCGGTAAAGGCACCCAGGGCGAACCCGGCGACATCCCAGAACGGCTGAAGCAGAGTCGGGCGCACACCGCGCTCCGCCATCATCGCATCGAAATGCTTGCGGTGCCGTTCTTCCTGAGCGGCCATGTGGGAAATCGAGCGGGCCATCGGGTGTCGGTTTCCCATCACCGCCATCTGGCCCGCGTAGATGCGGGTCGCGCCATATTCCCCGGCCTGATCGACACGCAGCATCGCCTGGCGATCAGCCTTGCGTGCGCGAACGGGGCGGGGGAAATCGCTCATGGCTGGCTCCTTCGGGGCAACAGCAACGCAATGATCAGCGCCGCCGCGCCCAGCGAGAAAATTGCATTATAGCCTGCAAGCGAGATGTCGAACAGCGTCCATTGCGCGACGTCACAGCGGATCAGCGGCGCGCTCAATATGCTGTCGAGCATGTCCTGCGTGCTGCCCTGAGCGGCAGGTGCCGTGCACGCGGTCAGACCCTCCCACCAGCCATATTCGACGCCAGCATGGAATACACCGATTACGCCGCTCGCCGCGATTGCCAGAGCGGCCAGGATGGTGAAAAGAAAGGCGACCTGCGGGCGCTGCTTCAGCGCATAGGCATCCAGCGCGAAGAAGATCGCGACCAAATGCGGCCAGCGCTGCCACATGCACATCTCGCACGGGAACAGCCCTCCGACATATTGCGACAGCAGCGCGCCTCCCAGCAGTAGGCAGGGGGTTATCAGCGCGACACGGCGGGCGGTGGCGAGGCGGGCGGCAAACGTCATGGCAATCCTGAACCGATATGACGCATGCGCGCCATCGCAACCTTGTGCTGGATCAAAACCGAACCGGGGATGAACATGGTGGTGACGCCGATATCCGCTATTTCGCGGCCGCCTTTTTCAACGCCTCGGTCGCCGCGACCGCGCCGCCCTTTGCAGGGGGTTCGCCCAACCGTGAAATGGTTTGCAGGGCATAGCTGAGCTGGAAGTCCGTAATGCCCTTGGCCTTCAGCTGGTCTGGCGTTTGGCTGAAGCGCGGATCGGCCTTGCTATCTTCCTCAAGCGCTGGGTCCGCCGCCTTTGTCTCGTTGAGTAAATGCCGCCGCAGGTCCGATTCGCGGATTTGCGGGCGGGACTTGTAATCCGGGTCCGACAGTTGCGGCACGCGGACATCCGGACGGATGCCGCCTTCCTGGATCGAGCGGCCGGAGGGTGTGTAATAACGTGAGGTGGTGAGCTTGATGCCGGTCGTTTCGCTGATCGGGATCACCGTCTGCACGCTGCCCTTGCCGAAGCTGCGCTCGCCCATGACCAGCGCGCGGTGATGATCCTGCAACGCGCCCGCGACGATTTCCGATGCGGAAGCCGAGCCTCCGTCGATCAGCACGATGACCGGCGCGCCACCGGTGTCGTCGTTGCGGTCGGCATAATAGCGGTGGATATCGCCCTTGTTGCGGCCGCGGTCGGATACCACCTCGCCGCCATCGAGGAACACACCGGAAACACCTACCGCCTCGCCCAATATGCCGCCGGGGTTGGAGCGGAGATCGAGGATATAGCCGATTGGCTTGCGGCCGAGCGACCGGGCGATGCTGCGCACGGCGTCCTTCACATCCGCGCCCGTGTTGGCCGAAAACTCGTTGATGTTGATGATGCCGACGCCGTTTTTCACTTCCCATTTGACGGGCTTGAGATCGATCTTCTCCCGTACCAGATCGACGTCGAACGGCTTGTCGCGCCCCGGTCGCACGATCGTGAGCTTGATCGGGGTGCCCGCAGGCCCGCGCATTTTCGCGACCGCCTCGTCGAGCGTGACATCATAGATCAGCTCGCCGTTGATATGGGTGATATAGTCGCCGGACTTGAGCCCGGCGCGATAGCCCGGCGTGTCCTCGATTGGCGCGATAATCTTTACCGCGCCGTCGTCCAGCGTCACCGAAAGGCCGAGGCCGCCATAAGAGCCTTCCAGCTTGATCGAGAGGTTTTGATACTCGCTTTCATCGAGATAGTTCGAATGGGGATCGAGGCTCGCCAGCATACCGGAAATGGCACCACGGATCAGCTTCTCGTCATCGACCTTGTCGACATAGTCGGAGCGCACCTTCTGGAACACGTCCATGAATTCGCCGATTGCCGCGTAATTGGAGGCGTCTGCATCGGCCACCGCCGCCGTGGTGGCGGGAATCAGCGCCAGCGCGGAAAGGGCGACGGCGTGTCGAACGAAATTTGCGGTCATCTTGTCGTAGGTTCCAAAAGAGGTCGGCGCGTTTATAGGGGCAGAGCCATCCCGCGCAAAGCGTTGTTTTGGAGGCGTCCGGCGTCTCAGGCTCCCGCCCCTGTCATCGCGACGATGTCAACCGGGCGCCCCTGCCGCCGAAGCTCCACGGTAATGGTGGGATGGGCGGTGGAAGCGGCAACGCCGAGCGGTTCTCCCTGTGAAACGGACTGGCCCACGCGCGCGGAAAGGCGGGCAAGATCGGTGACAAGGCTGGCCCAGCCGCCGCCGTGATCGATGATGACGATCTGGTCAAACCCCTTGTATGGCCCCGCGAACACGACCCGCCCTTCGGCGGGAGCGACCACCTGCGCGCCGGGGCGCGTGGCGATGGTGAGGCCGCGCGCGCGCACGCCGCTGGCGGACACCTCGCCCATGCCTGTGACGATAAGCCCGATGACCGGTAGGCGATAGGCCGGGGTCGCGCCGGAGCGGGCGGGGCTTTCTTCGCGCGTGGGTGCGGGTGCCTGCCCGGGAATGCGCGGGCGCAGTGTCGGCCCCGGCAGGCTGGCGAGCCGCGCCCGCACATCACCGGCGGCCTCAAGCTGGGTCATCAGGTCGCCGATATCCCGCGCCCGCTCGCCCAGCGCCGTGGCGCGCTCGGCCTCCGCGCTGGCGCCGGACGCAAGGCCACGCGCGGCGATGCGCTTCTCGGTTTCGAGCTGGCCCAATGCCACATGCTGCCGCGCCAGCTTTTCACGTCCCGCCCTCAGGGCATCTGTGGCCTGTACCGCGAGGCGTCGCAGCTGGCGTGAGCGATCAAGGTCCGCGCGCAGATCTGCGGTGCGTCGCTGGATCACCGGCAGAACCTGCGCGAAAGCGGCGCGGATATGCACCGCGTCGGCAAGGCTGCCCGGTTGCAGCAGCGCGAGCACCGGGGGACGGCGCGACACGCCCTGCAGCGCCGCCACCAGCCGCACCAGCGGGCCCTGCCGGGCGGCCAGGCGGGCGGACTGATCGGCGATCAGCCGGTTGACTATCAGGACACGGGCCTCGCCCGCGCGCAGCTCCGCCTCGGTCTGCTGGATGCGCGCGGCGAGTGCGGCGGCCTGTGCGTTCAGGCGATCCGCCTGCTGCGTCGCGCTTTTGGCGCGCGCGTCCATCTGCTCGGAGAGGCGGCGGGCCTGCATGGCCTGTGCCTTGGCTTGGGCAAGCGCGCGCTGCTGCTCGGCGAGGCTGGTGGCCGCGCCGGTGATCGCCACGGGCTCGGCGGCAAGCGGGGCGCTGGCCGCTATCCCTGCCGCTAAAATGATCCGCCCCCAACGCATGGCGTTATCCTTCCCGATGATAGGGGTGGTTGGCAAGGATCGATGTCGCGCGCCACAGCTGTTCGGCTAGCATCGCGCGGGCCACCATGTGCGGCCAGGTCATGCGGCCGAAGGCGATCAGCAGATCGGCCTGCGCGCGTTCCTCGTCGCCAAAGCCGTCCGCCGCGCCGATCATCAGGCGGCACTCGCGCACGCCGTTGTCGCGCCAGCGACCCAGCGTCTCGGCAAACTCCATCGAGGAGAGCTGCTTGCCCTTTTCATCGAGCAGTACGGTGACGAATGGGGTGGCGGCGGGCGGGGGGAGCTTGCCGCCGGTGTCGGGCAGCTCCGTGATGCGGGTGGGCCAGGTTACGCGCTTCATATAGCGGTCGACCAGCTCGGCCTCGGGCGAGCGGCCGATCTTTCCTCGGGCGATGATATGGAGCATCATGCCGTTGCGATAGGCGATGTGAGGCGCGGAGGAAAGCGCGCGATAAGGGAGAGGTGAGGCGGGTTTCGTTGGGAATGTCGTTTGACCCAACGAGCGGTTTCGCGTATAACTGTAACAAGTGTTTGGTATAGGCAGGATGCCCGGCGCATCCGTAGGAGAAGAGCGATGCAGGATTATGTTCCGCCGATCGAGGATTACCGCTTTCTGCTTACGCATGTGCTCGGCTTTGATGCCGAGATGCAGGAGCTGGGCAAGGATGTGGACGCGGACCTCGCCGCCGCGGTGCTGGAGGAAGCGGGCAAGTTCTGCGCTGGCACCCTGCACCCCATCAACCGCAGCATGGACGAGGAAGGCGCCCGTCTTGTCAACGGCGAGGTGAAGACCCCCGCCGGGTTCGCCGAAGCCTATCGCGCATTCGCGGCGGGCGGCTGGACCGCGCTCTCCGCTGACCCGGAATATGGCGGGCAAGGCTTGCCCTTCATTCTGCAACTCTGGCTGGATGAGATGCTCTCCGCCAGCAATGTCTCTTTTCAGCTGGTGCCGGGGCTGTCGCGCGGCGCGGCGGAGGCGATTGCGGCACACGCTAGCGACGATCTCAAGACGATCTATCTGCCGAAGCTGGTGAGCGGCGAGTGGACCGGCGCGATGGCGCTGACCGAGGGCGGCGCGGGCACCGACCTCGCGCTCCTCAAGACCAAGGCGAGCCCGCTGGGCGACGGCAGCTATGCTGTCACCGGGCAGAAGATCTTCATCTCCACCGGCGATCATGATTTCGGCGGCAATGTCATCCATCTGGTGCTCGCCCGCCTGCCCGATGCGCCGGAAGGCGTGAAAGGCATCAGCCTGTTCCTCGTGCCGAAGTTCCTCGTCAATGATGATGGCACGCTCGGTGCGCGCAACGGCATGTCGGTCGGCTCGCTGGAGGAGAAGATGGGCATCCACGCGCAGCCGACCTGCGTGATGAACTATGACGACGCGACCGGCTGGCTGGTGGGAGAACCGAACCGCGGCCTCGCGGCGATGTTCACGATGATGAATGCCGAGCGGCTGATGGTCGGCATTCAGGGGCTGGGCATTGCGGGTGCGTCCTATATTCAGGCGGTCGGCTACGCGAAGGAACGCTTGCAGGGTCGCAGCGCGGACGGCGCGCGCAATCCGGTGCCGATCATCGAACATGCCGATGTGCGGCGGATGCTGCTCAATGTGCGCGGCTTCGTCGAGGGCGCTCGTGCGCTTGCGGGCTGGGTCGCGTTGCAGATGGAGCGGTCGCATCATCATGCCGACGCCGGCGAGCGCGCGAAAGCCGATGCGCTGGTGGCGCTGCTCACTCCGGTGGTGAAGGCGGGCTTCACTGATTTCGGCTTCGAAAGCGCGGTGCAGGCGCAGCAGGTGTTCGGCGGCCACGGCTATATCCGCGAATGGGGCATGGAGCAGTATGTGCGCGATGCCCGCATCGCCCAGATCTATGAGGGCACCAACGGCGTGCAGGCGATGGATCTGGTCGGGCGCAAGTTCGGCCTCGCGGGTGGCGCGGTGGTCGATGGCTTCTTCGATCTGGTTGCAGCGGAGCTGGCGGAAGCCGGAGAGGTGGAAGGTGCGGGTCTGGTGGCGGAGCGCACCACGGCGGCGCTGGCGCTGCTGCGCGAGGTGACGGTGAGCCTGCGCGGCGCGGATCTTGATACGCTTGGCGCGGCGGCGGTCGATACATGCCGCATGTTCGCGCTGGTGAGCTTCGGCTGGATGTGGGCGAAGATGGCGGCGGCGGCTTGCGGGGGCGATACGCCGTTCCACGCCGCGAAGCGCGATGTGGCGGGCTATTTCGCGACACGGATGCTGCCGCAGGTGGAAGGGCTTGCGCGCCAGATCAAGGCCGGGCCGGAGCCGATGCTTGGGCTGGCGGTGGAGGGGTTTTAAGGGGCGCCTTATATCCCTCGTCATTCCCGCGAAGGCGGGAATCCAGTTTTACGAGCGCCTGATCCGTGGGGCTCTGGATCCCCGCGTTCGCGGGGATGACGTACTTTGGGTTCAACCCTTGCGCCACATCACGCGGTAGAGATCGAAGCGGCGGTCTTTCAGATTCTGCACCGCGCCGGACTGGCGGCTGGTGAGCAGGTCGTCGAGCGACAGATCGGCGATGGCGATCGTCTCGGTGTTGGGCGCGGTGTCCGCTGCGACGCCATCGCGCGCGAAGGGGAAGTCCGAGGGGGTGAGGATCGCGCTCTCTGCATAGTGCACGTCCATGTTCTCGACATTGGGCAGGTTGCCGACCACGCCTGACGTGACGACATAGCACTGGTTTTCGACCGCGCGCGCCTGGCAGCAATAGCGCACGCGCAGATATCCGCGCCGCTCGTCGGTGCAGAAGGGCACGAACAGCATCATCGCGCCCTGATTGACGAGGTGGCGCGCCATTTCCGGGAATTCGCTGTCGTAGCAGACCATCACGCCGATCGGGCCGCAATCGGTCGGGATCACGCGCGCGCCATAGCCGCCCTTGATGTTCCACCATTGCCGTTCGGAAGGCGTGGGATGCAGCTTTTCCTGGGTATAGACCCCGCCGTCGCGCAGGAAGACATAGGCGATGTTGAGGATGTCGCCATTCTCGGCGCGGGTGGGGTGCGATCCGCCGATGATGTTGATGTTGTAGCTTACCGCGAGCTTTTCCATGAACGCGCAATAGCGCTCGGTATAGTCGGCGATCTTCTCGATCGCGGCGGCGGGGGCGAGCTTCGCCTTCTCGATCGAGAGCAGTTCGAGCGTGTACAGCTCCGGGAAAACGACGAAATCGGCGCGATAATCCGCCGCGACATCGACCCAGTATTCGACCTGCTCCTCGAACTCCTCGATGCGGGAGATGCCGCGCATCTGGAACTGCACCGTGGCGACGCGCACGGACGAGGGCAGGCGCTTGTTGCCGCGCGCCTTGCGGGCGTTGGGCCGTTCCGGCTCCAGCGGGTTGGGCCAGAACATCTGCACGGCGTGACCCCGGCTCTCGCGGTCCTCGGGCAGATAATTGGGCCAGATGCCGCGCGGCTGGAAGCCCTGCATCATCTGGAAGTTGATGACCGGATCGCGTACCTTCTTGTTCACCACCGCATCGAGATAATCCTGCGGGTGGGGAAACTCGCGCCGCTTGCGGCCATAGCCCGGCATCCGCCCGCCGAAGACGATGCCCTTCAGCTCGAAATACTGGCACAATTCCTGCCGCTTGCGGTAGAAGCGCTGGCCGATGCGCAGGCGGCGATAGTCGGGATCGACGCACACCTCCATGCCATAGAGGATGTCGCCTTCGGGATCGTGCCGCGTCGCAAAGCCGCCGCCGGTGATCTCGTCCCAGCTATGGGCTGCGAAGGCGATGTCTTCGCCGACGATCTGGGTGGCGCAGTAGCCGACGACCGTACCCTCATATTCGGCGACGAACTGGCCTTCGGGGAAGTTGTTGATCTGGCCCCGGATCTGCGCCGAGGAGAAGCCGTCCGCCTTGCCATAGACCTTGCGCGACAAGGCGGCGACGGCGGGGGCGTCCGCCGCGCGCGCCTCGCGGATGATGAGCTTGGCCTGGGTGGCGGGCATCGGTCTGCGGTCTCAGCGCCGCCGGGTCAGAACGGCACTTCGTCGTCGAGGTCGTTGCTGAAATTTGGTTCGGGCGCGCGATCGCGCACGCTGCCGCCGGAACGGCCGCCGCCGCCGCCGCTGCCCGACCCGCCGAAATCGTCATAATCGCCGCCGCCATAGCCCGACGATCCGCCGGACCAGTCGCCGCCGCCGCCCGACGAGCGCCCGCCGCCCTGGCCGCCGCCGCCCGGCGCGCCATCGAGCATGGTCAGCACCGCGCCCGGCCCTTGCAGCACGACCTCGGTGGTATAGCGGTCATTGCCGCTGTTATCCTGCCACTTGCGGGTGCGGAGCTGGCCCTCAAGATAGACCTTGCTGCCCTTGCGGAGGAAGCGCTCGGCGACGCCTGCCAGCCCTTCGGAGAAGATCGCGACATTGTGCCACTCGGTGCGCTCCTTGCGCTCGCCGGACATGCGGTCCTTCCAGCTTTCCGAGGTGGCGATGCGGATGTTGCAGACCTTGCCGCCGTTCTGGAAGCTCTTCACTTCCGGGTCCGCACCCAGATTGCCGACCAGAATGACCTTGTTGACGCTGCCTGCCATGAATTGAGTCTCTCTTTATTGGATACCGAGCCGCACCGGCCCACTCCCCCACCCAACCTCCCAAAAGCATACCCTGTCGGGAGGTTGGGTGGGGGAGTGGGCTGGAACCGTCTCTCGAAATTGCTGCGGCAATTTCGAATCGAACCTTATAGCCCCGCCGCGACAGCCGTCCAGTAGGTGACGCCCGCCGCGATATAGGCGAGCGCAAAAAGATAGCCGACCATGAAGCCGGGCCATTTCCAGCCGTTGGTTTCGCGCCGGGTGACGGCGATGGTGGAGATGCATTGCGGCGCGAACACGAACCACGCGAGGAACGCCAAAGCCGTGGGCAGCGACCAGTTGCCCTTCAGGCGCTCGCCCAGCGACTGCTCCACGCGCCCCTCGTCGTCGCCCGCGTCGATGCTGTAGGTGGTGGCGAGCGCCGAGACGGCGACCTCGCGCGCGGCCATCGCGGGGATGAGGGCGAGGCTGATGTCGCGGTTGAAGCCGACCGGGGCCATGATGACGTTGAGGCCCGACGCGATGCGGCCCGCGGCGCTGTAGCTGACGGGAGATTCGGTGGAGCCTTCGGGCGGCTTGGGGAAGCTCAATAGCGTCCACAGGATGATCGTCGAGGTGAAGATGATGGTGCCCGCGCGCTTGAGGAAAATCACCGCGCGCTGCCACAGGCCAAGCAGGATGTCGGTGACGCTCGGCCACTGATATTTGGGCATCTCCATCAGGAAGCCGCTCGATTTGCCCTTCGCCACCGTGCGCCGCAGCACCAGCGCCGCGAGCATCGCGCCGACGATCCCGCCGACATAAAGGCAGAACAGCACCAGCCCCTGCAGGCCGATCCCGCCTGCCACGGTCCGCGCCGGGATGAACGCGCCGATGATGACCGCATAGACCGGCAGGCGTGCCGAGCAGGTCATCATCGGGGCGATAAGGATGGTGGTGAGGCGGTCCTTGGGGTCGGAGATCGAGCGGGTCGCCATGATCCCCGGCACCGCGCAGGCGAAGGAGGAGAGCAGCGGGATGAAGGCGCGGCCCGAGAGGCCCACCCGCGCCATCAGCCCATCCATAATGAAGGCGGCGCGGGTCATGTAGCCGGTCGCCTCCAGCATCAGGATGAAGAAGAACAGGATCAGGATCTGCGGCAGGAACACCACCACCGAGCCGACGCCGTTAATGACGCCATCGACGAGGAAGGAGCGCAAATAACCGGGCTGCGTGTTGCCGGTCGCGATATCGCTCAGCGTGGAGAACCAGCCTTCGATGAGTTCGGTCGGCGCGGCGGACCAGGAGAACACCGCCTGGAACATCACGAACAGCAGCGCGAACAGGAGGATCGGCCCGATGACGGGGTGGAGCGCCACCTTGTCAACGGCATGGGTAAGACGGCGGGACGGCGTTTCGCTGACGATAGTGGCCCGCGCCAGTTTCCTGGCCCAGTCGCGGCGTTCGGTGAAGCTCATCGGTGCCGGTTTCGGACGCAGCGCCACCGCGCCCTCTCCGACCAGCAGCGTGAGCGCGCCGAGCAGATGCTCAAGGCCGCGCTTGCGCACCGCGACGGTGGAGACGACCGGCACGCCGAGCGCGGCGGAAAGCGCATCGGGGCTGAGTTCAAGGCCATCGCGCGCGGCAAGGTCGACCATGTTGAGCGCGATGATCGTCGGCAGGCCGAGATCCAGCACCTCCAGCGCGAAGCGGAGATGGTTTTCGAGGTTGCTGGCGTCGGCGACGATGATCAGTGCATCGGGCAAGCGCTCGCCCGCCTGTTTGCCCAGCACGACATCGCGCGTCACCTGCTCGTCCGGGCTGGTGGGCGTGAGGCTGTAGGTGCCGGGCAGATCGACCAGCTCGATCGGGCGGCCATCGGCCAGCGCCGCGCGGCCCGATTTGCGCTCCACGGTGACGCCCGGATAATTGCCCAGCTTCTGCCGTGCGCCGGTCAGGGCGTTGAACAGCGCGCTCTTGCCCGCGTTGGGATTGCCGATCAGCGCGACGAGCGGATTGGCGGTCATGCGGCGGGGGCACCCGGAGCGGGCTGGGGCGGCGTATCCGGCCCGGTGCGCACATGGATGGCAAGAGCGTGCTCGCGCCGCATCGCGATGGTCATGCGGCCCACCTGACAGGCAAGCGCGCCGCGCCCGAGCAGGCCGCCCCGGTGCAGGGTCTCGATGGTGGAGCCTTCGTCGATGCCGAATTCCCGCAGCCGCTGCGCCTCGCCCAGCGAGAGGCTATCCCATTCTATGCGATCGATATAGGCCGCGCGACCGGGCGGGAGAAGATCAAGACGCAATTCCGAACCTCATGTTTTGCGAACGATTATCATTATCCCCGGCTCGAATCGAGTCATTTGTTGTTTTGCGCGCCTGCTGAGCCATTCCCTGCGTTTCAATGGACAATCCGCTAGCGTTCCTTCCCCGTCCTCTCCATATGCACAAGCCATGACGGACGCCAGCGATAATAGACCTACCCTCCATGCCCATCTTCCCGAAGGACTGGGCCTCAAGGAGTTCGTCGTTCTGATGTCCGCGCTGATTGCGATGACGGCCCTTTCAATCGATACGATGCTGCCAGCCCTGCCCGACATCGGGCATTCGCTGGCCATTGCCAACGCCAATGACCGCCAGCTTATCATCAGCGTGTTCTTTCTCGGCCTGGCGGGCGGCTCGCTGATCTACGGCCCGCTGTCGGATCATCACGGCCGCAAGCCGGTGCTGCTCTGGGCGATGGCGCTGTTTCTGGTATCGAACCTGATCTGTACTTTCACCCCCTCCTTCCCTTTGATGCTGGCAGGGCGGTTCATGGCGGGGTTTTTCGCCGCGGCGTGCCGGGTCATCGTCGTCAGCATTGTGCGCGATTGCTATCAGGGCGATATGATGGCGCGGATCATGTCGCTCATCATGTTCATCTTCATGATGGTGCCGATGGCCGCGCCCTCCCTGGGCGCCATCATTCTGCTGTTCGCGCACTGGCGCTGGATCTTCGGAATACTGGCCCTGCTCGTCGGCGCGCTGATGTCGTGGATTGTGATGCGGATGCCCGAAACGCTCGACCCGGCACATCATCTGCGGGTACATCCGCGCCAGCTCGCCGAGACATTCCTCGGCATCGTCACCACCCGAAGTTCGATCGGCTATATGCTGGCGAGCGGTGTGATGATGGGCGGGCTGGTCGGCTTTATCGTTTCGGTCCAGCAGATCTTCTTCGATGTCTTCGGCCAGCCGCACCTGCTGCCGATGGGGTTTGCGCTGATCACGATGTGGATGGCGGCGGGAAATCTGCTGAACGGGCGGCTGGTGCAGCGGTTCGGCGCCCGGCGCATGAGCCAGGGCGCAGTGATCGGCGTGATCCTGCTCTCGCTCAGCCATTATGCGCTGGCGCGCGCGGAGCTGGAGACGATCTGGGTATTCATCCTCCTTCAAGGGATGACGACCCTGTGCTTTTCCTTTGCCGGGGTCAATTTCAGCTCCATCGCGATGGAGCCGTTCGCGCGCGGGGCGGGCTTCGCGTCGTCGCTTCAGGCCGCACTGACGACGCTGGTTTCGGCGCTGCTCGGCAGTATGGTGGGCGCGGCGTTCGATGGCACCACGATCCCGATCGCGGTCGGTTTTTTCTCGTTCGGCGCGGGCGCGCTGGTCATCATCCTGTGGGCGGAACGGGGCAGGCTCTTCACGCGGCCCGGCCACGGGCATCTGCGCGAGGGAACGCAGGCCACTCCGCGCTAGGCACCGCTTTTATCCCGTTGGGTTGTTACAAAGCAGGACGGTGTCGGCAGCAATTCCGCTTGAAGCGGATGCGTTCCCTCCATTATGGATTGGGACCAGCTCGCCACAGGCAAAGGCGGGCGCGCTGCGGCCAGGCGTTGCAGGCCTGCCCAAAGGAACAATCGCCCGATGGAAAAATTTCTCTTCGCCAAACTGGAAATGTGGGTGGTGGTTCTGCTGGCGCTGCTCGGCGTCGTCGGCACGGTGGGTTTCGGCGCTCTGGTGCTGGATTCGGAGCGCGGACAAAGGCATTATGGCCTGGCATCGGACATTGCCCACAATATCGCCCAGGTTCCCGATACGGCGAAGAAATTGCTGAAGCCCAACCGGGACCTGATGGCCTATTCCAACGCGCCCTTCCGGGGGAAGCCCACGGGATGGAGCTTTCCTTCCGGGCCGATGAGGGCGCCGGATGGCTATCTGCTGCTCAGCCGCTACGATGGGAACGCGCATCGCCACGCGATCGAGCTGGTGTCGATGCCGGACATGAAGGTGCGCCACCGCTGGACGCTGGAAACCGCCGCGCTGCTGAAGGGCGTGACCCATATTTCGCCCTTCTCCGACTCCGACAACTGGACGGCGAGCCGTTTCCGCCAGATCCACCCGATCCCGGTCGAGGACGGCGGGCTGATCGTCAAGGACCATTATTCGCCGCTGACGCGGGTCGATGCCTGCGGCAAGGCGCTGTGGACGATCCAGTCCCAGATTTTCCACCACTCGACCGAGGCGGCGGCGGACGGCACGCTCTGGATCCCCGGCCTCGCCGAGCGGCACAGCCTGGAGCGAATAAAGGACAGCTTCCGCGAGGATATGCTGACCCAGGTGAGCCCGGACGGCAGGATCCTGCGCAATATTTCCGTCCCGCAGATCCTGCTGCGCCACGGATATCAGAACTGGCTGTTCGCCAACGACATGTACAATGACGACCCGACCCATCTCAACGACATACAGCCGGTGCTGGCCGACGGCCCCTACTGGAAGAAGGGGGATTTGTTCGTCTCGCTGCGCAACATATCGTCGATCATGCTCTATCGCCCCTCGACCGACCAGATCGTGTGGATGAAGCGCGGGCCGTGGCTATCCCAGCACGATGTCGACATTCTCGACGATCACCGCATCAGCGTTTATGACAACAATGTCCAGGACAGGGGCGGGGGGCTGTTTTTCGATGGCTCCTCCCAGATCATGATCTATGATTTCGCCACCGGCGCGGTGACCCAGCCGCTGAAGCGGGCGATGGACGCGGCGAGGATACGCACCGCCACGGCCGGGCTCTATACCGCGCTGCCGGGCGGAGCCTCGCTGATCGAGGATGTGACCGGCGCGCGGATGCTGATCGTCGATGCGGGCGGCAAGCTCGTTGCCGAATATGTCAACCGCGCGGAAGACGGCGAAATCTATCATTTAGGATGGACTCGCTATATGGATCGCGCGCGGGGCGACGCGATGTTGCGCGCGGTAGGAAAGGCAAAATGCAATGCGTGATTACGGCAAGGTTTCGGTTCTGGCGCTGGCGCTGCTCACTCTTCTGATGCCCGGTTCCGCGCTGGCCTATATCGGGCCGGGCGTAGGCGCGGGGGCAATCGGTGCGGTGCTGGGGGTGATCGGCTCGATCCTCGTCGGCCTGTTCGCGGTGATCTGGTATCCGTTCAAGCGCCTGATGAAGAAGCGCCGCCAGTCGAAATCCGAAGACGAATAACAGGCGATACAAGGCAGGGCGGATAGGCTGTGCGCCTACCCGCCCGTGCGGATTGTCAGGCGTCCTTGCCGCCGGGGGTGTGCGCGCCGGGCAGCGGCGGCACCGGAACCGGCGGCGTATCGCTGTCTTCCTCATGCGTCTCGATCAGGCCCCGGCCGACATGGCTCATGCGATAGCCATAAGCGAAATAGCACAAGAGGCCGATGCCGCCCCAGATCGGCAGCACCATCTGGGCTTCGGTAGGCAGGTTGAGGAACAGGAACACGCATCCTCCCGCCGCGACGGGAGCCGTCACCCAGACCAGCGGTGTCCGGAACGGGCGATGGCGGCCCGGATCGCGCACGCGCAAGATCATCACCGCGACCGCGACCATGAAAAACGCGAACAATGTGCCGGAGTTGGAGATGTCCGCGAGCTGCCCGACAGGGAGCAGCGCGGCGGCGATGGCGACGAAAACGCCCGTCACTATCGTCACCACATGCGGCGTTTTCCACTTGGGATGCACGCTGGCGAGCTTTTCGGGCAGCAGGCCGTCGCGCGCCATCACGAAGAAGATGCGGGTCTGGCCGAACATCATCATCAGGATGACAGAGGGAAGCGCGAGGTTGGCGGCGAGGCCGATCATGTCTCCCGCCCAGGTATAGTTGATCGAGCGCAGCACATGCGCCAGCGCCTCGTTGGAGCAGACGAGCGGCTCGTTCCCCGCCGCGGCGAGGGCGGCGCACTGATGCGCGAACTCCGCGGTGCCAGGCTGCACGCCGATGGCGGTCGGCTGCGCGCCGATCGCGCCGATCGCGCCTGCCGCCACCAGCAGATAGAATACGGTGCAGATCGCGAGCGAGCCGATGAGACCGATCGGCACGTTGCGCTGCGGGTTCTTGGTTTCCTCGGCGGCGGTCGAGACCGCGTCGAAGCCGACATAGGCGAAGAAGATCGAGGCCGCCGCGCCGACGATGCCCATGCCGCTCGATCCCGACGGGCCGAACCAGCCATTGGGTGCGAACGGCGCAAAATGCTCGCCCTTGATCGCGGGGAGGGTGAGCACGATGAACATGGTGAGCGCCGTCACCTTGATCGCCACCAGCGCGGCGTTGAAATTGGCGCTCTCCTTGGTGCCGATCATCAGCAGCGCGGTCACCGCCAGCGCCACGACGATGGCGGGCACGTTGATGACGCCGTGGCTGAAATCCGCGACCGGGAGTAACCCGTTCATCGACCATGCCGGCCCTGCCTGTAGCAGCGCTGGTAGCTCGAACCCTGTCCAGCTTTTCAACAGCCCCATGAAATAGCCCGACCAGCCCACGGACACCGCGCTCGCTGCCACCGCATATTCTAGGATCAGCGCCCAGCCGACCATCCATGCGAGCAGCTCGCCCATCACTGCGTAGCTGTATGTATAGGCGGAGCCCGATACCGGCACCATCGAGGCGATCTCGGAATAGCAGAGCGCCGCGACCGCGCAGACGAAGCCCGCGATCATGAAGCTCCACATCATGCCCGGTCCGGCCTTCTGGGCGGCGGCGGCGGTGAGGACGAAAATGCCGGTACCGATGATGGCGCCGACGCCGAGCAACGTCAGCTGCACCGGCCCCAGCGAGCGATGCAGCGATTTCTTCTCCGCCGTCGCCAATATGGCGTTCAGCGGTTTGATGCGATCCAGGATCATGAAGTGTTCCCTTGTCAGGCGGCGCATCCGGATAGGTGCGCTTCTCATGGGCGTGGGAGACTATCGGCTAAAACAGATCGCGCAAGTCTGTCGCTCCACCGCAGATCGAATTTACAATCTTGCGGAACCTATTGTCTATTAAAAAAGTTGATATATAGAGGTCGAACCGGAGAGGGGGCTTCTCTGGCGTCGCGCAGTATAAGGAAACCGGCATGATTCATAATATTGCCAAGATTTCGCGGGAAAATGCGTCGCCCTGGCCCTCGGCGATGGTCGCGCGTGATATCTGGGAGCGCCCCCATCCGATTCGGAAATCCGGCCTTGGCCTGTGGCGCGGGGTTGCCATCGGTCTGCCGATCAGCATCGGCATATGGGGTGGCCTTGTGCTGGTCCTCGCCAAGCTGATCTAACGGATAGGCATACCGGTTACGCCAGCATCGGCCCCAGCGGCCTGCCCGCAAAGACATGCACATGGAGGTGCGGCACCTCCTGATGCGCATCCTTGCCGATATTGGCGAGCAGGCGATAGCCCGGCTCGACATGGCCCGCCGCTCGCGCGACCATGCCCACCGCGCGCACGAATCCGGCGATCTCCTCGGCGGGGGCGGTGGCGGAAAAGTCGTCCCAGCTCACATAGCGGCCCTTGGGAATGACGAGGATATGGGTGGGCGCCTGCGGGTTGATGTCGTGGAAGGCGAGCGCCCATTCGTCCTCGAACACCTTGCCGCACGGGATCTCGCCCCGCAGGATTTTCGCGAAGATGTTTTCGTCGTCATAGGGGAGGGTTGGGTCGATGGGCATTTTTGTCTCCTTCTCGGCACCGGCCCGCTCCCCCACCCGACCACCCAGTCAGGATAATGTCTTGGGTGGTCGGGTGGGGGAGCGGGCCGGTGCGGGTCAACTTTCGGATCGCGCAGCCTTCTCGGCGATGCCGGACAGTCCCTCGCGCCGGTCCAGCTCCGCGCGGATGTCATCGAGCGAGAGGCCCATGTCCGCGAGCAGCACGGCGAGATGGAAGAGCAGGTCCGCGCCTTCCTTCACCACCTCGGCCTTGTCGTCCGCCATTGCGGCGATCACGGTTTCCACCGCCTCCTCGCCCAGCTTCTGCGCGATTTTGGCGCGGCCCTTCGCCGTCAATTTCGCGACATAGCTGGTGTCCGGGTCGGCCGAGCGACGGGCGCGGATGGTCTGTTCGAGGCGGTCGAGGCTGTCAGTCATCAGGGGTCTCAGTTATCGGTTCCGGCCCTCTCCCCATCCCAACCACCCGACAGGGTATCCTATGGGAGGTCGGGAGGGGGAGAGGGCTGGTGCGGTACTCAAAATCTTGCGTTCCGTTTGGCCTGCTTCACCCTGCCGCGTCAATGGGCTATGCTTGAGGATATGGTGTCGTCCCTATCGAAATTGCTGGCCCTGCTTTGCGTGCTGCTTCCAGCCGCCGCGCAGGCCGAGGGCGTGCCGCCCGCCCTGTATCGCGCCGCGCAGGGGCCGGAGCTTGCCGCGCAGATCGAGATCCGCGCGGACGGGCACTTCGACTATGCGCTCGCTTATGGCGCGCTTGATGAGCACGCGGAAGGCCTGTGGACCAAAACCGACACGGGCATTGCCCTCACCACCCAGCCCAAACCCAAGCCGCCGGAATTCCGGCTCGATCATCAGGGGCGCGCGGGGGATGCGCCGTTCGCGCTGCTGGTCCGATGGCCCGACGGGCGCGGCATCGCCGGGGTCGATTTCCGGCTCGGGCTGGCGGACGGCTCCGAGATTACCGGCTATACGCAGGATTATGGCTGGAGGTTGGGCGATCCGGAAAAGGGCAAGCCGGTATGGATCGAGCTGGCGGAACCGATGCACGGTTTTACCTCGCCGCGCTTCCCGATTGCGGCGGAAACGCACAGCATGACCGTGACGCTGGTGCCCAACGACATGGGCGTGGCGGCATTCGACGGCACCCTGTTCGAGTCTGGCGGCGAGGGCGCCTATCTCCTGCATCACCCGAGGGGCGACATCCGCTTCCGTGCTATAAGCCCTCGTTCTTGACGCAGCAGGCGGACAGCGCAACTGTGCCGCGCGATGGCTGGAATCGGGGCGAGCTTATGATCGGCATCAAATTATCGCGCGTCCCGCTCCGCTATGGCCGGATCGGATGATGATGCGCCGTTCCCTTCTGCGTTGGGCCGTGCCGGTGGTTTTGCTGGCGGTGGGCCTAGGTGTGTGGCTGCTGCTCGGCGGCCGCCCGGCTATGGTTCAGACCGCGGCGGTCGAGCGCGGCCCGGCGGCGGAACTGGTCTATGCGACGGGATATGTCGAGGCCGAGCATCCGGTCTCCGTCTCCACCCGCGTCACCGCCCCGGTGCGCGAGGTGCTGGTGCAGGAGGGGGACAGGGTCGCGCGGGGGCAGGCGCTGATCGTGCAGGACAATGCCGAGCAACTGGGGCTATTGGCGCAGGCCAGCGCGCAGGCGCAGGGCGCAACGCTCGCCGAGCAGCGCGTGCTCGCGCTTTATGCGCAGGGCTGGGCGACGAAGAAGGCGCGCGACGAGGCGGTCTATGCCGCGCAGGCGGCGCGGGCGTCCGCCGGAGCCTTGCGCGCCCGGCTCGATCAGATGACGGTGCGCGCCGGGATTTCCGGCGTGGTGTTGAAGCGCGATGTCGAGCCGGGGGATCTGGTGACGCCGGGCAAGCTGCTGCTTCAGCTCGGTGATCCGGCGAGCGCGCGGGTGACGGCGACGGTCGATGAACGCGACATTCCGCGCGTCCGGCGCGGGCAGAGCGCGTTGATGTCGAGCGATGGCCTCCCCGGCAAGGTGGTGCGCGGGCATGTGAGCGAGATCACGCCCGGCGGCGACCCCAGCCAGCGCGCCTTTCGCGTCCGCATCGGCTTCGACAAGCCGGAGAGCCTGCCCTTCGGCCTGACGCTGGAGGTCAACATCGTGACGCGCGCGCATGAAAACGCGCTGCTGGTGCCTTCGGGCGCTGTCGCGGATGGCAAGGTCTGGGTGGTCGAGGACGGCAGGGCAACAAGCCGCGCGGTCCGCACCGGGGTTGCGGGTACGGACAGGACGGAGGTGCTTTCCGGGCTGGCCCAAGGTGACCGGGTGATCGTCAACCCGCCCAAGGAGCTGGAGGAAGGCCAAAGGGTCCGGTCATGATCGGCCGGCTGGGTTTCCTCACCGGCATCGCGCTGCGGCATCTCTCGAAGCGGCGGCGGCAGACTTTGGTGGCGGTGAGCGGGGTCGCTGTCGGCGTCGGGTTCTTCCTTGCCGTCTCGGCGATGATGATCGGCAGCCAGACCGACTTCGTGCGCCAGCTCATCGACGTTGCGCCGCATATCATCGTCTCCGACGAGGTGCGCAGCCCGACGCCGCAACCCGGCACGCGCGTTTATGCCAACGGCGCGGTGCAGCTCCACGGCTACAAGGTGAGGACCGAGGCGCGCGGCATCAAGGACTGGCAGGCGGTGCTCGCGGCGGCGAATGCGGTGCCAGGCGCGGTCGCCTCGCCCAGCCTCACCGGGGGCGTGACGCTGCGCTTGGGCGGGCATGACGAGGCGCTCGCCATCGTCGGCGTCGATCCGGAAATCGAGAGCAGGGTCAGCGACATAGAGGACAAGCTCCGCGCCGGGAACCTGCGCGATCTGGAGACGGTGCAGGGCGGCATCATCATCGGCGAGGAAATGGCGCAGCGGCTGGGCATCGGCATGGGCGACATCGTTGCCGCGACCTCCGCCTCGCGGTCGCGGTCGATGCGGGTCGTCGGGCTGTTCAAGCGGGGCAATTCGCAGCTCGGCTCGTCATCGGGCTATGTACTGCTGCGCGAGGCGCAATCGATGCTGGGGCGGCCGTTCGTCATCAACCGCATCGGGCTTCGTATCCCCGATCCCTATCAGGCGGAGGATGTCGCCGCGCGGCTGGAGCAACGCTTCGGCTACAAGGCGGAAAGCTGGCAGGAGCGCTCGGCGGATTTCCTCTCGCTGCTCGTGACCCGCAATGTCATCATGTATTCGGTCGTTTCGGCGATCCTGCTGGTGGCGAGCTTCGGCATCTATACCGTCGTCTCCAACAGCGTGGCGGACAAGCGCCGCGACATCGCGATCCTGCGTTCGATCGGCTTTTCGGAGGGCGACCTCCAGTTCATCTTCGTGACGGAAGGGCTGATGCTGGCGGTGATCGGCGTCTTTTGCGGCTGGGCGCTGGGCTATGGCCTGATGGAAATCCTCGGCTCATTGAATTTCCCGATCGCGGGCGAAAACCAGCATGTGCCACTGGATCGCTCGCCGCGCCAATATGCGGTTGCGGCGGCGGCATCGCTGTTCGCGGGCGCGATTGCGGCCTGGCTCCCGGCGCGCAAGGCATCGCGCGTCGATCCGGTCGATATCTTGCGGGGCGCGGTATGAGCGCGCTGCTGGAGGCGCGGGGGCTGGGGCGGGTGCTGCCGGGAGATCCGCCGGTGACTTTGGTGCGCGAGGCGAACCTCGTGATCGAGCCGGGCAGCTTCACCACCATCGTCGGGCCATCGGGCTGCGGCAAATCCTCGCTGCTCTATCTCCTGAGCCTGATCGACCGCCCCACCTCCGGCGAGCTGCTGCTCGAAGGGCGGGAGGTGAGCAGGCTGAGCGGCGACGAGCGTGCGCAGATCCGCCTAATGAAATTCGGCTTCGTGTTCCAGTTCCACTTCCTGCTGCCGGAATTCACGGCTTTGGAAAATGTGCTGATCCCGATCCGGCGGCTGGGGAGCCTCGGCGAGGTCGAGGCGCGGGAGCGGGCGATGCACCTGCTCGACCGGGTGGGGCTGGCGGAAAAGCATGGAAAGACGCCGGACCGGCTCTCGGGCGGCGAGCGTCAGCGAGTTGCCATTGCCCGCGCGCTTGCCAACGATCCGGTGTTGATCCTTGGCGATGAGCCGACCGGCAATCTCGACAGCCAGAACAGCGCGCGCGTGGTCGAGGATTTACGCCACCTGGCACATGAGGAAGGCCGCGCCGTGGTGTGCGTGACGCACGATCCTGGCATCGCCGAGCTGGCGGATGTGCGGGTCGATATGCTGGACGGACGGATTGAGAATATTCTCGATCGGCGGGGTGGGGCGGCGGCGGCTCCTTGAGACCGCCGTCATTCCCGCGAACGCGGGAAACGCAGTTTACCGCATGTAATCCAGAGGCGAGGTCACTTCAGCTGGATCCCCGCTTTCGCGGGGATGACGGATATAATGGGGAGTCAGATCTCGTGTCTCAGTCGATCTGGTTGGTGCCCTTGGCCATATAGACGCGGTTGCGGCCATGTTCCTTGGCGAGGTAGAGCGCCTGATCCGCCGCCTTCAGCGCATCGCGCGGATCGGGATAGGCGAAGGCGTCCGCGACGCCACCCGAGAAGCTGACCTGATTCATGCGCTCGCCGGAGTTGCGGTCGACCAGATTGCGCGAGGCGAGGTCGGCGCGGGTCTGATCGACGATCTCGCAGGCCTCGCTCGCGGTCTTGCCGCGGAACACCATCACGAATTCCTCGCCGCCGTGGCGCGCGACATGGCATTTCTCGCCCGATATCTTCGCGAGCAGCGAACCGACGAACTTCAGCACGCGGTCGCCGGTGTCGTGGCCGTGGGTGTCGTTGATCTTCTTGAAATGGTCGATGTCGCAGAAGGCGACGCTGAGCGATTCGCCATTGGCCTGCGCCAGCGCGACCTCTTCCTTCAAGCGTGCCTCGAACGCGCGGCGATTGGGCAGGCCGGTCAGGTGGTCCTGCTCCGCCGCCTTGCGCGCCTGCTCCAGATTCTGCTGCAGGGCGCGGGTCTTCTTCTGGCTCTCGCGCATCTCCGCCTCGATCTGGCGGGACTTCTCGACCATCGAGCGGGTGAGGCCGATGAGCGCGGACACCACCTGATCCGGCGCGGCATTGCCGCCCATATCCTTCACCTTGGCCTGCAACGCCTCGCCATAATCGCTGGCGGATGCGCTGGACTCGGAGGCAAGGTTACTGAATTTGCTGAGATTTTCTTCAACCGTGGAGAGCATCTGGCCGAGGCCTTCGGCGGTCATCTCGCCAGCATGGCGCTCCGCCACGATCTGCTCGACCACACCGTTGGTGAGCTGCCCCTTCTCGGACAGGATCGCGCGCACGGCTTTCTCGATCTGGTGATCGTTGCCGGTCAGATAATCGAGCGCGAGTCCGAAATTGACCACGGTCAGGTCAAGATCATGCGCGAACAGGAAGGAGCCGATGTCGTTATACAGCTCGCGGCGGCGGTCAACCTCGCGCGAGGAACCGTTGCGGCTCGCCTCACGCTGGCCGGAAGCGGCGGAAATCTGCGCCTCTTCTTCCGGGGTTGAAATTCCCTTTGCCCACCGCGCGATGCGTGTGGTCAATCCGGTCTGTGCATTCATCTTAGGTGCCCATCTGTATCTATCCCGTTCATATGCGGGTATGTGCGGCAATGTATCCGCCAGAAGGCAAAATTTCGGTTAATTTTGGCGCAATTCGACCTGTTCTGTGCCGATTTTCCGTACTTTCACAACTTGTGGCCGACCAGCCAGTCATGGAAAATCTTGACCGCGCGGTTCTGCAAGGCGCGCGGGCGGCAGACGAAATAATAGCGATATGGACTTTCGACATTGAAATCCAAGAGCTTTTCCAGCCGGGCATCATGCGCGAGATCGAAATGGCTCGCGAGCATGATCGCGATACCAAGCCCGTGTCCGGCGGCTTCGAGCATCAGCGGCCCGGAATCATAACTGTCGATTCCTGCTGGCTCCAGCTCCGGGCAATGCAGCGCCTTTTTCCAGTCCTCGAAGATGCTCGGCATGTCGCGATGGATGAGAAGCGTGTGATTCGCGAGGTCTTCCGGCACCTTGACCGGCTTCTCGCGCAGCAGCTCGCGGCTGCCGAACAGGTGGACATATTCCTGCCCCAGATCGACGACGTGCGGCGAGGGATCGGGATCACGCGCGAGGACGATCGCCGCGTCTATGCCCTCGCCAAGGCGCGGAATGGCATGTGGCGTCGTCTCGATATCGATATGCAGCTGGGCGTAGGCCTGGCGCAACTCGCCCAGCATTGGCAATAATCGCTGCGATGCAAAAAGGGGCATGACGCCGAGGCGGAGGCGCAACTGGTTGCCGCCGCTGATCAGCTTGTCCATCGATACCGCGATCGAATCCAGCGCGGGGGCGATGTCGTTGAGCAGGGCGGTGCCATCGTCATTGATTTCGAGCGCCTGGTGCTTGCGCTCGAACAAGGGGCGGCCGACATAGCGCTCCAACGCCTGAATTCTGCGGCTTAGCGCGGGTGTGGAGAGCGCAAGCTCCTCCGCGGCCGCCTTGACGGACCCCAGTCGCGCGACCTGAATGAAGGCTTCCAATGCCGTCAAAGGGGGTAATCGCCGCATTCATCCTCGTGTGTTTTGTGTCTGTTTGATGTCGAACATGCCTGAAATCTCGGCCTGCGACAACCCAAGATACCTTGGGGAGCGTGAAAACAAGCTAGCAGCGGCCCATGCAATTTTTGCAATCATGGCATCGATTTTCGCACTTGCAATATTTTTGTTGCGAGTGCACAAAGAACCTGCCTTTCAGGCATCCTCTCCTAAAACTTTCACGGGTCAGCTTCGGCTGGCCCTTTTTTTGTCTGTCGCGGCGCGCTTTTTCATTTCGGGAAGGATGCGGGCGCGTTAAAGCGGACGCGTGCGAGGGCGCGCGGCGCGCCGGCGCGCCGAAGAGGATAAGCGTCTTTCCATGCACAGCGTTCGCGACAAGCTGAAATTCTTCTCCCAGTTCCTGCGCAACCCGAAAATGATCGGCTCGGTGATCCCCACCTCCGACAGCGCGATCGCGACGATGCTCTCCCGAGTCGACTGGGCGCAAACCCGGCTGTTCGTGGAATATGGCCCCGGCATGGGCACCTTCACCCGCCCGATTCTCGCGCAGCTGCGCGCCGATGCGCGGCTGGTGGTGATCGACACCTGCCCGAGCTTCGTCGCGCACCTCCGGGCCTCGATCGACGATCCGCGCCTGCGGGTGGTGCATGGCTCGGCGGCGGATGTGGAGACGATCCTCGGTACGCGGACCGGCGGCGACCGGGCGGATTATGTCCTCTCCGGCCTGCCGCTCTCGACCCTGCCCGCCGGTGTCGCGGAGCAGATCGCGGAGAGCACGGCGCGGGCGCTGCGCCCCGGCGGATCGTTCCTCATCTATCAATATTCGCGCTGGTTCCTGCGTCTGCTCGATCCCTGGTTCGCGCGGGTCGATCACCGCTGGGTGTGGCCCAATATCCCGCCCTGCGTCATCGCCGAGGCGCGGACGGAGGAGGACGCGCTAGCGGGGGAAGTTCAGGCGGCGGGTAACCTTGTAATCGAGCACCCCGACAAGAAAGTAGCTTAGCCAGCCCTTGAGCAGCCGGAACGGCGTGCGCCGCGCGCGGTGCACCTCCTTGGTGATCCGCTCGCTGTCATCGACGCGCTCGTCCACGAAGCGGCGGATCATGTCGGCAAAGGCCGCGTCCTCGATCCGCAGCATGATCTCGAGGTTGAGGAACAGGCTGCGCATGTCGAAATTGGCGGAGCCGATATAAACCGCGTCATCGATCACCAGCAGCTTCATATGGAGGCGGCAGGGCTGATATTCGTAGATTTCGGTTCCGGCGCGCAACAGCGGGCCATAGAGCAGCCGCGCCGCCGCGATCGTGGTGCCGCTATCGGACTTGGAGGCGAGCACGAGCCGCACCATCCCGCGCCGGGCCACGCGCTTCAGCCGCGCCAACATGGAGTTGCCGGGGGTGAAATAGGCGGCGATCAGATCGACATGGTTCGCGGTTTCGAGGTCCGCGCGCACGGTGCGCGCCCACGGGCTGAGGCGGTAGGTCGGCCCGCCGACCAGCCAGCGATAGACGCCGCGCCCGTCGTGCCACGCCATCACCATCGCACGGAGCAGGCGGAAGCTCTGGCGCGTGCTCGATACCCATTGCCACAGCAGCCTGTACCAGCGCGCCAGGGTCTCCACCTCCGGGCCTTCGATCATCAGGCCCATGTCGTGCCAGCAATTGTCCTGCGGTGTGCCGAAATAGGCGTCCCCCACGTTGAAGCCGCCAATGAGTGCGCGCCTGCCATCCGCTATGGCCATTTTCTGGTGGTTGCGGATCAGGAAGCGGGTGGACCAGCTCGCGCCGAACCAGCCGATCCGCCCGCCCGCGCGCACGAGGCTGTCGAAGAAGCCGCGGTTTACCTCCATGCTGCCGAAGCGGTCGACCATCAGCGTCACCGCAACGCCGCGCCGCGCCGCGCGGATGAGATGCGCCAGCACCCTGCGCCCGCTGCCATCGGACAGGAACATATAATAAAACAGCTCAAGGCTGGTCTGCGCGCCGTCGATCAGTTCGATCAGCAGTTCCAGCAATCCGGGGCCGTCACCGCGCACATGCAGCCGGTTTCCGCCAGTCTCATAATCGACGCGGAACGGACGATCACGGCCCTCGGGTGGCGCATCCTCCTGCATGGATTCCTCATGCACGAGCGGGCGCCTTTGTGCCATAGTCTTCATCAGTTCGGAAAATGCGCGGAGCCGACTATGGTTCCCGCCCGGCCGCACGCGAAAATATTGACTCCGCCGCCCGGCATTGCTAGGGACCGCGCTCGTTTTTCCCAAGTTTCAGGAGGCCCGATGGCCCGCGTTACCGTCGAAGATTGCGTCGACAAGGTTCCCAACCGTTTTGACCTGGTGCTGCTGGCCGCGCAACGCGCGCGCGAGATTTCCGGTGGTGCGGAGCTGACCGTGGACCGCGACCGGGATAAAAACCCCGTCGTCGCGCTGCGCGAGATCGCGGACGAGACCATTTTGCCCGAGGATCTGCATGATGCGCTGATCGGCGATCTGCAGAAGGTCCGCATCGACGACGACGACATGCCGGACGAGATCGGCAACATCGCGCAGTCGGCCGAAGCGCTGCGGCTTACCGCCGCCGCTCCGCCGCGCAACCAGAATCTCGGTGGCGACTACGATTAAAAAATAACGCCATCGCGAGACCCCATACAGGAGGGGGAAAAGGCCCGGCCGCTTGAAAGAGCGCTGGGCCTTTTGCTTGGCCCGAGGAGACCGGGCGCGGCGGGAACATGGAACCAAGGTTGCGGCTGAACGCTCTTGTCCCTTAAACCACGGGAGAAGAGATATGGGAAAAGGACTGCTGCTCTGGCTGATCGGAATCCCGATCCCGATCATCATCCTTTTGTATTTATTTGTGTTTCGGTGAGGGAGGAATAAGCGGCGCAACGAAGTAGAGCAGCATCCAAATCCAGAGGATCATTACAAAGCGTCCATCTGGCGGACGATTGTAAAACTGCTCTGCTTCCGCTCGCATTTTCTGTCGATCGACAAGCACTGTGTTACCGGCTTTGGCCTCATAAACCATCACGTAGCTGATTGCGGCCTTATGGTTAGGTCCGTGGAGTACTGAAATCTTGGTTGACTTGCTGTTCCAAGCGTCTTGTGAAAAACATTGGCAGAAATCTGGACTCCGATATTCCGGCCTTAAAAAGGGACATTGCAGTCTTACACTTTTACCGTCTGACATATGCAGAGAGCAGCGCTTTCCGAACCTGCTTAGCGTTCCGGAAGAGAGATTGAGAGGCTGCTCTTCTTTATAGGTTTCCCGATGACCAGATTCATACAGAACCAGACTGCGCCAGTAGTGAACCGCAACAGCTACACAGCCTATGCCAAGCGCAGAAATAAGAAGGAGTAATGCGGCTGCTCCCTTGGAGATGTCCTTCAATTCGGACGGCATGAATACGCCATACTGAAGATGACGGCTAAGGCGTGGCGATGCTCTCGTTGCCCATATGAGCAGACCGAATGTTGTGCACCACGCAGCAAGTCCCATCCACCAAGTGTCAGCGACTAAACAGATTAGACCGGCGACCGCGACGATAAAGAAACGAAGGCTGGTCAGCATTCGTCCGCTTTCAATCGGCAAACGGGTCCGTCACCAAAATCGTGTCGTCCCGCTGCGGCGAGGTGGAGACGAGCGCTACCGGGCATTCGATCAGCTCTTCCACGCGGCGGATATATTTGATCGCCTGTGCGGGCAGGTCGGCCCAGCTGCGCGCGCCGGCAGTGGTTTCCTGCCAGCCGGGCATGGTCTCGTAGATCGGCTCGACCCGCTCCTGATCCTGCGGATGGGGCGGGAGATAATCGAACTTCTTGCCGTCCAGCATATAGCCGGTGCAGATCTTGATCTCGTCGAAGCCGTCCAAGATATCGAGCTTGGTGAGCGCGATGCCGGTGATGCCGGAGACGGCGGCGGACTGGCGCACCAGCACCGCGTCGAACCAGCCGCAGCGGCGCTTGCGCCCGGTGATGGTGCCGAATTCATGGCCGCGCACCCCGAGCGTCTCGCCGATCTCGTTCAATTGCTCGGTCGGGAACGGGCCGGAGCCGACGCGGGTGGTATAGGCCTTGACGATGCCGAGCACGAAGCCCGCGCTTCTGGGGCCGAGGCCGGTGCCGCTGCTGGCCGTGCCCGCAACGGTGTTGGAGCTGGTGACGAACGGATAGGTGCCGTGATCGACATCGAGCAGAACGCCCTGCGCGCCCTCGAACAGGATGCGGTCGCCGCGCTTGCGCGCCTCGTTCAATGTCACCCAGACCGGCTTGGCATAGGGCAGCACGAACGGCGCGATTTCCCGCAGGTCCGCCATCAGGCGGGCGCGATCGACCGGCGGCTGGCCGAACCCGGCGCGCAGCGCGTCATGATGGGCGCAGAGGCGCTCGATCTGCGGTTCCAGCTCGTCGAGATGGGCGAGGTCGCAGATGCGGATCGCGCGGCGGCCGACCTTGTCCTCATAAGCGGGGCCGATGCCGCGCCGCGTCGTGCCGATCTTGCCCGCGCCGGACGCATCCTCGCGCATCCCGTCAAGGTCGCGGTGGATCGGGAGGATGAGCGGGGCTGTTTCGGCCACGTGCAGCACGTCAGGCGTGATCGTCACGCCCTGATCGGCGATTTTCGTTACCTCATCGCGGAAATGCCAGGGGTCGAACACCACGCCGTTGCCGATGACCGAGAGCGTGCCGCGCACGACGCCGGAGGGCAGCAGCGCCAGCTTGTAGGTCTTGTCGCCGATGACGAGCGTGTGCCCGGCATTATGGCCGCCCTGAAAGCGCACCACGCAGCTCGCGCGCTCCGCCAGCCAGTCGACAATCTTGCCCTTGCCTTCATCGCCCCACTGGGCGCCGATCACGGTTACATTCGCCATTGGATACAGGACTCCACCTGCCGGGTGCATCCTGCGCGCCCTTCGACAGGACTCGGCGCGCGGACGGGATAGCGGGCGGATTCGCCCGGAGTGCGGGCGGCGGAGTAGCGGTGCCGCCGCCGCCCGTCAAGTTCGACTGACTTCAAAAGATTTCCGCAAAAAAATCCTGATTTATTTTACAGGATTTCCGAGAAGAAATCCTTCATGGCCTGCCAGCTGCGCCGGTTGGTGTCCGGCTGGAAACCGAAGGTTTTGCCTGCATCAAGCGGCATGTTGTCCGTCGTGAACGCGTGGCCGGTGTGGCCGTAGGCGATGAGCTGCCAGTCGACGCCCGCGTCGGTGAGTTCCTTCGCCAGCCCAACGGTGGCATCCGGCGGGCAGAGCGGGTCGTTCCAGCCGTGGCACACGAGCAGCTTCGCGGTCATCTTCGCATTGGGGAAGGTCGGTGCGTCATAGACGCCGTGGAACACCACGCCACCCTTGATGTCCGCCCCGGCGCGGACGAGATCGAGCACGCATTTGCCACCGAGGCAGAAACCGATCGCGCCCGTGCGGCTCGCATCCACACCGGGCAGCTTCCTGAGCTCGCTCAGCGCATCGAGCAGCTGGCCGCGCATCGCCGCCCGGTCCGCCGTGAACTTCTGCATCAGCACGGCGGAGGATTCCATATCGGTGCCGCGCTTGCCCTGGCCGTAATAATCGACCACCAGCACCTTGTAGCCGAGCTGGGTCAGCACCGCCGCCTTGTCGATATCCCACTGCTTGGCGCCGAAGAAGTTGGGGAACAGCAGCAGGCCCGGCTGGCTGCCCGCAGCATCGTCATACACGAAGGTCGATTCATAGGGCCCGCCATGCCCGCTGTGGATGTGGGGTTTGTGCTGGATCGCCATCGCCGAATCTCCTGAGTTTGTCCTGATATGGCGCGCGGTTTTCCATGATGCTCAGCGTGGCGCAAGTTGCATGTCGCAATTTTCGCGTTATGGAGGCGCGCATCCGTCCCCCCTAGCCAGCCAGGAGCGCCGATCCCCCATGCCGACCCTCGTCCTCATCCGCCACGGCCAGTCCGCCTGGAACCTCGAAAACCGCTTCACCGGCTGGTGGGATGTCGACGTGACCGAGAAGGGCGCGGAGGAAGCACGGGCGGCGGGCCGTTTGATGCGCGACAAGGGGCTCGATTTCGATTGCTGCTTCACCAGCGTCCAGACCCGCGCGATCAAGACCCTGAACCTCGCGCTGGAGGAAATGGGCCGCCTGTGGCTGCCGGTCGAGAAGGACTGGCATTTGAACGAGCGCCATTATGGCGGCCTGACCGGCCTCAACAAGGCTGAAACCGCGGCGAAGCATGGCGACGAACAGGTGCACATCTGGCGCCGCAGCTTCGATGTGCCGCCGCCGCCGCTGGAAGCCGGGAGCGAATTCGATCTCTCGAAGGACCGCCGCTATGCGGGCATCGCTATCCCCGCGACAGAGAGCCTCAAGGACACCATCGCCCGCGTGCTGCCCTATTGGGAAAACCGCATCGCGCCGGAACTAAAAAGCGGCAAGCGCGTGGTGATCTCCGCCCACGGCAACTCCCTCCGCGCGCTGGTGAAGCATTTGTCGAACATCCCGGATGACGAGATCACGGGGCTGGAAATCCCCACCGGCCAGCCGATCGTGTATGAGCTGGACGACGCGCTGAATGCGAAGGATCGGTACTATTTGAACGAGCGGTGAGGGATGATGGGGGTGCAGCTCGCCCCGCATCTGTCCCACAATGACACGGGTTTACATAACAGCCGATTTGATCGGTTTTGGTTCGTTTACTGTCTTGCCTCCAAAAGTCTTTTCTGAAAATTGAAGTTGGCCATGACGGGGGGTATATGAAGTTTTGGAACTATATCATCGCAGCCTTGATAGGGGCGGTGTTGACTTTGGCATTACCACAACAGGGAAATGCTAAAGTTCTGATCTTCGATTATACCGCGCGTGTGGACGAGCTGGGTGCAAGCGTTCCGACCGGAACCATGGTGACCGGGCAGTTCTCTTATGACGATGCGCTGGTGCCGCAGAATGTTTATCCCGGTGCTTATACCAATGTGGCGACCTACCAAAACTCGACCGTTTTCTTTACGATAAATCTTGGGAGTAAAAGTGTTGCGGGCAACGGAGTCGCTACGGTTGCAGACAGCCATACTGCTTATGGACCAAGCCTTCCCGTTGACGAAGATTATTTCTTCTTTGGAACTATAGCTACGCCAACGAACCCCCTGAGTATGGGTATGACTATCTGGGGGCCGGGCGACCAGTGGCTGACAAGCACGAAATTGCCATCGTCTTTTCCTGCCATATTTCCGCCACCGCCTCCTCCTGCTTCTGGTGACGATGATGAAATCACCTCTTTCGGCGGGGGCCTTTTTTACAGTGATGGCCTCAACAAATTCCACTTCAACGCCAATCTTTTGACCATCACCCCCGTCGCGGGTGGTGTCCCCGAACCATCCACATGGGCGCTGAAGATCCTCGGCTTCGGCGGGATCGGCGCGGCGATGCGCAGACGGCGCAAGGTACGGACCGAGACCGCCGCCGCTTAACACCTTAACCCCTGACACACCCCGCAATAAAAGGTGCTGCGGCCGCCTTCGGTGCGCCTTAGCACCGGAGCGCCGCAGCGGGGGCAGGGTTCGCCCTCGCGGCCATAGACGCACCATTGCTTGGCGAAATAGCCGAGTTCGCCATCCGGCCGGGCATAGTCGCGTAAGCTCGATCCGCCTGCCGCGATGGCTGCTGTCAGAACCTCTTTGATCGCTGCGACCAGCGCGCTGGTCTGTTTCGCGCTGAGGCTCCCCGCCGCCCGGTCCGGCGCGATGCCGGCTTTGAACAGTGCCTCGCACACATAGATATTGCCCAGCCCGGCGACCACGCGCTGATCGAGCAGCGCCAGCTTGATCGCGGTCTTTTTGCCGCCGAGCCGCGCGCGCAAGCTTGTGCCGGTGAAGTCCTCGCCCAGCGGCTCCGGCCCCATCGTCAGGAAGGCGGGATAGTGATCGAGCGCATCGCTGCGCACCAGACTGACGAACCCGAAACGGCGCGGATCGCATAAGCTGAGCCGCCGCCCCGCCTCCGTCTCCAGCAGCAGATGATCATGCTTGCCGATCTCCCCCGGATCGACCCGCCAGCGGCCCGACATGCCGAGGTGGAAGATCAACATGTCCGCGCGGTCCGTCTCGATCAGGCCATATTTGGCGCGGCGGCCGAGAAGCGTCACCCGCGCGCCGGTCATGCGCTGTCTGAGGTCCGGCGGAAAGGGGGTGCGCAGGTCGGCCCGGCGCGGCTCCACAAGGGTCAGTACCTGGCCCTCCAGCACGGAGCGCAATCCGGCAACGGTGGTTTCGACTTCGGGAAGCTCTGGCATAATTTCGCTTAATATGTTGATCCTGCAATCCGGCAGGCCGGATTGCAGGATGATCCGCACCGGCCCACTCCCCCTCCCAACCTCCCATAGGATACCATATCGGGAGGTTGGGAGGGGGAGCGGGCCGGAACCGAACCCTCGAAATTATCCAGAAAGATAATTTCGAATCGGACTCCTAACAGGCTTTGCGGGCGCTGCACAACTGGGCTAGGGACCGGGCATGAACGAAACAGTCTCCTTTGGCTATCGCGAGGTCGATGCATCCGAGAAAGCGGGCATGGTCCGCGAGGTGTTCTCCGGCGTCGCATCGCGCTATGATCTGATGAACGACGCGATGTCGTTTGGCGCGCACCGGCTGTGGAAGGATCAGTTCGTCAGCCGAGTGAAGCCGCGCAAGGGCGAGGCGATCCTCGATATGGCAGGCGGCACGGGGGACATCGCCTTCCGGCTGCACGCAAAGGGCGCGTGCGTGACGGTGGCGGACATCAATCCGGAGATGCTCGCCGTGGGGCGGGAGCGCGCAGAGAAGCGCAAGCTGGATGGGTTGAGCTGGTCGGAGCAGAATGCGGAGGAGCTGACCTTCGCGGACCGGACGTTCGACGCCTACACCATCGCGTTCGGCATCCGCAATGTCACCTTCATCGACAAGGCGCTGAGCGAGGCGCACCGGGTGCTGAAGTTCGGCGGGCGCTTCTTCTGCCTCGAATTCTCGACCTGCACCTGGCCCGGCTTTTCAGAGGTGTATGATGCCTATTCGCACCGCCTCGTGCCCAAGCTCGGCAAGATGTTGGCGAAGGACGAGGAGAGCTATCGCTACCTGATCGAATCGATCCGCCGCTTTCCGCCGATGCCCGAATTCGAGCGCATGATCCGCGCGGCAGGTTTCACCCAGACCAAGGTGGAGCCGATACTGGGCGGGTTGGTCGCGATCCATTCGGGCTGGAAGGCGTGAGGGCGGGCACTCCAATCACCCCTCCCCTTCAGGTCGGATCGAGGCACGTGACTCGATCCGAGGGAAGGGGGTGGGGCGAGCCCAGGCGCTCACTTCGTTCGCGACCCACCCCCAACCCCTCCCTAGAAGGGAGGGGCTTTTAGGAGATGACCTCCCACGTCACGCATCTCTGGCTGCTGCTGAAATGGGGCCGCACGCTTGCCCGCCACGGGGCGCTGATGGGGATCGAGCGCGACATCAACACGCCGATGCCGGTGCGGCGGCTGGTGCGTCTCGCGCGTTTTGGCGCGCGCGTGCCGAAACAGCCCCGCTATGCGGCGGCGTTTCAGGCGATCGGCCCCGCCGCGATCAAGCTCGGCCAGACGCTCGCGACCCGGCCCGATCTGGTGGGCGAGGATGCGGCGCGCGATCTGCTCAGCTTGCAGGACGCGCTGCCCCCCGTGCCCTTCGCGCAGATCCGCGCGGCGGTGGAAAGTGCCTTTGGCCAGCCGCTCGACGCGCTCTACAGCCGGTTCGATGAGGAGCCGGTCGGCGCAGCCTCCATCGCGCAGGTGCACCGTGCCGTTACCGCCGATGGGCGCGATGTTGCGGTGAAGGTGCTGCGCCCCGGCGTTTCGGAGCAATTTGCGCGTGACATCGAGACCTATGAATGGGCCGCCGCGCATCTGGAGCAACTGGGCGGCGAGGCGAAGCGCCTGCGCCCGCGCCTCGTGATCGCCAACCTGAAGCGGTGGACTGCGCGGGAGCTGGATCTGCGGCGCGAGGCCGCATCCTCCTCCGAACTCGCCGAGGCGATGAGTGCGGAAGAAAGCTATACCGTTCCCGCAATAGACTGGGATCGCACCACCGGCCGGGTGATGACGATGGCGTGGATCGACGGGATCAAGATCTCGGATCGCGACGCCCTCATCGCCGCCGGGCATGATGTGAAGGCGCTTGCCAGCCGCCTCGTCAACACCTTCCTGCGTCAGGCGATTGCGGAGGGCTTCTTCCACGCGGACATGCATCAGGGCAACCTGTTCGTGACCTCCGATGGCCATATCGCCGCGATCGATTTCGGCATCATGGGGCGGATCAACCGGCAGGCGCGGCTGTGGCTCGCCGAAATCCTCTACGGCCTCATCACCGGCAATTACCGCCGCGTGGCGGAAATCCATTTCGAGGCGCAATATGTCCCCGCGCATCATGATGTCGCCGAGTTCGCGACCGCCCTGCGCGCGGTGGGCGAGCCGATGCGCGGCAAGCCGGTGAAGGAGCTTTCGGTCGGCCAGATGCTCGACGGGCTGTTCGCCATCACGCGCGATTTCGACATGGAGACGCAGCCGCACCTCCTCCTGCTACAAAAGACGATGGTGATGGTGGAAGGCGTGGCGACCGCGCTCGATCCCGATATCAACATGTGGGAGACGAGCGGGCCGTATGTCTCCGCCTGGCTGCGCGACGAGCTGGGGCCGGAGGCGAAGGCGGCGGACGCGCTGGTCGATACCATCCGCACCATCGCGCGCCTGCCGGAGCTGCTGCGCCGGATCGAGGACCGCTTCCCTGCGCCGGGCGGCGCCCCCCCGCCTCCGCCCCTGCCTGAAGTGCGGCTGATCGACTGGCGGCCGGGGTGGCTGCTGCGCTATGGCGCGGTGGCGCTCTGTGCGGCGGCGGCTGGCGCTTTGGCCACGAAGTTGCTATTTTGAACACATGACGCGCGAAGAAGTCATATCCCGGATCAAAACCCGCGAAACCGAGGTGCGGGCAACGGGTGTGAGCGCTTTGTATCTTTTTGGATCGACTGCTCGCGGCGAGGCCGGGCCCGCGTCCGACATCGACCTCCTGTGTGATATCGATCCCGCGCGGCGAATGGGTCTTTTTGAATTCCTCGGAATCCAGCAAAATCTGGAAGAGATTCTCGGCAATCCGGTCGATCTCGTCGAGCAGAAGGCGCTTTTACCGACGATTGCCAACCACGTGCGGCGCGATATGGTGCGTATTTTCTGATGGTCCCCGAAGAGCGCGATCCAGCAATACTGCAGACGATATTATTGTTGATCCAGCGGATCAGGACACGTCTTGAAAAAATGACTCTGGCCGTCTTTGTTGAAGAACCGGATGATATTGATCTGCTAGCTTATCGGCTATCGATGGTCGGCGAATATGCGGGCAAGCTATCATCCACCCTACGAGCGCGGCATCCCGAAATTCCCTGGAGTCGGATGAGCGGCCTCCGTAATATTGTTGCCCACGAATATCTGAGGGTTACGCCAGCCCGTCTCTGGGAAACGGCGCAGAATGAAATGGAGCCTATCGCGACCATGTGCCGAACGGAATTGGAGCGGTTCCCATCATGACCACGCCTCGTATCCTCCTCATCGTCTCCGGCGGGATTGCCGCCTATAAGTCGCTCGAACTGGTGCGCCTGTTGAAGCGCGACGGCATGAGAGTGCGCGCGGTGCTGACCAAAGGCGGGGCGGAGTTCGTGACGCCGCTCTCGCTGGGCGCGCTCACGGAGGATCATGTCTATTCGGATATGTTTGACCTCAAGGACGAGCGCGAGATCGGGCATATCCAGCTGTCGCGCCAGGCGGACCTCGTCGTCGTCTGCCCGGCGAGCGCGGACATAATCGCCAAGATGGCGGCGGGCATTGCCGACGATCTTGCGACCACCATCCTGCTCGCCACCGACAAGCCGGTGCTCGCGATTCCCGCCATGAACGTCCGCATGTGGGAGCACGCCGCGACGCGCCGCAATATCCGCCAGCTCGCCGCCGATGGGGTGACGATCATGGAGCCGGACGAGGGCGACATGGCATGCGGCGAGTGGGGCAAGGGCCGCCTGCCAGACCCGGAAGCGATTGCGGGCGAGATCCGCCGGATGCTGAGCGGCGGCGCGGCGGGGGATGTCATCACCATGCCGCCCGCGCGCTTGTTGTCCGATGCCAGCGGGCCGCTGTCGGGCAAGCATGTGCTCGTCACCGCCGGGCCGACGCATGAGCCGATCGACCCTGTGCGCTATATCGCCAACCGCTCGTCCGGCAAGCAAGGCTATGCCATTGCCGCCGCCGCAGCGCAGGCGGGCGCGCGGGTGACGCTCATTTCCGGGCCGGTCGAGTTGCCGACGCCGCGCGGCGTCACGCGGATTGATGTGCAGACCGCGCGGGAGATGCTCGCCGCCGTCGAGGACGCGCTCCCCGCCGATGCCGCGGTTCTGGTTGCGGCGGTGGCGGACTGGCGTGTCGAGAGGCAAGCGGGGCAGAAGCTCAAGAAGGACGGCTCCGGCGCGCCCGCGCCCCTGCCCTTGACCGAGAACCCGGATATCCTCGCGACGCTCGCCATTTCGGCGCAGCGGCCCCGGCTGCTGGTCGGCTTCGCGGCGGAGACGGAGCATGTGATCGACCATGCCAAGGCCAAGCTGGCGCGCAAGGGCTGCGATCTCATCGTTGCCAACGATGTCTCGGGAGACGTGATGGGCGGCAGCCACAACCGCGTCCATCTCGTGAGCGCAGGAAGTGTCGAAAGCTGGGACGAAACCAGCAAGGAAAATGTTGCGGCGAGGCTGGTGGACTATATCGCCAACCGGCTGGCGAATTAGGAAGTCGAGACTACTTCATGGCATCCCGGACTTAGCGTTGCCTGCCATCACTCCGGCCCCTGCCACCGCGCGCCCTCCTCGTCACCCCAGTGAAGGCTGGGGTCTCCTCGGGTGCAGTGCTGCGCGAGATGCCAGCCTGCTCTGGCATGACGGTTAGATATTCTTCCACCGTGCCTCCGTCTCCGCGTAAACGGAAAAGAGGATGGCCAGTCTATTCGCCGATTGGCGGATCAGGAATTGACCGTTAAGATTGGCTCCATGACACGCCCCATCACCATCGAATTGAAGCGCCTGCCCCACGGGGCGGACCTGCCGCCACCCGCCTATGCCACCGCCGGAGCCGCAGGCATGGACGTGGTGTCCGCCGAGGATGTGATCCTCCCGCCGGGGGGGCGTCATGCGGTCGCCACCGGCTTTGCGATGGCGATCCCGGATGGCTATGAGATCCAGGTGCGGCCCCGCTCCGGCCTTGCATTGAAGAACGGCATCTCGCTGCCCAACACGCCCGGCACGATCGACAGCGACTATCGCGGCGAATTGAAGATCATCATGATCAACCTGGGTGAGGAAGCGTTCGCGATCAAACGCGGCGACCGCATCGCGCAACTGGTGGCCGCGCCGGTGCAGCTCGCGACCTTTGCCGAGGTGGCGGAGCTTTCCGATACCGAGCGGGGGACAGGAGGCTTTGGCTCTACCGGCGTGAAAAGCGGCGCGTCATGAGCCTCGATGATGCCCTGCTCGATCGCTACGCCCGGCACATCGTGCTGAGGGAGATCGGCGGCGCGGGCCAGATGCAGCTGATGTCCGCGCATGTCACGGTCGTCGGCGCGGGGGGGATCGGTTGCCCGGCGATCCAGTATCTCGCAGGGGCGGGCGTCGGCACGATCCGGGTGATCGACGATGATGCGGTCGCCCTCTCGAACCTCCAGCGCCAGACCCTGTTCGGCAGCGAGGACATCGGCCGCTCCAAGGCGGAAGCCGCGATGCAGGCGGTGGCGCGTTTGAACCCACATGTGAAGCTCATTCCCATCGTGCAGCGCCTCGACGCCGACAATGCCGAGACGTTGCTGCGCCACTCGGATGTCATCATTGACGGCTGCGATAATTTCAGCACCCGCTTGATCGTGAGCGACGTGGCGACGCGGCTGCGCATCCCCCTGGTTTCCTCCGCAGTCGGCCAATTCGAGGGGCAATTGTCGGTCTTTCGCGGCTGGGAGGCAGGCAAGCCCTGCTATCGCTGTCTCGTAGGCGAAGATCCCGCCCGCGCCGAGGCGAGCTGCGCCGAGCAGGGCGTGCTGGGCGCATTGACCGGCGTAATGGGCAGCCTCGCCGCGCTGGAGGCGATCCGCGCCATCGTGCCGTTCGGCGAGGACAGCGCGGGCAAGCTGCTGATCGCCGACCTGCTCAATCTGCGCTTCCGCACCATAAGCCTGCCTGCGGACCCCGCCTGCACGGCCTGCGCAGCCGCGCGAGAGCCATGCCCGGCCTGACCATCGTCCTGTTGACGGATGACGCCGAGCGCCTGCGCGGCGCGCTGACGCTCGCACTGGCGCAGCGCGCGTTGGGCGGGGAGTGCCGTCTGTTCTTCCAGTTGGATGCGGTGCGCCTGCTCGCCCCGGAGACGGAAGCGCCGCGCGACGACATCCACGTCGCGCATGGCCTGCCCCGGCTCGCCAGCCTGATCGGCGAAGCGCTGGACGACGGCGTCACCCTCGTTGCCTGCCAGAGCGGCCTCGCGCTCGCGGGTCTGGAGGCGTCCCGCATCGACCCGCGCATTGAGGCGGGCGGCCCCGTCTCGTTGCTGCAATCGCTGGCTCCGGAGGAGCGGCTGACAATAGCATAACAGCAGTATAGTTCCGTACCTTCTCCATTTCGGACAAGATTAATGGTGCGTTAGCCTGCGCCCAACCGTGCACCCGGCAATATTGCGCCAATAATAAGCAATGATACCAACGGGCTGTACATCAAAATGGACCAAGTCCGAATTCCCACACCGTAGTCCTCCTATAATATCCTTATCGCAGGCCAGTCAGGAGCGGGGATATGATGGCGGTCAGGGCAGCATATGCAGCGGGCTTCGAAGCGGAAGCCAAGACACCCGACGGGATGATGGAAAGCAGGGCGTTTCGTTCGCGGCGGGAGCGGCAGGAGACATCCCGCCTGCGCCTTCTGCCCGCGGCATCCCCGCCCGAAGCCCCGATCGAGGCGCCGCCCGGCGCGGGACTCGTGCACGCCTATCTCATCGATACCGATCCGGCGCGCCGCGCGCAGGTGCACAAGCAGCTCAGCGGCAGATCGAACATGGTGGTGCGCGCCTATCGCGACTATGCGAGCTTTCTTGCCGAGGCGGATCTGCTCGACGCGGGGTGCGTGATCCTGTCCGACGACGGCATGGACGCGGAAAATCGGGGCGGAACGGCGGATGCGTGGCTCGATTTCATTCGCCAGTCCCGGCAGAAGGGACGCTTCGCGTGCATTCTGCTGACACGGGAAGGCAATATGCGCTTCGCCATCGACGCGATGAAGGCGGGGGCGGTCGATTGCCTGCTCCTTTCCCACACGCAGCACGCGCTGCTCGGCACGGTGGAGGACGCGCTCGCGCTGGTGCGCGCGGCCCGCGCCGAACAGGACGCCAGCAGCGAGGCGCGCGGCCAGATCGAGCGACTGACCGCCCGCGAGCGCGATGTGCTGCATGGCCTGCTCTATGGGAAATCCAACAAGATGATCGCGCTTGATCTCGGCATCAGCCCGCGCACGGTGGAGATCTATCGCGCGCACCTGATGGAGAAGCTCGGCACGCATTCCCTCTCGGAAACGCTGCGGATCGCGTTCCTCGCGGGTATTGCCTGAACTTTTTGATCCGAAACAGGCAGCTTTGCTGCGTTTCGGATAGGCCGCACCAGCCCTCTCCCCCTCCCAACCTCCCGATATGGTATCCTATGGGAGGTTGGGAGGGGGAGAGGGCTAGTGCTGAAACCCGAAATTCGTCTCTTTCACGAATTTCGGATAAAATCACTGCCCCTTCATCGAACGCACCGCCGCCAGCGTGCTCTTCACATGGTCCTTATAGCTCATCGCGCTGTGGACGAAGACGATGCGGCCGGTGGGCGCGATGACATAGGAGGTGCGGTTGGTCATGCCACCGGGCACGGGCAGGGCGACATCATAGCCCTTCACAATTACCGGGCCGGCGGACGCCACCGCGAACTTGTCTCGGCACTCCTCCGTGGAAAAACGCGCGAGCTTGTCGATCGGGTCTGCCGACATGCCGATCACGGTTGCACCCGCAGCCCTGAAATCGTCGGTCGCTTCGGCGAATTCATGCGCCTCGGCGGTGCAGCCCGGCGTGAAGGCTGCCGGGAAGAAATAGAGCACCACCGGGCCTTTCTTCAGCGCGTCCGATAGCTTCAGGGTGAAGACCTTGCCCGCGAGCGCGCCGCGCGTGGTGAAATCGGGCGCCTTCGCGCCCACGGCAAGCGCGCTGGTCGCGGCCTGCGGCAATATCAGCAGCGCGGCAGCGCCGACTATTCCGCCAATCGCCGTCCATTTCATCCAGCGCTTCATCCTGTTTCTCCTCGGTTGGCGCGCTATCGTAGCACAACGATGCGACAAAGCGACTCGCCTTGCCCTTTGTTCCCGCAAAAGCTAAGCGCGGGCAATCATGACCGCACCGCTCATCATCGCCGTGCCCAAGGGGCGCATACTGGACGAGGCCCTGCCGCTGTTGGCGCGGGTCGGGATAGAGCCGGAGCCGGAATTTCACGACAAGAAGAGCCGGGCGCTCAAGTTCGCGACCAACCGGCCGGACACATGGATCATCCGCGTGCGCGCGTTCGACGTGGCGACCTTCGTGGCGCATGGCGCGGCGCAGATCGGCATCGTCGGTTCGGACGTGATCGAGGAGTTCGACTATTCTCAGCTTTATGCGCCGGTCGACCTCGATATCGGCCACTGCCGCCTGTCGGTCGCGGAGCCGGTGGATGCGGGGGCGGAGGATCAGGCGAGCCTCAGCCATGTGCGCGTCGCCACCAAATATCCGCACCTCACCCGGCGGCATTATGAGGCGCAAGGCATTCAGGCGGAGTGCGTGAAGCTGAATGGTGCGATGGAGCTGGCGCCCTCGCTCGGCCTCTCGCGCCGGATCGTCGATCTGGTAGAGTCGGGCGCGACGCTGAAGGCGAACGGCCTGGTCGAGACCAGCATCATCATGCAGATTTCGGCGCGGCTGATCGTCAACCGCGCGGCGTTCAAGATGCGCGCGGGCGAGATCGTGCCGCTGGTCGAAGCCTTCCGTAAGGCCGTGGAGGCAGGCGATGCAGCGGCTTGACGCGGCAGCGGCGGATTTCGCCGAGCGCTTTGATGCGCTCGTCAATGCCCGGCGCGAGGCGGATGCCGATGTGGCCGATGCCGTGCGCGCCATTATCGCCAAAGTGCGGGACGAGGGCGACGCCGCGCTGAAAGACCTGACCGCGCGGTTCGACAAGCATGATCTGGATAGCACCGGCTGGCGCGTGCAAGCGGCGGAGATGGACGCGGCGCTCGAAGGGTTGCCCGCCGATCTGCGCGGTGCGCTCGAACTCGCGGCGGAGCGCATCGCAGCCTATCATGCGAAGCAACGCCCGGAGGACCGCGACGAAACCGATAGCGCAGGCGTCCGCCTCGGCGCGCGGTGGAGCGCGGTCGATGCGGCGGGGCTGTATGTGCCGGGCGGGCGCGCGGCCTATCCGTCGTCCGTGCTGATGAACGCCATTCCGGCAAAGGTCGCGGGCGTGGAGCGCATCGTCATCGTGACGCCCACTCCCAATGGCGAGATCAACCCGCTGGTGCTCGCCGCCGCGAAGATCGCCGGTGTTTCCGAAGTATGGCGCGTCGGCGGGGCGCAGGCGGTCGCGGCGCTCGCCTATGGCACGGAGAAGATCGCGCCCGTGGATGTGATCGTCGGCCCCGGCAATGCGTGGGTGGCCGAGGCAAAGCGCCAGCTTTATGGCGTGGTCGGCATCGATATGGTCGCGGGGCCATCCGAGATCGTGGTGGTGGCGGATGGCAAAAATGATCCCGACTGGATCGCGGCCGATCTGCTCTCTCAGGCCGAGCATGACCCCACCAGCCAGGCGATCCTGTTCACCGATGATGAGTGCTTCTCCGGCGAGGTCGCCACCGCGATCGAGCGGCTGATCCCAGAGCTTGCTACCGCCAGGGTGGCGCGGGAAAGCTGGGAGGAAAATGGCGCGATTATCACCGTGCCGTCGCTCGATGCCGCGATGCCGCTGGTCAACCGCCTCGCGCCCGAGCATCTGGAGCTGGCGGTGGACGACCCGGACACACTGTTCGCGAAAGTGCGCCACGCGGGCTCGGTATTCATGGGGCGGATGACGCCCGAAGCGGTGGGCGATTATGTCGCGGGGCCGAATCATGTGCTGCCCACCGGCAGGCGGGCGCGCTTTTCATCGGGCTTGTCGGTGCTCGATTTCATGAAGCGCACCAGCTTTCTCGCGCTCGATCGTGCGGCGATCGAGAAGATCGGCCCGGCAGCCGTCGCACTCGCCAACGCGGAAGGCCTGCCCGCGCACGCCGTCAGCGTGGCCAACCGGCTGGGCAATGGCCCGGCCCCAATGGGAGACTGAAATGTCCATTTCGCTCTATGACGCCACCGTTCCATCCTATTTGCAGATTCTGGGCGCTGCGCTCGGCCTGATCGACAAGGCGGAAGCCTTTTGCGCGGAGAAGGGAATCAGCGAGCAGGATCTTCTCGCCACGCATTTCGGGGAGGATATGCTGCCGCTAGCCCAGCAGCTTAAATGGCTGACCACCCATTCGCTGGGCGCTATCGAAGGTGTGCGCGCCGGCCTGTTTCAGCCGGATCGCTCCCCGCCCGCGGAGAGCCTTGCCGCCCATCGCGAGCAGATTTCCGGGACGATCGCCGTGCTCAAGGCGATAGCGCCCGAAGAGATCGAGAGCTTCATCGGGCGCGACATGGTGTTCGCCGTTCCTGCCAGGGACTTCCGCATCGACTTCACCGCCGAGAATTTTCTGCTCTCCTTCTCGTTGCCCAATTTCTATTTCCACGCGACCACCGCCTATGATCTGCTGCGTCATCTCGGGGCTCCGATTGGCAAGATGGATTTTCTGGGCCAGCCACGGATCAAAATGCCGGCATGAACGCCAAAGGAAACGATCGCGCGAAATCCCGCTCCGCCGCTCGGCTCGCGGCGGTGCAGGCACTCTATCAGAGAGAGATGGAGGGCACGCCGCTGGCGCAGCTGCTGCATGAGTTTCATCAGCACCGCCTCGGCGCGACGATCGAGGACGTGACCTATGCCCCGGCGGAGCAGAGTTTCTTCGACGATGTGGTGAGCGGGGTCGATGCGCGGCGTGAGGAGATCGACGGGGTGATCGCGGCGAAACTCTCCGCAGGCTGGTCGCTGGAGCGGCTCGATAAGCCGATGCGCCAGATATTGCGCGCGGGCGCCTATGAGCTGATCGCGCGGACGGACGTGCCGAAGGCGACGGTCATCAGCGAATATGTCGATGTCGCCAAGGCATTCTATGACAAGCGCGAGAGCGGTTTCGTCAATGGCTTGCTCGATGCGGTGGCGAAAGACGCGCGGACCTGATCATGGGCGATGTCGTCAACCTGCGCATGGCCCGCAAGGCGAAAAAGCGTGGGCAAGCGGAAGCGTTGGCCGCTGCCAACCGCGCGGCTTTCGGGCGGACCAAGGCGCAGAAACAGGCGGATGCGATGGAAAAGGCTCGCGTAGGACGGCTGCTGGACGGTGCCCGGCGCGATCCGGGCGACGGGCAGTGATCGGCGCGGCTTGAGCGGCGAGTCCGATTTCATCGCCCTGATGCGCGGATTGGCGATCGATCGCCAAGCGCGTGGCCTGACCGACGACGCGGCGGTGCTGGAGGTCGGCGGCGCGCAGATCGTCCTCACGCATGACATGCTGATCGAGGGCGTGCATTTCCTGCCCGATGATCCCGCCGATAGCGTCGCGTGGAAGCTGGTGGCGGTCAACATGTCCGATCTCGCCGCCAAGGGTGCGGCGCCGCTGGGCGTGCTGCTCGGTTTTTCGCTGGCCGGAAATGCGGACTGGGACCGCGCCTTTGCCGCTGGGCTGGGCGAGGCGCTTGCTGCTTTCGAAGTGCCGTTGCTGGGCGGTGATACGGTGGCAATGCCGGATGGAACGCCCCGCGCGCTGGGACTGACGGCGCTGGGTCGCGCGCCTTCCTGTGGCGCACCTGCCCGATCCTGTGCGAAGCCGGGAGACGTGCTCTACGTCTCCGGCGCCATAGGCGATGCGGGAGCGGGACTGGCGCTGCTGCGCGATGGCAAGGCAGAACCCGCTGCATTGATCGAGGCGTATCGTCGCCCGATGCCCGATCTTGTGCTGGGGCAAAGACTCGCTCCGCTGGTCACGGCGATGGCGGACGTTTCCGACGGGCTGCTGATCGACGCCGAGCGGATCGCGCGGGCGAGCGGCTGCGGCGTGGAGATCGACCTCGGCGCGCTGCCGCTCTCGACGGACTTCGTCGCGGCGCGTGGAGACAGTCGTGACAGCCGCCTGTTCGCGGCGACCTGCGGTGATGATTACCGCCTGATCCTGACGATCGACCCTGCGCGTGTCGCCGGGTACTCCGCGCTGGATGCTGCCCTCACGCGCATCGGCACCTGCGTGGAGAGGCCTGGCCTCCGCCTGGTCCATCAGGGCGAAACCCTGCCGCCGCCCGTGCGGCTCGGCTATGAGCATGGCGGCCTGAACAGCTGAACCGCCGATTAACCGGCTTGACGCGACGAAATGCGCCGATAGGTTCATCTTCCAACGAAATCAGCCTTGGTCAGGATTTTCATGGCCGGAAAGATGCTGAATGCAGGAGGGAGCGACCGCGGTGCGTTGGCGCCGGGGATCGTTCGCCTGCTGTCCAAACCTTTCTGTCACACACAAAGCAGCGCCCGTCATACCCCGGCGGAGCGCGGTATATGCACCAATTTGGGGGAGAGGATGAACCTATGTCAGTCGTGATGATTGCCATGGCGTGCGGCGTTATAGCCGTGCTCTATGGCCTGATTACCAGTCAACAGGTATTGAAAAGCTCGCCCGGAAACGAAAAAATGCAGGAGATCGCGGCCGCCATTCAGGAGGGCGCGCAGGCCTATCTGGGGCGGCAATATACCACCATTGCCATTGTCGGCGTGGTGGTGGCCGTCATTCTCGCTGTTACGCTGGGCATGTTGTCCACGGTATCGTTCCTGATCGGCGCGGTGCTTTCGGGCGTTGCGGGCTATGTCGGCATGAACATCTCGGTGCGCGCCAATGTGCGCACGGCGGAGGCCGCGCGTGGCTCGCTGCAAGGCGGCCTCACGCTGGCGTTCCGTTCCGGCGCGATTACCGGAATGCTGGTGGCGGGCCTCGGCCTGCTCTCGATCGCCGGGCTGTTCTGGTATCTGACCGGCCCTGGCGGCCTTGCGCCCAGCGACCGGCATATCGTCAGCGCGTTGACCGCTCTCGCCTTCGGCGCATCCTTGATCTCGATCTTCGCGCGTCTGGGCGGCGGCATCTTCACCAAGGCGGCGGACGTCGGCGCGGACCTCGTCGGCAAGGTCGAGGCAGGCATCCCGGAGGATGACCCACGCAACCCCGCTGTGATCGCGGACAATGTGGGCGACAATGTCGGCGACTGCGCAGGCATGGCGGCCGACCTCTTCGAAACCTATGTGGTGACTCTGGGCCTGACGATGGTCTCCATCGCGCTGCTGGTGAAGGCGGGTTCCGCCGAGCTGATGGCGCTGATGTCGCTGCCGCTGATCGTCGGCGGCGTGTGCATCCTTACCTCGATCATCGGCACCTACATGGTCCGCCTCGGCAGCTCGAACAGCATCATGGGGGCGCTCTACAAGGGCTTCTGGACCACGGCACTGCTGTCCGTCCCCGCCATTTATTATGTCACCTGGCGCACGCTGGGCGATATGAACATGGTCTATGGCGCGGACCTCGAAGGCAATGGCGGCTATACCGGCATGGGCCTGTTCTGGTGCATGATGATCGGCCTCATCGTCACCGGCGCGCTGGTCTGGATCACCGAATATTATACCGGCACCAATTATCGTCCGGTCAAGTCCATCGCCAAGGCGAGCGTCACCGGCCACGGCACCAACGTCATTCAGGGGCTGGCGATCAGCCTCGAATCGACCGCGCTGCCGACCCTCGTGATCGTCGTCGCGGTGGTGGCGACCTTCCAGATCGCGGGCATTATCGGCGTCGCCTTCGCGGCGACCTCGCTGCTGGCATTGGCGGGCATGGTCGTGGCGCTGGACGCCTATGGCCCGGTGACGGACAATGCGGGCGGCATCGCCGAAATGGCGGGCCTGCCGGATGACGTCCGCACCCGCACCGACGCACTGGACGCGGTGGGCAACACCACCAAGGCCGTGACCAAGGGCTATGCCATCGGGTCCGCCGCACTGGCAGCTCTCGTGCTGTTCGGTGCCTACACGACCGACCTCAAGGAATATTTCCCGGATGTCGCGGTCGATTTCTCGCTGAGCAATCCGTATGTCATCGTCGGTCTGCTGTTGGGTGCATTGCTGCCCTATCTGTTCGGCGCATTCGGCATGACCGCCGTGGGCCGCGCGGCAGGCAGCGTGGTCGAGGACGTGCGCGAGCAGTTCCGCTCCAACCCCGGCATCATGGCTGGCACCTCCAAGCCTGATTATGCCCGCACGGTGGATATCGTCACCAAGGCGGCGATCAAGGAAATGATCATCCCCAGCCTGCTGCCGGTGCTCTCGCCGATTGCGGTCTATTATATCGTGACGGCGGTGGCCGGGCAGGGCGAAGGTTTCGCGGCCCTAGGCTCGATGCTGCTGGGTGTGATCGTCTCCGGCCTGTTCGTCGCGATCTCGATGACATCGGGCGGCGGCGCGTGGGACAACGCCAAGAAATATATCGAGGACGGCCATCACGGCGGCAAGGGATCGGACGCGCACAAGGCTGCCGTGACCGGCGACACTGTGGGCGATCCCTACAAGGATACGGCTGGCCCGGCTGTGAACCCGATGATCAAGATCACCAATATCGTGGCTCTGCTTCTGCTCGCCGCGCTGGCACACGGCGCCCTCTAACAAGACGCCGAGTATCGGCGCGGACCGCCGGGGGGAGCGTCCGCGCCATTCCCGGATGTCATAAGAGCCACCGGGTCGCACTCCGCCGGGTTCTGGGACCAGAACCCGGCGGTTTTATTTTGCGCGAGCAGGGTTATAAGTAGCCCCATGTCGTTGCTCGATCCCTACGCACGCCAACTCGCCGCACTGGAAGCGCGCGGACGTGCACGCAAACTGATCGGCCGGGCGGGCGTCGATTTTTCCTCGAACGATTATCTCGGCCTGGCGCGCGACCCGGCCATCGGCGCCGCGATTTCCGAGGCCATAGCGCGGGGCGTGCCGGTGGGCGCGGGCGGTTCGCGCCTGCTGCGCGGCAACGCGCCTGAGCATGAGGCGCTGGAACGCCAGGCGGCGGCGTTTTTCGGGGCCGAGGCGGCGCTCTATATGGCGAACGGCTTTGCCGCGAACCTCGCCATCCTCTCCACCCTGCCGCGCCCCGGCGACCTGATCGTCGCGGATGAACTCGCCCATGCCAGTATGCATGACGGCATCCGTCAGTCGAGGGCGCGCGCCGTATTCGTGCCGCATAATGACGCACAGGCGTTCGATGACGCGATTGTGCGGTGGCGCGGCGAAGGTGGAACCGGAACGCCGTGGGTCGTCGCGGAAACGCTCTATTCGATGGATGGGGACTTTGCGCCCGTCGATGCGCTGGCCGAGATCGCGCAGCGGCACGATGCGCTGCTGCTGCTCGACGAAGCCCATGCGACCGGCGTCTATGGCGCCGAAGGGCGCGGCCTTGCGGCCCACCTGGAAGGCGCGGAGAATCTGCTCTCGCTGCACACCTGCGGCAAGGGGCTCGGCGTCGAGGGCGCGCTGGTCTGTGGTGCGAAAGCCCTGATCGACACGCTCATAAACAAGGCGCGGCCGTTCATCTTCTCGACCGCGCCGTCGCCCCTGATGGCGGTGGCGGTGAGCGCCGCGCTGGAACGGATCGCGGGTGCGCATGGCGATGCATTACGCACGGACCTCGGCGCGCGCATCGACGCGGCGGCGCGCCACATCTGCCAGCCGCTCGGCCTGCCCGCGCCGCAAAGCCAGATCCTGCCCCTCATCCTTGGCGACGACCGGCGCACGATGGCGGTGGCGGAGATATGCCAGCGCGCCGGGTTCGACGTGCGTGGCGTGCGCCCGCCGACGGTTCCGGCAGGCACCAGCCGTCTGCGCCTCTCGCTCACGCTTAACGCCAGCGAAACCGATATCTTTGCGCTGGCGGAAACCTTGCTGCCGCATATTCGCGAGAACGAGGTCGCCGCATGAGCAAGGCTATCGTGATCGCGGGTACTGATACCGATGTCGGCAAGACGCTTGTCTCCGCCGGGCTGATGTTGTGCCTGCCGCAGGCCTTTTACTGGAAGCCGGTGCAGGCCGGGACCGAGCCGGTGACGGACACCGAGGCGGTGCAGGGGTTGACCGGGCTGCCGGAGGAGCGCTTCCTGCCCGAGGCCTATCGCCTGCGGATGCCTGCATCGCCGCATCTTGCCGCCCGGATGGAGGATGTGACGATCGCGCCGTCCGAGCTGGCGCTGCCGCAGATCACCGCGCCGCTCATCGTTGAGTCCGCCGGCGGCGTGATGGTGCCGCTGACGGACAATTTCCTCAATATCGATCTGTTCGCGCGCTGGGGTCTGCCGGTGATCCTCGTCGCGCGCACCTCGCTCGGCACGATCAACCACAGCCTTCTGTCCATCGCGGCCCTGCGCGCGCGGGATATTCCCATTGGCGGCATCCTCTTTTCCGGTGACGCGCATGAGGAGAATGAGGCGATCATTCCGCGCCTCTCCGGCGTGTGGTCGCTCGGGCGGTTGCCGCGCCTCGACTCGCTCGATCCGGCGCGGCTGCACCTCGCGATGCAGGCGCATGTCGATATCGGTGCGATAGAGGCACTGCTGGCGTGATACTCTCCGCTTCGCCGGTATGGCATCCCTTTACCCAGCATGGCCTTGGCGAACCGATCCCGCAGGTGGAGCGGGCGGAGGGCGCGCTGCTGCATTGCGCGGACGGCTCCACCCTGATCGACGGCATATCGAGCTGGTGGGTCATCACGCATGGTCATTGCGACCCGCGCATCGTGGCGGCGATGCAGGCGCAGGCAGGGACGCTCGATCAGGTGATCTTCGCGGGCTATACCCATGCGCCGGCGGAAGAAGTGGCGCGTGGCCTGATCCGCCTGACAGACGCGGCGCTGCCTTCGGGCGATCCTTTGCGCCACGTGTTCTTTTCCGACAGCGGATCGACGGCGGTGGAAGTCGGCCTCAAGATGGCGCTGGGATATTGGCATAATATCGGTGCGCCCCGGCACAAGATCGTTGTGATGGAGCACAGCTATCATGGCGACACCATCGGCGCGATGTCGGTCGGCGCGCGCGGGGTGTTCAACCGCGCCTATGCGCCGTTGCTGTTCGATGTGGAGACGATTCCCTTCCCGGAAGGGGACGGGCGGAACACGCTCGATGCGCTGGAGGCGCTGTGCGCGAGATCGGACAAGCCCGCCGCGCTGATTGCCGAGCCGCTGATCCTCGGCGCTGGCGGGATGCTGGTCTATGGTGCGGATGTCCTGCGTGGGATGGCGGACATCTGCGCCGCGCAGGATGTGCTGTTCATCGCCGACGAGGTGATGACCGGCTGGGGCCGCACGGGCACCTTATTCGCGTGCGAGAATGCCGGGATCACGCCCGATATCCTCTGCACCGCCAAGGGGCTGACAGGTGGCAGCATCCCGCTCGCAGCGACGCTTTCCACCGCACGGATATTCGAGGCGCATTGTTCGGATGACCGTGCGCGAATGTTCTTCCACTCGTCGAGCTTCACCGCCAACCCCATCACCTGCGCCGCCGCCGCCGCCAATATCGCGATCTGGGAAGGGGACGATGTGCGCGGACGGATCGCGGGGCTGAGCGCATATATGGCAGAGCGGCTTGCCGGCCTTGCCACCCATCCCGCGCTGGAAAATCCGCGACTGCTCGGCGCCATCGCCGCGATCGACCTGAAAACCGGCGGCGCGGCGGGCTATATGTCCGATGTTGCGCCCGCGTTGCGCGCCTTCTTTCTGGAGCGCGGCCTCTTGCTGCGCCCGCTCGGCAACGCCATCTATGTGATGCCGCCTTATTGCACCTCGGCGCCACAGCTCGATGCGATCTTCGATGCAATTGGCGAGGCTGCAAGTCAGTTCGGCGCCTGATTGCGCTCAGACCTCCCGCCCCGCCTCCCCACACGGCCACCAATGATACCTCAAGCTATGGTGGCCGGGTAGGGAGGCGGGG
>JALCRK010000011.1 GCA_022652485.1 Sphingobium sp.
GTATGTGAACGCCGCCGAACTGGCCAAGGCCCCGATGCAGGCAGTGCGCGACGGGCGCATCGAGATCGTGCCGAAAAGCTGGGAAAAGACCTTCTTCAACTGGATGGAGAACATCCAGCCGTGGTGCGTCTCGCGCCAGCTGTGGTGGGGGCATCGGATACCGGCGTGGTATGCCGAGGACGGTGAGGTTTTCGTCGCCGAGACCGAGGAAGAAGCGCAGGCGCTCGCCGGAATCCGCAAGCTGACCCGCGACGAGGACGTCCTCGACACATGGTTCTCCTCGGCGCTGTGGCCCTTCGCCACGCTCGGCTGGCCGGAGGAAGGCGCGGCGCTGGTCGCCAAGCACTATCCCAACGACCTGCTGATCTCCGGCTTCGACATCCTGTTCTTCTGGGATGCGCGGATGGCGATGCAGGGCATCCACTTTATGAAGGATGTGCCGTGGAAGCGGCTCTATCTGCATGGGCTGGTGCGCGCAGCGGACGGGCAGAAAATGTCCAAATCCAAGGGCAATGTCGTCGATCCGCTCGGCCTCATCGACCAGTATGGCGCGGATGCGCTGCGTTTCTTCATGGCGGCGATGGAGAGCCAGGGCCGCGACGTGAAGATGGATGAGAAGCGCGTCGAGGGCTATCGCAACTTCGCCACCAAGCTGTGGAACGCGACCCGCTTTGCCATGAGCAACGGCATCGGCGCGTCCACCTCGGTCGCCGCGCCGCAAGCGACCCTCGCGGTCAACAAGTGGATCATCGGCGAGGTGGTGGAAACCGTCGCCGCGCTGGACAAGGCGCTGGCCGAGCTGCGCTTCGACGCCGCCGCGAACGCCATCTATCATTTCGTATTCGACAGTTACTGCGACTGGTATCTGGAACTCATCAAGGGCGCGCTGGATGACGAAACCAAGCGCGTGGCGGGCTGGGCGCTGGATCAGATATTGGTGATGTTGCATCCGTTCATGCCGTTCATCACCGAGGAGCTATGGCATGGCCTGGGCAAGCGCGATTACGACCTGATCATCGCCCAATGGCCGCGGCCCGAAGCGACCGTCGACGCGGCGGCAAAGACGGAAGTCGGTTTGCTGATCGAAACCATCAGCGCGGTCCGTTCCGCGCGTGCCGAAATCGGTGTGTCGCCGGGTATCAAGCTTACCGCCAACATCGCCGATCCGAGCGAAGCGACGCAGCAGCTCGTCTTGAAATATCCAGCCGCACTGGAACGCATGGGGCGGATCGAGAAGTTCGAATATGCGCCGCCTGCATCATCCGCTGTGCTTCAGGTAGTGACATCTTGTGATACGTTGATGTTCTCGCTCGAAGGCGTAATCGATATCGCCGCCGAGAAGGCCCGTCTCCAGAAAGCGCTCGAAGCCGTCTCCAAGGAAGCGAAAGCCCTCGAAGGCCGCCTCAATAACCCCGCATTCGTCGAGAAGGCGAAGCCGGAGGCGGTGGAGAAGGCGCGCGCGGATCATGCCGAGAAGTCGGCCGAGGCGGAGCGCCTCGCGGCGGCTCTGGCGCGGCTCGGATAAAAATCGGCGGCGCTCTCCCGTCTGGAATAGGCCCATCTGGGCTAGGCCCGTCTGGGCTAGGCCCGCACGGGATAAGCACCGCCCCCGCTGTCTTCAGGCCAGAAACTCCCGCACGAAATCGTCGGCGGGGCTGGCCTCGATCTCCTTGGGCGCCGCATATTGCGCGATTTTTCCGCCGTTGAGGATCGCCACCTTGTCGGCCAGCGCGAAGGCTTCGTCGCGGTCGTGCGTCACGAACAGGGTGGTGATGCCGAGCCGGTCGTGAATATCGCGCAGCGCCACGCGCAGATCCTTGCGCACCTTGGCATCGAGCGCGCCGAACGGCTCGTCGAGCAGCAGATAGCGCGGGTTGCGGGCAATGGCGCGGGCCAACGCGACGCGCTGCCGCTGGCCGCCGGAGAGCTGGGCGGGATAGCGCTCGCCGAGGCCCGGCATCTGCACCATGTCGAGTAGCTCTGCCACCCGCTCCTGGATCGCGCTTTTGGCCGGGCGCTCGCTGCGCTTCATCATATCCAGCCCGAAGGCGATGTTTTTCGCTACCGTCATGTGGCGGAACAGCGCGTAATTCTGGAACACGAAGCCGATGCCCCGGCCCTGCACCGGCACCTGCGTCATGTCGCGATCGCCCATGATGACCTGCCCGCTGTCCGCAAAGGCCAGCCCCGCGATGATCCGCAGCAACGTCGTCTTGCCAGACCCCGAAGGCCCGAGCAGGGCAACGAAGTCGCCCTTGTCGATATGAAGGGACAAGTCTTTGAGCGCGCTGTGGCCGTCAAAACCCTTCGAAATATTCTTGACCTGAATAGCCATGATAATGTCCTTTAATCGCATCGTTTTTACGAAAAACCGGTTCCCACTTTTTCGTGCGATGCTTCAGTGTCCCTTTGCCTTGATCTCGTCGCCGTGCCACCATTCCAGCAGGCTCTTGACGACGAGGGTGAGGATGGCGAGGCCCGCCAGCAGCGAGGCCACCGCGAAGGCGCCGACGAAGTTGTAATCGTCGTAGAGTACCTCGATATGGAGCGGCATGGTGTTGGTCTCGCCGCGAATATGCCCTGAAACCACCGACACCGCGCCGAACTCGCCCATGGCGCGGGCGTTGCACAACAGCACGCCGTAGAGCAGCGCCCATTTGATATCCGGCAGGGTGACATGCCAGAAGGTCTGCCAGCCGCTCGCGCCGAGCGACACGGCTGCCTCCTCCGCCGCGCGGCCCTGCGCATCCATCAACGGCACGATCTGGCGCACCACGAACGGGAAGGTAACGAACACCGTCGCCAGCACGATTCCCGGCACCGCGAAGATGATCTGGATGCCGCGCGCTTCCAGCCAGGGGCCGATCCATCCCTGCGCGCCGAACACCAGCACATAGATGAGGCCGGAGACGACGGGAGAGACGGAGAAGGGCAGGTCGATGAAGGTGATGAGCCACGACTTGAGGCGGAAATCATGCTTGGTGACGGCCCATGCCATCACGAGGCCCATGACGAGATTGAGCGGAACGCTGATCGTCGCGACGAGCAGGGTCAGCCGGATCGCCCTCACGGTATCGGGCTCCTTCAGGGCTTCGAGATAGGGTGCCAGCCCCTCGCGAAACGCTTCCAGAAACACCGTCGACAAGGGCAACAGCAGCATCAGGCCGACATAGCCCAGCGCCAGGGCGATGAGGCCTGTGCGCAGCCAGAGTGGCCCTTCGGTGGGCGAGCGGCCGGGGCGTGTAAAAGCTCTCATGCTGCGGCCCTCCCTGCGATCCGGGTTTGCAGCCGGTTGACGATGGCGAGCACGACGAACGAGAAGAGCAGCATCACCACAGCGATGGCGGACGCACCCGCATAATCATATTGCTCAAGCTGGGTTACGATCAGCAGCGGCGGGATTTCCGACACCATCGGCATATTGCCCGCGATGAAGATGACGGAGCCATATTCGCCCACACCGCGCGCGAACGCCATTGCGCAGCCCGCGAGCAGCGCCGGGCCGATCTCCGGCAGCACCACATGGAAAAAGCGCTGGCGCCGGTTTGCGCCAAGCGTGGCGGCCGCTTCTTCATAAGCGACGTCGAGGTCCATCAGAACCGGTTCCACCGTGCGCACGATAAAGGGCAGACCGATGAACGTGAGCGCAACAACAATGCCCTGCGGATGATAGGCTACGGGGATGCCGAGCGGGGCGAGCAGCCCTCCGATCCAGCCGGTATCCGCGTACAGGGTCGTGAGCGCGATGCCCGCGACCGCCGTGGGCAGCGCGAAGGGCAGGTCGATCAGCGCCGAGAGCACGCGGCGGCCCGGAAATTTCAACCGCACCAGCACCCAGGCGATGATGAGGCCGAACACCGCGTTGATCGCAGCAGCGATCAGCGCCGCGCCGAAGCCGACGCGGTAGCTGGCGAGAGCGCGCTCGGAAAAGCCCGCCGCCAGAAAATGCTCCCAGCCCTCGCCGAAGGAGCGGATGAACACGGCGCTTAAAGGTACGAGAACGATGGCGCTGACCCAGAAAAGGGTCAGCCCCATACTCAGCCCGAAGCCGGGCAATGCAGAGTGTCTCTTCATTTTTCCCCCCTTGGAAAAGTTTAGAAGTCTATTTGCAGGCGTGACTGGAAGATATCGCCCTTGGTTGTGCCGACTTGCGATTGCAGCGCGGCAGTAGGCGCAACGAGGCCTGAATACCGGCCCGTGAAGCGGGTGTAGTTGAACGAAGCCCTGAAATTGGGGTTGAGATGCCAGTTCACAGCGCCTGTCCATGTATGTGCCTTGCGACCGCCCTGATTGGAGTTGGTCGGCGATGTTGGCAGCGCCAGCGAAGGGTCGGTCAGGTCGAGCTGATCGTAGCGTGCGGCGAGTTCCACGGCGCCCCACTTGCCATTGGCCGGATCGAAATCCTTGAACGGCTTCAGCTTGTCGACATTGCCGCCCTTGAAGCTGCGCGATTCGCCGGTCAGGAACACGCTGGCGAAGATGTTGAAGCCCGAGAAATCGAGCGTCGGCGCCGTGCCATATTGATCGAGCGAGAGGTGGCCATATTCGCCCTGAACGGAGAAGGGGCCATAAACGATTGCGCCTTCACCGCCGAGATAAGTGCCGCTCTTCACGCCGGTCTGCGCCGTAGTCGGCGTCGCAGCGGCTCCACGCAAGGCAACGGAAATCAGGTTGCCGCCATCCACGCGGGAATTGGGCCGGTCTGCCAGGGTGACCGCATTACCGGCGAAATTGGTGACATGATAAGCGGAGGCGCCCAGATGCACGACCCGTCCGGTGTCGAGGATCGGATCGAATGTGATGCGGCCGTTGACGCCCGCAGACTCGTTGCGCGTACCGGCACGTGCATTAGTAACGGTAGGCAAATTTGTGGTTGAAGACACAGTAACGGCCGCCGCCGTATCGTTGTTGCGCGTAATCGCCTCACCGCTGCCGAATACGCCCACGGTAGCATTTAGCTTGTCCGTATTATAAGCGAAGGAGAGACCGATGCGGCGCTCCGCGCCCACTGCGCCGAACACCGTGCTGCCGAGCGACCGCTCCATGAAGGTGTTGTTGACGTCAGAGGTGTTGGCTTCGAGGCCGTAGGGCGCCTTGTGCTGGCCGACGGTGATGCTCAGCTTCGGATTGATCACATAGGACACATAAGCGTCCAGGATGTTGACCGACTGCTTCACATATTCGGCATCAAGCCGCCACTTGAAGCGCTTGTAGGCGGTTCCTTCGAAGCCGAAGCGGGCGCGGCGGATGTCCGTGCCGTCGTTGAACTGATAGCCGCCCGCACGCTCGTTGAAGGTGGCATAATCGACCTGAAGCACACCGCGCGGCTTGAAGGTGAAATTGTCGTTCACATCCGCATAGGTCGGCACGACGCCGGGCTGTGCGGCTTTAGCGGCGCGCACTTCCACGTTCTGCACGCGGTTCTGCGTTTCGGCGGCCTGCTGCTCCAGTTCCGCATTGCGGGCTTCAAGCTGCTTGATGCGTGCATCCAGTGCGTTGAGGCGATCGAGCACGGCGTCGCCCGTGGTCCTGGTCGCGGGCTGCGCCTGCACAGTGCCATCGGTGGCGGGCAGGATCGTGTCGATCGGCGAGCCGTCCGTGGTTTGCGCGAGGGCGGCGGAGGGCAGGAGGGCGACGGCGGCAGCCGAGGCCAGCAATATGGTTTTCATGGTTATTCCCCTGTTGTGGATTGGGCGCCGCCCGGTCGGAACAAGGGGGGACAAGTCCCGCCGGGCGGCATGGAAAGGCGTTCAGCACCTTTCGTTATGTATGAACAGATACAGCGATAACGCAATCAGCGTTTTGCCGCTTCGAAGGCCTGATCGAACAGGCCGCCGTCGTTGAAGAAGGTCGCCTGCGCCTTGTTCCAGCCGCCAAAGTGGCGATCCACGCTGAGCAGCGGGATATTCTTGAAAAGACGCGCATATTTGGTAGCGATGGCCGCATCGCGCGGGCGATAGTAATTTTGCGCGATGATCTCCTGCGCTTGCGGCGTGTAGAGATATTTGAGGTAGGCGGTGGCCGCCGCGCGCGTCCCGTGCTTGTCGACATTCGCATCCACGACCGCGACCGGCGGCTCGGCGAGAATGGAGAGCGAGGGCGTCACGATCTCGAATTTGCCAGCGCCCAGCTTCTGGGTCGCGAGCAGCGCTTCGTTTTCCCATGCGATCAGGACATCGCCCTGTCCGCGCTGAACGAAGGTGGTGGTGGCGCCACGCGCGCCGCTATCGAGCACCGGCACGTTTTTCAGGATCTTGCTGACGAACTCGAACGCCTTGGTGCCAGAGCCATAGGTCTTTTGGCCATAGCCCCATGCGGCGAGGAAATTCCAGCGCGCGCCTCCGCTCGTCTTGGGGTTGGGCGTGATGACCGAAACGCCCGGCCGCGCCAGATCGTCCCAGTCCTTGATGCCCTTGGGGTTGCCCTTGCGGACGAGGAAAACGATGGTGGAATAATAAGGCGTGCTGTTGTGCGGCAGCTCCGCCTGCCAGCCGGGCTTGATCAGGCCGCGCTTGGCGATCGCATCGATGTCGTAGCCCAGCGCCAGCGTGACGACATCGGCCTGAAGACCGTCGATCACCGATCGCGCCTGCTTGCCCGACCCGCCGTGGCTCTGGCGGATGGTTATGTCCTGCCCGCTCTGCGCCTTCCATTGCTTCGCGAACGCACCGTTTATCGCAGTGTAAAGCTCCCGCGTCGGATCATAGGATACATTGAGGAGCTGCGCCGGCGCGGCCGCCGCAGGGGAAGCCGACACGGGCAGGGTTGCTCCTGCGAGCAGTGAGTACCCTATAAATTTCAAGATATTACGGCGCATTTTCTGGTTCCATCCCTTATAGTGTCATTCGTAATTCTGAGCTGGCATATATTATGTCTATTTATTGAGTAGATAAATGGCGCCATCACTCGACTCGTCGTAAAATTCTTTCTCTTCAACATCGGTAGACAATAAAAAGGAGGGGAAATATGAGCCTTTGCGGAAGCGAAGCTCACCCGATTCGAGGCTGCGATCCGGCAGGGTTCGCTCGCGGTCAGTCCGGGTTAAGCCGAGCCGGTGTCTGGTGGCTTGGCGCGGAGGGCCGATACGCGCTAACGCCTTGCTGAATCAGATTGAGGAATCCCGTCTCATGTCCCGACCCTTGTTCCTGACCGCCCTGCTGCTGGCCCCGGTGCCGGCACATGCGCAGGGAAATCCCCCCGCGCGCCCGCAGGCGGAAGAAGGCGCGGAGGAGGAGATCGTGGTCACCGGGCAACGCGCACGGGGCGCGGCGCTGGGCGAGATCAAGCCTGAAGTGACGCTCGGCAGCGGGGACATCCGCTCGCTCGGGGTCGGCAGCGTCACCGAAATTCTGGCGGAACTGGCGCCCCAAATACGCGGCACCAGCGGGGGGCAGCCTTTGATCCTTTTGGAGGGGCATCGCATTTCCGGCAGGCAGGAGATCGAGCGTATTCCCGCCGAGGCGATTGCGCGCGTGGATGTTCTGCCGGAGCAGGTCGCGATCAAATATGGCTATCCCGCAACCCAGAAGGTCGTGAACTTCGTGTTGCGCAAGCGGTTTCGGGCGTGGACGCTGGAAGGGCGTAGCCGGTTCGCGACCGGGGGCGGCGCGTTTCGCGGCAACGGCTCGGCCAACTATTTTTCGGTTCGCAATGGCGCGCGCCTCACCCTCGGCGCGGAATATACCGGCACCGAAATGTTGACCGAAGCGCAGCGGGATATCGCGGGCACAGGGCGCTCGCTCATTGCGTCGGAGCAGGAATTCCTTCTCAATGCCGGATATGCGCGGCCGCTGGCGGATCGGCTTTCCGCCGCCATCAATGGCTCATTGACGACGGATCGCAAGCACGCGCTGCTTGGTGCCGCAAAGCCGCGAACGGTGAACGGCGAGAGCGCGCATCTCGGGACGACCGTCAATCTCGATGGCCGGCGCTGGCGCGGCACATGGACGGCGAGTTTCGATCATGACGAGGCACGGACGATCGCGTCCGTGTCCGGGCCGGGTGCCCCCGCTGACCGGACGCGCAGCAACACAGATGTGCTCGCAACCGATCTGACGATGAACGGCGGGCTTGTGGCCCTGCCTGCGGGCGATGTTGCGTTCACCGGCCGGATTGGCGGATCGACCAGCAGCTATAACAGCGCCTCCACGCGCCCGTCCGCGATTTCATCCGCATCCGCGACCGCGCTCAGCCGGTCCCTCGCGCTGGGGGCGGTCAGCCTCGATGTGCCAGTGCTGGATAGTCCGTCACGTTTCATTGGCGCGTTCTCGATCAACGGCAATGCCGAGGTGCAGACGCTTTCGGATTTTGGGACGCTGCGCAGCTTCGGCTATGGCTTCAGCTGGTCGCCGGTCAAGGCGGTAAGCCTGATCGCTTCCTACAAGGATGCCGAAAGCGCGCCCACGATGCAGCAGCTTGGTGGCCCCGTGCTCCCGGACGGGCTGGTGCGCGTGTATGATTATGTGCGCGGCGCCACCGCGCTGGTATCCTATACCACGGGCGGCAATCCGGCGCTCGCCAGGGCCGATGTGCGCGAGTGGCGACTGGGCGCGAATGTGAAGGCGCTCGACAAGCCGAGCCTGTCGTTTTCAGTCAACTATACCGGCACGCGGACCGATAACGGGATCGCGGCGCTGCCTGCCGCTACCGCCGCGAGCGGGGCGGCGTTTCCCGGTCGGTTCGTACGCGATGGTGCGGGCAATCTCATTACTGTCGATGCCCGGCCGGTCAATATTGCCCATCAGCGCAGCGATGTGTTGCGCTGGGGCATCAATTTTTCCAAGACCCTGAAAACCCCGCAGGCCCAGATCGACGCCATGCGCGCCTATATGAAGAAGCGCTTCCCCGGCGGGCCGCCGGGCGTCGGCATGGCGCAAGGCATGGGCCGTGGCGGCGGGGGCGGTGGCGGCAGTCGCCTGAGCTTCTCGCTCTATCACAGCATCCATCTCGCCGAGCGCGCGACCCTGTTGGATGGCCAGCCGGAGATCGATCTGTTGGATGGCGGCACCTTAAGCGGCGGCGCGCCCCAGCCACGCCACGAGGTCGAGGTGCAGGCGGGCTATTCGCGCGGCTGGCTGGGCGCGCGGTTCACCGGCAACTGGCAGAGCGCGACCCATGTCCGCGATCCGGGCGGGCTGGCGACGGGAAATCTGCGCTTCAGCAGCCTCGCAACCGCCAATCTGCGCCTGTTCGTCAACCTCGGCCAGATCCCTTCCGTGCTGCGCGATCACCCTTTCCTGTTCGGCACCCGCCTCTCCGTTGGTATCAACAACATTCTCAACCAACGTCAGCATGTGACCGATGGCACCGGCAGCACACCCCCGGCCTATAGCGCTGCCCAGCTCGATCCGCTGGGCCGGACCATCACCTTCAGCTTGCGCAAATTGTTGTTTTAGGGCTGCAGGTCGGCAAGCCCGAGGCGTTGCCGTTCCGCCGACGACAGCTGTGTGGCGATCATGGTCGCGAAAACGAACCGCGCGCCTTGGGCATTAAAGTGCTGACGATCATAATAAGCGGGATCACCGCCTGCCGTCAGGGCACATGACCAGCCGGAGCACATCGCCTTGCGCGGGGAAAGGTAGGTCGCGAATTCCGGCGCTATCTGACCCAGCTGCGCATCGCTCTTCCATAAAAAGCGGCTCATGTACCCGGCAGGCAGATCGGGATTTCCCCGGATGCGCGCTGCCGCCATCAATTTGGGAACGCGCACGCTATACTCCGGGGTGGGACCGATGAGCAGGATCGGCGCGCCCAGCCCTTTGAGTTGCTGCCCGAGCGCGCGCACCCGCTCGGGCTTCATGCGCTTGACCTGCCAGCTCACGATAACGAGATCCGGTCTGTCGTGGCGGGCTGTCGCCAGCGCTTTGCGAAACAGCCGTCCGCACGGGGTGGTGGCTGCCGACGGCGCGAGGGCATCGTCGGGCGCACATGCCGCGTATGTCGCCTCCATGACGCTCGTGTCGGCGAGTTTGTCCAGGGCAGGCCGGAACATATTGGCATGGCTGTCACCCAACAGCAGGACACGGCGCTTTTCCCGGGGTGGCGCCAGGCAGTCCGCCGGGAAATCCTCCAGAGCATCGCGTTCCGTCAGGATGCAATGGCGCGCCGGATTGGCATCGCTGCCCCCTGCATAGCTGGCGATGCGCACGGTTTCAGGATCGAAGCGGCTGGGCAAACCCTTGCCGATGATTATTCCTGCACAGAGGCAGAGCACTAGTGCGGCACCCGCTCCCGTTATTCGAAAGAGGCGGGAAGCGGGCATATCTGCCGGCCTTCTGAACGGCTGCTCCACGAAACGCCAGCTCAGCCATGCCGTCAAAATGGCAAACAACAGCACCAGCATCCGTCCCAGATTGGAGAGCTGATCGACCAGCCCTATCTCGCGTGCAAACACGATTGCCGGCCAGTGCCACAGATAAAGGGAATAGGAGATCAGGCCAATGAACGTCATTGGCTTGCAAGACAATATTCGTGCGGTTGTGCTCTTTCCGTGCTGCCCTGTCCATATCACCAAAGCCGTTCCGAGGACGGGCGGTACAGCAGCAAGCCCCGGCCATCCTAACGCGGGATCGAGCAGGAGGAGGCTCCCGGCAATCAGCATCGCACCCAGTCCGGCAACCAGCTCCCTTAAGCCGCGCACGGACATCATGCTGCCCGGCAGCCGGTTAAGGACTACACCAGCCACCAGTTCCCAGGCCCGGCCCTGCGGGAGGTAGAAGGCATCGACCGGAGCATGGGTGACCTGGGCCACGTTGAGCGTCAATGAGGCCACCAATGCAATCAACAAGGTTGGCATGAGCGCAGGCCGCGCATATTTCGACAGTAGGGCCAGAAGGATCGGCGCAAGGATATAGAATTGTTCTTCCACCCCGAGCGACCAGGTGTGGAGAAGGGGCATATCCGCGGCGGCCTCGTTGAAGTAGTCCACCGTTTGCCAGAAGTAGAGGTTCGAGGCTGACAGGAGAGCCGCGACGCCAGACACTCCGGTGGCTTCGAAGTCAGATGGCATCAACGTCATGCAACTGGCTATCAGAACGCCGATGATGCAAACGATCAGGGCCGGTACAATTCGACGCAGGCGGCGCTCGTAGAAACGTAGAAATGAAAAATTCTGCGCATCGCTTTCGCGCAGAATGATCCCGCCGATCAGATAGCCGGATATGACGAAAAAGATGTCGACACCCAGGCCTCCGGACGGAAGCAGGGCCGGGTTGAGATGATAAGCGAACACGCTCAGCACAGCGACAGCGCGGAGGCCGTCGATATCCTGGCGATAATTTATGCCCCCCTGGTGTCGCTGCTCCACACTTGCTCCCCACGCTCTCCCGGCCAGCCTCTCATGGCGCGGCAAATGGCGATACGCAATTTTCTTCTGATGCTAGATAACGATAGCCCCGGCAGGCTGGCGCAGCTCGTCCGTCAGTGAGGCGACCTTGAGCTTGAGCGCGTTGACGTTCGAGGCAACCTCATCGGCTATGTGGGAGACAGTATTGACGTTTTTCAGGCCGTTGTCGGCGGCTTCGCCCGCAACGCCCGCGATTTGCTCGAGCTGTGAAGACAATGCCACGAGCTGGTCGACGCTGCGATCCACCTGGCCGAGTGAGAGCGACTGGCCAGCCACAACATTCTCGATCGTTTCGGAGGCGGTCGAGGCGGGGCTCAACGCACCGATCAGATCGTTGATCGCTTCAATGGACCGCCGCTTTGTTTCGGCAATCTCCGCAAGCTGCTGGCTCACTTCCTGGGTGAGGCCGGCGGTATGCGCCGCCAGGGCTTTCACTTCGCCTGCCACCACAGCAAAGCCGCGTCCGCTCTCTCCCGCTCGTGCGGCCTCGATGGTGGCATTGAGGGCGAGCAGATTGGTTTGGGACGTAATTTCGCCAATCATCTCGGCAATGCTCCGAATGCGTCCGATGGCTTCGCCGACATCGCCGATCCGGTCCGCCACGACGCCCGCCTTTTCGATCGCAGCTTCGAGCGACTGGTCGGTTACGTGGGTATGCGCCTGAACGGAAGAGCAGGATTCGGACAGGTCGCTTGTCGCGCGGATCACATCTTGCAGCCTCTGCTTCGCCGCAGTGCTCGCGGTTTGCACGTCGACTGCGGAAGCGTGGGTCGACTCGGCCGACAGCCGCAGGTCGCCGGATTTCAGGCCCAGTTCGGAAACCATGTCATAGAGGGAACCGACGAACGCCATCACCTCCCCGTCAATGCGATCGGCAATGTCTTTCATGACCGCGTCCCTCGCTGCCTCCATTCGCATGTGCGCCTGCGCGGATTCGGCCAGAAGCTTGGCGTTTTCGGCTTTCACCCGCTCGATAGCTACGGTCAGTTCGTCCTGTTTGGTGCGTTCGGCCGCCATCAGCGCTCTCTGGGCGACCATTTTGTCGTGGGTCTGCTGCTCCTGGATCAATGAGATGCGGCTTACGCGCAGCACCATCAGGATGCCCATGATGAAGCACACGACAAAGGCGAAGGAGAAAGGGAGAACGACGATGCGCAAGCGGCTGCCCGGCCGAGCGGACTCCCACTGAACCGATCCAATCACTTTGCCATCCGACAAGTGCAGGGGCAGGCCGCCGTCCTTGCTGCCCGCCACGAAGTGCAGGTTGGTCAGGCTGTAATTGGTTCCCAAACGCTGTAGCAGGGGCTGATCGATATTTTCGACAAACAGAATATAACTATCCCGTTGACCGGTCGGCAGGCGCACTTGGCGATCGCTGGGCACGATTGCCGCCATACCCATGAAAACAGGATTTCCCTGTACGGTGGCGATCTCGACCGCCCGTTTGTCCTTGCCGATGGGGCCCGCCCGCAACGCGCTTAGCATCTTTGCATAGCTCGCGCCGAGAATGCTCTCCGGCTTCAGGGCCACAGGCTTGTCACGATAGCTGCTATAAATCACCCGGTCGTCGGGGCCGATCACAAAGCTGTATTCATAGCCTTGGATGGCATACAAATAGGGTCCCAGATTGGTGTTGGCCCACTGGATGTTGCGGCGGCGCACCATGTTCTCGACCGCGTCGTTCCATATGCCATAGTCTCCCAGGTTGCGGGTGAGGAACTCGATACGGGAATGTAGCGCCGCATTGGCGAGGTTGCGCTCCTGCTCCATCTGCAGATCGTCCTGCGCGTAGGTCATCCAGATCAGCATCGATAGCCCGATGGCGAGGAAGGCCGAAACGACAGCAATCATCGGCAAGCCGAATTTGCGCAGGAAGGTGGATGGTCTGGTCCAGGGCATTGCGGCGCTTCGTCTTGGTTTGCGATGGATTAATATTAATACAGCTATCGATAAAGTATTGAAAAAGCGTAACATGGATCATAGCGGAAGTGACAGGCTTGGGGAGATGAGCAATTCCGGCTTGACCTTGGCTTTTGCGAGCATATTTCGGCAATCAGGGGCGCGTGGGGCCATAGGGTCCGGTTAGACGCAGATGCGTTATGAAAGGTGAAATGTGAGCGCTCCGATATTATCGATTGCTTTGCTGGCGGGAATGGCTGGAGCAGATCCTGTTTCGCAAAATGCCGTGGAGGCGCCGGGGATTGCGGATGCTATGTCGCAGCCGCAATCCGCCGAGCAGCCTGCCCCAACCGCACCGCCTTCAGTGCAGCCGCCCCAAATCGTATCGCCAGCCGTGCCTCCTGCCAAAGCCCCGGGCGCTGCCCAAGGGAGTGGCGCAGACTCTAACGTTATCGTGGTCACCGGCGATCAAAGCACGCGGAAGCAGGACCCGGCCCAGGCTATCAATCAGGTGAGCTATGAGGCCGTGCAGGCGCTCGATAAGGCGATCGTCGGCCCTGTCGCTCGCACCTATAAGAAGGAAACGCCCAAGCCAGTTCGTTCCGCGATCCGAAACGTCATCAATAACCTGGACGAACCGATAGTTTTTGTGAACTTCCTGCTTCAGCTTAAGCCGGGAAAGGCGCTAAGGACGGTTGGCCGCTTCGCGGTCAATTCCACGGTCGGTATTGCTGGCATCATGGACGTGGCGAAGAAGAAGCCATTCCATATGCCGCGTCTTTCCAATGGTCTTGCGGATACTCTGGGCTATTACGGAGTTGGACCGGGCCCGTATCTGTTCCTGCCGCTGATCGGTTCGACCACCGTACGCGACGTGTTTGGCCGTATGCTGGATTTGAGTCTTGTGCCCGCGGCGGCAGGCAGCCCATTTAACACTCCTTACTACGCGTTGCCCAAGGGCGGCCTGAGCGCGCTGGATGAGCGTGCCAACAACGACGAGGAGTTCCGGCAAATCCGGGAAAGCGGCAACCCCTATGCCGCGCAGCGCACATGGTATCTCAACCGGCGCAAGGCCGAAATTCTCGCGCTGCACAGCCAGGAGTATCGGGACAAGGTAGCGGCGGAAGAGAAAGCGAAAGCGGAAGCCAAGGAAAAGGCGCGGATCGAGCGTGAAGCCGCCGAGAAGGCTACCGCAGGCGCAACCGCTCCTTCCACCGCGCCTCTCTCGGCTTCATCTCCTGCCGATGCGCCGCCGCCTGTACTGCCCGCTGCGCCGGGTGCCGTTCCGCCACAATGAAGGGTTATTCGGAGGCAATCCCTTAGCGCGATTTCCGATCAAATGGCGTCATTTTACGATTCAGAAGCCGCTCTAACGGCTGGTCAATTCTCGTCACCCATCCGCAATGCGGCGATGAAGGCTTCCTGCGGAATCTGAACTGAGCCATATTCCCGCATCCGCTTCTTGCCTTCCTTCTGCTTTTCCAGCAGCTTTTTCTTCCGGGTGATGTCGCCGCCGTAGCATTTGGCGGTAACGTCCTTGCGCAGCGCCGCAATCGTCTCGCGCGCGATCACCTTGCCACCGATGGCCGCCTGGATCGGAATCTTGAACAGGTGGCGGGGGATCAAATCCTTCAACCGCTCGCACATGTGCCGCCCCCGGCTTTCCGCCGCGCCGCGGTGGACGATCATGGAGAGTGCATCGACCGGTTCATTGTTGACGAGGATCTGCATCTTGACGAGGTCGCCCTCGCGGGTGCCGATCTGGTGATAGTCGAAGCTCGCATAGCCCCGGCTGATCGACTTGAGGCGATCATAGAAGTCGAACACTACCTCGTTCAGGGGCAGTTCGTAGGTGATCTGCGCGCGCCCGCCGACATAGGTGAGGTTCTTCTGGATGCCGCGCCGGTCCTGACAGAGTTTGAGCAGTGAACCGAGATATTCGTCCGGCACGTAGATGGTCGCCTCGATCCACGGCTCCTCGATGAAGTCGATATGGGTCGGGTCCGGCATGTCGGCAGGGTTGTGGAGCTGAAGCACCTCACCCTTCTGCATGTGAATGTCATAGACGACGGATGGCGCGGTCGTGATAAGGTCGAGATCATATTCGCGGGAGAGGCGCTCCTGAATGATCTCAAGGTGAAGGAGGCCAAGAAAACCGCAGCGGAAGCCGAACCCCAGCGCTGCGGAGGTTTCCATCTCGAAGGAAAAAGACGCGTCGTTCAGGCGAAGTTTCTGAATGGAGTCACGCAGTTTCTCGAAATCATTGGCATCGACCGGGAACAGCCCGCAGAACACCACCGGCTGCACTTCCTTGAACCCGGGCAGTGGCTTCTCCGCCCCGTTCTTGACCGTCGTGATGGTGTCGCCGACCCTCGTCTGGCTGATGTCCTTGATCTGCGCGGTGATGAAGCCGATTTCGCCCGCCGCGATTTCGGGCAACTGCTCGATCTTGGGCCGCATACATCCGACCCGGTCGACCAGATGCTCTGTGCCGCCGATCATGAACTTGATCTGCTGACCTTTCTTGAGCACCCCGTTCACCACGCGCACAAGGATGACAACGCCGAGATAGGGATCGTACCAGCTGTCGACCAGCATGGCTTCGAGCGGTGCTTCGCGGTCGCCCTTGGGTGCGGGGATCTTGTCGACGATGGCTTCCAGGATGTCGTCTATCCCGATGCCGGACTTTGCCGACGCGAGCACCGCCTCCGATGCATCGAGACCGATGACTTCTTCAATCTCGGCGCGGACCTTCTCTGGTTCGGCTGCGGGAAGGTCGATCTTGTTGATCACCGGCACGATTTCATGATCGTGCTCGATCGACTGATAGACATTGGCGAGCGTCTGCGCTTCCACGCCTTGCGCCGCGTCGACTACCAGCAGCGCGCCTTCGCACGCCGCGAGGCTGCGGGAAACCTCATAGGCGAAGTCCACATGACCCGGCGTGTCCATGAGGTTCAGCTCATATGTCTCGCCGTTCTTGGCAGTGTAATCCAGCCGCACTGTCTGCGCCTTGATGGTGATGCCGCGCTCCTTCTCGATATCCATGTTATCGAGCACCTGAGCGGTCATCTCGCGTTCGGAGAGGCCTCCGCAGCGCTGGATCAGCCGATCCGCCAGCGTGGATTTGCCGTGGTCGATATGCGCGATGATCGAGAAATTGCGAATATGAGAGAGATTGGTCATGGAGCGCGCGAATAGCAGGGGCCGGGCGTGCTGTCACGTCCCGCGCAGTCATGGTGAACGGACTTGAGATTCAGCCCTTCTGTGATAGAAAACCGCGCAGCAAAGGGTCCGCAGGGTAAGCACAATTGAAATTCGATTCTGTGAAAGGGGTGCATGATGCGTAAGGCAAAGGCGCTGGTTGGCGCGCTTTCGATATTGGGACTGGTTTCCGCGCCGGCGATGGCGGCGGACAAGGGCTCTTCCGGCCATCAGGCGCAGGAGAAGAAGCAGATGGAGATCCCCCACTGCACCAAGCGGCTGGGCACGGTCGCGATCGTCGAGCCGGATACCCAGTGGTGGCGCGAGCTGAGCCTCGGCAGCCCGGAAGCGATCATCAAGATGTTCGTGCAGCAATCGGGCTGCTTCGGTCTCGTTAATCGGGGCCGATCCATGGCCAGCCGCAATATGGAACGCGCGATGGCGGATTCAGGTGAGCTTCAGGCCGGTTCGAACCTCGGCAAGGGGCAGGTGAAGGCGGCGGACTATTTCCTCCAGCCCGATATCGTGACGACGAATAACAACAGCGGCGGCAATGCGTTTGGCGGCATGCTCGGTGGCATGCTGGGTGGGCGTCTCGGTGGCGCCCTCCTGGGTGGCATTTCCATTAAGAAGAAGGAAGCAAACGTCACGCTCTCGCTGGTCAATGCGCGCACCACAGAGGAAGAAGTGCTGAGTCAGGGCTATTTCCGCAAATCCGACCTCAGCTTTGGCGGTGGTGGCGGCCTTGGCTGGATGGGTGGCCTCGCTGCAGCTGGTGGCGGTGGCTACCAGAATACGGACATCGGCCAGGTGATCGTGTTGGCCTATCTCGACGCCTATACTAAGCTGGTGACCCAGCTTGGCGGCCTGCCGGACAACGCGGCGGCGGCGGCGCCCAAGGCGAAATAATCCATTTCGCGAGCGAAAGAGAACGCCCGGCATAACTGCCGGGCGTTTTGCTTTTTGCCTATCCTGCCAGCCGTACCGGCGCCGCGGACTGAACCTTGCGCAGGTCGATCATGTGCGCGAACTGAACGCCCATACGGTCATCGACCGACCAGCGCGCTACCGCGCCTATGGTGAGGCCTTCGGCAAGGTCGATCTCGAAGCCGGTGTCGGGTGGGACATTCCAGAGGCCTTCGATCATGGCGCCTCCGGCGGAGATATTGCGGACGCGCCCGATATAGCGCTGTCCCTGATGATGGATCGCGACCGAGCGCAGCATGGAAATACGCGGCGCGCGACTTGACTGGAAACCGGAAGCGCGCGCCTCCATGCCCTGCTCGGCAAAGCGCCGCGCGACTTCCTCGGCGCTGGCACCCTTGCCATATATGAAGCCCTGGATTTGCGAGCATCCCAACGACCGGACCAGCTCAAGCTCGTCATGGGTTTCCACGCCTTCGGCGGTGGTGTCCATCCCCAACGCATTGGCGAGGCTGACGATCGAGGTGATGATGGCTGTGTTACGGTTACCCTTCATCGCCGCTCCGCGTACGAAGCTTTGATCGATCTTGATCTTGTCGAACGGCGCCTTCTTCAGATATCCCAGCGACGAATAGCCGGTGCCGAAATCATCGAGTGCCAGACGCACACCCAAGCCCTTCAGCCGTGAAAACATCTGGTCGGTCTTTTCGCCTTCGTTGATGAAGCAGCTCTCGGTGATTTCGAGTTCGAGACGCTGAGGCGCCAGGCCCGATGATGCCAGAGCATTCATCACGACTCCGGGCAGAGACGGATTCGCGAACTGGATCGGTGAAACATTGACGGCTACCCGAATATCCCCGGGCCATTTTGTCGCGGCGGCGCAGGCCGTTCGCAACACCCATTCGCCCAGCGGCCCGATCAGGCCGGCATCTTCGGCGATCGGCACGAAAAGCGCAGGGGAAATGGGACCGCGCGTGGGATGGTGCCAGCGTAATAGGCTCTCGAACCCAACAATCTGGCCATTTTTCGCACTGACGATCGGTTGATAGACAAGTTGCAGCGCGTCATCGGCGAGGGCGGTGCGCAGATCGTCCTCAAGGAGGCGGCGGTCCTCTGCTTCGGCATGCATGTCTGCCGAGTAAAAGCGGTGCACGCCCCGCCCCGCATCTTTCGCGGCGTAGAGGGCAAGGTCTGCGTTTCGTACCAGCGCATCCGATGTGGTGCCATCGTCCGGGCAGAGGGCTATGCCGACGGACGCGCCGATCACAACCTGCGTTTCCTCGATCAGATAGGGTTGAGACAACGTGGCGATAATTGCGTCTGCCAGTACCGCGAGCTTATGCCGGTCGGGGTGGCCGGGCAGCACCACCTTGAATTCGTCTCCGCCCAGTCGACCGACAACGCCGCGATCCCCGACCAGATGCTTGAGCCTGCGGCTGACCTCGCGCAGCAATGCGTCACCTGCCGGATGCCCCATGGTATCGTTCACGTTTTTGAAGCGATCGAGATCGAGCAGGAAAAGCGCACATTCACCCGTGTCACCGCGCGGACCCAGCACCGCCTGCTCCAGCGCACGCTGCATCTGCACCCGGTTGGCAAGGCCGGTGAGTGAGTCGAACTGGGCGAGCCGCTCGACCTCGGCCTGGCTGCGGCGGGTTTCGGTCAGATCGGACCCGCTCCCCCTGAACCCCTGGAACTGGCCATATTCATTGATGATGGGACGTCCTGACAGCGCCCATAGCCGCTCGTCGCCCTCCGTCGCGGCGCAAACGGCAAGATCGCTGAAGGCACTCCGGGAGGAAAGATGGAAGCCAAGCGTGCGGTTGCCTCCATCGCTGTTGGCTGCGGCTCCCATGTTCACGAGATCGGTCAGTCTTCGCCCGAGAAGCGCATCGCGCTCGGCGCCAAGGGAGCGCTCCAGTGTGGGCGAGATGTACGTAAGCGCGCCGGTGCGGTCCGTCTCCCAGAACCAGCCACGCCCCGATTCCTCATATTCCCGAAGCAGGCGGTGCGCGCGCTGGCTGCGCAGCTCGTCAGCCTGCGCGGCGCAATAGCGTTCACGCTCGGTCCGCGCCTGAAGCAGCATCGAGGCGCAGATGACAACCAGAACGACAGTGAGGATAAGATCCCGGCCCAGCCCATGCAGGCCATAGGCGCACAGTGCCATGCCGAGACAATAAGCGAAGCCAAGGGCGCGGTGCTGGCCAAACAGGCTTGCCGCAATCAGCGCGAGTCCGATTTGGCCCGCAAAGGGGGAAATGAGGCCGGTGGCGGCTGTCTTGTCCAGGCTGGAGAACCATAGGCCCGAGGCCAATGCTGTCCCGAAGGCGAGCAGGCAGATGAGCCATATCTGGCGATGCGGCTTCAATCGTTGCACGACAGCGCGGGCCGGGAGGAGCCAGATGCCGATCCCGAGGCAGACGGCCACGGCCAGCGGCAGGAATGCCGTAAGACCACGCGCCTGGAAAAGAAAAGGGACATTGGTCGCCATCAGCGCGATGCACAGTTGGGCGGCCATGAACAGCGGCCAGACCGACGATACCGAGCGGATCGCCTGTAGCGCCCATTCGGGTGAGAGATTTTGCCCAGAATCGGACAGCCCCAGCGTGCCCATGAGGGTAGGCTGCTGGATGAAGGCATCTGGCTGTTCGATTCTACGGCGCGCGACAGGCATGTGCCCGCTTTGCCCGCAAAAATTTACTATCCGGTTTATGGGCACCGTTGCAGGCCATAATTCCGACTGTTTTTCTTGTTGGAACGACCATTCGCGATTACCGCTTGCAGACTGCACATCGCAAGCTAGCATCAGGGAAAAATGCAGGAGCTCTGATGCGGCATATAGCGATCATCGGCTCAGGCCCGGCAGGCTACTATACTGCCGAGGCGTGCCGGAATATTTTTGAGGACGGCGCCCGCATCGATATTATCGACCGGCTACCGGTTCCCTTCGGCCTGATCCGCACCGGCGTTGCGCCCGATCACCAGTCGATCAAGGCTGTGTCCAAGCGGTATGAAGCGGTGGCGCTTACCGATACGGTCCGCTTCGTGGGCAATGTCTCCATCGGAAAAGACATCGGCATCGCCGAACTGCAATCACTTTACGACGCCGTCGTGATAGCGACCGGGGCGCCACATGACCGCCAGCTGGATATCCCGGGGGCGGGTTTGCCGGGGGTCGTGGGAAGCGCGGCTTTCGTAGGCTGGTATAATGGCCACCCGGATTATGCGCGACTCAACCCCTCCCTGCACGGGACTCATGCTGTGGTGATCGGCAACGGCAATGTCGCGCTCGATGTCGCTCGCATTCTTGCCAAGACGCCCGAGGAATTTGCGGGAAGCGACATCGTGGCGCACGCTCGCGAGGCGCTGGCGCAATCGCATGTCCGGCATATCACCTTGCTCGGCAGAAGGGGGCCGCACCAGATCGCCATGACCCCCAAGGAGCTGGGCGAGCTGGGTAAGCTGGAGCGCGCCGCGCCGCGGGTCGACCCCACCGATCTGCCGGAAGTGGGCGCCGACGCCCTGCTTGAACCGGGTATGCGCAAGTCCGTCACCTTATTGCGCGAGTTTGCCGCCAATCCCGTGGCCAAGCCGGTGACCATCGATTTCGATTTCTTTGCCATGCCCGTCGCGATCGAGGGCGCGGGCCATGTGCAGCGGGTGGTGGTGGAGCGGACAAAGCTGGATGATCGTTGCAACAGTCATGGCACAGGCGAACGCTATGTGATCGAGGCCTCGCTGGTGGTCGCCGCAATTGGCTATCAGACACCAGCGATAGATGGCGTGCCTTACGAGCATGGTCGCGGACGGTTTGCCAGTGATGAGGGGAGGATCATGCCGGGCCTTTATTGTGTGGGCTGGGCGCGGCGCGGTCCGACCGGAACCATTGGCACCAACAAGCCCGATGGCGTGATGATTGCCGACAAGATTGCGGCTGATATCGGAGAGGGCGCGGGCAAGCAGGGGCGTCTGGGGTTGGACGTGCTGTTGAAGGAGCGGGGTGTCGATGTCGTCACCTTCCGTGATTGGCAGAATATCGACGCACAGGAAGTCGCGCGTGCATTGCCTGGCAATCCGAGAGAAAAATTTACGGATATCAGCGAGATGATGCGGGCCGCTACCAACGGATAGTCTTCAGCTCGCGCGAGGAATACTTGGGCGCTCCGTTCCGGCCCAATGATTTCCTAAGATTTTCGCGCTATGGATGAAGCATGGACATGGCTTCCGCCCCCGTTGCGACACGCGGCGTGGCTCCCGTATGCGCGAGCTGGCGGGAGGAGGAATGGTGCGCGCTTGCTGCGCACGCGGCGGAGCCGAATCCCTTTTATCATCCTGCGATCCTCGTCCCTGCCTTGCGCCATCTGGCCGAAGGAGCGCAGGTTAGGCTGGTCGAGGCGCGCGATACCGCTGGTTCCCTCATCGGACTGCTGCCTGTGCTCGCGAAGGCGCGGCATAGCCGATACCCCCTGGGCAATGTGGCCAACTGGATCCACGACCAGTGCTTCTATGGCGCGCCGCTGCTCAAGGCGGGAAACGAGGTAAGCGCCTGGGGGCACATCTTGCACCAGCTGGATGAAGCGGGCTGGGCAGGGAATTTTCTGCACCTTGACGGGGTGGATGAGGACGGACCCACCGTCGCGGCCCTGACAGACCTTTGCACGCGGGAGCAGCGGGGTTGCAAGCGCATCGCCAGCCATGAGCGCGCCCTGCTCCGCTCCAGTCTGGATGGCGAAAGCTATTGGCAAGCTCATGTTCGCGCCAAGAAGCGCAAGGAGATCCGGCGGCTTGCCAACCGCTTGACGGAGCTGGGGTCGGTCGCCCACCGGACCCTTGAAACCAATGACGACGCCGGGGAGTGGGCGGAAGATTTCCTGAAACTCGAGGCCGCGGGCTGGAAGGGCAGCGAGGGAACAGCCCTAGCCAGTATTCCGGCAACGTGCAGTTTCTTTCGCGACGCGATCCGGAACGCGGCGCGCGACGGGCTGCTCGATATGCTCCGTATCGATCTGGACGGCGCGGCCCTCGCGATGCTGGTCAACTTCCGGCTGGGCGAAGGCGCGTTCAGCTATAAGATCGCGTTTGACGAGCGGTTTGCCCGCTTTTCGCCGGGGGTCCTGATCGAGCTAGACAATATGCGCGCCGCGCTTTGTGACTCGGGCCTCAAATGGTCGGACAGCTGCGCCGCACCCAACCATCCGATGATAGATGGCTTGTGGGCGGAGAGGCGCACCATCGCGCAGTTCCGGATCCAGTTGAAAGGAAGGGGCGCGAGAAGGGTCAAGCGCCGTTTTGCCTTTGCTGGAATAGGCTTTCTCGAAAGCAGCATCAGTTCACTGAAAGGCAGAAGGATATGAGTCTTCATCAGCCAGTAGGACAGGGGCACAGCATTCCCTTCGCGTTTGACGCGGCGGCCTTGGCCCGTTTTGCGGAGGCCTATCCCGATGCATCTGCGCATCTCTTCCACAGGCTTACCGATCACCCGTTGCTCAGCCTCACGGCGCTGGCGCAGCTGGCCGAGCGGATGCCGGCGAACCAGGTGGAGTATAATCGCGGCGATCTGCCGCTGGGGCTCAAACCGGAAGATACTCCGTCCAACGGCCTCTCTCTGGGCGAAACGATCCGTACCATTGAAAGCAATGGCAGTTGGGCGGTGCTGAAAAATGTTGAGCGTGATCCGGCGTATGGCGCGCTGCTGGAGTCGGCACTCGAGGATTTGAGGCCTATCGTCGAAGCGAGCACCGGGCCGATGCTGCATAAGGAGGGGTTTATCTTCATCACCTCACCGGGCAGCATTACCCCGTTTCACATGGACCCGGAGCACAACATCCTGCTCCAGATCCGGTCGGACAAGACGATGCATGTGTTCCCCACTCATGACGAGGAAACCGTGCCCGCGCAGAAAAGCGAGAGCTTCGCGCGCGGTGGGCATCGCAATCTCCTGTGGGAGGACCGCTTCACAGACAGGATGAAAGCGGTTCACCTCGCGCCCGGAGAAGCGGTGCTGATGCCGGTCAAGGCGCCGCATTATGTGAAGAACGGCGATGGTGTGTCGGTCAGTTTCTCTATCACCTGGCGTTCGGCGCGCAGTGTGGCGGAGGGGGAGCTGCACAGCCTCAACGGACGCCTCCGTGCCAAGGGACTGCCGCTGGTCAAGGTGGGTCTCAAACCCGAAAAGCAATGGCTGGGCCGGGCGATGTTCCGGCTTGTCAACCGGATGGGATGGGGCGCCTAGAGCGATTTCCAGTCAATTGGCGCCCTATGGCGATTCAGGAATCGCGACAAAAAAACTAACGGCGGATGACTTTCCGCAATGTGGCTTCCAGCTCCAGCCGCCAGTCGAACCGCTCCAGCGCCCACCAGTTGAGCTCCTCCGCGCCGGTCGAGAGGCTGTGCTTGTAGCGGTCCTTTCCGGCGAGGAGCGAATAGTGCCTGAGCCCGCGCGCGCTGTAGCGGCTCACCGCCGCCGCGTGGCACATCAGGCCGGGTTTTGATTTCGAGGTTCGCGGCTCGGCAAAGGCAGACTGATAATTCAGCGCGCGGTTGGCCCAGACGAAATTGAGCAGATAGCCGGTGATGTCACCTCCGCTCGACAGGCGCAACAGCTCGACCGAGCCATCGGTCAGGCCCGCATGTACAAGGCGGCTAACGAACTCCCGGAAAAAGGCGTGATCCCATGCGTTATGCTCATGGCGGCCCATGTTGAGGCGCCGCATGTCTTCCAGCCAACTTTCGATGTCCGGCCTCTCCGCCGTCTCGATCGCAAGCTCGGCCGGTTCCTCCTTCAAGGAACGCTTGATCTGGCCGCGCGTATTGGCGCTGAGCAGAGAGAGATAGTCGCCGTTCGCCTTGCGTACCGCCTCCAGATCCACGAAATAGGCGGGCGAGGCATCGCGAATCCGCCGCCGCCGGACGCCTGGCACTTCGGTCAGCATCGCGCCGAAGCCGAGGCCCGACAGATGGAGCACAGACCAGTCATCCCGTTCGGCCATCGCCTCGCAAAAGGCGTGAACGCAGAGCGGCAGCTTTTCCCGTGCGCACAGCAGGCCGTTATATTCGATGAAAGGCCGGTCGGCTTCCGGATCGCCGGATTCATTGAGCCACAAGGCGGGCACGGACCCCAGCTTGCGCTTCGCCATGCCTTCGCCGATCAGCGCCAGCCCCTGATCGGTCGTGCCATCGCTGATGACCAGAAGCTGCGGCAGTTCGATGCCCTGCGCCTGCATGGCGCCAAGCCAGCTTTCCATCCAGGTCCACCGCAGGAAGAACGAGGTTGGCCGGGTTTCCATTTCCAGCGCACGCCAGCGCGCGGCGAGGCCGTTAAGATCGGTTATGCTCTCGAAGCGGGCAGCGAGGTGCATGACGGAATCCTTCGGGGCCTGAGCGAGCTTTGCATTATCGCCGAGAATCCTTAACATCCGGTCCATGTCCGATACAGCACAACTTGATCCACACCCCGGCCCTAAGCTCGATGCCAGCTGGGCGAAGCCGCTCGCCGATATGTTCGCGTCCCCTGTGATGGCGAATCTGCGGGCTTTCCTTATGGAGCAGAAGGCGCGGGGAAAGCGCATCTTCCCCAAAGGCAGCGAATACTTCCGCGCGCTGGATCTGACGCCGCTCGACAAGGTGCGGGTCGTCATTCTGGGGCAGGACCCTTATCATGGCGAGGGGCAGGCGCATGGCCTCAGCTTTTCGGTGCCGTGCGGGGTGCGGCCGCCGCCGAGCCTTGGGAATATCTACAAGGAGCTGAAAAGCGATCTTGGCATCGATCCACCACGCCACGGCAACCTGACGCACTGGGCGGAGCAGGGCGTACTGCTGCTCAATAGCGTGCTCACCGTGGAGTTGGGGCAGGCGGCGAGCCATCAGGGCAAGGGCTGGGAAAAGTTCACCGATGCGGTGATCGAGCTGGTGGCGCGGCAGGAGCGGCCGATCGTGTTCATCCTCTGGGGTGCCTATGCGCAGAAGAAGGCGGCGTTCGTGAGAGATATAAGCCAGGGCGGGCGGCACCTCGTGATCAAATCCGCGCACCCGTCTCCGTTGTCGGCGCATAACGGGTTTCTGGGCAGCCGCCCGTTCAGCCGCGCCAACGCCTTTCTGGAGGCGGAGGGGGAGGCGCCGATCGACTGGAAACTGCCGGATTAATTGGGTATGTCGTTGAGATCCACGAACGACGGCATGGATATAAAAATACTTTTATTTCAATGACTTAATGAAACTGCAAGCCCGGTTCGCGGCTGTATCGCAACGCAACGGGGGGCGCAGGAAACGTGGGGTGCGCCGCGCGCTCTATATTTTTGGTGTCGCATCGTTTTTTGCGCAAAACAGGTTCGCACTTTTGCGTCGCGCGCTCTAGGTGGTCGGCACGAAGCAGCCGCGCGCACGATCCTTCGCCACATGCAGCGCCGGGAAAACCTGCCCGTGCATCGTGATGTAGATGCCCGGCGGCGCGACCTGGCAGCAGGCGAACGCCATGCCGAGATTGAACGCGGCGTCGCTCTCGCTGAACCGGGCGGGAGCCAGCGCGCCCACCAGCACGATGGTCTTGCCCGGAATATGCGCCAGCGCCCGCGCCGTATCCGTCATGGTGTCGGTGCCATGCGTGATGAGAATGCGCGCACCCGGCGCGGCGGCGACACGCGCAGCGATGAGGGCGCGGTCCGCATCCGTCAGCTCAAGGCTGTCCTTCCGCATCACGGCCTCTATCTCGAACGGATAAGCTACGCGCGCGATCTCCAGCAGGCGCGCGATCACGCTCTCGCCGACCTGATAGTCGCTCAGCGCATCGAAATAGATCTTGTCGATCGTGCCGCCCGTGGTGAGGATATGGATCGGCTCGATGTCCATCGCGACGGGGAACCCCGGTTATGAACGCCTAGTTCGCGACCGCGCGGCCATATTGCCCGTCACCCTCGGGCGCGGAGAGGATGTCGCGCGTGGTCGCGCCCTTGTCGACGAGGTTGGTCTGCGGGTCGCCCACCGAGGAGCGGATGCCCGGCGACGCGGCGTCGCGACCGGCGGACGAGAGCGCGGCGGCCTCGGCGGCGGAGCGCGCGGCGGGCGGACCGAACAGTGCTTCCATCGCCTGACGGTTGGCTTCCGGCGTCACGGTCGGCGCGGCGCCGGGCGCGGGCGGCACCAGCGCGAAATCGGGCGGCACGACCAGCGGCGCGTTGCGCGTCACCTGCATCTCGTCCGGCCGGGCGCGGTTGAACAGCCCGGTCGATCCGCAGGCGGACAGGCCGGCCAGCGCGGCAAGGAGGCAGGGTACGGCAACGAATTTACGCATGGTTGTGACTCTCCGAATTTGCGTCCTTTTCGCGCAGCAGGAGCGCGCGCGCAAGCAGGATCAGCACGCCGATGGTGATGGCGGCGTCCGCAAGGTTGAAAATGAGGAACGGCCGCCATTCGCCGAAGTGAAGATCGGCGAAATCGACCACGAAACCGAGGCGCACCCGGTCTATGATATTGCCGAGCGCGCCGCCCAATACGAGGCCGAGCGCCATGACATCCTGACGGGAACGCTCGCGCCACATCCACACCAGCACGAAGGCAGAGATCGCGGCGGTCATCGCGACCAGCAGCCAGCGCGCGGTATCCGTGCTCGCATGGAGAAAGCCCATCGAGATGCCCCGGTTCTCGACCCAGCGCAGCGCGAAAATGGGCAGCAGCGGCAGGCCTTCATCGCCGCGCGATTCGAGCTGGAGGGGGACGGTGACGATATATTTGGTGAGCTGATCGAGCAGGAGGACGAGCGCGGCGAGGCCGAGGCCGAGCTTGCGGTGGAGCGGGGGGAGGAGGGGGAGGGCGGTCATTGCTTTATTCCGTCACCCCGGACTTGATCCGGGGTCCATCCCGCCTTCGGCGAGGCGGGAGGAGGGGAAAAGCGGGACCCCGGGTCAAGCCCGGGGTGACGAGGTTGGTGTAAGAGGCTCACGCCAGAATGTCCTCGCAGCGGTCGCACAGGTCGCCGTCTTCGGTCACTTCTGGCAGGTGGCGCCAGCAGCGGCCGCATTTGTGGTTTTCGGTAGGGACTACCTGAATTCCGATTCCCAGGTTCGCGGGCACATATGCGCCTTCAGGATGGGCGACCACGATCTCGGCAGCGTCACTCTGACCGATATTATGTGCCACAACTGTCTCAAACTGGACTTCGGAAACGATGAAAAGCTCTGATGCCAAGGCTGTGCCCATTCGCTCCAGATCGTCGTTCTTGCTGAAACTGACTATAATTTCGGCCTCAAGGCTCGAGCGTACAGTCTTTTCGCGGCGGAGCGGTTCAATAACCTCGTTCACCGACTTGCGATAGGCAAGAACACGCTCCCATTTCTGCCCCAGCCCCTCATCCAAAAACCCGTCATTCCCGCGCAGGCGGGAATCCAGTTCCGGCGTTGCTGCTGGATCCCCGCTTTCGCGGGGATGACGCGGGGGTGAGGTATCGGCAGGCGCATCGGGATGACGAGAGAGGAGGGACTGGAAGTCCGGCCAGTCCAGCATGTGCACGCTGTCCGTCTGCGGGAACCGTGATTTCCACACTTCTTCCGCCGTGAAGGGGATGATCGGCGCGGCGTAGCGCACGAGGGCGTGGAACAGCAGATCGAGCACGGTGCGGTAGGCGCGGCGCTTGTCGGTCTGTTTGCCCGTTTCCGGGTTCACGTCGCAGTAGAGGCAGTCCTTGCGGATGTCGAAGAAGAACGCGCTGAGATCGATATTGGCGAAATCATTGAGTGCGCGGGTGTAGCGGCTGAATTCGAGCCAGTTTTCGCTGGCGCGGTCAGACACCACTTCGCGCAACGTCGCATCCAGTTCGGCGAGGCGGTGGAGCATGTAGCGCTCCAGCTCCGGCATGTCGTTCACCGGCACCTTCTCGGCCTCGGTGAAGCCTTCGAGCGCGCCCAGCAGATAGCGGAAGGTGTTGCGGAGCTTGCGGTAGGCGTCAGAGCTTCCCGCGAGCACTTCCTTGCCGATGCGCACATCGTCGAAATAGTCGGTGCTGGCGACCCACATGCGGAGGATGTCCGCGCCGCTCTCGCTCATGATCTTCAGGGGATCGACGACATTGCCGAGCGATTTGGACATTTTGCGGCCCTGCCCATCCAACGCAAAGCCGTGGGTGAGGACGGATTTATAGGGCGCGCGGCCCCTCGTGCCGCAGCTTTCCAGCAGCGAGGACTGGAACCAGCCGCGATGCTGATCCGACCCTTCGAGGTAAAGGTCCGCGCGGTCGTCCGCGTTGGTGCCAAACTGCGGTTCGACCACGAAGCTGTGGGTGGAGCCGCTATCGAACCACACGTCGAGGATGTCATTCACGACCTCATAGTCTTCGAGCTTGTGGTCCGGGCCGAGGAGCGCCTGATGATCCGCGCCGAACCATGCGTCCGCGCCGGCGTTCATAAAGGCTTCGCGGATGCGGGCGTTGACGGCTGGGTCGCGCAAATAGTCGCCGGTCTGGCGGTGGACATAGAGCGCGATGGGCACGCCCCAGGCGCGCTGGCGGCTGATGACCCAGTCGGGCCGGTCGGCGACCATCGCGTGGATGCGGTTGCGCGAACGCGTCGGCACCCAGCGCGTGTCCTCGATGGCGGCGAGGGCGGTCTGGCGGAGGGTTGTGGTGTTGGACCCTTGCGCTTCCCGAATTTCCGCTTCGTTCGCGCAGAGTGGAATATCCTCCGCGCGCCCCGGCGCTTGCGCGCCGGTCTCCGCGCGGCGACCATCCCCCGGATGGTCGCTATTCGCGCTCCGATCCATCGGGATGAACCATTGCGGGGTGCAGCGATAGATGATCCGCGCCTTGGAGCGCCATGAGTGCGGGTAGCTGTGACGGAAATCTGACGCCGAGAGGAGCGCGCCCGCCGCGCGGAGGTCTGTGCAGATCGGGCCATCGGGCGCGTTGAACTTGGTGTTGATGACCGAGCCCTGCCCGCCGAGCCATGCCCAGTCGTCGCGGTAGAAGCCGCCCGCGTTGACCGCGAAGACCGGGTCGATGCCCAGCGGCTTGCAGGCGAGGAAATCCTCCTCGCCATGATCGGGCGCCATGTGGACAAGGCCGGTGCCCGCGTCGGTCGTCACGTGCGGCGCGGGGAGGAAGGGGCGGGGGCGGAGGAAGAACTCGGCCAGCGGGGATGAGGGGTGGAGCGTGTTCTTGCCTTCGTCACCCCGGACCTGATCCGGGGCCCCGCTGTTTTCGTCAGCGCCGGAAGAAGAAGCGGGACCCCGGGTCAAGCCCGGGGTGACGAGAAGGTTGGCGATCGGGTGGCGGGCGGTCGCTCCGGCGAGGGCAGTGCCTTTGCCGCGCCAGACTATTTCGTCATCCCCGCGTACGCGGGGATCCAGTTCTGCCGCCGTATCTGGATTCCCGCTTTCGCGGGAATGACGGGACAGGAAGGCAGACTTCAGCGCATCGGCAACAAGAAAACGGCGCCCGTCCGCGGCGACCATAACCACATACTCGATCTCCTCCCCATAGGCGATGCCCTGGTTGGTGGGGATGGTCCACGGGGTGGTGGTCCAGATGACGGCGTAGGCGCCGACCAGCTCCGGCGCGTTGGGTGCTTCGGTGATCTCGAACGCGACGTCGATCTGCGTAGAGGTTACGTCCTCATATTCGACTTCGGCCTCGGCTAAAGCCGTCTTCTCGACCGGGGACCACATCACCGGCTTCGCGCCGCGATAGAGCTGGCCGCTTTCGGCGAACTTCAAAAGCTCGCCGACGATGGCGGCTTCCGCCTCGTACTTCATGGTGAGGTAGGGATTGTCCCAGTCGCCCATGATGCCGAGGCGCTTGAACTGCTCGCGCTGCACATCGACCCAGGTGTCGGCATAGGCGCGGCACTGGGCGCGGAACTCGGATGCGGGCACCTCGTCCTTGTTGAGCTTCTTCTTGCGGTACTCTTCCTCGATCTTCCACTCGATGGGGAGACCGTGGCAATCCCAGCCGGGGGTGTAGGGCGCGTCCTTGCCGGTCAGCGTCTGTGCGCGGACGATGATGTCCTTCAGCACCTTGTTGAGCGCGTGGCCCATGTGGATGTCGCCGTTCGCGTAGGGCGGGCCGTCATGCAGCACGAAGCGCTCCCGCCCTTTGCGGGCGGCGCGCAGCTTGCCGTAGAGATTGTCCTCCTCCCACTGCGCGGCGATGGCCGGTTCCTTCTGGGCAAGGCCCGCCTTCATCGGAAAGTCGGTCTTGGGCAGGAATACGGTGTCTTTATAGTCTTTGGGTTCGGGCGCGTCGGTCATATCTGGCTCGGAAAGAGGGAATAGCGCGCTCTAGGGCAGCAGCGACGTCTCCGCAAGGATTTGCCGCGCGGCGTCACAGTCCTTGGCGATCTGGGCTTTCAGCGCATCGAGGCCATCGAGCTTCGCCTCCGGGCGGAGCCAGGCGATGAGCTGCACCTCCACGGTCTGGCCGTAGAGATCGCCGGAGAAGTCGAAGAAATAGGCTTCGAGCAGCTCGACCGGGGGATCGAACATCGGCCGGATGCCGAGATTGGCGACGCCATCGACCACGCGGCCATCTGCGAGCCGCGCCCGCACCGCATAGACGCCATAGGCCGGGCGGAGATAGGAACCGAGCGCGATATTGGCGGTGGGGAAATCGAGCGTGCGCCCGAGCTTCGCGCCGTGTTGCACCACGCCCTCGATCGCGAAAGGCCGGGTGAGAAGGCGGGTGGCAGCCGCGCAATCGCCGGATCGCAGCGCGGCGCGGATGCGACTCGAGGAGACAGTCGCGCCGCTCTCGTCGGTGATGGCGGCCACGGCCTCCGCGCGCAGGCCGAGCGGCGCGCCCAGCTCCTTCAGCACACCGACCGAGCCGCTGCGCCCCTTGCCGAAGGTGAAATCCTCCCCCGTCACCACACCCGCCGCACCGAGATGATCGACCAGCAGCGCGACAAACTCCTCCGCGCTTTTGGCGGCAAGATCGGCGGTGAAATGAAACAGCAGCATTGCGTCCGCGCCTGCTGCGCCGAACAGTCGTTCGCGCTGATCGAGCGTGGTGAGGCGGAAGGGCGGCGTATCGGGCCGGAACAGGCGCATCGGGTGGGGATCGAACGTCGCGACGACGACGGGGCGGCCTTCGGCCCGCGCCCAGTCTATCGCGCGGCCGACCACCGCCTGATGCCCGCTGTGAAAGCCATCGAAATTGCCGAGCGCCATGATGCTCCCGCGCAGATGCGACGGTATCGGCCCGGTATCGTTCAAGCGCACCATATGGCGCGGCTATAGCAATGTTGCGCGGTGACGCAATCATGGGGGAGTGGATTGTGAGAATCCGCGAGCGCCGCAGTCCGTTCCGTGGGCGTCATGTCGATGCTGCTGTCGCCCGGCAAGGAGAGCAGGGCGGCAGTGCGGGGTTAGCCTGCCTGTTGCCCGGCCCGCCGCAGCGTGACGAAACTGTAGGCCGGGCGGGTATTTTCCGCCGGGTGATCCTCGCGCGCGGTTTCGATCCAGATGGCCGGGTCCGGCAGATCGATATGCGTGTCGCCCTCCGCCGCGATATGCACCAGCGTCAGCTCGATGCGGTCGGCATGGGGAAGGAACTGGGCGTAGATCTCCGCGCCGCCGATGATCGAGATGTGCGGCGCGTTGGCAAGGTGCAGCGCGTCTTCGACGCTGTGAGCCACTTCCGCGCCATCTTCCTGCCACGCGGTGTCGCGGGTGAGGACGATATGCCGGCGCCCTTCGAGCAGGCCGGGGAGGCTCTCGAACGTCTTGCGCCCCATGACCATCGGCGTGCCCTGCGTCAGCGCCTTGAAGTGGCGCAGGTCGGCCGGGAGGTGCCACGGCAGGCGGCCTTCATGGCCGATCACGCCATTGTCCGCACGGGCGAGGATGAGGACGATTTCCGGATGGTTCATGCGCCGTCCTATAGCTCCAGCCGGGTGACATGACCCATCTTGCGCCCCGGCTTCGCGCCATGCTTGCCGTAGAGATGAAGATGATTTGCAGGGTCGGCAAGGATTTCCTGCCACTGATGCACTTCCGCGCCAATGAGGTTGCGCATTGCGACGCCGCGCGCGGCGAGCGCCGTATCGCCCAGCGGAAGCCCGCAGATGGCGCGGATATGGTTCTCGAACTGGCTGGTGAGCGCGCCCTCGATCGTCCAGTGGCCGCTGTTGTGGACGCGCGGGGCCATCTCGTTGAACACCGGGCCGGTCTCGCACGCGAAGAATTCGAGGGTGAGCACGCCGACATAATCGAGCTGGTTCGCCACCTTGGCGGCGAGGGCACGGGCGGCGTCCGTCTGGCTCTGGATCAGCGCAGGCGCGGGCAGGGTGGAGGTGGCGAGGATGCCATCGACATGCACGTTCCGGGGGCTGTCCCAGAAGCCGATGGCGCCGTCCGCCCCGCGCGCGAGGATGACGGAGAATTCCATCTCGAAGGTGACGAAGCCTTCGAGGATGCAGGGCTGGGCGTTGACGGCCTGCCATGCCGCCTCTGCCTCGCCGGGCGCGCCGGTGAGGCGGACCTGACCCTTGCCATCATAGCCGAATCGGTTGGTCTTGAGGATAGCGGGGGTGCCGATATGGTTAATTGCCGCCTTGAGATCGGCGAGGTTGTTCACGGCGGCGAAGGGCGCGGTGGCGCCGCCCAGGTCCGCCACGAAGCTCTTTTCCTTGAGGCGGTCCTGCGCGATCCGCAGCGCCTCGACATTGGGCCGCACGAGGCCGTGATGGCTGAGCGTTTCGATCGCGCCGCTGTCGATATTCTCGAACTCGTAGGTGAGCACATCGACCGCATCGGCGAAATCGCCCAGCCGTTGGCTGTCCTCATAGGCGCCCTGCGTCCACTGCGCGCAGGTGTCCGCCGCCGGGCCGCTCTGCTCCGGCGCATAGACATGGGTGCGATAGCCCAGCTGGGCCGCCGCCACGCCCAGCATCCGCCCAAGCTGGCCGCCGCCGATAATGCCGATGTTGGAGCCGGGAGGAAGCGGAGTCATGCGTATATTCATTCCGGCTCCTGCGCCACGTCAGCGGTCTGCTTCGCGCGCCAGGCGTCCAGCCGGGCGGCCAGTGCCTCGTCCGTGGTGGCGAGCATCGCGGCGGCGAGGAGGGCGGCGTTGACCGCGCCGGCCTTGCCGATCGCCAGCGTGCCGACGGGAATGCCGGCGGGCATCTGGACGATGGAGAGCAGGCTGTCCATGCCCGAAAGCGCCTTCGATTCGACCGGCACGCCCAGCACCGGCAGGCGCGTCATGCTGGCCGCCATGCCGGGGAGATGCGCCGCGCCGCCCGCGCCCGCGATGATGGCCTTCAACCCGCGCGCCACCGCGCCGGTCGCGTAGTCATAGAGCCGCTGCGGCGTGCGATGGGCGGAGACGACCTTGCACTCGTGCGGCACGCCCAGTGCGGCGAGCGTCTCGCTCACATGGCGCATCGTCTCCCAGTCCGACCGGCTGCCCATGATGACGCCGATAATGGGTTGTTCCTGCTGGGTTGCTGCCGCCGTCATGTATTTCCGCCTTCTCCCTGTCAGCATTCCGGCCTTAGAGGGTGATCGGAAATTATCCAAGATCAATTCACGACGAACCGATGTCGCTATTCACCTATCCGTAAGCTGGAACCCATCATTATGCTCTTCGTTGTGATTCCCGTTCGAAGCGGATGAGTCGCGATGTGGGCCACAATCAGGGACTGGACAGTGCATGGCTGGTAAAGGCCGGGAGCAGGACGATTCCGCTGGTGCCGCAGCACGGGCGGGGCAGGCGCAGGCCGTCGCGCCCGATGCGCTGTCCGCCGCCATCATCACGGAGCTGAAGGCCGAGGTGATGGCTCTGCGGCGCGAGCTGCGCCTGCTGCGCATCGCCAATCAGGAGCTGGAGCGGGTGGCGATCCGCGACACGCTGACCCCGCTCTATAACCGGCGCTATCTGCTCGGCGCGCTGCATGAGCGCATCGCGCGGGCAAAGCGCTATGGCGCGGCGTCCGCCGTGCTGTTCATCGACATCAACCGGATGAAGCAGATCAACGATGCCTATGGCCACAGCGCGGGCGACTTCGCGCTGGTCCACGCGGCGCAGCTCGTGCACACGCACATCCGCGAGACGGACGTCGCCGCGCGTCTGGGCGGGGACGAGTTCGCGATCATCCTTGAGGAGGTCGACGAGACGCAGGCGCAGGCGAAGGCCGATCAGCTCGATGCCGTGCTGCGCGGCACCGAATGCCGCTATGGCGAGGTGATCCTGCCGCTGTCCGCATCGATAGGATGGAGCATGGTATTGCCGCATGACACGGTCGACGCGCTGATCGAGCGGGCGGACATCGATATGTATCGGCGCAAGCGTGCGTCTTATGAGGCCGGTTCGGAAGACCGCGCGGCTTAGAGATCGCCCTGGCTCATTTCATGCGTCATCCCGGAAGCTGATTTTCTCCAAATCCGGCAGGATCTGGCCAGAAAATCGCGCTATCCGGGATCCGGCCTGATTAGTTGCGCCTCGATCACCGGATCCCGGATCAAGTCCGGGATGACGAAAGGATATGTCTCGCGCCCGGTCAGGCGGGGACCTTCATCACCCGCCGGCCCACCAGATCAAGCACCGCTATCGCCACCAGGGACAGCGCGAAGAGGGGCAGCGTCAGGAAGAAGAAGGTGCCGATGAGGAGCACGCCGATGCTCCGCGCGGGGGTGCGCGGTCTGGGCGGAGCGCCGAGGCTGCCCTTCGGCCGTTTGCGCCACCACAGGATGAAGCCGGTGACGCTCATCGCGACCAGCATGAGCGCGGTCAGGAGGCCGATGAGCTGGTTCACCCAGCCGAACAGCGCGCCCTCGTGCCACGCGACGCCATAGCCGACGACGCGGTCGATCACATGCTTGTCGGCGAAGCTGTCTCGGGAGAGTTCCCGCGCGCTCGCGGCGTCGTAGCGGATCGTGATGCGCTGCGGCCGGTTTTGCGTATCCGAGCGCACGGTCCATTGCGGCGCGGCCTTTGCCCCGAACGCCTGTGGCGCGCCGGGCGGGGTGACGATGACCGGGAAAGGGAGATGCTCCGCTGCCGCCTTGCCGACGATGCTGTCCAGCGCATCGGGCATATGCATGGCGTGGCCCGCATGGCTCATGCCCGCCATCATCGCGGCGTGGTCATGCTCGGCATGTTCGCCCGCATCGCTGGCCGCATCGGGCGCGCGTCCGCCGCCATCCGCTACGCGTCCGCCGATGGTCCAGTCCTGCGCGCCCTTCACCCAGCCCATCTGTTCGCGCACGGCCTTGAAGCTGCTGCCCCAAACGCCCGCCCAGGGCAGGCCGGTGACGAGCAGGACCAACGCCAGGCCGGAGACCCAGAAGCCGGTGACGGCGTGCATATCCCGCCAGAAGGCCTTGCCGCCGCGGGGGTATAGCGCGCCTGCTGCTCCGCGACCGCCATTTTGTCCCTTGGGCCACCAGAGGTACAACCCAGTGGCGATCATCACGATCGCCCAGCTCGCCGCCAGCTCGACGATCCAGCTTCCCCTGGGGCCGAGCAGGAGCTGGCCGTGAATGTCATGCGCGACCGCCATGATACGCCGCTCCGGATCGAAGCTGCCGAGCACATCGCCCTGCGGTGAGACGAACACATCGCGCATCGCTCCGCCCGCCAGTGCGAGGTGGATCATCGCCGCGTCGCTCGGGCGTTCCGGCAGGCGGTAGTTGTGGAAGGTCGCGCCGGGGAAGGCGGCGAGCGCGGCGTCGCGCTGGGTGGAGGGGGAGACGGCGCCTGCCACGGGCAAGCCCTGAAAGGCGCGTTCCTCCCAGCGCTCCACCTGCGGCTTGAAGAGGTAGAGCGCGCCGGTGAGGGAGAGGATCACCAGCATCGGCATCACGAACAGCCCGGCATAGAAATGCCAGCGCCAGAGGGTGCGGTAGAGCGCGGTCTTTTCGGAGAGGGAGGCTGTGGTCATAGCTTCCAGCCCGCCTCTACCAGAAACGTGCGCTGCGGATAGGGGTGGAACACCCATGCCCGGTTGTTGGTGATGTTGTCGACCCCGGCGGAGAGGCGAAGGTGCGGGTTCACATCCCAGTTGAGCTTCGCATCGAGCGCGAACAGCTCGGACGTATAGCCGAAGGTGTCGCCGCGCTGGAGGCCGAACAGGTCCGTATTGGGGCGGCTGGCGTAGCGCATCCCCAGGGACCCCTGCACAGCGGGGGAGAAAGCGTAGCGGGCATTGGCGTTGACGCGCCAGCGCGGGATGCGGGGAAATTGCACGCCCTCCGCCGAGGGAGCGGCGCGGTTGCGGACCGTGATGCTGTCGATCCACGCGGCGTTGGCCTCGATGTCGAGGCCGGGGAGCGGCCAGTCGTGCGTTTCGGCGATGGCCTCGATGCCCCATTGGCGGGTGCGGTCGATATTCTTGAAGCTGGAGATGGAGACGTTGTTCTGGTTGAAGCCGAGGAACGAGAAGATCGTGTTCTTCACCCGCTGATAGAAGACCGAGCCGGTCAGTTTCACCGGGCCGAGATCACGGCTCACCAACAGGTTGGCGTCCCGGCTTTTTTCCGGCTTGAGGTTCGGATCGAAGCTGTTGGGGTTGAAGGTGCCGTTGCCGTTGAGGCTGCCCTGAAACAACTCACCCACAGTGGGGAAGCGGGTCGCCGTCGCGAGGCTGAGCTGGAGGAGCGTGCCGTTTAGGTCGATCTGGCCGGAGAGGCTGGGGGAGAGAGCGCTGTCGTGGCGCGCGGGATAGATCTTGGCGAGGCTGGGCGTCAGCAGGCCGCCATCATAAGCGCGCCAGTCGTCGTGGCGCAGGCCCACGGTGATCTGGGCATGGGGCGCGATATGCCACACATCCTCCGCCCAAACGGAGAGAATGCGCGTCTTGCCGAAGGTTTTTGACGAGAGTGCAGTCGCCGTCGCGAAGTCGCGCCAGTTGTTCAGCGCATAGTTGCGGGTGTCGGTGCGGTAGAGGCTGGCAGTTGCGCCGAACGCGACCTCATGCGCGCCGCCCTTGCGCTCCACCACCAGATCGCCGGTCCACCAGCCGATCGGGCCGGAGCGGCTGAGCTTGCCCGGTCCGTTGGCCTGGCCATTGGCGTAGCCGGTGGATGTGAAGCCGTCGCTCCGCACGATCTGGTAGGTGGAGAGCGAAGCCCGTGCCGTCCAGTGTCCCCACAGCGGAGCGGCCAGGCGGGCGCCCAAGAGAAATTCATCGCGTTTGGTGAGGGACCAGTTGGCCCCGGAAGCATAATAGGTGGCGCCATTGATGCGCACATTGGCATCGCCGCAGACGGGGGCGCCGGATGTGTCACGGAGGTAGCAATCCGGCGCGTGCTGGTCGTCGCGGTTGTTCCAGTAGGCGAACAGGAGTTGGCCGGTGAGGGTGCCATCGTCATAGCCGAGTTTGAGCTTGGCCTGTTTCTGGGTGACGAGCGCGGGCGATTGCGCGGCGAAGAGGAGCGCTGGCCCGGCGGGGTTCAGCGCGGGCTGCTTCGGGTCAATGACAGCGCCGGTGACATCGGTGATCGTGCCCGCTTTCGCCGCGCCGAAGCCGTAGAAGCTCATCGGGTGGCCTTCGTTCTTGAAGTATCGCGCCGTCACGCGCAGCGACCAGGGGCCATCCTTCTGTTTCAACCCGAAGCCCGCTTCCGCCGATCCGCCCCAATAGCTGTCGTCGGTGCCGAACTGCCTGTAGGGCTGGACCATGCCCTGCACCTTGGCGAAGGCCTCAGTGTCGTGCGGATCGCGCGTGGTGATGTTGACGATGCCGCCCATCGAGTTGCCGACATAGCGGGAGGAATAGGGGCCATAGACGATGTCGAACTGTCGCACCTCGCCGGGGCCGACCACGCCCCATTTGGGCGAGAAGGAAAAGCTGTTGCCGAGGAAGTTCGAGACCACGAAGCCATCGACCATCACCAGCGTGCGCGCGCTCTGGGTCGAGTGGGTGCCGCGAAAACCGGGGACGCCGTTGCTGTCGCCCGCATAGCGTTTGCGGACGAAGAAGTTGGGCGCGTATTTCATCAGGTCTTCGGTGTTGAAGGCGTTGACGGCGGCGAACTGCTTTTCCCCCAAGCTGACGGCGAGGCCGCGCGGTTCGATCGCGATCGGTGCATCGCGCTGGCCGACGACGAGGATGGTCGAGTCGGCGGAGTCGGAGGAGTCTGGCGCGTCATCGGCGAGCGCGGGGGTAGCGGAAAAGCAGAGTGCGGCCGCAAGCGCGGCATAAGAGGTTTTCATGGGACATCACCTGAACAGAGGGAGCGTGCCGGGCGCATGGCTTCCGGCGGTGGCTAAATGTTCAGGCGGTGAGCGGTGGCCCGCGCAATGGGGGGCGAATCTGGCCCGTTGCGCCGTGGAGGACGCGATAGAGCGGCGCGAAGCCGGTGGCGAGGATAAAGGCCAGCGCAAGCGCGAGCAGGGGCGCGTCGGCCCCGCCCAATGCGGTCATCGAGAGTGACGTAAAGGCGCAATGCTCGTTCGCGGCGGGCTTGTCCTTTTCGCTGCCCTTGCCGGGGATGGAGACGGTCACGCTCTTGTGCGTGATGCCATCGAGGCAGAGCTGGACGCTGATCTGCCTGTCCGCCCCGCCGACCATATATCCTTGCGGCACGATCGCCTTCACGAGCAGCGCACAGCCCAGCAGCAGCAGGGCCAGGGTGCGATAATCGCGAAGGAGGGCGCGCAGGGCGGTCACGCGGCGGCCATTAGGCGCGGGCCGTGGCCTTGTCACGCGCTTTTTGGAGGGGTCCGCGGGCGAGGCGGCGGCCCGGCACCTCAACCCATTGATAGAGCAGGGCCGAGGCCGCGAAGGTGAGCGCGAGGTAGAGCGCGACGAGGGGCGGCGGGATGTTCGCGGCGTCCTCGACGAACGCGATCTTGAACCAGATGAACAGCATGAAATGGGCGAGATAGGTGGCGTAGCTGATCTCGCCGAGGAAGATGAGCGGGCGTGGGATGGCGCGGCCCGCGCGGCTGGCGTCCGCGATGAGGAAGATGGCGCAAGCGGCGAGGAGGGGGAAGGCCCAAAGCTCGGCTGCGGGGGCAAGGCTCCAGCCCAGAATTGCGGCTCCGGCGGTGGCGAGAACGGCGACGCGGGTGGAGGCGTGCGCGCCTTGGCTCCACAGCGCGCAAACCAGGGCACCCGCGCTGAACTCGCTGAGGCAGCGGATGAGGCCGGTGTGGGGGATATCCTGCCCCAAATTGTCGAAACCGAGGGTGCGGAGCGTTGCGGCCATCCCGCCGATCAGCACGGCGATGCCCAGCAGCAGCGCGGCGCGCGGCGCGCGGGCGAGCGGGAGGGCGTAGGCGATCAGCGGGAACAGCAAATAGGCCGCCATTTCCGTGCTGATCGACCAGGCGGGGTGGTTCCAGCTCAGGGCATCGGTGAAGCCCCAGTTTTGCAGCATCAGCATATGCAGCGGCAGCTCGTGCCACGGATAGTTGCTGGCGTCGCGCGCGGTGGCATGGAGCAAAGCGGCGAAGGCAATCGTGAGCGCCAACATGACGCCATAGAGCGGGTAGATCCGCGCCATGCGTCGCCGCCAGAAGGCCGGGGCCGCGCCCCATCCGCGCGTGGCGAAGTCGCTATGCGCCGAAAGCCAGATCACGAAGCCCGAGAGGAGGAAGAAGAAATCGACCGCGAGATAGCCCTTGTGCGCGATATGCATCACGCCCTCCGGCAGCCACGGTGTGCTGGCGCGAATATGGTAGAGCACGACGAACCACGCCGCGAGGCCGCGCAGCGCGGTCAGGCCATCGAGCTGCGGGCGTGTTTCGCTCATGCCGGGGCGGATGTTCTGGACGCGAAGATCGGGGTCGCCTCCTCCAGCTTCTTGAGACGCGCGAGATAGGTTGCAAGGCCGATCTGGAGCGCCAGCAGCATGAACACGAACGGCTGATAGGCGATGCCGACGAACGCCGCGCCGAGCAGGTAGATGAGGTGCCCCTGTTGCAGCGCTAAAGCCAGCGGCGCGACCCATGCGTCCGCCCCCGCGGTGGTGCGCTTATAGCGCGTGTAGATGCGGTGCGTGGAAAACAGCGAGATGAGATGGATCAGCGCCCAGATCGCGAAGCCGGGCCAGCCCTGTTCGCCCAGCATTTCGAAATAGGCGCTGTGATAGGCGCGCCCTTCCTCGATCACATGCTCCTTGTAAACGCGCTGATGGCCGGGGAGGCCTTCCGTCCGCAGCGTGTCATACTCGAACCTGTTGGCGCGATAGGCATCGAACCCGCCGCCAAGCGGGTGCGTCTTCACATAATCGAGCGTCCATTTCCACACTTCCAAACGGGTCGAGGCGCTCTGGTCGCCCTGATAATTCTGGATCGTGCCCATGCGCGCGGTGAAGGCGGAAGGCAGGAAAGGCACGGCGACGAGGCTCAGCGCCGCGATGCCGAGGCCGATCTGCACCCGCTTCTTGCTGCGCCAGAGCACGAGCGCGGCGAGCAGCAGGATGCAGAGCAGCCCGGTGCGCGTCGAAGTGCCGATGGGGATGAGCAGGCACGCGCCGGACAGCGCGATGGCATAGAGCGTGACAAGGCGGCTCGGGCGGAAGATCGTGCCATATTTCGCCAGCCAGAAGATCAGCGGCACGATCGCGATGGCGACCATCGAGATGGTGGAGCCTTCATAGAGGCCGCTATTGTCCTCGACCATCAGGTTCAGCTCGCCATAGCCGCCGCCGGAGAGGATCGTCTTCAATCCTCCGGTGACGATGATGGTGCTGGCGCACAGCACCATGACGAGGGCCAGCGCCTCGATCCGCAGGCGCGTGCGCAAGGTGAGCGGCAGGAAAATCGCGAAGACGAGGCTCTTCCACACCCAGGCCCATTTGGCTGCGGCGTCGATCGGGAAGTCCGCCCGCGCGGTGGTGGAAGCGCACCAGACGAGCAGGATCAGCATCAGCAGCTGCCGCCAGGAAAAGCGGCTGTCGCGCTTGTTATCGATCAAGAGCCAGCCACCAAACGCGCCCGCGAAGGCGAGCAGCGAGATCGGGATCGAATTCAAGAGGAAATAGCTCAAGCGCTGGGGCGAGACGATGTCGATATAGGCATAAGTGAGCACGAACAGGAACGGGCGCTTGAGCGCTATTCCAAACATCGCGGCGAGGAACAGGAGGAAGAAGATGTCACGCATCGCGCGAGTCCCTGCCCCGGCCTTCGTCATCCAGATCTCCGCGCGCGAGCAGCCGCCAGCAGGCGACGAAGACCAGCGCGTGGCTCAATAGCAGGGAGAAGGTGTCGATCATCGCGCGGGGTTCCGGGGGATGTCTTACCCTAGCATGGTTGACGCGGCGTTAAATGCTGGTTCGGCTCCAGCCCTCTCCGCCACCCAACCTCCCGACAGAGTAAACTATGGGAGGTCGGGTGGGGGAGAGGGCCGGGGCGGCTAACCCCATTAAGGTTGACGCGGCGTTAAATGTTTTGAGGGTAGAGGAACGGCCCATGACGCGCATATTGCATATCCTTGACCATAGCTTGCCGCTCCACAGCGGCTATACCTTCCGCACGCGGGCGATCCTGCGCGCGCAGGAGGCGCTGGGGTGGGAAGTGCGCGGGCTGACGGGGCAGCGGCATAGCGCGGATGGTCCGGCGGTCGAGACGGTCGACGGGCTCACCTTCTTCCGCACGATGGCTCCCCGCCGGGGTGGGCCGCCTTTGGTGCGCGAGCTGCGCGAGGTGGAGGATCTCGCCCACGCGATGGAAGGCGTGATCCGCAACTGGCGGCCGGACATCATCCACGCCCATTCGCCGGTGCTGAATGCGATGGCGGCGCAGCGCGTGGCGCGGAAATACGGCATTCCGATGCTCTACGAAATCCGCGCCTTCTGGGAGGATGCGGCGGTGAGCAACGGCACGGCGCGCGAGGGCGGGCTACAATATCGGTTGACCCACTGGCTGGAGACGCGCGCCGTGAAGCGCGCCGATGCGGTGGCGGTGATCTGCGAGGGGCTGAAGGGCGATCTGGTCGGGCGCGGGGTCGATCCTGCCAAGATCATGGTCTCGCCCAATGGGGTGGACATGGACATGTTCGGCGATCCTGTGCCGCCGGATGCGGCGCTGCGGGCAAAGCTGGGGCTGGAAGACGCGGAGGTGATCGGCTTCATCGGCAGCTTCTACGATTATGAGGGGCTGGACGACCTCATTGCCGCGATGCCGATGCTGGCGGCGGCGCGTCCACGCGCGAAGCTGCTGCTGGTCGGCGGCGGGCCGATGGAAGGGGCGCTGCGGGCACAGGCCGAGGCATCGCCCGTGCGCCAAGCGATTCGCTTCGTCGGCCGGGTGCCGCACGAGGAGGTCGAGAACTATTACGCCCTCACCGATATTCTCGCCTATCCGCGCAAGGCGCAGCGGCTGACCGAGCTGGTCACACCGCTGAAGCCGCTGGAGGCGATGGCCCAGGGCAGGCTGGTCGCGGCGTCGTCCGTCGGCGGGCACAAAGAGCTGATCGAGGACGGCGTGACCGGCACGCTGTTCGCGCCCGGCAACCCCGCCGCGATCGCGGATGCTTTGGCGGGCTTGCTGGAGGATCGCGCGGGGTGGGATGCGCGCCGGACGGCCGCCCGATCCTTTGTCGAGCGCGCGCGCAACTGGGCCGTCAACGTCGCGCGTTATCAACCTGTTTACCATATTCTGCTTGAACAGGCACGAACCAGGGGCAACCCCGCCCGCTGACGCACTGGACCGCAAAACCGTGAAGCGCCGTGATGCCCATATCATCCTCGTTTCGGCCGCCGCCGTGGGTGGAGGCGTGGCCGGGGCGTTGCTTCCGGTCGATCTGCTGGAATGGGCGAGCCAGGCGTCCGGTCTTTCGGCGCTCGTCGCTGCCGCCGCGCCGCCACTCGGCGAGACGGCGCGTCTGGGCTTTGCCGGACTGGCGGGCGCGGCCAGCGCCGGGGGAGCGGCCCTCCTTTCCCCGTGGAAACGCCCGCGCGCACGACGCACTACAGAGGAACCTCACATGAGCTTTATGGCATCGAAATTCGCAGGATTTTTCCGCCGGGGCGGAAAACAGCCGGCGCTGGCCGAAGCCGGGACCGAAACAGAGGTGGCCGAGCCGGTGCTGGAGCTGGCGCCGTTCGTGCGCCGCGCCGACGCCCATCCCGATGCGCCGCCGCGCGCGCCGCTGGTAGTGAGCCGCGACCTTGGCGGCGAGACGGCGCCGCTGATGGAAGAAGAGCCGCGCGGGCCGATCATCGAGGATATTACCGGCCTCGCGATGCCGCGCGTGCCGGAGCCGCTGCCCTGGGAAGAGATCGAGACGGAGATGAACCGGCTCCTCGGCGGGACGCAATTCCGTTCGCGTGAGGAAGAGACGGTCGAGCCGGAAGCGGCGTCTCCGGCCGAGCCGACGCTTCAGGAACTGACCGACCGGCTCGCACGTGGCATGGCGCGCCGTCGCGGTCTTGCGACCGGCCCGACCGAGGGCATGGCCGAGGCAGCAGAGGCCGAAGCCGAAGCCGAAGCCAAAGCGGGTGCGGTGGACGCCGTTGCATCGCCCACGCTCCGGCCCGATACGGACACGCAAGATCCGCACGAGCCGGAAGTGCAGGCTTCGCCCGATCTCGATGCGGCGCTGGCCGCGCTGAGGAACATCACCGCCAGAGCATCCTGACCGCGCTCACCACTCCTCGATCGTCAGTACGGAAATCCGCAGCAGCAGCCTGTCCCCCTGTTCCGCAGGGGGCGGAGCGCTGCCCGCATCCGGCTGCGCCGCTTCATGATCCATTCCGTCGACACAGGCGTCGGCGACGATATGGCCCGCAATGTGGAATTCCGCCTCGCCGATGCGTTCCGCGAAATCGGTGGCGGCGCTGTGGGCATGGTCGCCGCCAAAACGCAGGATCACCCGGTGCTGCGCGCCGAGGAACGTCGCGCTGGCCCACGGGCGCGACGAACTGCCGATAACGGATGCATTCGGCCCCGCCATTTCCATCAGCTGTGCTATGACCCTCACGTGCGGGTCGCGCCGGGGTGGGCGCGGCCAGTCTCGCGAGCGCAGGCGCTGCCGGTTTCGGGTCGAGGGAACGGAACGCAACGGCTGGGTTTGTGGTCGGGTCACTGGCTGATAACTCCATTATGGAATATGTTCATGAAATGTTCTATCCTGCGGATCATTTTTGGGGTAGGTTCCCGGCCGTTTCTCATATCAAAAACCAGTCGCGGGTCGCGCACCGCGTCCCGTCCGAACCGGGTAGGAGCCATACCAGTGTCACGCAAAAAGGACTCTATCTTCCTCAGGATCGGCATTATTTTTCCTCCGTTTTCCAACAGCTTGATCTATTTGATTCGGCAAATAGGAATAATCCTATATTTCGGTCAAAATCCTACTTGTCTAGGAATTTTCCCAAACATAAGGTGCCGAAATGGATGAAAATACGCCGCGCCTTAACCTTGCCAGGCTGATCGCGGACCGTGGCGAGAATTATGGGGCGCTTTCCCGTCTGCTGGGAAGGAATGCCGCCTATATCCAACAGTTTATAAAGCGCGGAACGCCGCGCAAGCTGGATGAGGAGGACCGGCGGCTGCTCGCGCGCTATTTCGGGGTCGATGAAGCGTTGCTGGGCGGCCCCGCGCTCGATCCGCTGCCGCACATGCTGTCCGACAACAAGCAGGAGTCGAAGATATTTCCGGGGGTTGAGGCGCCTGCTCTCATCCCGCGGCTGTCGGTGGAGGCATCGGCCGGGCATGGCGCGCTGCCCGGAAGCGAGGAGGAACGACACGCCGTCGGGTTCGATCGCCAATGGCTGAAAGACCTCGGTTTATCGGCGGAAAATCTCTCCATTATCGATGTAAAAGGCGAATCGATGGCGCCCACGCTCGGCAATGGCGACACGATCATGGTCGACCGGGGCGACGCGATCGAGCGGCTGCGCGACGGCATTTATGTGCTCCGGCTGGACGACGCGCTGATGGTGAAGCGCGTGGCGCTCGCTCCCCGGCGCGGCAAGGCGGGACTCACCATTTCCAGCGACAATCCCCATTATCCGAACTGGCCGGATGTGGACCCGGCGCTGGTGGATATCGTCGGCCGCGTCGTCTGGAGCTGTCGGCGGTTGGTGTAATTCGCGCCATAGGGGGCTGCAAAAGGCGCCTTCCCGCGCTTCCGGTGCTCACGACCCTGTTGGTCGCCCCGCGCCGGTTCTCGAAAAGCACCATTTTGTCCAACGGTCGTCTTTGACTCCGCTCCGGCGTGAGCCAAATCGCACTGGCTCCATAAAGGAGACGGTTGCGCGACGGGCGGTTCTGCACCACATCGCGGGGATGACAGATGCTTCTTCATCCCCTCAGCCGCCGCTGCGCGCGGCGATCATTCCGGTCACCGCGTTTCAGCAGAACTGCACCTTGTTGTGGTGCACCGCCACGATGCGCGGCGCGTTCGTCGATCCGGGCGGGGATCTTGATCGCCTGAAGGCGGCAGCGCGCGAGCAGGGTGTCACCATCGAGAAGATTCTCGTGACCCACGGCCATATCGATCATTGCGGGCAGGCGGGGATATTGGCGGCGGAGCTGGGTGTGCCGATCGAGGGTCCGGAGGAGGCGGACCGCTTCTGGATCGCGCAATTGGAGGAGGATGGCCGCAAATATGGCATGGAAGGCAAGACGTTCGAGCCGGACCGCTGGCTGCACGATGGCGAGACGGTGCGGGTGGGCGACCTCGTGCTCGACGTGATTCACTGCCCCGGCCATACGCCCGGCCATGTCGTGTTCTTCCACGCGCCCTCGCGCCTCGCGATCGTGGGCGATGTGCTGTTCCAGGGGTCGATCGGGCGGACGGACTTTCCGCGCGGCAATCATCAGGACCTGATCGACGCGATCACGCAAAAGCTGTGGCCGTTGGGCGATGATGTCGCGTTCGTGCCGGGGCACGGGGCGATGAGCCGGTTCGGCGAGGAGCGGAGGAGCAATCCGTTTGTGGGGGACAGGGCTTTAGGAGTTTGATCCGAAACAGGTCGCTGCGCGACGTTTCGGATATGCCGCACCTGCCCTCGCCCCCACCCGACCTCCCAATCCATTATACTGTTGGGAGGTCGGGGGGGGGCGAGGGCGGTGCCGCGAAACCAGACATTACCACTTGCCCTCGCGGAAAAACAAGCTATAGGCGCAGGACTTCGCGACATGCCGGGGCGTCTTCGGGCGATCGGCTCCGTGTCGGCCCCGCCGATACCGAGCCACCCTCCATGCCGCACCCACTGATTGCAAGATACGGAAACAGGTGCCGATATGGCTGTCCCGAAGCGGAAAACATCTCCATCCAAGCGCGGCATGCGCCGCAGCCACGATTCGCTGAAGGTGGAGGCGTTCCAGGAATGCTCCAACTGTGGCGAGCTTAAGCGCCCGCATCATCTGTGCACCGCGTGCGGCCATTATAACGGCCGCGAAGTGATCGCCGTCGGAGCCTGACAGGCGCTGATCTCAGGGGGGACATGTGACCGGTAAGCCGCATATCGCCATTGACGCGATGGGCGGCGACGAGGGCGTGCGCGTCATGATGGCGGGCGTCGCCGAAGCGCGTCGCCGGCACGATGGACTAAGGTTCCTCCTCGTTGGCGACGAAGCGCGGATCAAGGCCGCGCTCGACAGCCACCCCAATCTGCGCGCCGCGTCCGAGATCGTCCACACCGATGGCGTGGTCGAAGCGAACGAGAAGCCCGCCGTCGCGATCCGCAAGGCGAAGTCCACCTCGATGGGGCTGGCGATCGACGCCGTGAAGCAAGGCAATGCCGGCGCCGCCGTCTCCGCCGGCAATACCGGCGCGCTGATGGCGATGGCAAAGCTCGCGCTGCGCACCATGACCGGGATCGACCGGCCCGCGCTTGCCGCGCTGTTGCCCACGCTGGGCAATAACGATGTCGTGATGCTCGACCTTGGGGCGAATACCGAGTGCGACGCGCGCAACCTCGTGCAGTTCGCGGTGATGGGCGCGGCCTATGCCCGCGCGGCGATGGACCTTGACCGGCCCCGTGTGCGCCTGCTCAACATCGGTACGGAAGATCTGAAGGGCACCGACGAAATCCGCGATGCCGCCGCGATACTGCGCGCCAGCCCGCAGCTCGCGATGCAGTTCGACGGCTTTACCGAAGGCGACAAGCTGGCGCGCGGTGAGGCGGACGTGATCGTGAGCGACGGCTTCTCCGGCAATATCGCGCTCAAGACCGCGGAGGGCACGGCCCGCTTCGTTACCGATTTGCTGCGCCGCGCCTTCACCAGTTCGACCCGTTCCAAGATCGGATTTCTCATCTCCAAGCCCGCCATGCACCTCCTGAAGCATCATCTGGACCCGAATCAGCACAATGGCGCGGTGTTCCTCGGCCTCAACGGCGTGGTGGTGAAAAGCCACGGCAGCGCCAATGCCGCGGGTGTCGCCAACGCCGTGCATGTGGCCGCGCGGCTGCTGGAGGAAGATATTACCCAACGCATCACCAGCGATCTCGCCCGGATCGATGGGCTGGGCAAGATGGAGCTGGCTTCCTGATGATCCGCCGTTCGGTTCTGCTGGGTACGGGCTCCGCGCTGCCCGCCAAATCGGTCAGCAATGCGGAGCTGGCGGAGCGCGTCGATACCAGCGACGCGTGGATCCGCGAGCGCACCGGCATCGCCAACCGCTATATCGCGGGCGAGGGCGAAACGACCTCGACCCTGGGCACGCAGGCGGCGCGCGCGGCGCTGGAGGCTGCGGGAGTGGACGCGCAGGCGGTGGACCTCATCATCCTCGCCACGGCGACGCCCGACCAGACCTTTCCGGCAAGCGCGACCAAGGTTCAGGCCGCACTCGGCATCAACGATTGCGTCGCGTTCGATGTCGCGGCGGTGTGCTCGGGCTTTCTCTATGCGGTGAGCGTGGCGGACAGCATGATCCGCTCCGGCGCGGCGAACACGGCGCTGGTAATCGGATCGGAAACCTTCAGCCGCATTCTCGACTGGGAAGACCGCACCACCTGCGTGCTGTTCGGCGACGGCGCGGGCGCGATCGTGCTCGGTGCGGAAGAGAGCGAGAGCGGCGAGCGCGGCATCCTCGCGACCAAGCTCCACGCGGACGGGCGCCACAATCAGCTGCTCTATGTCGACGGCGGGCCTTCCACCACCGGCACTGTGGGCAAGCTGCGCATGAAGGGGCAGGAAGTGTTCCGCCATGCCGTCACCAACCTCGCCAGCGTGCTGCGCGAGGTGCTGGACATGGCAAGCATGAATGCGGACCGCATCGACTGGGTCGTGCCGCATCAGGCCAACGCCCGCATTCTGGACGCAACCGCTCGCAAGCTGGGCCTCGCGCCGGAAAAGGTGATCGTGACGGTCGATCGCCATGCCAACACCTCCGCCGCGTCCGTTCCGCTGGCGCTGGACGTCGCCGTGCGCGATGGTCGCATCAAAGCTGGCGACGTGGTGATCATGGAGGCGATGGGCGGCGGCTTCACCTGGGGCGCGTGCCTGCTGCGCGTGTAAGGATTGTAAAATTATCCGCATTTAAGTCCATAATGGGTCAAAATTAGCCTCTCTTCCCCGGTAGCGCTTGCAAAAGGGCGCAGCATCGTGAATCAGGTCTCCAATTCTAAGTGGGAAGAAGAGAAAGTACGCCGTAATGGGGGATTCCGAAACACTGACACGTGCCGACCTCGCCGAGAGCCTGAACGGACAGATCGGGCTGTCGCGTGCCGAATCCGCGCGGATGGTCGAAACCATTCTGGATTTGATGTGCGATGCGCTGGCGCGGGGCGAGAATGTGAAGATCTCCGGGTTCGGCACGTTCGTTCTGCGTGACAAATCCGAACGGATCGGTCGTAACCCGAAGACCGGTATCGAAGTGCCCATCACCCCCCGTCGGGTGCTGACCTTCCGGCCCAGCCAGATCATGCGGGAGCAGATCGCCAAGGGATGAGGCCAGCTCGGCCGGCTGGCCCCGAGTGGCTGGGATAGCGCTAACTTTCATTCCGTCAGAGCATTTTCAAGATGACCGGAGGCGGTGATCGGCCGGGAAGATGCTGCAACCCGGAACAGGGGCGTTTTCGCGCTCGGGGAAACCGCTCCAAGATTTTGTAGTGCCGCGATTTCTGAAGCGTCAAATGATGTCATTTGACCGGAGATCGCTCTAGCGATTGACGCGCCTTGCTGGCGCGGTAGAAGATGGCGGAATGACCAAGCAATCCGGCGCTTTCCTGACGATCGGCGAGCTCTCCGCCGAGCTGAACGTCCCTCAACATATCCTGCGCTATTGGGAAACGCGATTTCCCATGCTCCGCCCGCTCCAGCGCGCGGGCAATCGCCGTTATTACCGGGTGGAGGATGTCGAACTCGCGCGGCGCATCCACCGGCTGCTCAATGTGGAAGGCTATACCGTGCGCGGCGCGCAGCAGGCGCTTTCGGGCAAGGGCGGCGTTCCCAAGGGCGGGGATGCCGCGGCTGCCGCACCGGTTGAGCCAGCCGCCGCGCCTGTTCCTGCCAATGGTGTGCCGGACAATAGTGCGCTGATCGCGCGGCTTGGGGCGATCCGCGCGAAGCTGGAAGCGGCGCTTTAGGGCTATTCTGCGTTCGGCCCCAGGCTGGGGTCAACATCGCGCGGGCGGGTAAGCGCATCAAGGCGCACGCCGCTCCTGGCCGAGAGCGAGGCCCAGTCCGCGCCGTCCCAGCTCAGGCGCGCGAGCGAGGCGGTGGGAAACTTGACTTCGACCAGATCGCGCAGGGGCGATGTGCCATCGTCCGCCACCAGTTCGAGAATCAGATCCTCCAGCCCCGGATTATGCCCCGCGAGCATCAGCGTTTCGACGCCGGGATCGGTCTCGTGCAGCACCTCCAGCAGCGTGGCCGAAGATGCAAGATAGATGCGCCGGTCCCATTCCGGCTCAGGCAGCTCGCCAATGCCCTCGCGAAACCCTTCCAGCGTCTGCATCACGCGCACGGCGGGGGAAGCGATCAGCCGCTCGGGCTTCAGGCCGTCCGCTGCGGCCTTGCGCCCCATAGTGACTGCGGCGCGGATGCCCTTCTCATTGAGGGGGCGATCGAAATCCCGCAACTCCGGGTCGTCCCAGCCCGATTTGGCGTGGCGCAGCAGGATCAGGGTCTTCATTCTTTTAACATCCTTGTTTCGTTTTCCTGATGCACCAAAGACGTTGCAAATCCAAGTCGTTCAGACACCGTAATGACTGCTTCATCGAGCGTGATGCGCCGGATCGGGACGCCCGGCGGAAAGGCGGAGAGCAGGCGGCTTGGCATCGCGGCGGAGAGGATGACGAACAGTCCCTTGTCGTCGGCGCGGCGGATGAGGCGGCCGAACGCCTGTGCGAGGCGCGCGCGGATGATGCGGTCGTCATAGCCGTTGCCCCCGCCTTCCTCGGCCTTGGCGGCGAGCTTGCGTGCGGCATGGAGCACGGTGGGCTTGGGCCAGGGCACGCCTTCCATCACCAGAAGCCGCAGCGAATGGCCGGGCACGTCGACCCCGTCGCGCAACGCATCGGTGCCGAGCAGCGAGGCGCGCAGATCGTCGCGGAAGATATCGACCAAGGTGCCGGTGTCGATCGGGTCGACATGCTGGGCGTAGAGCGGCAGGTTGGCGCGCGCCAGCCGGTCCGCGATGCGGGCATGAACGGCGCGCAGGCGTCGGATCGCGGTGAAAAGGCCCAGTGCGCCGCCGTGCGAAGCCTCGATCAGGCGGGCATAAGCGGCGGACAGCGCGGCGATGTCTCCGCGCTTCACATCGGTCACGATCAGCACCTCGGCCTGGGCGGCATAGTCGAACGGGCTGGCGGCCTCGAAGCGGTGGACGGGGGCATCGATATGCGCCGCGCCGGTGCGCGCCTCGGCCCCGCGCCAGCCTGTGCCCGCTTCGCCTCCCCGAAGTGTGGCGGAGGTGAGGAGGGCGCCATGCGCGCCTTTCAGCACGGTCTCGGCGAAGGGGCGGGTCGGGTCGAGCCAGTGGCGGTGCAGGCCTATGTCATATTCGCGGCCCTCGAAACGGTCGACCGCGAGCCAGTCGACGAAATCCGGGTCGCCGGGGCCGCCGACACGCGCGAGGAGCGCGATCCATCCCGAAAGGAGGTCCGTGCGCCATTGCAGCGAGCCGATTGCGCCCTCGATCCGGGCGCGGGCGGGGCCGTCCATCCAGTCCGGCGCATCGGTGAGGATCGCTTCGAGGCGCTTGCCGAGGTGATTGAGCGGCTTGAGCAGGCTGTCCAGCGCGGCGGCGGCGTTCATTGCCGCTTCGACGAGCGCGCCGTCCGGCTCGGCAAGTTCGGTTTCGAGGCCATAGCCTGCGTCGGCATCCGCCTTTCCGTCCTCGGCGCGGGCGAACACATGCGCGCGCACGGCGGCGAGCAGCGCCTCGACCGGGCCGAAGGGTTCGCCATGCACCACGCGCTTGAGCCACTCGTCGGCGGGGAGCAGCGAGGCGGCATCGCGCGCCTGGGATATGGCGGCGGCGCCTTCCGCATCATAGCTCGCGACATCGGCGAGGCGCGCGGAGAGCCCGCGCCTGCGCCCGCGCGAGCTGCCTTCCGGGCCGATCACCCAGCGGCGCAGCTCGATCGTCTCCTGGCCCGTAAGCGCGGTGGCGAAGGTCGAATCGGCGGCGTCGAAGATATGGTGCGCCTCATCGAGGATCAGGCGGGTAGGCGCGCCGCCTTCGTCTTTCCCACGCGCGGCGTTGATCATCACCAGCGCATGGTTGGCGATGACGATGTCCGCGCTTGCCGCGCCGCGCACGCTGCGCTCGATGAAGCATTTGCGGTAATGCGGGCAGCCGGCATAGACGCATTCTCCCCGCCGGTCGGTGAGCGCGGTCGAGCCGTTGCGCCGGAACAGGGTGGGGAGCCAGCCGGGCAGATCGCCGCCGACCATGTCGCCGTCTTTCGTGTAGGCCGCCCAGCGCGCGACGAGATGGGCGAGGATCGCCGCCCGCCCGGTGAACGCGCCCTGCAGCGCGTCCTCCAGATTGAGCAGGCAGAGATAATTCTCCCGCCCCTTGCGCACCACCACCTTGCCGCGCGCGCTTGTCGATACGCCGGGGATGCGCAGCGTTTCGGCATCGAGCTGGCGTTGCAGCGCCTTGGTATAGGTCGAGATCCACACCGCGCCGCCTGCCTCGCCTGCCCAGAGCGAGGCGGGCGCGAGATAGCCCAGAGTCTTGCCGATGCCGGTGCCGGCTTCGGCCAGCACGATATTGGGGCGGTCGCGCGCGGGGCGGGGCGCGAAGGCGGCGGCGGCGGCCTGCGCATAAGCGCGCTGGCCAGGGCGGGGTTCGGCGCCGGATCCGGTCAGGGTTTCGAGCTGGGTTTCGATGGCGTCGGGCGGCGGCGTATAGGGGCGGGGGGCGGGGCGGGGCGGCTGCTCATCCCATTCCGGCAGGCGGGTGAAGAGCCAGCGCTCCGTATCCTTCGGGCGTTCGAGCAGCGGGCCGATGATCGGCGCCCACGGCCAGCGGAGGCGCTGGAGCGACTGCGCCGACATCCATGCGCCTTCGCGCTCGGCCCAGCCGGGTTGGGTGATTTGGGTGGCAAGCGCCGCCGCCGCCGCGATCAGCATCGCGGGCGTGTCCTGCTCATGCGCGGGCGGTTCGAGCCCCAGCGCCTGCGCCAGCCCTTTCAGCGTCGGCACCAGAAAGCGCGCCGGGTGGACGAACGCCCACAGCTCCAGCAGATCAAGGCCCGAGAGCGCATCATAGCCGAGGCGTTGGCCGGTCAGCGGCGCGTTCAGCAGCACCATCGGCGTTTCCGCCGCGAAGGACACGGCCTCTCCGCGCGACACCGCGCGCACATCGCCATCGGGCGTGCCGATCCACAGCCCGGCATGGCTGGCGTGAAGCGCGGGGAGGGGAGGAAGCAGGGCCACGGTGCATCCGACATAGCGGATGGCCCGGTGGCTTCAATGGCTATGAAATTATTTCTACGTCATCCCGGACTTGATCCGGGATCCCGCTATTACTGATGCTGCTCTATGGATCCCGGATCAAGTCCGGGATGACGTTCAGGGGAGGGGCTTAGAGCCCCCGCCTGCCAAATCCGCCAGCTGGGCGGCGCATCGCGACGAGAGGGACGCGCGGCAGGGCTTCGGGCATCGGCGCGGTGGCCGGGCTATTCTTCTGGCGCATCTCATGATCGAGCACCGCCTGTTGCAGCCGGGTGTAGAGCGGGCCATCATCGAGCACGAACGGGAAGCGCGCGCCGAAGCGGTCGTTCTCCGCCCAGGCGACGATGCCGTACAGGATCTGGCCCGCATATTCGATCTGGAACTGCGCGCCCTTGGGCAGCGAAAGCCCCTCGATCAGCGCGCCGTGCTCGGTAAGGTTGCGGATGGTGGCGTCGGCGGACACGAGCACGCTGTCGATCCGCACCGGAATCTCGACCGGAATGCGCATCTCGCGCTTGTAGGGGCTGGGATCGGGCGTATCCATTGCGGCAAATGATAACCCGGGATGCTTAATCTGCGGTAAACCGTGAATAAGGGAGAGCCGAAGAAAGCACTACATTTCCGGTACTCTCCCCGCTAAGGGGGCAGGCATGACAGACAACACGCATTCCCTGCGCGAAGCCGCGCTCGTCTCCAAGGCCTGGCCGCATGAAGAAGCGCGCAAGGTGCTGAAACGCCTTGGCGGTAACGCGCCCGCCAAGGGCTATGCCCTGTTCGAGACCGGCTATGGTCCCTCGGGCCTGCCGCATATCGGCACGTTCAACGAGGTGCTGCGCACGACGATGGTGCGCCGCGCGTTCGAGGAAATTTGCGATATCCCGACGCAGCTGATTGCTTTCTCGGACGATATGGACGGCCTGCGCAAGGTGCCGGACAATGTGCCCAATCAGGAAATGCTGCGCGAGCATCTCGGCAAGCCGCTCACCGCGATTCCCGATCCGTTCGGCAAGTTCGACAGCTTCGCCGCGCATAACAACGCGATGCTGCGCGAATTTCTCGACCGCTTCGGTTTTGAGTATGATTTCCGTAGCTCGACCGAGCAGTACAAGAGCGGCGCGTTCGACGAGCAGCTGCGCAGCGTGCTGCGGCGCTATTCCGCGATCATGGATATCATGCTCCCCACCTTGCGGGCCGAGCGCGCGGCGACCTACTCGCCGGTGCTGCCAGTAAGCCCCAAATCCGGCATCGTGTTGCAGGTGCCGCTGGAGGTGGTGGATGCGGAAGCGGGCATCGTGCGCTTCGAGGATGAGGGCGAAACGATCGAGCATAATATCCTCTCCGGCGGCGCGAAGCTGCAGTGGAAGGTCGATTGGGCGATGCGCTGGGTCGCGCTCGATGTCGACTATGAGATGTACGGCAAGGATCTGACCGACAGCGGTGTGCAATCCGGCAAGATCGCGCAGGTGCTCGGCGGGCGGAAGCCCGAAGGCCTGATCTACGAGATGTTCCTCGATGAGAAGGGCGAAAAGATCAGCAAATCCAAGGGCAACGGCCTCAGCCTGGAGGAATGGCTGACCTATGGCAGCGAGGAAAGCCTCGCCTTCTATGCCTATCGCGAGCCGAAGAGTGCGAAGCAGCTGCATATCGGCGTGATCCCGCGCGCGGTGGATGAATATGAGCAGTTCCGTGGCAATTACGCCAGCCAGCCGCTCGACAAGCAGCTCGGCAACCCGGTGCACCATATTCATGCGGCGCGGGGGGAGGCTGTGCCTACCCAGGCGCTGCCCGTGAGCTATGGGCTGCTGCTCAATCTCGTCGGCGTGATGGGGGCGGAGGCGACGGCGGAGCGCGTGTGGGCCTATCTCTCCAACTATGTAGAGGGGGCGTCAGAGGAAAGCTATCCGCAGCTCGCCGGGCTGGTGGGGAATGCGCTCGCGTACAACCGCGATTTCATCGCCCCGACGTTGAAGCGCCGCAAGCCCGAGGAGAATGAGGCACGCGCGCTCGCCGAACTCGACGCGCAGCTTGGCGCGCTCTCCGAGGATGCTTCCGCCGAGGACATCCAGAACATCGTCTATGCGATCGGCAAGGATCCGCATTACGGGTTCGAGCAGCTGCGCGACTGGTTCAAGGCGCTGTATCAGACCTTGCTGGGGGCAGACCAAGGCCCGCGCATGGGCAGCTTCATCGCGCTCTACGGGATCGAGAACAGCCGGCGGCTGATTGCGGAGGCTCTGAGTGATTTCGAGTGAAATGACAATTTCACGGCTCGGAAATCACGACAGATATAATGCGTAAGGAAAGGGCGCTCGCAGGATACGAGCGCCCCTTGATCTTCTTCCCCGTCATCCCCGCGAAAGCGGGGATCCAGTTTCGACAGTGAGAGTGCTGGATTCCCGCTTTCGCGGGAATGACGTATGATCAGGCGTCACCAGAAGAAGTTGTAATACACCTCTATGATGCGGCCGGTGCGGATGTCGACCAGCAGCACGTCGTCATAATTCCTCACCCACTGGAGGTAGGAAGGGGTGCGATAGAGACGATAGCGCCACGGATCGTTGATGTAATAGCGCCGGTCGTAATAGACGCGCTCGATGCGGTCGCCCCGGTTCCAGTGGCGATAGCGCCAGTCCGCGCGCCAGTTGCCCCGGTTATACATGCGGGGATTGTCGCTGCGATAATCGCGCAGCTCGCGGGAATAGCGATTCTGGGCCTGCCAGACATCGCGGCGTTCATCCCGGATGTCGCCACGGTCGCCACGGCGATAGGCATCGCGCAGCTCCCCGCGCTCTTCCCTCAGGTCGCGGCGCGCGTCCTGCACGTCGTTCCGGTCGTCACGTCGTTCGTCCCTGCGGTCATCGCGCCTGTCGTCGCGGCGCTCTTGCCGGGATTGCCAGTCCTGCGCCGAGGCGGCGGCGGGCAGGCTGATGCCGCCGAGCGCCGTTGCGGCCATCGCGGCGGAGAGGATCAGTTTACGCATTGTCTGTCTCCATACTGCATTTCGTTCGGCTTCTACGTTCTGCCGATAATGCGCTTATCGCTGATTCGTTCTGAACCGGGCGGGAATGGCGGGTTCAGCCAATAGAAAGGAGCTTCTTCTCTCGCGATCGCCTTTTCGGCTGATCTCGGGTTGGGCGCCAGCCCTGGCGCGGTACATCCGAAACGCAGCGAAACGGGCGCGCTTCGGATCAAACGGCTTAAACCCACCGCCGCTCGCGGAACCACTGGGTGAGCACATATTTGCACCCCGCGCGCACCGGGGTGGCGCAATGGGCGCTGTCCGTGTTGGGGGCGCCATCGCGCGCCATGTTGTTCCAGACCAGCAGCGCGCCTTCCCTCGGCGCTACCGAGAGGCCCATCGTCACGAACTGCGTCTCGCCGCCCGCCTCGACATCGTTGCAATAAAGCATCGCCGTCCAGGTGCGCTGGCCGCCCATCTCGCGCATCTGGGGCCAATAGGTGTCGTTCTGGGGGAAATAGTCCCAGTGCGGCTTATATTCCTGGCCTGCGGTGTAGCGCTGGCCCTGCAAGGTCTCGGTATAATCGGGGTGGACGCCCATCGCCGCGCAGATGCGCTGCGTGATCCTTTCCACCATCGGATCGCTCCGCTCCATATGGCAGCTGTGGCTGGTGCGATATTCCGGCCCCTGCGTGCCGGAGAACAGGATCGAGGGCTGAGCGCCTGCGTCGATCATCGCACGCAGCGCCGCGCACTCTTCCGCCGAGACGAAATCGGGGCGGAGAAACAGATCGAGCCGCGCATCGCCCAGCCGCTCGATCATCGGATTGCGCGAGAGCTTGGCGGAAACGTCCTTGCCGATCCTGGCGCGCGCCGCCGAGGGCTGATCGGCGTCATCGGGGAGCAGGGCGGCGGGGGCGGGCGGGCGCTTGCGGAACATGGCCTAGCGATTAGCGCGGGCTGCGGGCGCTTACAATCCGGAGAGGGCGCGGATCGTGCGCGCGGCGTTCTGCGCGGCGGAGAGCAGCGCCTCCTCGCTTTCTTTCGCCAGGCTGCGCGAGGCGGGAAGCAGGAAGGCGACCGTGCGTTGAAAATCGAAGTCCTGCATATCGAGCTGGGCCACGCCTTCGCGGTGGAAGGTGGCGGGGGCGACCGTCGCGCCGATGCCCGCCGCAACCATCGTGATCGCGCGCTGATCGTTATGCGACTTGAACGAGAAGGGCGGGCGCACGCCGCGCTCGGTGAAAAACTGGCTGGTGCGGCCCAGCAGCTCGCACGAGCGCCGCGCGATCATCGGCTGGTTGGCGAGATCGACCGCGTTGACGAGCGGTTGCCCGGCCAGCTCGTGGTTCGCCGGAAGCAGCAGCCGGTAAGGTTCGGTATAGAGCGGTGTGGCGCGCTGCCGGTCTGCGATTCCCGGCTCGACAAGGCTGATCGCGGCATCGAGCTTGCCGGAGAGCAGGCCGCGCTCCAGATCGGCGGCGCGGCCTTCCTGCACCTCGATCAGGTGCGCCCGTTGCAGTTCCGCGACCAGCCGCTGCACCACATGGTCGGCAAGCGAGGGGATGATGCCGATCCGCGCGAACGGCCGGAGCGCGGGCGTGCGCGCTGTCTCCTGCTCGGCGAGGCGGAAATCGCGATCGATGTTGCGGGCGAGCGGGAGCAGGCGGCTGCCAGCGGCGGTGAGGCGGATGGCGCGTTTCTCGCGGATGAACAGACGCGCGCCGATCTGGCGCTCCAGCTCGTTGATCGCGGCGGAGAGGGTGGGCTGGGTGAGGCCGATGGCGGCGGCGGCGCGGGAGAAGTTGCCTGCATCCACGACGGCAAGAAACTGGCGGATCTGCTGCCTGCTAATCATAGAGTGGCTCTATGATAAAAGGGATGAAAAATCAATTTCACACGCGCTCCTTCCTATGGCTTACTGCCGCAAGCCCATATATTGAGAGGATGCATCGATGAGCGCCTTCCCCGAACTTGACCTTGGCCTGTCTGAAAATGCGCGGATGATCCGGGATAGCGCCGGGCGCTTCGCCGATGACAAGATTGCGCCGCTTAGCCAGCGGGTGGACGCGGAGGACTGGTTCCCGAGGCATGAGTTGTGGCCCGCGATGGGCGAGCTCGGCCTCCACGGCATCACGGTGGAGGAAGAGTGGGGCGGGCTGGGCCTCGGCTATCTCGAACATGTGGTGGCGCAGGAGGAAGTGGCGCGGGCGTCCGCTTCCATTGGCCTGTCCTATGGCACGCACTCGAACCTCTGCATCAACCAGATCCGCCGCTGGGCTTCATCCGAGCAGAAGGCGAAATATCTCCCCAGGCTCATCTCCGGCGAGCATGTCGGCAGCCTTGCGATGTCCGAAGCGGGCGCGGGGTCGGACGTGGTGTCGATGAAGCTCAAGGCCGAGAAAAAGGGCGACCGTTATGTCCTCAACGGCACCAAGTTCTGGATCACCAACGCGCCCTATGCCGATGTGCTGGTGGTCTATGCCAAGACGGAGCCGGACGCGGGATCGAAGGGCATCACCGCTTTCCTGATCGAAAAGGGCTTCAAGGGCTTTTCCATCGGCCAGCATATCGAAAAGATGGGTATGCGCGGCTCGCCGACGGCGGAGCTGGTGTTCGACGATTGCGAGGTGCCCGAAGAGAACATCATGGGGCCATTGAATGGCGGCGTGAAGGTGCTGATGTCCGGCCTCGATTATGAGCGCACGGTGCTCTCCGGCATCCAGCTCGGGATTATGCAGGCGTGCCTTGATGTGGTGATTCCCTATGTGCGCGAGCGCAAGCAGTTCGGCAAACCCGTCGGCACGTTTCAGCTGATGCAGGCGAAGGTGGCGGATATGGTAGTCGCGCTCAATAGCGCGCGCGCCTATGTCTATGCGGTGGCGCGGGCGTGCGACGCGGGCAAGACCACGCGCTATGACGCTGCCGGCGCGATCCTTTACGCCAGCGAGGCGGCGGTGCGGGTCGCGAACGAGGCGGTGCAGGCGCTGGGCGGCGCGGGCTATACCAAGGACTGGCCAGTCGAGCGCTACATGCGCGATGCCAAGCTGCTCGACATCGGCGCGGGAACCAATGAAATCCGCCGCATGTTGATCGGCCGGGAGCTGATCGGCGCATGAATGATATTTTCTGTTCTCGTCACCGTGAACTTGTTTCAGCGCAGTCGAGGCGCGTGTCTCGCCTGCGCACCCCGCCTTCGGCTCCGGCCGGTGGTGGGGAAGGATGGATGCTGAAACACGTTCAGCATGACAAGGGTGAAGCATGAACGAAACCCTGCTCACCGCCCTGCAATATTATGGCGCGGGGGCGGCGCTGATCGCGGCTTTGGTGGTGTCGCTCGATCTCGGGCGGCGGATCACCGGCTGGGCGTTCGTGCTGTTCGTCACCAGCTCGGTGGCGCTGATCGGCTGGGGCTTTTTCCAGAAGGACAGCGAGGGGATCGGCTGGCAGAATATCGGGCTGCTGGCGATCAACTGCGTCGGCGTCTATCGTTATCTCATCCGCAAGAAGGAGCCGGCATGAGCGGTCCTGTACTTTCCACCAGCTATCACGCCGACGATCCGGCGGCACAGGTGCGGGCTGCACATAACCGGGCGCTTGTCGAAGAGCTGCGCGGAAAAGTGGCGCAAGCCGCGCGCGGTGGCAATGAGAAGGCGCGGGAGAAGCATGTGGCGCGGGGCAAGCTGTTGCCGCGCGATCGGGTGGAGCGGCTGCTCGATCTGGGTTCGCCTTTCCTTGAAATCGGCCAGCTTGCCGCGAACGGTCTCTATAGCGACGAGGTGCCGGGTGCGGGGATCATCGCGGGTGTGGGCCGCGTCTCCGGGCGGCAGGTGATGATCGCCTGCAACGATGCGACAGTGAAGGGCGGCACTTATTATCCGCTGACGGTGAAGAAGCATCTGCGCGCGCAGGAGATTGCCGAGGCCAATCGGTTGCCGTGCATCTATCTGGTGGATAGCGGTGGCGCGAACCTGCCCAATCAGGCGGAGGTGTTCCCTGATCGGGATCATTTCGGGCGGATCTTCTTCAATCAGGCGAACATGAGCGCGCAAGGCATCGCGCAGATCGCCTGCGTGATGGGCAGCTGCACCGCGGGTGGCGCCTATGTGCCCGCGATGAGCGACGAGAGCGTGATCGTGCGCAATCAGGGCACGATCTTCCTTGCCGGGCCGCCGCTGGTGAAGGCCGCTACCGGAGAGGAGATTTCCGCCGAGGATCTGGGCGGCGGCGACCTTCATGCCAGGAAATCCGGCGTGGTCGATCATCTGGCGGATAACGATGAACATGCGCTCAGCATCGTGCGGGATATTGTGGCGAGCCTGCCGCAGGATTTTCGGCCAGACATCAACATGGCCGACCCGCGCCCGCCGAAATATGACGCGGAGGAATTATACGGCATCATCCCCGAGGATGTGCGCGCGCCTTATGACGTGCGCGAGGTCATCGCGCGGCTCGTCGACGGCAGCGAGTTTCACGAGTTCAAGGCGCATTATGGCACCACTTTGGTGTGCGGCTTTGCGCATATCTGGGGGATGCCGGTGGCGATCCTCGCCAACAACGGCGTGCTGTTCAGCGAAAGCGCGGTCAAGGGCGCGCATTTCATCGAGCTGGCGTGCCAGCGGCGGGTGCCGTTGCTGTTCCTCCAGAACATCTCCGGCTTCATGGTCGGCGGGAAATATGAGGCGGAGGGCATCGCCAAGAACGGTGCCAAGCTGGTGACGGCGGTGGCGACCGCGAGCGTGCCCAAGGTGACGGTGCTGATCGGCGGCAGCTTTGGCGCGGGTAATTATGGCATGTGCGGGCGGGCCTATTCCCCGCGCTTCCTGTTCACCTGGCCCAATGCGCGCATCAGCGTGATGGGCGGCGAGCAGGCGGCGTCCGTGCTGGCGACGGTGCACCGCGACGCGGCGAGCTGGACGCCGGAGCAGGCCGAGGCGTTCAAGGCGCCCGTCCGCCAGAAATATGAGGAAGAGGGCAACCCCTATCACGCCACCGCGCGGCTGTGGGACGATGGCGTGATCGACCCGGCGCAGACGCGCGATGTGCTGGGGCTGGCCTTTGCGGCGTGTTTGAACGCACCGATACCGGAGGCGCCCCGCTTCGGGGTGTTCAGGATGTGAGGGAGCTAGCCGAGGGCGGGCTGCGGGGCGAGTCCGTCCGCCGCCCTCCGACGCCGCATCGCATGGCCCGCCGCTCCCAGGCCAAGGACCATCAGCGCCCAGATCGAGGGTTCCGGCACATTGCCGACCGAGAGGGTGTAGCTGCCACGCTTATCGGCTTCGAAGTCGAAATTGTACGAGCAACAGGTTTCGAACTCCTCATACCTGTCCGTGAATCCGTCGTGGACCGGGATGGTGCGCGGGCGGCCCACGGTGACGATGGTCTGATAATGCCCCGCGCCGTTGGGAGTGAAGTCATAGAGGGTCGGCACATCGTTGCCGCCGCAGTAAAAGACGCCGAGATCGGGGTCATTGCAAAAGATGTTGGTGACAGTGGTCTTTTCGACATAACCGAAATCGACTGCGGCCGGAGAGGTGAAATCCAGCGTGAAGCGGTATTTGCCCGGCGCAAGGCCCGTCGAGCCAAACACATATCCGAACCCGGAGTCGTAGCTGCCGGTGTTGATGATGGTGGTGGCAGCGGCAGCTGGAACCCAGAGCAAGGCCAGCATGGCGCACAGCGCGGCGGCAATAGGACGCATGGAAGCTATCTCCCTGTTTCGTGCCCCTTTCCGCCGTGGAGAAGTGTGACGCGCACGGCGGTACTGTCAATTGCAAAATGATCGGGAAGTTGCATGATTAGATCCATTCTGATCGCCAATCGCGGCGAGATTGCCTGCCGGATCATACGCACCGCGCGCAGGATGGGCATCCGCACGGTCGCGGTCTATTCGGATGCGGACGCCAATGCGTTGCATGTGCGCTCTGCCGATGCGGCAGTGCATATCGGGCCGTCTGCCGCGCGGGAAAGCTACTTGCAAGGCGAGCGGATCATCGCGGCGGCGAAGGCGAGCGGGGCGGAGGCAATCCACCCCGGCTATGGCTTCCTCTCCGAAAATGCGGAGTTTGCGCAAGCCGTGATCGATGCCGGGCTGATTTGGGTCGGCCCGAAGCCCTCCAGCATCACGGCGATGGGTTTGAAGGATGCGGCCAAGGAGCGGATGATCGCCGCAGGCGTGCCGGTGACGCCGGGCTATCTCGGCGCGGATCAGTCTGGCGAGCGGTTGCAGCGGGAAGCGGATGCGATCGGCTATCCGGTCCTGATCAAGGCGGTCGCGGGTGGCGGCGGCAAGGGAATGCGGCGGGTCGACGCGGCGGCGGACTTCGCCGATGCGCTTGGCAGTTGCCAGCGCGAGGCGGCGGCGAGCTTTGGCGACGATCGCGTGCTGATCGAGAAATATATCCTCTCGCCCCGGCATATCGAGGTGCAGGTGTTCGGTGACAGCCACGGCAATGTCGTGCATCTGTTCGAGCGGGATTGCTCGCTCCAGCGGCGGCACCAGAAGGTGATCGAGGAAGCGCCCGCGCCGGGCATGGACGCGGCGACGCGGGCATCCGTGTGCGCGGCGGCGGTGGCGGCTGCACGCGCAGTCGATTATGTCGGCGCGGGGACGATCGAGTTCATTGCCGATGCGTCGGAAGGCCTCAAGCCGGACCGGATCTGGTTCATGGAGATGAACACCCGGCTTCAGGTCGAGCATCCGGTGACGGAGGAGATCACCGGGCAGGATCTGGTTGAATGGCAGCTCCGCGTCGCGAGCGGGGAACCACTGCCGAAACGCCAAGATCAGCTTTCGATCAACGGCTGGGCAATGGAAGCGCGGCTTTATGCCGAGGATCCGGCGCGCGGTTTTCTTCCCAGCACGGGTACGCTCGATGTCTTCCATCTGGAGGCTGCGACAAGCGGCCGCATCGATACCGGCGTGACCCAGGGCGCGGAGATTTCGCCCTTCTACGATCCGATGATCGCCAAGGTGATCGCGCATGGAGATACGCGGGACGAGGCGCGTGGCCGTCTGGCGGCGATGCTGGAGGACAGCGCGGTGTGGCCGGTGCGGACCAATGCGGGCTTTCTCGTGAAGGCGCTCGCCCATCCCGATTTTGCGGGCGGCACGGTCGACACGGGTCTCATCGCGCGCGAGGGCGAGGCGCTGATGCCGCCCGAGCGGCCATCGGACCGCGCGCTGACGGAAGCCGCGATGGCGATGGCGCCGCGCTCGCTGCTCAGCGGTTTTCGCCTCAACGCGCCGGACAAGCGGAGCGCGCACTTCCTGCTCGATGGCGCGCCTTGCGAGGTGTTGCTGCATGGCCCCGGCGCCGAGGAGCCCGCGCCCTCCATGCTGGTGGCGGAAGGCGGGCAGGTCTGGCGGCTGGAGCCCTGGCGGGTCGATGCCGGCGCATCCGGACATGCGGGCGACGGCGTGATATTGAGCCCGATGCCGGGCCGCGTGATAGCCGTGGACGTGAAGGCGGGCGATGCGGTAGCCAAGGGCCAGAAGCTGCTGACGCTCGAAGCGATGAAGATGGAACATGGCCTCGTTGCGCCGTTCGATGGCGTGGTGGCGGAGCTGCTCGTCTCTGCGGGCGCGCAGGTCGAGGTGGAGGCGCTGCTGGCGAAGGTGGTGCCGAGCGGGAGTGAGGGATGACCGGCAAATTTTATGACGAATGGCAGGTGGGCGACCGGATCGAGCATCCGATCCGCCGCACCGTGACCGAGACGGATAATCTGCTGTTCAGCACGATGACGCACAATCCGCAGCCGCTGCATATCGACGCCGAGGCGGCGAAGGCGTCCGAATTCGGGCAGATCCTCGTCAACGGCACTTTCACGTTTTCGCTGATGGTGGGTTTGAGCGTGGGCGAGACGACGCTCGGCACGCTGATCGCCAACCTCGGTTATGACAAGCTGGTGATGCCCAAGCCGGTGTTCCTCGGCGATACGCTGCGCGCGACCAGCGAGGTGGTGGAGCTGCGGCCGAGCAAATCCCGCCCCGGCCAGGGCATCGTCACCTGGAAGCACCAGATGCTCAACCAGCGCGACGAGGTGGTGTGCGAATGTCTGCGCAGCGCGTTGCTGAAGGCGAAGTCATGAGGCTGCGCTCGCTCCTCTTCGTGCCCGCCGACCGGCCGGAGCGTTTCGCCAAGGCCGCGGCAAGCGGCGCGGATGCGATCATCCTCGACCTTGAGGACAGCGTCGCGCCGTCCCGCAAGGGAGAGGCGCGCGCGGCGGCAAGCGACGCTCTGGCGGGGCCGCGCCCCGTCACGACGATCGTGCGGATCAATCCTCTGACAAGCGGCCTCGCGGAGTTCGATCTCGCCGCCATCCTGACCGCGCGCCCGGATGCCGTGATTTTGCCCAAGGCCGAAGGCGCGATCAGCGTCGCGCGTCTGTGCACCATGATGGGCGATGCCGCGGTCCCGATTCTCCCCATTGCCACGGAGACCCCGGCGGCGGTGTTTCAGCTCGGCAGCTACGCGCAAGTCGCGCAGCATCTCATCGGGCTGACCTGGGGCGCGGAGGATCTGCCCGCCGCCATCGGTGCGAGTTCCAGCCGCGAGGCCGACGGGCGCTATACGCCGCCTTATGAAATGGTTCGCGCGCTGACGCTGTTTGGCGCCCATGCCGCCGATATCCCCGCGATCGAGACAGTCTATCCCGCGATTTCGGACCTGGATGGCCTTGCAGCCTATGCGGCGCGGGGGCGGCGCGACGGCTTTACCGGCATGATGGCGATCCACCCTGCCCAGGTGCCGGTGATCAACGCCGCCTTCACGCCGGGTGCGGAGGAAATCGCGCAGGCGCGGGCGATCGTCGATGCCTTCGCCGCCAATCCGGACTCAGGCGCGTTCCAGCTCGACGGCAAGATGATCGACGCGCCGCATCTGAAGCAGGCGCAGCGGATTTTGGGGCTGGTGGAAGGCTGAGGCCAGTGGGGGCGGCTGCGCCGGAGCGGCTGGAGCGGGTGAGGGGAATCGAACCCCCGTCGTAAGCTTGGGAAGCTTCTGCTCTGCCATTGAGCTACACCCGCGCGATTTCGCATTCCCGCGAGCGCGTTTCGGTGCCACGACGTTGAGGCTGCGTCAATATCTCTCCGCACCAATTCCCCCGAAACGGGAATTTATCGGGAAAAGCTGTCAACATGGGCTTCATGGCCTTGCTGGGTATTCAGGACATTTTTGAGTTAGGCGCTTGATCGTGGATTATCCGACTTCGGGCCATTCTAGCGCGATGAGATCGGAGCGGCGCACGCCAGTCATCGCGGCCAGACGCCTGTCATCTGCTACATGGGGGGGGGCAGCGATGGCAGGTGCGCTCGACGATGAAGGCCCACGTGTAGCGTGTGCGATCCGCAAGTTGCATCCATTCCGGACTTAAAATGTTGGCATCGATCAGGGCGTTGAAAACATTTCCGCTCGTGGACACGACCTGATTTGCGGAGGGTTGATGTGAGGTTTCAATACTTCCGTTGGGTATTTGAGGGATGCCTTGGCCTGTAAATGAAAATCGTACTTGATAGCTATCGAACATGTTCAGTTTCCACTGGTTTTTGCTGACAATACGGATGCTCGAATGACCACTGAAGTCCAGTGGATTGTCACTGTAGCAATGCACATAGTTTTGCGGGCATGAGGCATTCGACGGGATGAGCAGTCTTGCGGCAAAGCTCTCTGGACAGGCTCTGCCGCGAAGGGTAGGACGGCGCGCATGAAATGCAGCATGGTTAAGAGACATGGATAGCCCTCGCATCGGTTCCGAGGTTGATATCGGTTATCAGGGATTGTCGGGACGGGACCCCGCTATAGGTGTGTCGATTCCTGAAAGACTGATCGGCAAACTGAAAAGTTTTGGTCCCTTGTTCTGGATCACGGTGGTTATTCCGACGACCATCGCTGTTCTGTATTTCGGCCTTTTTGCATCGGATGTGTATATCTCGGAATCGCGCTTTGTTGTGCGCAGTCCGGACAAGCCCGCGACCACAGGGCTGGGCGTTCTGTTGAAATCGACTGGCTTCACGAATGGCGGGGACGAAATTTTCGCCGCGCAGGATTATGTGGTGTCGCGTGATGCGCTCGAGGCGCTCAATCGGAACAAGGCATTCGAAAAGGCCTATTCGGACGGGAATATCTCGATCTTCGATCGGTTCAATTCGCTGGGTTCGGGTGACACGTTCGAGGATCTCTACAAATATTATCAGAAGAAGGTGAAGGTCGATCACGACACGACGTCGTCGATCACCACGCTTACTGTGCGTGCTTACAGCCCGCAGGAGGCGCGCCTTATCAATGAGCGCTTGCTTGAGATGGCAGAGGCGACTGTCAATCAGCTGAATACGCGTGGGCGGCAGGACTTGATCCGCTTCGCTCAGGCCGAAGTGGATGAGGCGAAGGAAAAAGCGCGGGCGGCCGCGCTGGCGCTGTCGGCCTATCGCAACCGTGAAGGGGTGGTAGATCCTGAGAAGCAGGCGGCAGTGCAGCTCCAGATGATCTCTAAGATCCAGGACGAGCTGATTGTGACCAAGACCCAGTTGCGCGAGCTGCGCAAGTTCGCGCCGCAAAACCCCCAGATCGAGGTGCTGGATACGCGCGCGGCAGAGCTATCTGGCGAGATTGACGAGCAGCTGGGCAAGGTGGCTGGCGATCGCAAATCGCTTTCTTCCACTGCTGCGCAATATCAGCGCTTGGCGCTTGAAAGCCAGTTTGCGGATAAGAATTTGGCGGGAGCTCTGGCTTCGCTACAGGATGCACGCAATGAGGCGCAGCGAAAGCAGGCATATGTGGAGCGGATCGTGCAGCCTAACACGCCCGATGACGCGCTGGAACCAAGGCGCTGGCGGGGGATATTGGCAGCGTTAGCGATGGGCTTAGTGGCTTGGGGAGTTCTAACCATGCTGCTCACCGGGATCAGGGAGCATAGAGACTAATGCCTGAATATTCATCCTCTCCGCAGGTGAGCGATGGAGGCCTATATCGATCTCTGACGATCCAACGACGCGTAGTGGCTGCTCTGTTAGCACGTGAAATTTTAACACGTTACGGGCGCCATAACATTGGATTTCTTTGGCTTTTTGTGGAGCCAATGCTCTTCACTGTCGGGATTACCACTTTGTGGACGATCACCAAGGCAGTACACGGTTCCAATTTGCCGATAGTTGCCTTTGCACTTACGGGTTACAGTAGTGTATTATTATGGCGAAATATGCCCCATCGCTGTATCGGAGCCATTCTTCCTAGTTTGTCGTTAATGTTTCATAAAAACGTAAAGGTAATAGACATTTTTGTATCGCGGCTTGTTCTCGAGATGGCGGGAGCATCAGTGTCATTTGTGGTGTTGTCAATATTTTTTATTTCCATCGGCTGGTTGGATCCGCCTGAGGACTTGCTTGAGGTTCTCCTAGGTTGGGGTTTGCTGGCTTGGTTCGGGTGGGCAATCGCTATGCTCCTCGGCGCTCTTTCAGAACAAAGCGAAATTGTAGAAAAACTTTGGCACCCAGCCGCCTATTTGTTGTTCCCTCTTTCTGGCGCCGCGTTCATGGTTGACGCCTTGCCCAAAGCCGCTCAGGACTTGGTGCTTTTCATTCCGATGGTCCATGGTGTTGAAATGGTACGAGAAGGTTATTTTGGATCACGCTTTATTGCTCATTATAATATGTATTATTTAATATCCGTATGTTCTGTTTTGACTTTATTTGCGATGGCAAAGGTGCGCGCTGTTAGTCGCAACGTGGTCCCCGAATGATTGAGCTAGAAAATGTGTCCAAAGTGTACCCCGTACGGAGAAGCAATCGGACGGTTTTGCAGTCGATAAATCTCTCCGTTCGTAAAGGGGAGAAGTTGGGCATCTTAGGTCGCAACGGGTCAGGCAAATCAACCTTGATCCGTCTAATTAGTGGCGCCGAGCGGCAGACACGCGGCCAAATTCGAAGGACTATGAGTGTATCTTGGCCGCTGGCCTTCGGAGGGGCATTCCAGACCGCGCTCACAGGATATGATAATATCCGATTTATCTGTCGCGTATACGGTGTCCAGCCCGAATCAACCTATGATTTTGTCGAAAGCTTTTCAGAACTTGGTTCGTATCTACACGAGCCGATGCGATCCTATTCATCGGGTATGCGAGCACGGCTGGCCTTTGCTATTTCGATGTCTGTCGAGTTCGACTGTTTTCTGGTTGATGAAGTCATCGCTGTCGGTGACTCAAGATTCCACGAGAAGTGTCACCATGAGCTGTTTGAACGACGGGCCGATCGCGCTATCATTATCGTGTCCCACGATGCGCACTATATCCGCAACCATTGCACGCGTGCCGCTGTTCTAAACGCGGGGCGGCTTACGCAGTTCGACCGTGTCGATGAAGCTCAGGATTTTTATTTGAGTAACGTTTGACCGAGGGGTAGGCTACGTCCACGCATGAATTACGCATATGCGCAATTAATAACTAAATGTTTTAATTTTTATAAAGCGCTACTGAATAATCAATCGCGTTAAGCTCTAAGTAATCGGTAATACTAATGGCCGAAAAAAGGCGTTTTATCAAACTTGTAGCAAGATTTATATTTGAAGATTTTATCACATAAGGCCAATCATGTCGAATATGAATACGTATATAATATTTTAGTGTTGTAGGTAATTTATGTCAATCTTTTCATCATGTCGCTCTAATCCTTGGAGAAGTTGTGCAGCACTATTTTCAATTTTAAAGCTGTCATGGGAATATTCTTGGATTGATACCATCGATGCAATATTTGATATTATTAAAAACAAGAGAGTGAGAGCGTGGAATAAGCTAAATAAAAGCGCTTCAATGAATTATAGGTATTATGAGAGATGGATATCCATTTCTGAACCAAAAATCGCCCTAGATCTGACAATCAATTCTGAATCAAATAAAGAATGTGTTCGACCAATTTTCCTAGTTTTGGACAATGGTGGCGATTTAGTAAAGGCAACGCGAACAGTAGATAGTATCAGGCAAGCCTTTGGTCCTGATATAGATGTTTGGGTTCAAAATTTAATATTTGATGGTTGCCGATCCTTGTCATCGAAATTAAGCATCTTTGCAACCTTGAGGACTATCATTGCCGATGGCGATCCGTCAAAAAAGTGGATATTCCCTATTCGGGCTGGATCGCTTATTTCCTCACGAACTGCGCCAATGTTAGCAAAGGCCTGCCATGCCAGCGTAGCTCATGAAATTGTCTATTGGGATAGTGATGAAATTTGCAATGGTAATAGATGTAGGCCGTGGATTAAGGGCAATTGGGATCCATTGCTTTATATTTCACAAGACTATTTGATTGAATCTTGTGTATTTAGAGGGTCATGCGGGCTTAACGCTGCTCAAAAAATGAATTCGGAAAATTCCTTCGTTGAATCTTTTTCTGAACTTATATTAGATATTGCCATAAATATTAAATATAATGATCCTTTTCATATACCATATATAATTACTCATATCGATGAGGAAGGAAAATGTGAGAATAAGAATATAAATAACAAAAATAAAATTATAAATAATGCATACGACGATTTATCTACAAATAAAAAAAATATATTAAATATATATAAAAATAAAATTAATTTTTGGCCTAAAGTTACTATAATTATCCCTACAAAAGATCAATTTTTTTTACTAAAAAAGTGTATTGATAGCATAAATATTTTAAATTATCCGGCAGATTGTGAAATAATTATAGTTGATAATGGGAGCACTCAGCCCGATGCTGTACATTTTATCGACAGTCTGTCTAAGAATAAGAAAGTGCATATTATCAGGGATAGTAGGCCTTTTAATTACTCACAATTAAACAACATGGCGGCGCGGCAATCGTCTGGTGATGTGCTATGTCTCTTGAATAACGACGTCGAAGCGCTGGATGGGGACTGGCTTGCGACAATGGTACGCTACGCAGCTCAGCCCTGTGTGGGAGCTGTGGGGGCAATGTTGGTATACCCGGATGGCGCTATTCAGCATGCTGGAGTGGCGGTGGGAATAGGTGGGGCGGCGGGTCATCTCGCAAGGGGCTGCCGGCCCGAGGACGGCAATTTTTTTTCTTGGCATAGTGTTACACGAACGGTTTCTGCTGTAACAGCGGCTTGTCTGGTTGTGCGCCGCGATGCCTATTTCTCCATTGGAGGATTGGATGAGGCATCCTTTGCTGTTGCATTTAACGATGTCGATTTCTGTTTAAGGCTCCAACAGAGAGGGTTGCGGAATGTGTTTGTAGCAGAAGCTCGGCTAATCCATCATGAGTCGATTTCCCGGGGTAGTGATCACGTGGGCGAAAACCGTAAGCGGTTCCAGAATGAGCTAAAATGTTTTCGAGAAAGATGGATAGGTAATGGTTATATAGATCCCTATTATAGCTCGCTTTTTCTGGAATCTTCAGATTCGTGTCTTTTGAAATTTTAAATATAAAAAGATGAACTATAATAATAATCATATAAAAGATGTCACATTAGTTGCGGTAACAAGTGTTGCTATAAATGCAACTATTAGGGCTATAAAAAAATGCCAAGATGAAGCGAGTTTTGGTTCTATTTTGCTTTTATCAGATCGATTTCCATCTCAAATAATGGAAGGTGTGGAATTTGAGATGATAAACCCTATAAAATCAAGAGAGGATTATTCGAAATTTATTATCAAAGATTTGGCGAGATATATAAGAACCACTCATGCTTTATTGGTGCAATGGGATGGATATATTCTTGATGGTTTTCGGTGGCAAGATAAATTCTTGGATTACGATTATATTGGTGCGCCATGGCCTCATTTTTCTGATCGGTATGTCGTGGGAAACGGAGGCTTTTCATTAAGGTCAAAGAAGCTTCTTGAAGCTTGTCGAAATTTGCCTCTAAAAAATGGTGAACCAGAAGACGTTTTAATTTGTCGCCATTATAGAGAATACCTTGAGCAAACTCATGCCTTGCGTTTTGCGCCGGAGCACCTGGCCCGACAATTTGCTTACGAGCGCATGGAAAAGATTGGAACGGAGTTCGGTTTTCACGGCGTATTTAATATGTTTCGTGACATGCCGTCGGCTGAATTTTCTGCTATCCTTGCCACGCTTGAGCCCAGACTGTTGGGGCGGCAGGAAAGCAACGAGATCATCTGGGGAGCACTTCGTCGCGGCCATTTCAAAACACTTATGCAATGTTGGAGGCAGCGGTTCTAAGTGGACCTTCAGTGGACGGAATAAAACTCATCCTCCACGATTGAGGGAGAGAGATTACCAATTCCAACGTTAGCGATGCGAGCACCCCACATGGACGAGGCCCATTATTGAGCCAATGACCCTGTCATGATTGGCAGTGGGATGGCAACGATGCTCAATGACGATGGAATAAATGCTGTTTCGCACAGTGCGGC